>NZ_JBQERJ010000006.1:0-287350 GCF_056534925.1 Ruegeria sp. P10
GTGGGCGGCAGTTGCTCTGAAAGAGCAATGAGAGCCCACACCGTCGAACTAAAGAAGGCCGCTCCACACCGGGGCGGCCTTTTTTTGTTTTGTGTGAAGACCTTGGCTATTTACAAATATTAACCAATTCTTCCAGCGCTTCTAACAGAGGTGAATTGTTATCTGCTGAATTGTAGTGTTCGGCGTGTAAGCTACCCAAATCACTCGTGCAATGCGTTTCATTGCATTCGATGGCTGTCTCCCGAATGAGCTGGCCAGCAGGCTGAAGAGCTTCATCGTTGTTGTAGGTTTCCATGAACGCAATCGAGTAGTTTTCTGCATTGTCACCCCCACCACTAAATACAACGTAATGGTCATCCGCTCTCAGGATGCGGAGGTCTACAATCGGAGTTTTCAAATAGGTTCCCTGATGCAAGATACCGTTTTGATCTGAAGTTTCCGTGCCGATCAAAAATATACATTTCTGTGGAAAGGAGATTTGCTGGGTTTTCTTTCGTCCGGCTGCCTGCGGCTGTGATGTCAAAGACATCTTGGCGATTTTGTGAGTCAGGCTCTCATAGTCGGCTTCGCCAGCTAAAACCGCGCGACAAGCTACGATGATTAGAATGGAGGCACCTAATAGGTGTTTCATATTGTTTCCTTCGAATGACGCTAGTCGACGGTTGGTATAATCCATATGGAGAAATCCCAATACCGAAAGCAACTTTAACGCGCGATGATTCTGTTTGCAGAGCATGGATTCCCCCTTGCCAAACCCCGCCAACCCCACTTTACGCGCGTTCTCAACAAGAACGCCACGGCGGGGTGATCCCAGCTTTTGAGGCGTGACGTGGATTGGTGATGCGCGTCTGTCCTCCTCCCTACTGCGACGTCAAGGAAATGGGCAGAGCGTCTTATGTGGGCGCGGTCCGCACGGACTGAAGCCCTTACTTGACAAGGGCTGTGATCCATACCGGCGGCTGACGGTCTTGCCGTCAGCCGCTGGTGATTGCAAATCAGGACAGTGCTGATTCAGCCGCCGCCCGGACAGCGCGGATGTTGTTTCCGTAGACCTGTGGGGTTGAAACCGAACCGCCTTTGAATACAGCCGAACCGGCCACCAGCACATCCGCACCCGCCGCTGCCACCAGCGGGGCGGTATTCGGGTCGACGCCACCGTCAATCTCGATATGCACCGGACGATCACCGATCATCTGACGCAGTTTTTTGACCTTGCCAGTCATGTCGATGAATTTCTGGCCCCCAAAGCCGGGGTTCACGGTCATCACGCAAACCAGATCCGTGAGGTCCAGCAGATGCTCGACCGCTTCGGCAGGGGTGCCGGGGTTCAGGGCAACGCCGGCTTTCATTCCGGCGCCGCGAATGGCCTGCAAGGTGCGATGGGTATGTGGGCCAGCCTCGATATGTGCGGTCAGAATGTCCGCTCCGGCATCGGCATAGGCCTGGATGTAGGGATCGACCGGCGTGATCATCAGGTGAACGTCCATCACCGTTTTCACATGCGGGCGAAAGGCTTTCACGGCCGGAGGGCCAAAGGTCAGGTTTGGAACGAAATGGCCATCCATCACGTCAACATGAACCCAGTCGGCGCCCTGCGCTTCGATGGCCTGAATTTCCTGCCCAAAATTGGCGAAATCGGCGGACAGGATAGACGGCGCGATCTTGATGGTGCGGTCAAAGCTCATGGTGGCCTCGTATCAGCTGAAGAGTCGCGGATGCGTATACCCCTGAGCCGGTGGGATGGATAGCCCCCGCAAACGCTGTGCCGCCACAAAACTCTTACCGCGTAGCATCTGACCCAATGGGTTGAGGCCTCGGCCCGGAGGTCGGATGCGGCTGAGAATCCTAGTTCGCTGATGCCTCGTTCAGGGTCAGCGTTACACGCTCACCCGCGAAAACCGTGCGGCCGTACTCGACTGGCCGTCCATCCGGGTCGACATTGACGCCGACCGAAAAGAGAACAGGAGCACCTTCTGACAATTGAAGTTGTAGCGCCTGCGTTGCGGTCGCCCCGCGCGCGGTCAGGCGAGTCGAGACGCGGACGTAATCCCTGATGCCGCAGGCTTGCAGCGCTTTGGTGACGGATTGGGTTTCGGTCAATGTCTGCAAGATATCCGGAAATCGTTCCGCGGGGAAAACGCTTTGAAACAGGGCTATGGGCTGCCCGTCCGCCAGGGATAATCCGTCATAGACGTGCACTGGATCACCCTTGTTAAGGCCCAGAGCTTCGGCTTCGGCTTCATCGGCGACGCGCGTGGTCAAAGCTAGGATTTTCTTACCCGGTATCTTGCCGCTGGCCGAGATGTTCTTGTGATAGCGCACCCTTTTGCCGATCGGATAATCCGTTGGCCGTGCCGCAACAAAAACGCCCGCACCGCGCCGAGCGTGCACCAGCCCCTGATCAGACATGTCAGCCAAAGCGCGCCGTACCGTGTGGCGGTTGACGCCATAGGTGGCGGCCAGCTGAGTTTCGGTCGGCAGGCGATCTCCGGTTTGATAGCGCCCCTCGGCGATGTCCGAGGTCAGGCGCAGGGCAATACTTTTCCAGATCGGCGTTTTTCTCATTCCACCAAACCTTCAAACGGTCGCAGATTGCGTTTTGACAACCTGTCGGTTAACATTTGTCTAGTTGTATAGTTCATGTAGACAGCCTATCCAAGAGGCTTTGATGGCAAACCAGACGGAAATCGGGATCAAGGCACGGAAGGAATGGATGGGTCTGCTGGCGCGCGCGCCGGACACTGCCCTAGTGGCGCTGTGGGACGGCATTCAGGACTGCCCGAGTTTCGAATGGCTGCGCAGGCCCGAAGTGGGTGGTGTCATGGTGCGTGGCCGCATCGGAGGAACCGGCGCTTTGTTCAACCTGGGTGAAATGACCGTTACGCGCTGCTCGGTCGTGTTGCAGGATGGTACGGTCGGTCACGGATATGTTCAGGGCAGGTCGAAATCCAAGGCAGAAGCGGCGGCATTGATTGATGCGATGATGCAGACGGCCGCTGCTGGTGATTTGCAGGAACGGCTGCTTGATCCGCTGAGGCTGCAAATGCAGTCCATCAAGACAGCGCGCGCCGCAAAGGCAGCGGCCACCAAGGTCGAGTTTTTCACGCTGGCTCGGGGGGAAGACTGATGCCTGTTCAAATGCGGTACTCGGGGGGCTTTCAAGACGCACCTGTCGACGCGGCACATGCATTCCGCGCGGCCATGACCGCCATGGCACGCCCGGGTGAACTCCGCACCCTGACTGGCTGCGCACCACCTGCGCCCTTGTCCGTCGCGGCTGGCACGCTGCTCCTGACGCTTTGCGACGCCGAGACAAACGTTCATCTGGCGGGTGAAGCCGACACCGATGTGGTGCGCGAATGGCTGACCTTTCACACGGGTGCACCGATAGTGGCGGCGGAAGAGGCTGATTTTGCCCTTGGTACGTGGGATGCACTGGCGCCGCTCAACACCTATCGTATCGGGACGCCGGAATACCCGGACCGGTCCGCGACACTTGTTGTGGAATGCAGGCGGCTGGAGCAGAACGGAGCGGTTCTGAGCGGCCCCGGCATCCGGCACACGGCGCGGCTTTCTCTGCCGGATATTCCGGCTCTTCAGAACAATGCGCTGCTTTACCCTTTGGGGTGTGATTTTTTCTTCACCTGCGGTGAGGCGGTCGCGGCCCTGCCGCGTAGCACGCAAATCAGGTCCAGGGGGTAAGCCATGTATGTCGCTGTCAAAGGGGGCGAAAAAGCCATCGAAAACGCCCATGCGTGGCTTGCCGAAGAACGCCGTGGTGCGACAGATGTCGCGGAACTGAGCCTCGCGCAGATCCGTGAACAGTTGAGCCTTGCGGTGAACCGGGTCATGGCCGAGGGGTCGTTATACGATCCCGACCTTGCTGCGCTGGCAATCAAACAGGCGCGCGGTGATCTGATCGAGGCGATTTTCCTCGTTCGCGCTTATCGCACGACCCTGCCTCGTTTCGGCCATTCCAACCCCGTCAAAACCGGCGATATGGCCTGTGATCGCCGGATCTCGGCCACGTTCAAAGATGCCCCCGGTGGTCAGGTTCTGGGGCCAACCTTCGACTACACCCACCGATTGCTGGACTTCAAGCTGGCGGCCGAGAGCGAAGTTCCAAAGGCGCCTGAAGGCCCTGTGCGGCTGGAATCAACGCCACATGTTACCGCATTCCTGAAGGATGAGGGTATCATTCAGGATGAACCGGCCCGCGATGACGTTCCGGGCGATCTGACCCGTGAACCGATGGAGTTCCCGTCCACCCGCCCGGTGCGCCTTCAGTCGCTGACCCGTGGGGACGAGGGATTTGTGCTGGGCATGGCTTATTCGAGCCAGCGCGGTTACGCCCGCAACCACGCCTTTGTCGGAGAATTGCGTATCGGCAAGGTCGTGGTTGAGCTGGACATCCCCGAGCTGGGCTTTGCCATCGATATCGGCGAGGTCGAGCTGACCGAATGTGAGACGGTGAACCAGTTCATCGGTTCGAAAACGGAACCGCCACAGTTCACGCGGGGCTATGGGCTGGTCTTTGGCCAGTCTGAACGAAAGTCCATCGCGATGGCGCTGGTCGATCGGGCCTTGCGGTGGGAAGAGTTGGGTGAAGACAACGTGGGCGCGCCCGCGCAGGATGAAGAATTTGTTCTGAGCCATGCGGACAACATTCAGGCTACCGGCTTTCTCGAACATATCAAGCTGCCGCATTATGTCGATTTCCAGTCCGAGCTGGAACTGGTCCGCAAACTGCGCCGAAAGGCCCAAGAGCGCATGTCAGAGGAGGCCATGGAATGAAAGCCGTCGTTTTTGATATCGGAAACGTTCTGGTCAAGTGGGATCCGCATCTGGCATGGCTGGAGGAGATGGGTAGCCGCGAGGCGGTGGCAGAGTTCCTGACGCGCATCAATTTCCCCGAACGCAACCTGCGGGCCGATGGAGGAGAGATGTTCGCCGATCTGGCCGCTGAACTGGAAAATGCGGAAGATCGGCAGCGCCTCAGTGTTTACGTTGAACGTTATGCCAGAACCGTTCCGCAAAAGATCGAGGGAAGCTGGCGCCTGCTTTACCGCCTGAAAGAGAAAGGCACTCCGGTTCATGCGATCACCAATTGGTCAGCGGAAACCTGGCCTGTCGGCGTGGGGGCACATCCCGAATTGGGCGAAGTGTTTGGTGTCACCGTCGTGTCGGGGCAGGAGAAGCTCTTGAAGCCTCAGCCAGAGATTTTCCATCTGTTGTGCAAGCGGGCCAGGCTTTCACCCGAGAACTGCATTTTCATCGATGACGGGCTGCACAATGTCGAAGGCGCGCGTGCGGTGGGCATGGATGGGATCCACTTCACCGCGCCGCACGCGCTTGAACGCGCTCTTGCAGAAAGAGGCTGCTTATGAGCGCGTACAACTTCGCCTATCTGGACGAACAAACCAAGCGGATGATCCGGCGGGCGATCCTCAAGGGTCTGGCCATACCGGGGTATCAGGTGCCGTTTGCCAGCCGCGAGATGCCGATGCCCTATGGCTGGGGTACCGGGGGCGTACAGGTTTCAGCCGCGACGTTGACGCCCGAGGATACGTTCAAGGTGATCGATCAGGGCGCAGACGACACCACCAACGCCGTATCCATCCGCAAGTTCTTTGAAAACACCGCAGGGGTCGCCACCACGGAAAAGACGGAACAGGCCACAATCATTCAGACCCGCCACCGCGTCCCCGAAGCAAAACTGCGCGAAGATCAGATCATCGTTTATCAGGTGCCGATTCCCGAACCTCTGCGCTTTTTGGAACCGCGCGAGACTGAGACGCGCAAGATGCACAGTCTTGAGGAATACGGGCTGATGCATGTGAAACTGTACGAGGATATCAGCCAGCATGGGGCAATTTCGACCGCTTATGCCTATCCGGTGAACGTGGCTGGACGCTATGTCATGGACCCGTCCCCGATTCCGAAATTCGACAATCCAAAGCTTGAGATGGACGCGATCCAGCTGTTTGGAGCCGGGCGCGAGCAGCGTATTTATGCGGTGCCTCCGCATACCAAAGTCGTGAGCCTCGATTTCGAGGATTATCCGTTCGAGGCCACCAAGGCCGATCATCCCTGCGATCTGTGCGGGGCCGAAGACAGCTATCTGGACGAGGTTATCATGGATGACGCGGGCAACCGGATGTTTGTCTGTTCTGACACGGATTACTGCCGGTCACGGCGTGAGGCGGGGCATGCAGGCCAATTGGCCGGAAAGAACACGCAATGACCCCTCTGTTGCAAGTCAAAGGCATTGAAAAAAGCTATGGCCGCCGGATCGGATGCGCGGATGTGAATTTTGATCTCTTCCCCGGAGAAGTAATGGGAATCGTTGGTGAAAGTGGGTCGGGCAAGTCGACCTTGCTCAACTGTATGGCCGGCCTTCTGAAGCCGGATGCCGGGCAGGTGATCTTTGATACCCGTGCAGACGGCCCGGTCGATACGGTCACAATGTCCGAGCCAGAGCGCCGGATGCTGAGCCGCACCGATTGGGCCTTTGTCTATCAACATGCGCGCGACGGGTTGCGGATGTCTGTCAGCGCCGGAGGCAACATTGGCGAGCGGCTGATGGCCGTCGGCGGACGCCACTATGGCAGCATTCGGGGCAAGGCCATTGACTGGTTGGGCCGGGTCGAGATTGACGAGAGCCGCGTCGATGACCGCCCAAGCGCGTTTTCGGGCGGGATGCAGCAGCGTTTGCAGATCGCGCGCAATCTGGTGACAGGTCCTCGGCTGGTGTTCATGGACGAACCGACCGGTGGTCTGGATGTGTCGGTACAGGCGCGTTTACTGGATTTGTTGCGCGGACTTGTGCGTGAGATGAGGTTGAGTGCGATCATCGTCACCCATGATCTTGCCGTGGTGCGTCTGCTGGCGGATCGATTGATGGTGATGAAAAGCGGTCGCGTGGTCGAGGCCGGGCTGACGGATCAGGTACTGGACGACCCGCAACATGCCTATACGCAGTTGCTGGTGTCCAGCGTTTTGCAGGTTTGAGGCTTTGGGGAAAGATGAAGCGATGATTGAACTTGTCGATGTCAGCAAAAGCTTCACCCTGCACAATCAGGGCGGCGCCGCGATCCCGGTGGTGAAAGGCGCGTCTCTGAAAGTGGAACCGGGTGAGTGCGTCGCCCTGACCGGGCCGTCGGGTGCAGGCAAATCCACGCTGATGCGGGTGATCTACGGCAACTATCTGGCGGCCACTGGTCAGGTGCTGGTCGCAGGGTTGGACGTGGCCCGGGCTGAACCGAGGCAGATCCTGTTGCTGCGTCGTGACACGTTGGGCTATGTCAGCCAGTTCCTGCGGGTCGTGCCTCGGGTGCCGACGCTGGACGTTGTGGCAGAGCCGCTGCTGGCCGTGGGCTGTGACAGGCAAGTGGCAATGGACAGGGCAGCCGGATTGCTGAAACGGCTGAATATTCCCGAACGTCTGTGGACCCTCAGCCCGACGACTTTCTCGGGTGGCGAAAAGCAGAGAGTGAACATTGCGCGAGGCTTTGCGCATGAATATCCGGCAATGCTGTTGGATGAACCGACCGCAAGCCTGGATGCGCAGAACCGGGAAACGGTTTTGTCCCTGATCGAAGAGGCCAAGAACAAGGGCGTGACGATTGTCGGGATTTTTCACGATCTCGACGCACGCGAACGGGTCTGCGATCGCGAGGTCGATGTCTCGGACTTCACGCCGGGGATGGCTGCATGACGCTTGCTCCGGTCATAGCGGTCGTGGGTCCTTCGGGGGTCGGAAAGGACAGCGTAATGAACGCGTTGGTGGCCCGGGCGCCGGGTGTTCAGCGGCAGCGGCGGGTGATTACCCGTCCCGAAGGCGAAGACGGCGAAGATTTCGACCGGGTCTCGGTCGATACATTTCAGCGAATGGAACGGGATGGTGCGTTTGCGCTGAGTTGGCATGCGCATGGGCTGTGTTACGGCGTGCCGAAGACGATCACGCGGCAGCGGCAGGTGGCCGTGGCCGTTCTGGTCAACCTGTCACGAACGGTGTTGCTTGAGGCGCAGGAGGTGTTTGGTGATCTGATCGTGATTTCCCTGACGGCCAAGCCCGAGGTTCTGTCCGAACGCTTGTCCTTAAGAGGGCGGGAAAGCAAGGCGGAACAGACGCGGCGTCTGGACCGGGCCCAAACGTCTTTGCCCAACGGTTTGAATCAGGTCCTGGAATTCGACAACTCCGGTGCGATGGAAGATACGGTTGCCGAAATCCTGTCGCACCTTCAACCGGAAAGCCCGTATCGATGGATAAGGTAGAAGCGCCCGTCCTCAGCCTCGCCCGTAAGGGCCAGATCCGTGATCTGGAAGGGCTGCGGCAGCAGTGGGACCAGATCGGTTTGCAGCGCGTTCCGAGTTGCTCTCAGGGTTGGTTTGTCCAGCTTGCCGCTCAGCGTGATGTGAAAGCGGAACGCGTCCAGTACGTAAGGATAGCCCCACTGAACCAGGTTGGCGTCTTGCTCTGGGGTCAACCCGGCGGCGCGACGGCGGGCCAGTTCGGCCTTGGAGGTAGGCGCACGAAAGCTGTCCAGTTCCCGAACACAGGCCGCGGCAAGCGCATTCAGTGCCCGCGTCTCACCCAACGGACGCAGGGTCAGAAAGCGCCCAAACCGGGCGATCTCGAGGCCATCCAGCGACACAGGTGGTTGGCGGGAGGCGAGCGAGCTGCACGCCTCTTGCAGGGCTTCGAACGTTTTGCCGTCGCGCAGTCTGAACGGTGGCTTCAGCGTCGCGTGCAGCCCGTACTTGCGCGGTACTTCCGTGACAGCGGCAACGTCGATGCCTTCGACAATCGGATGGGCAACCGGCTTTCCCGCCTCCATGTCCCAACCCAGCCAACTGGTTGCAAATTTCGCCCATTCCTTTCCCGCAGGCGGCGCAAAATAGATCGCGTATCGCGTGAATGTCATGTCGGCCTCCTCTTGCGTGGCCTTCCTCGGTCTCAACATGCGTGAAGTTCAGATGACAGAAGAGTTGATCCTTGCCAATGCCACGCTTGTATTGCCGAATGAAACCGTAACCGGCAGTGTCCGGATTGTGGGTGAGGCCATCGCTGAAATCGACACCGGAAACGGGGTCCCCGCGGGCGCGATAGATTGCGAAGGCGACTATGTCAGCCCCGGCCTTGTCGAGTTGCACACGGACAACCTTGAACGTCACATTCAACCGCGCCCACAGGTGAACTGGCCCCATGCCGCCGCAATTCTTGCGCATGATGCGGAATTGGCCGGCGCCGGGATCACGACAGTGTTCGATGCCATGCGGGTTGGATCGATCCCGTCGGGCGCCCGGCGGTATGGGAAATACGCCCGCGGCCTGTCGCAGGAGTTGTGGGATCTGCACGAACAGGATGCGCTCAAGATCAGCCACTTTCTGCACTTGCGGGCCGAGGTGTGTTCGGAAACTCTGGTTGAAGAGCTGAGCGAATTTGGACCGGAAGACAGGGTTGGCATTGTGTCCATAATGGATCACACACCCGGTCAGCGTCAGTTTCGCGATATGGGCAAGCTGGAGACCTTTCTGAAGGGCAAATATGCCATGGATGATGACACGTTCTTTCAGCACGTGGCGCAATTGAAAGGGCTTCGAGATCGCAATGGCGTACTGCACGAGGTCGAAGCTGTCAAAGCTGCCCGCCGTTTCGGAGCAGTATTGGCCAGCCATGACGACACGACTGAAGATCAGGTGAAAGTGTCCGTAGGTCACGGCATCCGTCTGGCCGAGTTCCCCACAACCGTCGAAGCGGCACGCGCCTGCCACAAGAACGACATTCGGGTCATGATGGGCGCGCCGAACATAATCCGCGGGGGGTCGCATTCAGGCAATGTTGCTGCCTACGAGCTGGCTCAGCTTGGGTATCTGGACATCCTGTCTTCGGATTATGTGCCGTCGGCCTTGTTGCTGTCGGCGGTTAGGCTGGGCGAGATTTGGGGCGACCTGGCGCGGGGGATGAAGACGGTTACGCTGGCACCGGCTCGGGCCGCAGGGTTGGAGGAGCGGGGCGAGTTGCGCGTCGACGCCCGCGCCGATGTCATCCGCTTCCGGATGCGCGCGGGTGTACCCGTCCCGAGTTCGGTTTGGGCGCGCGGTCGACGCGTGGCGTGATCAGGCCGTGTAGAACAGGTAACGGTCCGGGGCGATTGTCTTGGGCCCCTGAATCTGGGCAAAGCCGACCAGGGGCTGACCTGAAATCAACAACCCGCCGGGCTGCATGACTTTTGCGATCAGCGGGCTGAGACGCTCTGCTTCGGCGACGTCCTCGTGCTTGATGCCGCGTCCGAAATCGTAATGCGCCAGCGCGATTCTATGCCCTTCGGCCGCCAGTCTGAGCAGCATCGGTTCGGCCTCACCTTGCAGGAAATCCTCGGCCGGGGGGGTGCTGTCCGGATGGCATTGCAGGATCCGGTCCATCACCCAGATCCGGCGCTCTGGCAGGATTTCACGCAGGTGGTCATAGGTGCGGCCATTGCCCAGGCCCATATCCAGCACATCCCCCGGCTGGCCGCTGATCCGCTCGGCCGCCCAGTTCAATCCGTCGCGTTGGGCCGTCAGTC
Organism: Ruegeria sp. P10; assembly: GCF_056534925.1. Classification (NCBI taxonomy): domain Bacteria; kingdom Pseudomonadati; phylum Pseudomonadota; class Alphaproteobacteria; order Rhodobacterales; family Roseobacteraceae; genus Ruegeria; species Ruegeria sp. P10. The sequence goes on from NZ_JBQERJ010000006.1 coordinate 10,572, forward strand.
GGCGCAGCATGGAATCCAATCGGCTCATGGTGATGTCCTCATTCGTTCTCTGGCGCGACCCAGGCTGTGGCGGGTCCGCTCAGCAATTTGCGCAGCAGGGCCTCGGTAAAGGTCCAGATGTCCTGATCATGGACCAGATGATGGGTCAATATGCCAAAGGGCTCGGTGTTGTCTGAACGGCCTTCGCGTCGGTCTCGCAGAAGACCAGCAGTCTGTGCGACCAGGGCGTCGGCTGAGATCAAGCCACGCGATCCGCGCCAGTCGATTGGATCAAGGTGGGTATTGATTTGCTCAAGACCCGGTGCGGCCAGACGTGATTTGCGGGGCGTTGCGGTGGACAGGATGCGGTATCCCAGCTTTGGCAACTGCTTGGCCATCTCGGGTGCAATGCGATTCCAGGGGGGCACGAACATTTGTCGCATATTGTCACCAAACAGGGACCGAAGACGCACCATCCCGGCCTCCGCATCCGTCACCATCATGTCCAGCGGACGGTCGAGCCGAAACTCGGCCTTCTTCTCGCCGCGAGGCGCATGGTTTGTATGCGCCCACCCGTGTACGACCGGAACAAGAGACGCGCGCGCGGCGACGTATTCCGCCAGCGCGGGCGTCGCGTCGCGTGGAATGACGGCCAGATGCACGGGCAGGCCCAGTTTGTCGGCCAGCTCGGAAAGGCGGTCCAATTGCGGTGTTGGCGCGATGGCATCATCATCGCGCCACCACAAAGGCAAGAGCAAGCTTTCGGCACGCCAATGATTCAACTCGACGTCAAGTGGGCGCCAGTCGGGGTTCATGTGCGCTGCTCCAGCAGGCGCTTGGCGATGTGGACGGATTGGATGGCCCCGTCAAAACCGAAATCCTGTTGTGCACGGGGGCCGTCGGCCACGACACGCTCCACCGCCCGAGCCAATGTCGCCCCGCTCAATGCTCGGCTTTCCAGAACTTCGATTGCGGGCAGATCGGACAGGCTCTGCCCGCGCAGCCCTTGTTCCACCTCTTTGCCGTCGTCGAAAGGTACAAACACGGCGGGGGTGCCACTTTGAAGGATATCCATGGCAGTGTTGTAGCCGCACATGCTTACCGATGCCGCTGCAAGGGGCAGCATCTGGCGGAAATCCGGCCGCACAGATTCCAGAACAACCGAAGCACCTTCGGCCATCCGGGACAATTCCGCGATCCGCGCCTTTGCATCCGTTCCACCGACCAGCAGGCGCCAGCGCCTGTTGGGCATCTTTCGGGCGGCCTCGATGGCCGCGCGAAAGATCGGTTGCCCGACTGATCCGCCGCCAGCGCTGACCAGGATTTCATCCTGGCCCGCTGCGTCGGGGTGAGGTTGGGGCAATGCAGGCGCCACAAAGCCGGTGTAGTGAAGTCGCTTGGCCAATCGGTCCGACACCGGCCAGCTGACCGACAGGGGTGTAACGCTTTCGGTGGAATGCACCAGAATGCCGTCATAATGCCGAGACACGATTTCATCCGCGCGCTCGGCCTTGGCGGGTTTGGAGGGCGGAGCCAGAATGTCGCGGACCGATCCGAGAATGACGGGACGCTCAGGCAACGCGCTTGCCGCATTCAAGGCCGCATCGAACTCGGCCGACAGTGATCGGCGACCAAAGGGGTAAAGCTCGGTGATCAGGATCTGCGGCTGGAAGCTGTTCACCGCCTGCACCAGGGCGGCCTCGCGCGTGGCGTGATAGGCCGCGTCAGCCTCGTCGCCGCTTTCGGTCAGCAAACGGGTGAAGTTGGTTCCGTCTGACCTGAGCGGCGGCAAGCCGAACAGGGTCATGCCCGTGCTGTCCAGTTGCGGCGCGGGCATGCCACCCGTCACGACCATGACGTCGTGGCCATCATCCCGAAAGGCCCGCCCCAATGTCAGCGCCCGGCTGAGATGCCCGGTGCCCAACAAGTGCGTGACGATGATCATCACCTTCATTGCGGGGCCTCGTATTTGATCAGGCGAACGGGGTCGGCGTCGGCGGTCATGGTCTTGATGTCGACGATATACAGCCGATTGCGTTTGATCTTAAAGGGGGCAGGTCCTTCGAAATTCCAACCCCATGCCCAAGCCAGAATGACCCGCATGATACCGATATGACAGACTGCGATCGTATCCTGCCGCAGCGCGGACAGCCAGGGGCGAAGCCTGTCCCGAACCTCGGCCGGGCTTTCTCCGTTTGGTGGGCGGAAATCCCAGCCCCAATGCTCGATATGACGATATCCGCTGGATGCGTCCGCGATCAGGTCGACCCCGCGCTGACCTTCCCAATCGCCCCAGTTCATCTCGGTCAACGCGTCCGAGGTGTTCGGGTCGCGACCGGTCACGATTTGCGCCGTCTCACTGGCGCGGTGCAGGGGGCTGGACCAGATGTCAGCCTTGGCCCAGTCCTGCGGCAATCCATAGCCCGCCAATTCGGCTCGGGCGTCATCGTCCAGCGGTATGTCGCTGCGCCCCTGGATCCGTCCCGCGCGGTTCCAATGGGTGTGCCCGTGGCGGAGCAGTGCAAGCCGGGTCATGATACGTCCTTCAGCAGGGGTCGGAGGGTTGCCCACAAGCGCTCGGTCGCCTGTGGCATCAGGTGGCGCTCTGCCACGTAGTTGCGTGCCGCAGCGCCCAGAGTGTGGCGCAGCATGGAATCCGACAAAAGGGCCTGTATGCCATCCGCAAATCCCCTGGCGCCGCTTTCGACGGATGGATAGGCCGCCGGGGACAGAACATCGCGTACACCGGGCCGATCCTGAGCGACCACAGGCAATCCCGCAGCCTGCGCCTCGAGGTAAATCATGCCGTAAGCCTCATTCACTCCGGGCCATGCGAGCAGAGATGATTGTTGATAGACGCGTTGCAGTTCTTCCCGGTCAAGCTGACCCAGAAAACGCACCCGCTGTCCGAACGGCGCCATCAGCGCCTCAACCTGCCTGCGCGCCGGGCCGTCTCCTGCGATGTTCAGGTGCCAGTCCCCGGTCAAATGCGCCAGGGCCTCGGACAATATCTGATAGGACGCCAGCTTGTCCCCATGCCGCATCATGCCGACGGTCAGCATGGGTGCGCCACCTGTGGCGGCCGGAGGCAGTTCCGAGATGGGCAGGAACGGAGGCAATTCGACCAAAGCCTGATCGCCAAAGCGATCCCGCCGCAAAGTGATCAGGTCGTTGGCCGTATGATAAAAGATCACATCCGCTGCATCGCAGGCCTGATGCGCCGCCTTGGCGAACTTAGCCCACGGTCCGTTTAACCGACTGGATGCGCGGGTGCTTTCCAGTTGCACATAGGGAATGCCGCGCGCCTTGCAAACCCGAGGGCCCAGCAGGTCAGGTGCCTTGTAATAATTGTGGTAGGTCACCCACAAATCGGTATCTGATGGCATGTCAGAGACAAGTCGTTTCGCTTCATCTTCTGCCGCGCGCCTCAGGGCTTGTTGCAGGTCTTCGTCGCCGCTTTTGTCATAGATGCGCAAGTCGGTCGCCAGATCGACCGTATCACCCTCGGCGGTCAGCGCCTGCATCAGATTCCGGGCCATTTCACGGTCGCCCGAAGGTTTCGGGCTGTCAGGAGATTTCATCGGGGCATAAAACGCGACCCGCGCCATTACGCGTTTTCCATGCACATGGAACTCAGGCGTTCCGACAGCCGTGCGATGCCGGGAGCCATCCGGAACTCGGCGATCAGGCGATCATAGGCCGCATGCGCCATCTGTGACGCTTGCTGCGGATTGGCTGACAAACGTTCGACGGCTTCCGCAAGTGCAGATGGGGCGTCATCGGACAAAACCCCATGTGTTCCGGCTTCGATAAACTCGGGGATCGCCGAGACCGGTGTCGACAGGATTGGCAACAACTGAGACGCGGCCTCCATCAGCACATTCGGCAACCCGTCGCGGTCTCCGTCCTTCGCGATACGGCTGGGCAGAACGAACAGGTCGGCATCACGCATTGCTGCGATGACCTCGGGCTGGTCGCAAGCCCCTTTCCAGGTGATCCGGTTCGCAATGCCGGCTGCGTTCGCCTGTGCCCTCAAAACGTCATCCAATGCGCCGCCGCCGATATGGGTCCAGTGCCAGTTCAGGTCATCGGGCAGCAATGCGAAAGCCGCGATCAGACGATCGAAGCCTTTTTTCTCGACCAGCCGCCCGACAGAAATCATGTGAAAAGGATCATTCACAGCACGCAGCTGTCGCGTTGGGGGCTTGGGAAAGCGAGACAGGTCCAAACCGTGATAGATCAGGTCCACGCGCTTGGGGTCATCGGCCAGGCTGCGCAGATGTTCCGCTCCGATGGCTGTGCAGGTGGCGCCAAACGTGGCCCCGTAGGAGGCGGCTTGCAGCTTTTCACGTTTTTCCCAATCCGGCGACGTCCAGATATCCTTGGCATGAGCCGAAAAACTCCACGGCAATGCGCGCATGATGGCGGCGTAACGGGCAACGGATGACGGCGTGTGCATGAAATGAGCGTACAACCCTTGCGTCCGGGTAGGCAATTCTGCGGCCAGAACGCAGGCTTGCCCAAACCGTCGGATGCGATTGGGCGTCGGGTCGCGCTTCAAGTCCTGACGCCAGGTCCGATAGGCCCTGTCGTAACCGGGAAGCGTTTGGGCAAGGGCCCGTGCCGCCCAGACCCGTTTGGGTTCATCATGAAGATACTCGGGCAGGTATCGGACCTGTCCTGTGAACCGGTCATGCAAGGGATGGCGTTTCGTATCGGTCGGGTGCCGCAAAGACCAGATGTCAAAGCGATGCCCGGCCTCCTGCAAGGCGACAAGTTCCTGCGCAATGAACGTTTCGGACAGTCGTGGCCAACCTTTGACCACAACCGCCAATCGAGGAGAATCTGAGGTCATCCGGTGGCTCGTTCCTGTTCCCAGGTCAGCAGGCTCTCGATGCGGTCGGTGACATAATCCAGCCCGTCCAGCAATCCGCTTTGTATCGCCTGCGACGGTAGGGACTGGTGCGGTAATTCCCGAATGGCGCGGATCATCGCGTCCGGCGTCAGGCCATCCCGGTTTTCATCCAGCATTCGGACAAGGCCCAGCCCTTCTGCGCGCGAGGCCCGTATCCACTGTTCCAGACGGGGCGTGGTGCGCGGGACGATGACAGCGCGTTTGTCAAAGGAAAGAACCTCGCAGAACGTGTTGTAGCCGCCCATGCAGACGACGCCTTCGGCCCCTGCAAACAGCGTTTCGATCTGGGATTCGAACCCAACGGCAGTGACGCGGCCGTTCAACGCGGCAACGCGGGTTTCGAAATCTTCGCGCAACTCACCGGACAGGAAGGGGCCATAGACCAAAACCGCGCGCGGCGACAGATCCGGGTCTTTTTCATATGCGGACAGGACGAGGTTGACCATCGCCTTGCCGTCGCCGCCACCGCCGGGCGTGATCAGGATGTAGGGTTGTTGCGGAGGCTCGCCGACCGGACCAAGATCGCGGCGCAGATATCCCGTCCAGTGGATGCGGGACTGCACCGAAGCGCTCAGCGGCAACCCCTGCGTCGGGTCATAAATCGACTGCAAGCCGTAAACCCAGATTTCGTGATAAAACCGTTCGGTGGCTTCAACGGCCTCCTTGCGCGCCCACTCGGCGGCCAGGACTTCGGGTTCATCCAGAACATCGCGCAACCCAAGCACCATTTTGGTTCCGCAGTTCTTTTGCAGATGGTTCAGTGTCGGCAGCAGCTCACCCCGAAACCCCGTCGGTTCCTTGTCGACGATCAACACGTCAGGGTCGAACTGCTGAACGGCGGTTTGAATAAGACCTGACCGCAACTCGGTCACTTCTTCGATGCCCATCCCGATCGTGCGTGCAGCATAAGACCCGTCTGCGCGTTTGGTGACACCGGGCAGGCGCACGTGGTCAACGCGACGGGGAAAGGTAAACCGTCCGGCCACGGGTGATCCCGTCAGGATCAGCGCGGATGCGCTTTGGTCCGCCTGCGTGATCGCGGCCGCCAAAGCCCGAGACCGGCGAAGATGGCCCAGCCCGAACGTATCGTGACTGTAAAACAGGATACGCGGTGCGCGGCCCGGTTTGGAATTGGTTTTGCCTAGGCTCATAGTGTTGCCTGTCTTCTTGATCCCGGTTCGAAATCCGCGCGTTTGCAAGCGTTACTGTATATATCCCCGTCGCGCTTGCCAAAGGAGGAATTGCTCTTCAGCAAATGTTCCAAGCATTGCGATTTGGCAACAGCATATTGACGGTTTCGCGTCATGTCGCACCAAAGCTTGAGAGGGATCGCAAAAGAACCGATGAACTGGCAAAGGGGCAGGGCCTTCAACTGCTGTTCATATTCAATTTTCGCCAAATTGAAAACATCCGGAATTACGCAGTGCGCCAAGAACACGCCCGAACACGATATTGAGCAGGGTGCACCCGAGTGTTTGAACTGCCTAAAACCCTTCTGTAATCTGATCGCTATCGGAAAAACTGGATGCAAAACCCCATGAAACATACCTTTCTGGCCGCAACACTTCTGGCTTTGTGGGCTTTTGTACTGGCGCTTCCGGTAAGCGTTTCAGCGCAAACATCCTTGATTCCGGGATACAACGCGGACAGTTCGTCTGCGTCCTCGCCGGAAAGTGACCTGGCTGCCGCAATTCGCGCCGCCAGCGAAGCCGGGGCCAGTGTGATCGTCATCGACAGCGCCGGGCAGGTTGTGACAACGGCAGGCGGCACGGATGCGGGTACGAATGATGCGGCGGGCGATTCGAACAATCCCATGGGTGAGGGATCGCAGCTGATGAAGGCGCAGGAGCGGTTCTCGAAATTCCGTGAGTCCATGCAGTCACGGCTTGAGGCGCTGCCGTATTCGGTGTTCGAAGTGAAGTATATCCTGCGCCAGACCAGTCCGGACGGTCGCATTCAGACCTATGTGGAAGTTCTGGGCTGGAACATCCTGTTCCTGTTGTTGGGCCGCTGGCTGTCTATCGAGATATACGGGAAACGCATCGCGCGTCGCTGGGTCGTGGCGCGGATCAAGGATGAACCGCAGGGTTACCGAGAAAAGATGCCCTTCCTTCTGTTCCGGTTCCTGATGGGGATCGGAGCGACGATATTTGCCATGCTCATGGCCCTGATCGTCGGATACCTGTTTTTTGGCGAAGCGGACGATATCTCGATCCAGTTCACGGTCACGGCGATCTTCACGGCGTTCTTCCTGTCGCGCACGGTGTCCGATCTGTGGCGGATGGTTTTGTCACCTTACCTGAGTCAATACCGGCTGCCGCCGTTCTCGGACCGGGACGCCAAGCGGCTGTATCTGTGGGCTTCGGCCCTCGCGACCTATGACATCACGGTTGTTCTGTTTTCGACCTGGGTTGCGGATTTCGGGCTGAACTACAACGTCTACGCCATGGTCTATGGCTGCCTGACAATGGTAGGCGCTTTTGGCAATATTCTGATGATCCTGTTCAATGCCCGGGCCATTTCAAATGCCATCCGGGGCGGAAGAGCGCCGGATCAGGTCTCGTGGTTGTTGCGGTTCGTCTCCTTCGGCTGGGCACCTGCACTGATCGTCTATGTCGTGTTCAGCTGGTTCCGCCTGGCGGTTGATCTTGCACTGGAGAACCCAACGCCGCTGCCGCTGATCGCAAGCAGCTATATGATCTTCATGTCTGTCGTCGTTGCCTATGGTGCGATGAACTACGTGCTGGAGCGGTATTTTGACCGTTCGCGCAAGATCAACGAGATAAACGAAGAAACCGCCGCTGCCGAAGCGGATGCCGAGCCCGTGGAAACGCCCGAGGCAGAACAGCGCAAACAGTATCTTCTGACCTATGAGGATCTGGCGCGTCGGGTGGCTGGAATTCTGGCCTTTGTGATCGGTGTCTATGCCCTTGTGGTGATTTGGTATCCCGATGCGGAATGGAGCGAGGACCTGCCGGTTGCACGTGTGCTGGATGTAATGGTCATCATCTTCATCGGCTACATCCTGTTTCATTTCTTTCGCATCTGGATCGACAGCAAGATAGCGGAAGAAGTCGATGATGGCACCGAGGCCGAACTGGGCGATGAGGGCGGGGAAGGCGGACAAAGCCGGCTGGCGACGCTGCTGCCATTGTTCCGCGGCGCAATTCTGGCCGTTGTGGTCGTGACCATCATGCTGATCGTTCTCATGGAACTTGGTATCAATGTCAGCCCGCTGTTTGCGGGTGCCGGTGTGGTTGGTCTGGCTGTCGGTTTCGGATCTCAAACACTGGTGCGAGACATCTTTTCCGGGGCGTTTTTCCTGATGGATGATGCCTTTCGGAAGGGTGAGTACATCGATATCGGAGACGTCAAGGGAACGGTCGAGAAGATCTCGGTCCGGTCCTTCCAGCTGCGTCACCATCTTGGCGCGTTGAACACGATTCCTTTTGGCGAAATCAAGGTTCTGACGAACTATTCCCGTGACTGGGTGATCATGAAACTGCCGCTGCGCGTGACCTATGACACTGACGTGGAAAAGGTGCGAAAGCTGATCAAGAAGCTGGGGCAGGAGTTGCTGAGCGATCCTGTGATCGGCGAAAACTTCATACAGCCGCTGAAGTCCCAGGGCGTGATCGAAATGCAGGATTCAGCGATGATCATCCGGGTCAAGTTCATGACCAAACCGGGCGATCAGTGGCTGGTGCGCAAGAAGGTCTATCAGGAAATTCGCGAATTGTTCGCGCGGGAAGGCATCAAATTCGCGCATCGCGAAGTCACCGTGAGGTTGGCAGACGGCAAAGACGCCGATGACCTGACGCCGAAACAGCGTGAGGCGGTAACAGGCGCGGTGCAGGCAGCGATCGATGAGGATTACCTGGACGATATCGGCCCTGGGGGCGATGATCGATAGGGGCGCGGCTGCGTACCGGATGGTCAGTAGGCGTCGAGCGGCCAGACAGGTTCTGAACTGCCCAGTTTCGACGCGGGCAAATCCCAGCGCATCGTCGCTTCGCCGACCCTCAGCGCAGGGTTGAGGCGATGGCCCGGCCCCCAGCCGGACGCCTCTGTCGCCGTGCCGTAATCCGGTGTTGCCGGGCTGACGGGTGAAGCTTCTGCGTCGTCTTTGCCGAGCACGGCCAGAAGTTCGGCGGTGCGCGCCAGAGAGAGATGCGCGTGCATGATGGAATTGCCTGACGCGGCCTCGGCCAGTGCGGACAGGACGGCAGCCGCCATCAGATAGCCGGTCGCGTGGTCCAGAGCCTGAACAGGCAACGGGGTCGGCTTGTCCGCGTTCGCCCACTCCATCCCGGCATGGGCGATACCCGCGCTCATCTGGACAAGGCTGTCAAACCCGCGCCGGGTCGACCATGGACCTTGCCAGCCATAGGCATCCAGCGTGACTTCGATCCGGTTCGGAGCCAGCTCGTCACGTTTGGCCCGGGTCAGACCCAGTGCCTCCAGCGCGCCGGGTCGATACCCGTGTACGAACACATCCGCCTGAGCCAGCAACCCATGCAATCGTTCAAGGCCGGTTACGGATTTCAAATCAAGATAGGCGCAGCGCTTTCCCAGAGATATGTCGGGGATCACCCCCGGTTCATCCCAGCCAGGTGGGTCGATGCGCAAGACCTCGGCTCCGAACCCTGCAAGCGTTCGCGTAGAAACCGGGCCGGCCAGAACGCGCGTCAGATCCAGCACCCGCAACCCGGCCAAAGGCCGATCAGCGGTGGCCCGAGGTCTGTCGCGCAGGTTGACATAGCGCGGTCCCTGCCAACCGATCAAAGGGTCGCGCGACACGGCGCGGCCTTGTGGGTGATCAAGCCATTCCGTCCGGCTGCGCATGGCAGCGGCCACCCCACCTTCGGCAACAACCGCCGTTTCCAGATCCGATACTGACCAAGATCTGACGGTTTTTGCCACGGCTTCACGCTCTGGCCGGGTGCCAAGGACTTTCAACGCGGCAGAGCGATGGCGGGGCAGGTTTGTGTGCAGCCTGATCCAGCCATCAGCGGCTTTGTAGTCGCCCGCGACCGCATCCCACAAACTGGGCATGTCCCAACCATCCGGCTTGAAGGAATAGCCGAACCACAGAGATGCCAGCCGATGATCGATCGAGACTTCGGGTGCCTTCGTGGACAGGTTGAGCGCCTGGATCAGCTGGGCCATTTCCCGCCCCACGACTGCGAAACTGGCGGTGGCCAGTTCGGAAACGGCGAAGGCGCTTGGCAGCATACCGGCACCGACCCTGTGATAGCTGCCGGCAGCGGGAAGAGTGGCCAGCAGACTCATTGCTGATAGGGGTCGAGACTGTCGCGCAGCCCGTCACCAAGGAAGTTGAACGCCAAGACCACGACAATGATCGGCAGCATCGGGATTGCCGTCCAGGGATAGATCTCGATCGACGCGAGGTTCTGCGCGTCATTCAGCATCACGCCCCAACTGACCGCAGGTGCGCGCAGGCCGAGGCCAAGAAAGCTGAGCGCTGTTTCCCCAAGGATCATGGCCGGGATCGACAAAGTGGCCGACGCGATCAGGTGCGACATGAAGTTGGGCAGCAGGTGCTTGCGGATCACACGGCCCGAACTTGCCCCCATCATCTCTGCGGCCCGGACATATTCCTCTTCCCGCAAAGACAGGAATTTTGCGCGAACCGAGCGCGCCAGGCCCGGCCAGTCGAGGATGCCCAGAATGATCGAAATGATGAAGAACACTGCGACCGGGCTCCAGTTCGAAGGCACGGCGGCGGAAAGGGCCAGCCACAGAGGCAGTTCCGGCAACGAACGCAGGATTTCGATGACACGGTTGATGGTCCAGTCGATACGTCCGCCGAAATAGCCGGCCATCGAACCGAACAGGATGCCAAGAAAGAAGGACACCGAGATACCGATCAGACCCACCGTCAAAGACAGCTGTGCGCCATAGAGAATACGGCTGAAGATGTCTCGGCCCAGCCGGTCGGATCCCCACAGGAACAGCGTTGTCCCCTCTGGCGGGCAGAACAGGTGTGTGTCCGACGGTACGAAACCGGCCAGCTTGTATTCAGAGCCTTCGCAGAAGAACCGGATTGGGCGCGGGTCTTCGGTGTCGGGGACGAACTTCCATTGGAAGGTTTCAAGGTCCGCCTCGGCGACGATCGGATAGACATGTGGGCCGATGAACTCGCCCTCGTGAAACCAGTTTACCGATTGTGGCGGCGCGTACAGGTGCTCTCCGTTTCGGTCATTTGGCCCGTAAGGCGCAATAAACCCGGCAAAGGGCAGCATTAGATAACAAAACAGCAGGAAAATGCCCGAGATCAGGCCCAGCTTGTGGGTTTTGAACTTGCGCCAGACCAGAACCCAGTTGGGGGCATCCAGATCGGCGCGTTCCAGCTGCTGAATCGAGGCCTGCGGATCAAACGGCGCGTCATCGACATAGCGGTTGTCAGGACGATCAGTCATGCCTCGCGCCCCTCATACCGAATGCGCGGATCCAGCATCACCAGCAGGATATCCGAAATCATCGTGCCGATCAGCGTCAGCAGGGCGACGAACATCAGGATGAACGCCGACAAGAACTGATCCTGCGTCTTCAAAGCAGTCAGCAGTGTGGGGCCGATGGTTTGCAGGCCCAGAACGACCGATACCAGAACCGAGCCGGACACCATCGACGGCAGCAGGTTGCCGATATCGGCGACAAAGGGGTTGAAGGCCACCCGCAGGGGATACTTGGTCAGCATTCGTGACGGGGCCATGCCCTTCGCGATGGCGGTTTCCACATAGGGTTTGCCGAGTTCGTCCAGCATGTTCGCGCGCAGACGCTGCATCATCGCCGATGCCCCTGAAGTACCGATGACGAAGGTCGGTACGATCAGGTGGATGAGGATGGACTTCAATTTCTCCCAACTCATCGGCTGGCCTTCGAAACTCGGATCCATCAAGCCCCCGATCGGCAGGTTGAAATACTGGTGGCCATAATAGAACAGGATCAGCGCCAGCAAAAAGTTCGGCGTTGCTAGCCCCAGATATCCGACGAAGGCCGAGGTATAGTCGATCCATGTCCGGGACCGCGCGGCGGCGATAACGCCCAGTGGCAATGCGACGGCATAAACAAACAGGATTGCAGCCAGATTGACCACAACCGTCAACCAAAGCGTGTCACCGACGATTTCGGAAACGGGACGGTCGAATTCAAAGGACCACCCGTAATTGCCCTGAATCAACCCGGAAAACCCGTGCGGTCCGGGCCAGAATCCCATCCAGATCAGGTATTGTTCCCACATCGGACGGTCCAGAGCGTATTCAGCGCGCAGAAACTCTGCCTTTGCGACACCTGCGGACTGGCCCGAGGCCTGAAGTTCAGCGATCTGGTTGCTCAGATAGTCGCCGGGCGGAAGGTTGATGATTACAAAAACCAGAACCGAGACCACCAACAAAGTCAGCAGCATCGTGAAAAAGCGATACACCACGTAGCGCAGCATGATCATTTAGCTGCTCCTGCTCAGTCGGCGAAAAAGAACTCGTCCGGGCGGTGAATGCCGAAATGTGCACCGGGTTCCCAGGCCCACATAGCCTGTTCCGGAACATTGCGCAGGCGGTTTGACACCACAATGGGCTGGGGGGCGCCGTTCAGGATGCCAATCGCATAGACCTGATCGGCATGGATTTTCAACATCTCGGTCCAGACAGCCGCGCGTTCTTCATCGGTCGCGGCGATTTGCCATTCATGCGCCAACTCCATCAGGCGCTGCGCCTCTGGCATGTCGGGGGCCTCACCCGCTTCGCCACCGGTCTGATAGTGCTGCCCCCATTTTGGCCAGGCCAGAAACACCTGATCTGTCGGGGCCAGATAAGCCGGAGATGTATGCGCCTGTGGAATACCGTCATCCCAACCGAACCAGACGGACGCCATGGAATTGCCCGCGAAAACGCGGTTGCGCAGGATGTCCCTGTCCAGCGGGCGCATGACCAGTTTGACACCGATTTCACGCCAGGTATCGGTTACGATCTGAAGCGCGTTTTCGACTTCCTGCCGCTCACCTGCGGTTTCGATAACCAGCTCCATCGAACGGCCGTCAGGCAAAAGGCGAATGCCGTTCTTGTCGCGCTGATCCAGACCAGCCTCATCCAAAAGTGCATTGGCCTGATCAATATCGTATTGTGCCCAGGCCGCAGCGTTTTCTTCACTGTAGAAGGGCGAGGCGGGAAGAACCGAGTTCGCGGCAGGGTGTGCGAGTTTGAAGTAAAGCGCCTGGTTGATGGTCTGCCGGTCGATTGCCAGCGACAAGGCGCGCCGAACACGAGCGTCCCTCAATACATTGCGCCAGACGTCATCAGAGAAGTTCAGGTTCGGGTAGATCGCGACCTGCGAGGCCACGCCGGTTTTCCACAACAGCGTTTTGTATCCGCCCTGTGCTTCGCCTTTCTTGAGGATCGACGCGTCTCGGAAGGCAAGGCCACGGCCTTGCAGGTCGCTTTCACCGGCGTTGGTCTTGGCGGCAACAAGACCGGGGGCGACGATCTCCATCTCGACCACGTCAATATAGGGAAGCTGCACCCCCTTGCTGTCGATGCGGTGATAATAGGGGTTGCGCACAAAGCTGTGACGGATTTTCTTGCCCGAGCTGGCGTTCAGCCATGGCTGCAACGTGGGAAGTTCGTGGTTGTCGAACTTGTAAAGATTATCCAGCTTGTTGTGCAGCGCTGCCCAACTTTTGACCCGGGCATCTTCAACCTGAAAGGCAAGCTCTTCCGCATCTGCGTATTTCTCGTGATACTGTTTCAGAAAGGCGGCCGGCCGGTAAATAAAAGGCGGTCGTGCTTGTGCCAGAGATTGCAGAAAGTTCGGGTTGGGATCATCCCATTCGAAGATCACCGTGGTCTCATCAGGAAACGTGACCGTGGGCAATTTGCCTTCGACGATCAGAAAATCGGGTGGGCCTGACGGGCTGAGCAACTCGTTGTTGGCGACGTCTTCCCACCAATAGCGGAAGTCTTCCGAGGTAAAGGGTGAGCCGTCCGACCACTTGTGTCCTTCGCGCAGTTTCAGGGTGAATTTGCGATTGCCCTCGTTTTCATACGAGGCCAGCAGGTCGGGTACCAATTCGTAATCTTGGTTGAACCCGACCAACCTTGCATAGCCGTAGACAACCATCTGCCGGATATCTTTGGATCGTGTGACCATGGTGCGCAGAGTGCCACCCGGTTTCCCGAATTCTCTTCCTTTTGCGGCCAGATCCACAATCAGAGGGTCCTTGGGCAAACGCTCCTGCACTGGCGGAAGATTGCCGCTTTCAACCTCGGCGCTCCAGAATGCGCTTTCCTGAGGTGTCGGGATTGTCTCTGCCGCGGCGGGCAGGGTCCCTGAAAACGCCAGCATTGCGGCCAGCAGCAGAGGGCGAATGGTATTAAACATGGCAACGTACCTTATGGCCCGGTTCCAATTCCACCAATGAGGGTATCACGGTGTCCGAGAAACGAAAGGCTTCATCCCAACTGTCCGGCGCGCCGGCACCCAGAGAAACCAATTGAAGGTCAATCGGGCGATTGATGTCGGGTTCGGGTTGAGCGGCAATCAGCGCCTTGGTGTATGGATGGCGCGGATTGTAGAAAAGAGTTTCGGGCGGTGCCTGTTCGACGATCAGACCCCGCCTCATGACGGCAACTTCGTCAGCGATCCGTGCAACAACGGCCAGATCATGTGAGATGAACAGGTAGGACAGGTTCAGGCTGTCTTGCAGGTTTTCCAGCAAAGTCAGGATTTGTTCCTGAACAGACACATCCAATGCCGAGGTCGGTTCGTCGCACACGATCAACTGCGGGTCCAGCATCATGGCCCGCGCCACTGAAAGGCGTTGTCGCTGCCCTCCGGAAAACGCGTGCGGATAGCGTTTGAGCATATCACCCGTCAGGCCGACGCGCTGCAACATCTCGGCGGCTTTGTCACGCTGTTCGGCTGTTGTGCCGATGCGATGGATTTCCAGTGGCTCGGTCATGGCGTCCTGTATGCGCATCCGCGGGCTGAGCGAACTGTAAGGGTCCTGAAACACCATCTGCGCCTTGCGCTGAAACGCTGTGCGCTGGGCTCGGGTCATTTTGTGCACCGTGATCGGGTCGGCGTCGGGGGCGGTACGAAACAGGACTTCACCACCGGGGTCGGGCAATTCAGCCCCCAAGGCGATGCGGGCCGCCGTTGTCTTTCCAGATCCGCTTTCACCGACAATTGCCAAAGTCTTGCCGCGCGCCAGGTTCAGGTCGACTCCTCGGCAGGCATAGATTGCTTTGTCGGATTGCCATCCTTTGCTGGACCGCATGGTATAGGTCTTGGACACATCCTTCATCTGCAGGATCAGATCCGTGTCGGGCATCGGTATACCCACCGCATCCTGATCCGGTATTTCCGGCGCGGCATCAAAAAGCTGCTTGGTATACGGGTGTGCGGGCGCGGTCAGGATCGGGGCGGCGGGGCCGGCCTCCATGATACGTCCCTTGTGCATGACGACGACCTGCTCGGCCATGTTGGCGACGACACCCAGGTCATGAGTCACCAGAATAAGCGCCATGCCGGTTTCACGCTGCAATTCCTTGATCAGGCCCAGAACCTGCGCCTGCGTGGTCACATCCAGAGCGGTGGTCGGTTCGTCCGCGATCAGCAATTCGGGTTTGGACACCATTGCCATGGCTATCATGGCACGTTGGCGCATACCGCCGGACAACTCGAAAGGGTAGGAGTCATAGGCACGCTGTGGATCAGGGAAACCGACGCGTTCGAATTGCGTCAGGACCTTTTTGCGCGCCGCGGACTCGGACAGCCCACGATGCAGCCACAAAACCTCGCTGACCTGATTGCCGATCTTGTGCAGCGGGGACAGCGATCTCATGGGCTCCTGAAAGATCATTGAAACCCGATTGCCGCGGATGTCGCGCAGCTCACGTTCGGAAACCGTGGTGAGCTCGCACATGCCCTTGGAATCGTTCAGGGTAATCGTGCCGCTTCGAATCTGCGCCGTGCGGGGCAGGATACGTAAGGCGGCGCGGCATGTGATTGTTTTTCCCGATCCCGATTCTCCGACAAGGGCAAGCGTCTGTCCGGCTTCGACATCGAAGTTCACATCCGTGACCACGGAATTGCCCGTACCAAAGCCGATGCTGAGGTCTCTTACGGACAACAACGCGCTCATGCGGGTTTTCCACCCGTTTGACCGTTCGATGACATCGGTTACTTCAACTCCCCGTGATTTTTTGTTCAGTGTCGCGCGGTTCCGCCCGTCTAGTCAAACCCGTTCTTGGGCCGAAATGTCGCGAAATCGTGAAACTATGGGCTTCGTCGCTACACAAAGTCTTGAGATTTTGCCATCAAGGACGGCATCGGGCGCATTTATGCTCTCGAATGGTATCAAGGAGATATTTTCTGGTGTCCGAGAATCAAAGCCGTCTGGATCTGTTCATCGATCGCATGGTGTCTCAGCGCGCTTGTCTGGATCACGCAATCCGGCACACTGCGGGCATGACAGGTCCGGTGTTCGAATTGGGTTTGGGCAACGGGCGTACGTATCACCATCTTGTGCAGCACATGGATGGTCGCCCGGTCTATGTGTTCGAACGCGCGGTGGCCTCGCACCCCGACTCGACCCCGCCCGAAGATCGCGTGATTCTGGGTGATGTGCGGGATACCCTACCTGCATCGGTTGAACGGTTCGGTGCGTCAGCCAGCCTGATCCACGCGGATCTTGGCGGGCACAATCGCGAAAAGAATGACAAATTCGCGCGGTTTGTATCTCCGCTCATCGAGCCTTTGCTTGCTCCGGGCGGGCTGATGGTCTCGAGTGATCGGATGTATTTCGAAGGGCTGACCGAGATGCCGTTGCCCGAAGGCGCCGTCGAAGGGCGCTGTTTCATATATCGCCGCTGACCGAAAAGGAGTAACGGCATGATTTTCTACGATTGCTCCACTGCTCCAAACCCTCGTCGTGCGCGGATGTTCATTGCCGAAAAAGGATTGGATATCGAAACGCGTGAGGTCTCGATTGCGAAAGGTGAACAGTTGAGCGAAGCCTTTCGCGCTGTGAACCCACGGGCCACGATCCCGGTTCTGGTAACGGATGACGGAACCGTTTTTACGGAAAATCTGGGCATTGCGGCTTTTCTGGAGGCACAGTTTCCGGAACCGCCTTTGATGGGCCGAACCCCCAAGGAAAAAGGTTTGGTTCTGATGTGGAACGCGATCGTCGAACATCAGGGCGGGGCACCGATTGCCGAGGCATTGCGCAATGGACATCCCGCCTTCAAGGATCGCGCCATTCCGGGCCCTTCCAATCAAGCGCAGATTCCCGAACTTGCACAGCGCGGGCGCGAGCGTGTGGCATCCTTCTTTGAAATGCTGGAATCACGTCTGACGGAAAGCCCGTTTGTGGCCGGTGACGTGTTTTCCCTGGCGGATATCTCGGCTTTCGTTTTTGTCGATTTCACCCGTGTCATCAAGATGCGTATCCCGGAAGACAACGCGGCCACCCTTGCGTGGTTTCAAGCCATCCAATCTCGTCCAAGCGCAAGTCTGTAAACCTGCTGAACCGTGCCGGGTTGCGTTGTGATCAGCACTGTACAGAAATGTCTAGACAGATGTGAACAGTGCCACTAGCGTCTCCTCAGATTCTGTTCAGGGGAGGTCGGGATGAAATCCCAATATCGCGTCGTGGTCATCGGAGGAGGCGTTGTCGGGGCCTCGGTTCTGTATCACTTGGCCAAGTTTGGCTGGTCGGATGTCGTCATGTTGGAACGGCGGCGGCTGGCGTCTGGGTCGTCCTGGCACGCAGCGGGAGGCATTCATGCTTTGAATGCCGATCCGAACATGGCGTCTTTGCAGGCCTATACCATTGATCTGCTCAGCGAGATCGAGAAGGAATCAGGCCAGAATATCGGCCTGCACATGACCGGTGGTCTGACGCTGGCGGGAACCCCCGAGCGGTGGGAGTGGTTGCAGGCCAATTACCGTATCTTCCAGTCCATCGGCATTGATGACTGTGAACTGCTGAGCCCTGAAGAGGTGCAGAAACGCTGCCCGATCATGTCCACCGACGGCATTCTGGGCGCGATGTGGGCCGACCGCGAAGGCTATATCGACACCACAGGCACCGTGCAGGCCTATGCCACCGCCGCGAAAAAGCGCGGTGCCGAATACTACGAGGAAACCAAGGTCGAGGAACTGATCCAGACGGCGGATGGCTGGCAGGTGGTGACCGACAGGGGCACGATCACCTGCGAACATGTGGTCAACGCCGCCGGCCTGTGGGCCAAGCAGGTGGGACGCATGGCAGGGGTCGAACTGCCGGTTTCTCCGCTGAAACACCATTACCTGATCACCGACACGGTGCCCGAGGTCGCCGCGGCCGATTTCGAGATGCCGATGACCGTGGATCTCGAGGGCTTCACCTATATGCGGCAGGATCAGAAGGGTGTTCTGGTCGGAATCTACGAGGTCGATCACGAACACTGGGCCATGGACGGCGCGCCGTGGAATTATGGCGAAGAGCTGTTCCAGGAGCAGCTGGACCGTATCGAAAACGAACTGACGCTGGGGTTCGAACGCTATCCGGCGATCCAGAACGTGGGCATCAAGACATGGGTGAACGGTGCGTTCACCTTCTCGCCCGACGGCAACCCTCTGGTCGGTCCGGTGCCGGGCAAGCGGGGCTATTGGACCGCCTGCGCGGTGATGGCCGGGTTCCTGCAAGGCGGCGGCGTCGGCAAGACGCTGGCCGAATGGATGATCCATGGCGAACCCGAGGCCGACGCGTGGCCGATGGATGTGGCGCGCTATGGCGATTTTGCACAGAACAAGCGCTACATCCGCGAGACGACGGGCCAGTTCTATTCCCGCCGCTTCGTGATGACCTATCCGAACGAGCAACTGCCCGCCGGACGGCCGCTGAAAATGGCACCGGCGCATGATGCGATGACCGAGGCAGGGTGCAAATGGGGCGTCAGCTGGGATCTCGAAGTACCGCTTTATTTCGCGCCGAAAGGGTTCGAGGAAACCCCGACGCTCAAGCGTTCGAACGCGCATGACATCGTGGCCGAGGAATGCAAAGTGATCCGCGAAGGTGCGGGCCTGCTGGATATTTCGGGCTTTTCGCGGTTCGAGGTTTCCGGTCCGAACGCAGAAGCTTGGCTGGACAATGTCATGGCCTCCAAGCTCCCCGGCCCGGGTCGTGCGAAACTGGCCCCGATGTTGGGTGAGGATGGACGCCTGAAGGGTGATCTGACGGTGCTGAATTGGGGCGACGGGACCTGGTGGATCATGGGCAGCTATTACCTGCGGGCCTGGCATATGCGCTGGTTCGACGATCACATGATGGATGGCGTCAATATCCGTGATTTGGGCGAGGAATATTGCGGCTTTGCCGTGGTCGGGCCGAAGTCACAGGCGGTTGTGGAAAAACTGGCGGAACAGGATATCTCGGGCTTGAAGTTCATGGGGTGCGGCGATTTCGATATCGGCCTCGTGCGCGCCCGCGTCGCCCGCATGTCGGTGACCGGAGAAAAGGGCTACGAGATCAACTGCCGCTATGGCGACCATATCAAGCTGCGCCGTCTCCTGCTGGAAGCGGGGGCTGAGGAAGGCATCCGCGAATGCGGTTTCAACGCGATGCTGTCCACGCGGCTTGAGAAAAGCTTTGGCATCTGGTCGGCGGAGTTCACGCAGGCCTACACACCGGGCATGACCGTAATGGACCGCTGGATCGACTGGGACAAGGACTTTGTTGGAAAGGCGGGCGCGCTTGCCGAACGTGACGGCAACGGCCCCGCGCAAATTCAGGCGACACTGGAAATTGATGCTCTGGACGCAGATGCCAGCGGATACGAACCGGTCTGGGCCAATGGCGAACGCGTTGGGTTCGTAACCTCGGGCGGCTACGGGCACTATACCGGTAAGTCACTGGCGATGGCCCTGATCGATCGGGACAAGGCGGAACCGGGCACGAAACTGTCCGTTCACGTGGTGGGGGTTGAACGTCCGGCGCGTGTGATCGCGCCGTCACCTTATGACCCCAAAGGCAAAGCGATGCGAGGCTGATCATGACTGCTGCAGAGCGCGGGCGCCGACGGCGGGGGCGGGGGGCTGAAGCCGCCCCGCAGCCCGGTCGCGATGTGAACTATCGCCAGCTCAGGAACCCTTTCCCACAGATGGAAGTGTTCCCGGCCGATCAAATCGCGGATATGCATGACACCGCCTTGCGGACACTGGAAGAGTTGGGGGTAAAGACCCTGCTGCCCGAGGCGCGGAAACTGTTCAAACAGGGCGGCGCGCGGGTGGATGAAGACACTGAGATGGTGTTTATCGGGCGCGAGATGGTTGAAGCCGCAGTCGCGTCAGCGCCCAAATCCATCGCCTGCCGCGCCGGCTCGCGGCGTCGCGATTTTACTCTCGAACTGGGCTCGCTGGTGTTTCAACCCGGAGCCGGTGCGCCGAACGCAACCGACCTTGAGCGTGGTCGGCGCCCGGCGACAGGTCAGGATTATCTGGAGTTTTTGAAGCTCACGCATCATTTCGACGTGTTCCAGATGATTTCGCCACAGGTCGAGCCGCAAGATGTGCCGACCCATCTGCGTCATTACTTCACGACTCGGGCCCAGATGGAACTGACAGACAAGTTTCCGTTCTTCTTTTCGCGCGGAACCCCGCAGGTGATGGACTGCTTTGAGATGCTGACCACGGCCCGCGGTCTTTCGGATGATGCGTTCCGGGGCCATGCGCATTGCTACACGATCATCAACACCAACAGCCCGCGCACCTTGGACATCCCGATGGCGCAAGGTCTGATCGACTTTGCCCGCCACGGTCAGATGTCGATCATCACGCCGTTTACCCTGATGGGCGCGATGGCGCCGATTACTGTGGCCGGGGCGATCACCTTGTCTCATGCCGAGGCCCTTGCCGCGCTGACTTTGACCCAACTTGCCAATCCTGGAGCGCCGGTCTGCTATGGCACGTTCACCAGTAACGTGGACATGAAGTCCGGCGCGCCCGCTTTTGGGACGCCGTCGCACTTTCAGGCATCACTGGCTGCGGGCCAACTGGCGCGGCATCTTGGTTTGCCCTGGCGGTCGGCTGCCGGATCGGCGTCAAACACCAACGATGTACAAGCCGCGAACGAAAACCAGTTTGGGCTTTGGGGATGCCTTATGGCCGGGGCAACGGTGATCATCCACTCCGCAGGCTGGTTGGAAGGCGGGTTGACGGTTTCCTTCGAAAAGCTGGTCTGCGACGCGGAAGTGCTGAATATGGTCGCCGAACTGTGCGCAGGTGCGCAGGCGGGGCCGTCCGAGATCGGGTTTGAAACTGCATTGAGTGAAGTTGAACCCAGTGGCCACTTCTTCGCATCAAGCCAGACGATGGAGCGCTATAATACTGAATTCTATCAACCGCATGTCCATGACTACGCCAATTTCGGCACGTGGGCCGAGCGTGGTTCGGTGGACGCGAACCATCGGGCAACGGATGTTTGGAAAGGCATTCTAAACGACTTCCAGGCGCCCGCTGTCGACAATGATCGGACAGGTGATTTACATGACTTCATTGCCCGTCGTACCGCCGAGGGCGGTGCCCCACCGGAGAGTTGAATGAGCCCGAAACCGATCCTTCATCGCGATGACCCCGAGGCCGAACCATTGATCGGCAACATCAAGGTCACGCGCGACGACTGGCTGAACGTGGCGATGGATGTGCTGATTTCGGACGGCGTGGACCAGATCAAGGTCCTGAACCTGGCCGAACGGATGGCAGTATCGCGGTCGTCGTTCTATTGGTACTTCAAATCCCGGCAAGAGTTGCTGGATGCGTTGCTGGCGCGCTGGCAGGCCACCAACACCGCCGCCTTGGTCGCGCAGGCCGAAGCACCGGCCGAGACGATAACGGCGGCCGTCTGCAACGTTCATCGGTGCGTGGTGAACACCGATCTGTTCGATACTGCGCTGGATTTTGCCGTACGTGACTGGGCGCGAAAATCGGGCAAGGTGCGGCGTATGCTGGATCAGTCGGACGCCCGCAGGCTGAAAGCGCTGCACGCCATGTTCGCCCGCTACGGCTATTCCGAGATCGAAGCCGAAACTCGGGCGCGCGTGCTGTATTACATGCAGATCGGTTATGATCTGGCGCAATTGAACGAACCTATCGAGATGCGGCTGTCGATGGTGCCGCATTACCTTTACGCCTTCACAGGTGTCGAGCCGAAACCCGAGGAAGTTGAAGAATTCAGCGCGTATTCCCTGCGCTTTTGGAAAGGAAACCAGACATGAGCCAACCAGACGCAATCATCATCGGAACCGGCGTGATCGGCGCGGCCATTGCGTTCGAGATGTCCAAGGCGGGACGGAAAACCCTGTCGTTGGACCGGAATTCTCAGGTCGGGCACGGTTCTACCGCGGGGTCCTGCGCGATTATCCGGATGCATTATTCCACATTCGATGGAACCGCGTTTGCCTGGGAAGGCTACCACTACTGGCGCGACTGGGCCGAGTACCTTGGCTTGCCGAAAGACGCCAACCTTGCGCAGTTCCGCGAAACCGGCTGTCTGGTCATGAAAACCGAGGCGAACGGGATGCTGGAAAAACACATGCGCAATTCGTCCGAGCTGAATTGCCCGTTCGAAGAATGGTCAGATGAAAAAGTGCTGGAACGCTTGCCGGTCTATTCGCTGGACAGCTTTGCCCCCGCGCGCCGTATGGACGATCCTGAATTCGGCCAACCCAACGGGCGTAAAATGACGGGCGGGGTGTACTGGCCTCAGGCGGGTTATGTCACCGACCCGGCCCTGTCGGCTCAGAACCTGATGGATGCCGCGAAACAGCATGGGGCCGAGCTGCGCACCGGCGCTGAAGTCACGGAAATCCTGACCGAGGGCGGGCGCGTTTCCGGCGTCAAGCTGGCCTCGGGCGAGGAAATCCACGCCAAGGTTGTGGTCAATGTGGCAGGACCTGGTTCGTCCATCATCAACAAGATGGCCGGCGTTCTGGACGATATGACCATCAAAACCCGACCCTTGCGGCAAGAGGTCGTGCACGTTCCAGCCCCTGAAGGGTTCGATTTTGAACACGACGGAACCATCGTTTCGGACAGTGACATTGCCTGCTATTGCCGCCCGGAACACGGCAATCACATCCTTGTCGGATCTGAGGATCCGGAATGTGATCCGCATCAGTGGTGCGAGGACGATGTGAACTACAATCGTGAATTCACCGATCAATGGACCACGCAGGCCATGCGGTATGCGCAGCGTGTGCCCAGCCTTGGTATTCCATCGAAAACGCGGGGCGTGGTTGACCTTTATGATGCGTCTACCGACTGGATTCCGATCTATGACAAATCCAGCCTGCCGGGGTTCTACATGGCCTGTGGTTCAAGCGGAAACCAATACAAGAATGCGCCCATTGCGGGCAAGATGATGGCGGCACTGATCGATTACTGTGAAGGTGGCGCCGATCACGACGCGAAACCGTTGCAGTTCGAATTGCCATACATCAAGCGGACAATCGACGTGGGCTTCTACTCGCGCAAACGACCGATCAATGAGGAAAGCAGTTTCTCGGTTCTGGGCTAGTCGCGTTTCGCAAACGGTCTATGTCGTGTGTGGCTGTCAACAAGCCCGGCCCTGACATGACCGACCGAAAGACAACCGTATTGATCCTTGGCAGCGCCCCATCGGCGCTGGAGGCGCGGGCATGGTCGCGCGCGCCTTTCACGCATATCGTCGCCATCAACAACGCATGGCGCATCCGAGAAGACTGGGATTACCTGATCCATCCCGAAGACTTCCCGGCAGAGCGCCGCCCTGAAAAAGTTCTTGGCACTCAACACATAGTCACTGCCGACGAATACGTCCCAAGACAGAATGACTATGGCGGGTTCGTTTATGCCGGCGGAACGATGGCTTTCACGGCAGGCTATTGGGCTTTGTCAGTCTTGAAGCCGGATGTTCTGGCTTTTTCCGGTTGCGACATGATGTATTCAGGATCGGGGCGAACACATTTTTATGGAAATGGCACTGCGGACCCTTTGCGAAAGGACGTGACACTGCGTTCGCTTGAAGCGAAGGCCGCCCGACTGGGGCTTTTTGCAGCCGCTCAGGGGTGCAGAACCGTACGGTTATCCGGCGCGCCAAGCCGGCTGGTGTTTCCATCCGTCAACCTATCTGACCTGACAGCCGCACCGCTTCCCGATATTGCAGCCATGCACAGTGTGCAGCGAATGGAAGATGATCTTGGCTATTATGTAGCCTCGGGTCGGTATTGGGAAGTTGAGCACCGGTTCGACCCTGCTGCGATTGACGCATTGGATCGGATGTGGCTTAGGGCCTATCGGCTTGCCGTATCGGAGAACGCGGCCTGACACCGTTCAGGCGGCGGCGAAGGTAACCCAGGCCCAAACCATCGCAACATAAGTCAGGTTGTGCATCAACTGATCCAAACCTGCGGCGCGCCAAAAAGCGGGTTGCGTTGGCTCAAGTCGCTTTTTGTCTGAATAGCTGGCCTTGATGAAATCGATATTGAAATGGATGAACCATTCCAGCGCCCCGACAATCAGAATAAAAACCAGCGGCGCGCCGAACACCAAAAAAACGACGATAGAACCCACAACATGCACAGCGGCATGTTGCGCGCGTCCCAAGTGAAAATACTCACCCCGACCGGAAAGCATCTTCGGTGTCTGGAGGTAGTAGTCAGCGAACATATGCTTGATCAGCAAAAGACAAAGCATAAGAAACACCGCGCCAATACTGGCAGTCAAAAGAACCCTCCCGATATCGTTCTGACGCCAACATTAGGCAATAAAACGGGCACGCGTAAATAAACTAGTTCACATTCGGTCAAGAAATTTTCCAAAAGGGAAAAATTTGCTTATCCTGTCTGGATGATATTTGATTCATGCTGTTGAAATTGCATGCATTGCGTTTAATCCACGTCGAAGGTCAGCAGCAGGGGCAGGTTCCATAGAACGCACAATTTTCCGCTTTATCTGGAAATACTCCAAGCGCGAACAGCTGGTCCTGCTGGCCGTGACGGCGACGCTGTTTCCTTTGCTGTATCTCACACTTGAGTTGCCAAAACGAATAATCAATGACGCGATCGGGTCGTCCACCTCTGAGGTGACGATCTGGGGCTATTCCATGTCGCAGACCAATTTTCTGGTTGCTCTGTGCTTTGCCTTTCTGGCGGCCGTGCTGTGCCATGGCCTGATGAAAATGCGCATCAACACCATGAAGGGCGTGCTGAGTGAACGGATGCTGCGGCGCTTTCGCTATCAGTTGATCAGCCGGGCGCTGCGCTTTCCTCAACCCTATTTCGAGCGTGTCAGCCAGGGTGAAATGGTGTCAATGATCACCGCCGAAAGCGAGCCGATGGGCGGCCTGATGGGCGACGCGATCAGCCAGCCGGTTCTTCAGGCCGGCCAAATGATCACCATACTTTCCTTCCTGTTCCTGCAAAGCGTCTGGTTCGGGCTGGCTGCCGTGGCGCTGATACCCTTGCAGGCCTGGTTGATCCCCAAGCTGCAACGCCAGATCAACCTGCTGAACAAAAAACGCATTCAGGAGGTTCGAGTTCTGGCGGCGCAGATTGGCGAGAACGCGGCGGGCGCGTCCACCCTGCGGACCAATGGCGGCTGGCGTTTTCGCCGGTCGATGATCTCGGAGCAATTGGGACGCCTGTTCGGCATCCGTTTCGAGATCTATCAAAAGAAGTTTTTCATGAAATTCCTGAACAACTTCATCTCGCAGTTGACACCGTTCATGTTCTATCTGGTTGGTGGTCTGTTGGTGCTTCAGGGCTCGGTTTCGCTGGGGGCGCTGGTTGCCGCATTGGCTGCGTACAAGGATCTCAGCTCACCTTGGAAGGAACTGCTGACCTATTACAACCAGACCCAGGACATGTCGCTGCGCTGGGATGTGGTCATTGACCGTTTTGCCCCGGCCGGAATGCATGATGAAACCTTGTTCGAAAGTGAACCCTCCGAGTGGCCACACCTGAACGGCGACATCGTGCTGGACCACGTTTCGGTGCGTGACATGGATGGCAATCAGGTGCTTGATGATCTGGACCTCAGTTTTCCTGCCGGAAAGACAATTGGGATCGCCGCCCCCAGCGAGGAAGATCGACGCGCCATCGGCGAATTGCTGACACGGGAAAAACGTCCCAGTGCTGGCCAGGTTCGGATCGGAGATCTGAAACTGGCCGAGTTGCATCAGGTGGTTGTCGCCGCGCGTATCGGGTATGTCACATCACGCCCTGTCATGTTCCAGGGTACGCTGGGCGACAACGTGATGATGCCGATGCGGTTCAAACCGCTGACTGACCCGCCGGACGACCCGGATTTTCTCGAAACCTTGAGGGCAGGCAACAGTGCCGATCCGTTTGGGGCGGAATGGCTGGACCCAACTCTGGCCGGCTTTCAGGACGCCGCAGAACTGCGTGCCTGGTGGTTGCAGTTGATTGATGGAATGGGGTTTGGCGCAGCGCTGTTCCAACGGGGCGCCGAACAAAGCTTCGATGCGGCCGAGCATTGTGAACTGGCAAAGAAACTGATCGAGCTGCGCCCGGTCGTGCAGCAGGCGGTTCGGGATGCCGGGCTGGAACAACAGGCGCTTGTCTTTGACCGGAACACCTATAATGCGGCCCTGCCTGTGGCTGAAAATCTGCTTTTCGCAACGCCACGTGTTCCTGTGACACAGGCTTTGCTTGCGCAGCAAAAGGTCTTTCTCGGACAGTTGCGTGAACTGGGGCTGGACGAGACATTGATCGCGTTGACCCGCGACGTGATCGACATGCTGCGCCAGATCTTCGGGATGGATGGAACCGACCACCCGTTGTTCCAAAAGCTTGGTCTTGATGCAAAAACCTATGAAATTGCGGTGGATCTGGTGGACCAGACCCGCAAAGAAGGTTCGGACGGGCTGGATGACGAACAGCTTGCCAACATGTTGGCGGTGCCATTTGTGATCTCTGCCGAACAGATCGGACCTGCGTTCACGGATGAACTGAAGGATCGCATCCTCGAACTCCGGCACAGCCATTCCGAGAAACTGATGGAGCGTTTGCAAGACGTCTTCGTTCCATTGGATCCGAACGTCTTTGCGCCCGGATTGACGGTCATGGAAAATGCGCTGTTCGGAAAAGTCAGCCAGATTGGCGGTTCCCGTTCGGACGAAGCCCGCAAGGTGATAGTGGATGTGTTGGCTGAAAACGGCGCGCGCCCATTGGTCACAGAGCTGATCTATGATGTCCAGGTTGCTCTCGGCGGTCAGAATCTTCCGGCGGTGTTTGCCGAACCCTTGGCCTTTACCCGAGCGACGATCAAGAAACCTGACATCCTGATTCTGGAAAACGCGCTGGCCAGCTACGACATGAAAACGCAGGTGGCGGTCTATAAACGGCTCCGTGAACTGCTGCCGGACACCACCGTCGTCTATCTGAATGATCAGTTTGAAAACCCCGGTGCATTCGACATGTATGTTGAAATCCGGCAAGGTCGTGTGGTCTCGGACGGAGGGCCTGTGGCGGTGGAGGAAGACAGTGCAGCATCGGCGGATTTGACGCGGAAACTGCGCGCTCTGGAACAAACCCCCTTGTTTTCGGGTCTGGACCGGCGTCAGCTGCGCCTGCTGGCCTTTGGTGCGCGCTGGTTTGATGCCGCGCCGGGGCAGGTGGTGTTCTTGAAAGATGACCAACCCACCGACGGTGCCTATGTGGTGCTGGAGGGCGAAGCAGGTTTGTATCTGCCGCAAGAACAGGGGCCTGACCAATTGATCACCAAAGTCGGGCCTGGTGCTTTGGTCGGAGAGTTGGGCCTGATCAGAAAAGAACCACGTGCGCTGAGCATGGTGGCGGAAACCCAGCTTTCCTGCTTGCGGATCGGTGAAGAAGAATTCCTTGCCGTTGTGGAAAACGACGCGGCGACCGCATTCAAGCTGTTGCAGGTTATCGCCGGCTATGTGTCCAATTAGCGATCAAGAGTCCGTGTTGCAGAACAAATCATAAAGCAGGCGGATCACTTTTTCCGTGGCACCGTCGCGCAATGAATAATAGACAGTTTTGCCTTCCCGGCGCGTCGAGACCAACTCTTCCTCGCGCAGGCGTGCCAGCATCTGGCTGACGGCAGCCTGCCGCAGCTGAAGCAGCTCTTCAAGTTGGCCGACGGATTTTTCACCACCGCCAAGATGGCACAAGATCATCAGGCGCCCTTCATGTGCCAGTGTTTTAAGAAATGCAGCCGCGCGTGCAGCGTTGTCTTTCATGTCCGGCGGAGCGTCTGTTGGGTGTGCCTGAGGTTCGGTTTCGTTAAGTGCCACTTTCGGACCGTCATATCGCGTTTCGTGATGCCAATATGCATCAAGGCCATTTGTATTGTCACCCCTCGGTTGCCGGGGCGCCCCCTTGAAAAGCGTTGCCTTCAACGTAATCGCATGGGTCCTCCTGCATTTGCAGATGCAACCCGTCGCCGTCATATGGGTGCGCGCGGGCCAGGTCTTCATCGACATCGATCCCAAGGCCCGCAGCATCCGGGGCGGCGACAAAGCCATTCTCGACCCGGATCGAGCCCTTGATCAGTAGATCGTGGAACGGTGTTTCGATGGTTTCCAGAAGCAGCAGGTTGGGAATGGACGCCGCCAGATGAATATTGGCGGCCCATTCCACCGGACCCGCATAGAGGTGCGGTGCCATCTGCGCGTTGAAGACCTCGGCCATGGCGGCGACTTTCTTCATCTCCCATATTCCGCCTGCACGCCCCAGCGCCGGTTGCAGGATTTCGGCGGCTCCGGCGCGCAGGACGGCTCCGAATTCGGCCTTTGCGGTCATCCGTTCTCCGGTGGCAACCGGAATGCGTACATTGCGCGCGACGCGGGCCATGTCTTCGATATTGTCCGGCGGCGTGGGTTCCTCGAACCACAGGGGTTGGTATGGTTCCAACGCCTGCCCCAGCCGAATTGCACCGGCTGTGTTGAACTGGCCATGGGTGCCGAACAGCAGATCGGCCCTGTCCCCCACGGCCTCGCGGATCGCTTTGCAGAAGGCGACGGACATGGAAATGTCGCTCATCGCGGGCATGTGCCCGCCGCGGATGGTATAGGGGCCGGCCGGGTCGAATTTCACGGCGGTGTAGCCGCGGTTCACCATTTCCGCCGCCGTTTCACCGGCCTGTTCGGCAGAGGTCCAGAAATCGTTCAGGTTGTGCTGGGGCAGGGGGTACAGGTAAGTATAGGCCCGGATCCGGTCATTCATCCTGCCGCCCAGCAGCGCATGCACCGGCCTGTCGCGATCTTTGCCCAGAATGTCCCAGCAGGCAATTTCCAACCCCGAGAATGCGCCCATCACCGTCAGGTCCGGCCGCTGCGTAAAGCCGCTGGAATAGGCGCGGCGGAACATGAGTTCAATGTTTTCGGGGTTTTCTCCCAACATATGCCGGTCGAACACGTCCTGAATGACATGACGCATCGCTACAGGGCCCACGGACGAGGCATAACACTCACCCCATCCCGTGATGCCGGTATCGGTCGTCACTTTGACAAGTATCCAGTATCGCCCTCCCCAGCCCGGGGCGGGCGGGGCGGTGACGATGACGTCGAGATCCTGAAGTTTCATCCCAAATCCTTTCGGTGGGTCAGGTCCTGTCGAACAGGATCACATTTCGCTTGGCCGATCCGGTTTTGGTGTCGGCGATGGCCTCGTTGATCTGATCCAGAGACCAGCGGCCCGAGATCAGCTCGTCCAGTTTCAGCCGTCCCTGCTTATACAGGTCCACCATCCAGGGTATGTCGCGCTGAATGACCACGTCGCCCATTTTCGACCCGACGACACCCTGACCCAGGGCTGCCAATACAACGGGTTCATAGCTGGCCATGTCACCGGAATGTGGCATCCCGATCATGATCGCCTTGCCGCCGCGCCCAAGATAGCGCGGAGCCTGATCATAAGCGGGAATCGCGCCGACGGTGATCAGAACGGCATCGGCACCGCGCCCCCCCAGCGCCCTGTATGCGGCTTTCCAAGGTTGATCCAAGCTGGCCAAAACGCCATGGGTTGCGCCGAACTCTTTGGCGATCTCAAGCTTTTCTTCGGTCATGTCCACGGCCACGATCCGCCGCGCGCCTGCAATCCGCGCGCCTTGAATTGCGTTCAGGCCGACCCCGCCCGCCCCAATGACCACCACGTCCTGACCGGGGCGCACGCCTGCCGCATTAACCGCAGCGCCGACCCCGGTGATCACGCCGCAGGACAGCAGGCTGGCCAGTTCCTTAGGCAGGTCATCCGGGATTTTGACAATCTGGCGGTGGCTTACCACGACCTTTTCAGCAAAGGCCCCGCATGCCATCGCCTGTTCGAGCGCGCCGCCATCGCCTGTTTTCAATGGACCTTTGACAGTGTCGTAGGGTGTTTCGCAAATTGTCGGTTGCCCGCCTGCACAGGCAGGGCAAGACCCGCAGGCGCGGATCAGGGTCACCACCACAGGGTCGCCGACCTTGAAATCCCCGGCCGCGTCTCCGACTGCGGTGATCACGCCTGCGGCTTCGTGCCCGTAAACCGCTGGCAGGAACCCTCCCCATGCGCCTTCGGCATAGGAAATGTCCGAATGGCAGATGGCCACGGCATCCAGTGTCACCTGGACCTCGCCCGTGCCGGGGGGGGCCAGATAAACGTCTTCGATCACCAGTGGCTCGCCAAATGCCCGGCAGACTGCGGCTTTGATTTTTTGCATGTTGTCCCTCACTCCCGTTGGGTTCACGGTGGCGCGGGAAAAGGCGGCTCGCAAGGCAGAAACCGCCATTTGCGTGTCGTTGTTACGCCACGACAGGCCGGGACCGTCTAAACAGTAGGAACCCTGCCAGCATCAACAAGAGTGCCAGCAGAAACGGGGCGCCAGGCAGGTAGAGCGGGGTGTCAGGTCGAATGAACTGCGCGAATACGCTGGTCATCACCAACGGTGAGATCACCATCGAAAGCGCATGCAAAGCAGTCAGGACACCCTGCAATTCACCTTGCTGAGAATCTGGTGTGGCCCGTGACATCATCGCCTGAAGGGCGGGCGTGATGACCGCCCCAATGGCGGTAATTGGAATGAGAAGCAGTGCTATCAGGCCGTTGGTCAGAAAGGCCAGAATGGCGAAGCTTATGATTTCAAAGATCATGCCATAGATGATTGTTACCCGCTCGCCCAAAAGCCGGATGGCCGGGCGGATCAGACCGCCTTGCACGACGGCCATGCCGATACCATAGATTCCAAGCGACAGGCCGATCATCTGCGCGGACCAACCGAAGCGCTCGGTCGTGAAATAGGACCAGATGGCCGGATAGACGTAGATTGAAACCGAATACAGGAAATAGACCCACAGCATAGGCCGGATGCCGGGCAATGATGCTATGGCGCGAAGCGAGTTCACCGGGTTCGCGCGCCGCAGGTTGAAGGCACGCCTGTTTTTATCGGTCACCGTTTCGGGCATCACGAAATATCCGATGCAGAAGGTCAGCGCCGCCAAACCCGCAGCAGCCCAGAATGGCGCGCGGGTTCCAAATTCGCTTAGCAATCCGCCGATCACCGGACCCAGAACGAACCCCACGCCAAATGCCGCGCCCAGAAGGCCGAAATTTGCGGCCTTGTCTTTTGGGTCGGACACATCGGCCATGAAAGCCGCCGCCGTCGAATGGGTGGCCGCCGTTATGCCGCCGACGATACGTCCGACCAGCAAAAGCCAGATGCTGCCCGCCAAGGCCATGACGACGTAGTCCAGCGCCATGACGAACAAGGACACCAGCAATACCGTTCTGCGCCCGTAAGCATCGGAAAGGTTTCCCAGAATGGGGCCGAAGATGAATTGCATCGCGGCAAAGGCTGTGCTCAGCACACCTCCCCAGATCGCGGCATTGGCCAGGGTGCCGCCCTGAACCTCGACGATCAGTTGCGGCATGATCGGCATCACAAGACCAATGCCCATAGCATCGATCATGACGATGCAGAGGATGAAGAAAAACGGCAGACGCATGGGACCTGAACACATGAGTTGTGAGCGGCACCCTAGTCATGCCTGACGAATGAGGGAAGAGACAGTTCCGCGGGACACCCCATGTCGTTGCGGCAGGTTGTTAGAGTTTGCCCGCCAGTTCGGACAGAAGCTCAGCCAATTCCTGCGGATGTGAAAAAAACGGCGAATGCGAGCTGTCGATTGTACGTCGAAGGTTTTCGGGGACGCAGGCGCTCATGTCTGCCTGGTACTCGGTCGGTATCGTGTGGTCGTCGGTTGTTCGGATATAGGCCTTGGGGACCTTGGCAAAGCGTGGGCCGACAGGCAGCGGTGTTTCTTGTGGCAGGATGGCTTGCGGACACAGGCGCGCGTATGCGTATGGCAGGACGTCGTCCGGGCAATCGTGAAAAAACAGCTGTGGGATCGCATCCACTGACACGGTATAGGAAAGCCCGTCCGCAGATTTTTCCACTGCGTGCGCAATGGTTTGCCGTGGCCCGCGCCTGCGCATTTCCGCCATCGAAAGACCATCCCGAGGGACATAGGCACACAGGTAAATCAAGGCGCGCATCGCATCCGGGCGGGCCTCGGCCGCTGCGCTGATCGGAAAGCCGGCCCAGGAATGGCCGACGACGATCGTATCGGGTGTACAGGCGTTCAAAATGGCATCGCGGCAACCGTCCAGCGTGACGTCGGCCACCGGCGTGGGGTCTGCACCATGGCTGGGCATGTCGATGGCGCGGGCGGTATGGCCCAGGGCTTCCAAAGCGGGGATCAGGTCGCGCCAGCACCAGGCGCCGTGACACGAGCCATGGACCAACAGGAAGGACGTCATTGTCATTCTCCTTCAGACATGTCCGATCTCGGTCAGAAATCCGGTCAGGATTTCTGCGTATTCCGCGGGATTCTCAACGCAAGGCAAATGTCCAACGCGGCGGATCAGCCGAAATTGGGATCCGGGCACAAGATCAATCGTTTCCCGCACCAGATCGGGTGGGGTCGATCCGTCTTCGCTGCCCGCAATTCCAAGCGTGGGCAGGCGCAGGCCGCTTGTGGGGGTATAAAAGTCGGTACCGGCAATGGCGGCACAGCAGCCCAGATACCCTTCGACTGGTTGGCTGACCATCATATCGCGCCAGGGCAGGTAATTTTGGGCGTGGCGGAATTCGCGCGAGAACCAACGCTCCATCGTGGCATTGGCCAAAGCCTCGATCCCGCCCTTTCGCACCGCCTGAATGCGCTCTTGCCAGATCGAAGGCGTGGCGATCTTGGCAGCGGTGTTCGATAGCACCAGCGCACGAATCTGGTCCATGCGTTTGATCGCCAGCCCCTGCGCGATCATCCCGCCAATCGAGAGGCCGACAAAGACGCAATCGCGAACCTGAAGGTGATCCAGCAGCGCCTCGGCATCCCGCACCAAAGCGCCCATCGAATAGGGTGCAGGGGGCACCGAGGATTGCCCGTGCCCACGTTTGTCATACCGGATGATGCGCAGCCCGTCGGGCATGTATGGCAGCACTGCGTCCCAAAGATGCAGGTCGGTTCCCAGGGAATTGGCAAACACAATGGGTGCACCGTCCGTGGGGCCGTCGATGCGATAGTTCAGTTTCACGTCGCCCAGATCAGCGATCATCATGACAAAGGTCCTTGTCGTCATGCCGTCCTGACGTAATTTGCACGGCTTTCGCACCGATGTCAGGTCAGGAATTCCAACGCCTTAGCAAATATTCCCGGATCGACATTCCCGCCCGATGTGACGACGATCACGTCGTCGCCTTCGATCTCGTCGCCCCGGAAAAGGGCCGCGGCCAGTGCTACGGCGCCGCCGGGTTCCAACACTATTTTAAGGCGCAGAAAGGCATATGCCATGGCCTGCAATGCCTCGTCTTCGGTGACAGAGAGTCCGGGGCCGCAAAGACGGTGAAGGATCGGAAAGGTGATGTCGCCGGGCTGCGGTGTCAGGATCGCATCGCATATGTTACCCGACGCCGCATTGTTGTTTTGAATGCGACCTGACGCCAAGGATCGTTTGACGTCGTCGAACCCTTCCGGCTCACAGGGGCGCGCCCGCAAATTCGGCGCGTGTTTCTCCAGCGCCAGCGCAATGCCCGAGGTCAAACCTCCGCCGCCGCAACAGACCAGAACATCCGACTGCGAAACCCCAATTTCCGCGGCCTGCCTGGCGATTTCCAGCCCGGTTGTGCCTTGTCCCGCGATGACCTGCGGTTCGTCATAGGGGCGGATCAGGGTCAGACCACGTTCAGCAGCGATGGCTTCGCCTATTTCCTCCCGTTTTTCATTCGCGCGATCGTACAAAACGACTTCGCCGCCCAGCGCGCGGGTGTTGTCGATCTTGAGCTGCGGCGCGTCCGATGGCATGACAATGACCGAGGCAATCCCATGTTTCGAAGCGGCCATCGCAACGCCTTGCGCATGGTTGCCCGATGAATATGCGATCACACCACGCTGGCGTATGCCTTCATCCAGCGCCGAAATGGCCGACCACGCGCCGCGAAACTTGAAACTGCCGGTATGTTGCAAGCATTCCGGTTTGACCCAAATGCGGCGGCCCGCAAGCGTGTCGAGAAAGGGCGACGACAGGATCGGCGTTTCGCGAACGTGTCCTTTCAGCCGTTCTGCGGCGGCTTCGATCATCTCAAATGTGCTCATGCGGCGTTCTTCAATACCTTCTGTATCAGGTCCAGTGATTGGACTTCGTTCAGGAACGGAACATGCCCGCGATCCGGTACCTCGACCGAGATCAGCTCCGGGTGTCGATGCCGCATCTCGGCCAGAGTGTCCGCGCCCAGAACATCGGAATTCGCGCCCCGGATCACACCGGTGGGAATGCCACGCAAGGCTTCGAAGAACACCCAAAGATCAGGGGCTGCCGCGCTTGCAGCTTGTTCAAGAAGCCCCTTGCGCAGGGCTGGATCATATCGCAGCTTCAGCCCGTCTTTGCGCATTTCATACTGAAATTCTGCCTGCTTGCGCCAGGTCTCCAGTGGAACACCGGGAAATTGTGGCTCCATTACGTGTTTCAATGCGGCGGCGGCTTCATCATAGGTTTTGGCGGTGGGCTGCGCCCCCACGTAGGCCATGATCTTGGCGATGCCCGACGGCTCGATAACCGGACCCACGTCATTCAGAATTACGGCGGCCAGACGTTCGGGGTGGCTTGCGGCCAGCGCCATGGCGATCAGCCCGCCGCGCGATGTTCCCAGAATGACTGCTTTCTCGATCCCCAGATGATCGAGCAGCTCAATCGCGTCATGGGATTCGCGGAAGATATTGTAATTCATAAAGTCGGGGTCGTATTCCGAACGCCCGCGCCCCCTGTAATCCATGGCGATCATGCGCAGGCCCGAGGCATGTGGCGCAAAAAACGAAAAGTCGCGGCTGTTTCGGGTCAGACCGGCCAGGCACAAAAGCGGCGTGCCGGTGCCGGACTCTTTGAAATAGATGCGCCTGCCGTCCGTTGTCATGAATTCTGACATCAGAGACCGGCCAGCTTGGGAATCGAGGCCAGATCGGACAGCACATGCGCAGGTGTCCAGGGAAGGCGATCCATGGGTTCACCAATCCGATTGACCCATGCGGTCACAAAACCGTACCCGCTGGCCCCGGCAGCGTCCCAGCCGTTCGAACTGACGAACAAAACGTCATCGCGTGCGCAGCCAAACCTGTCTTGCACCAGATCATAGACACGGGCGTGGGGTTTGAAGACGCCGACGCTTTCGACCGACAGCACATCATCCAATACATCGCCGATTCCGGCGGACTTCACGGCTCCGTCCAGCATCGGGGGCGACCCGTTGGACAGGATCGCCGTTTGCAGCCCACCATCCTTGAGGGCTTTCAGCATGGCCGGAACTTCGGGATAGGCCTGCAATTCCCAATAGAGATCAAGCAGACGTTGGCGCAGCCCCGGGTTGCCTTGCAGGCCTGCGGCCTCCAGAGCCCAATCCAGCCCGTCCTGGGTGACGTCCCAGAAATCCACATGCGCATCCGCCACGGCGCGCAGCCATGTGTATTGCAGTTGTTTCAGACGCCAATGCCCCGCAACGGTGGTCCATTTGTCTTTCAGGGCTTCGAAACCCGGCTCGTCTGCCGCCTGTCGGGCAGCCGCGGCAACATCGAATAATGTTCCGTAGGCGTCGAACACACAGGTCGTGATCGGCATATAGTCCTCCTTAGATTGCGCGCAGGTTGGCACATCGGCGCAGGGGGTGAAAGAGCCGAGGGTTTACAACATTGTGTCAACCTATAGGGTTGGCCGCTTAACCCCTTGGAACGGCCGGAGGCCACGATGACCGAAATCAAACAAGGCGACACGGTTCGCATCCACTACACCGGGACGTTGCTGGACGGCAAAGTCTTTGACAGCTCGGACGGGCGGGATCCGTTGGAATTCGTGGTCGGGTCGGGCCAGATCATCCCGGGGCTGGACCGTGCCATGCCGGGCCTGTCCACCGGGGACAAGACGCGGGTGGAAATTGCCTGTACAGACGCCTACGGCCCGATCAACCCTGCGATGCGTCAGGAAATTCCCCGTGAAGGCATTCCAGACGACATCCCCCTGGATCCCGGGACACAGTTGCAGATGCAAACGCCAGAAGGTCAGGCCGTGCCTGTAACGGTTGTGGATTCAAACGAAGCCACCGTTACTCTGGATGCAAATCACCCGCTGGCAGGGCAGGATCTGGTTTTCGAGATCGAAGTCGTTTCAGTCAACTGAGACATGGTTCGGGCCGGATGTCCGGCCCCGATCTCACCCTATCAGAGCGTGAATCGCGGCCCTTACCTGTGGCTGCGTAAAGAAG
This sequence comes from Ruegeria sp. P10, assembly GCF_056534925.1. Lineage (NCBI taxonomy): Bacteria > Pseudomonadati > Pseudomonadota > Alphaproteobacteria > Rhodobacterales > Roseobacteraceae > Ruegeria > Ruegeria sp. P10. The sequence continues at coordinate 47,275 of NZ_JBQERJ010000006.1, forward strand.
ACGAACACCAGCAACAGTGAAGTCAACGTAAGCAATAGCACCCTGGCCCGTTGGCTGAGAAAGCCGGGCTTTCGCCGGCTTTGCGTCGCGCGTGCATTGTTTGCAATGATTTGGTCAAGTTTGCTCATATCGATTACCTGCCGCCTAATGATGGTGAAATCTGGGCAGCGGCAGGGAAAGATATGGTCACATGGATTCGGGCTGAGGCATGCCCAGAACGTGGAAGCCACCGTCAACGCGGATGATCTCTCCCGACGTGCAGGCACCTGCATCTGACGTCAGGTACACAGCCGTTCCGCCGACAGCTTCAAGTGTGGCGTTAGAGCGCATCGGTGCATTCTGATCGCAGAATTTGTAGGTCTTGCGGGCACCGCCGATCGCTGCACCGGCGAGGGTTCTCATCGGCCCTGGGGAAATCGCGTTCACGCGGATGCCATCGGGGCCAAGATCGTTGGCCAAATAGCGCGTTGCCGATTCCAGCGCAGCCTTTGCGACACCCATCACGTTGTAGTTGGGCACAACCCGGTTGGAGCCCTGATACGTCAGGGTCAGCAGGGAACCGCCATTGTCTTTCATCAACGGATAGGCGCGACGCGCGACCTCGATGAAGGAATAGGCCGAGACATCCATCGAATGCTTGAAATTCGCACGTGTGGTATTCAGGAACCGACCTGTCAGCTCGGACTTGTCCGAATAGGCGATAGCATGCACCAGGAAATCTATGGTGGGCCAACGTTCGGCCAGCTCGCCAAAAGCGCGATCCAGCGACTCGTCGTCGGTGACATCCGCATCGACCATGAAATCGCTGCCCAAGCTCTGAGCCAGCGGCTCCAGCCGCTTTCCGAATGCCTCGCCCTGATAGGTGAATGCCAGTTCGGCGCCAGCCTCGTGCATGGCCTTGGCAATGCCCCACGCAATCGAGCGGTCATTGGCCACGCCCATGATCAGGCCGCGTTTACCTTTGAGAAGATCCGACATTACTTTCACCCGTTATACTTTGAAAGAACCATGGACCCGTTCGTGCCGCCAAAGCCGAAGCTGTTGGTCATGACACTGTCCAGTCCTGCGTTTTCAACCACTTGAGTTGCAATTTCACCGGGCTGAATGCCTTCGGCAAGCGTGTCGACATTGATCGATGGAGTAATGAAATCATTTTCCAGCATCAGCAGGCAGAAAATCGTCTCAAGCGCGCCCGCCGCGCCCTGAGCGTGGCCTGTCATCGACTTCGTCGAGGAGATGGGGGGTACATTGCCTTCGCCAAAGATGCGGCGCACCGCCTCTACCTCACCCACGTCGCCGACGGGGGTCGAGGTGCCGTGAGCATTGATATAGCCGACCTTGCGCCCCTCGGGCAGGGTACTCAGAGCAAGTCGCATCGCGCGCTCGCCGCCCTCACCTGAAGGAGCAACCATGTCGTGACCATCTGAAGTTGCGGCATAACCTGTAACTTCAGCATAAATTTTGGCGCCGCGGGCCAGAGCGTGGTCCAGCTCTTCCAGAACAACGATTCCACCGCCGCCCGAAATCACGAAACCATCACGGTTTTCGTCGAACGCGCGCGAGGCTTTATCGGGTGTGTCATTATATTTCGACGACATCGCGCCCATTGCGTCGAACAGGCAGGAAAGCGTCCAGTCCAGTTCTTCACCGCCGCCGGCGAACATCACGTCCTGCTTGCCCAGCATGATCTGTTCGGCCGCGTTGCCGATGCAATGCAGCGAGGTCGAGCAGGCCGAGGTGATCGAATAGTTGATGCCCTTGATCTTGAACGCGGTCGCCAGATTGGCCGAGATCGTCGAGCACATGCATTTTGGCACGGCAAATGGCCCGATCCGCTTGGTCGCGCCCGTCTTCAGAACGGTTTGATGCGCCGTCAGCATCGCGCTGGTCGAAGGTCCGCCAGACCCCGCAACCAGCCCGGTGCGTGAATTGACGATCTGGTCTTCGGTCAGACCAGAATCGGCAATCGCCTGGCTCATGGCGATATGTGCATAGGCGGCCCCTGGACCCATAAAGCGCAATGTGCGCTTGTCCACATGCTGGGCCACGTCGATCTTGAGCGTACCCGCGATCTGGCTGCGAAAACCATGTTCTGCCATCTGCTCGCTGGCCACGATCCCGGATTTACCTGCTTTGAGCGAGGTCAGAACCTCTTCGGCATTGTTCCCGATCGAGGACACAACCCCCAGACCGGTGACGACTACTCGACGCATGTGCGCACTCCTTGTTTCAGACCGTTCAGGCTCAGGCCTCGGATAGAACGACCTTCATGTCCTTGACATCATAAATCATCTCGCCATCGGCTTCGACAATGCCATCCGCCACACCCATTGTCAGGCGGCGCGTTTGAATCGCTTTTTTGAAATCGATTTTATACGTCAGCATCTTGCGGTCCGGGCGAACCATGCCGGTCAGCTTTACTTCGCCGACGCCGACGGCCATGCCGCGCCCCTGCCATCCACGCCAGCCAAGGTTGAAACCGGTCAGTTGCCAAAGCCCGTCCAGCCCCAGACAGCCCGGCATGATCGGGTTGCCCGGAAAGTGGCACTCAAAGAACCAAAGGTCGGGTGTGATGTCGAATTCGGCCAGCACATGGCCCTTGCCGTGCAGACCACCATCGGCAGAGATGTCGGTGATCCGGTCCATCATCAGCATCGGTGGGGCGGGCAATTGTGCGTTGCCGGGGCCAAATAACTCACCACGAGCGCATTTCAGCAGATCATCTTTGTCAAAACTGCTAGGGAACTGGGCCATTCTGCCACCTTTCCTGCCGGGGGTCTGTCTTTACATCTGGCTTCGTCTAACACCCGTTTGCAAGGTCCTGCAAGAGCGGCGCGCCACATCATGTTGTGTTGGTTCTTATCTTGCGAATGAATTTCATTTGTAATTGCCGGTGATGCGCCCCTATATATAAAGGCAGGAATAATGGGTATCGGATCGATGACACCTCAGAGCCGCGAAATCGCAACAGGTTGGCTGGTGAATGCCGGCTTGCGACCGACGCGTCAGCGCGTGGCGCTGGCCGAGCTTCTGGTGGGCGACGGCCGCCATCGCCACGTCACCGCAGAAAGCCTTTTTGAATCGGCAAAGGCGAATGGGGATGCGGTGTCTCTGGCAACGGTCTACAACACTTTGCGTGCTTTTTGCGATGCGGGTGTGCTGCAAGAAATCACAGTGGACGGATCGAAAAGCTATTTCGACACGAACACGCATGATCATCCCCACTTCTATTGGGAAGACGACGCAAGGCTAAGCGATGCGCCGTCGGATCAGCTGGTCATTCAGCGCCTTCCCGAGGCGCCGGAAGGTGTCGAAATCGCCTCTGTCGATGTCGTCATTCGCTTGCGCAAGAAGTAACAGACCTTAAACGCCTGTCAGCCCGGCCACCAAAACACGCTCGGCCTTTTCTGTGACCGTGTCAGAGGGTCCTGTGCCGTGCCGCGCCAGAACGACGGATTCTGCTGTGTCCGGATTGGCAATCGGTACGCTGACCAGATGCTTGTTGTCATAGCTGAAGCTGCTGGGTGGGCTGGCATAGCTGATCCCGATTCCCTCACCATGGGCGGCAAGGCTGCGTTGAATCTCAAGGGAAGCGGCCCGGTGCGCGACGGTAGGGCGCAGCCCATTTTGCCGGAACAGGCCGAGAATGTGTTGGGCGGATAATCCTTCCGAAGACAGAATCAACGGATGACCTTCCAGCGCTGCAAGGGTGACTTCTGTGGTTTTCGCCAATGGATGATCCGGGGACATCAAGGCCTTCGGTCTGCTGTCGAACAGTTTTGTACGGGCGAACCCCGCATCCATGGTCAGGTCGTATGTGATTGCGATGTCAATCTGGCCATCCATCAATCCATTCAGCAGCCCTTCGAAGGACCCGGCCACATAGGTAAGGTTGAGATCGGTGAACGTGTTGCGGAGAAGTTGCAGGGCCGGGGCCAAAAGGAAGGGGGCCAGGTCCGTAAAGCAGCCCAATCTCAGCCTGGAGGTGCCCGGCGCGGAGGTATCGGACGTTTCGATTCGCGCAGCATTTTTCAGCAAGACCTCGGCGTTCTCTATGAACGTACGTCCCTGAGGTGTCAGTGCCATGGCTGCACCCCGGCGGCGAACGAACAGCGGATACCCCAAATGGGCTTCAACACGCGTCAGCGCAGTGGACAAGGCCGGTTGCGAAACATTGAGATGCTGGGCTGCCGCCGACAAACTGCCGTGACGCCCGACTGCACAGACATATTCATATTGGCGCAACGAAATATATAACATGAGATTAATAATAACTTCGAAAGATATGATTTGAACAGAATGCATTTTTCCGGTCAAAAGCAAAAAAACTTCAGGAGCTGCCGATGCCACACCGTCTTGTTACTCAGCAGATGATCGACACTTATCAGGCCGACGGCGTCGTACTGGTCAAAGGGCTGTTTGCGGATCATGTGGATCAATTGCGCGATGGTGTGGCCGCGAATATGGCCGATCCCGGTCCCTATGCTTCGGAAAACAAGAAGGCGGGTGAAACAGGTCGTTTTTTTGATGATTACTGCAATTGGACCCGGATTCCGCAGTTCCGCGACGTGATCGAGACGTCTCCCGCAGCTGAGGTTGCCGCGGATCTGATGCAATCGAAACGCGTTCAGATGTTTCACGATCACGTGCTGGTCAAGGAGCCCGGTACGTCGATGGCGACACCGTGGCATCAGGACGGCCCATATTATTTCGTCGAGGGTCAGCAGACGATCAGCTTCTGGTCTCCGCTTGATCCGGTCAGACAGGCGACGCTGCGGTGTGTTGCCGGGTCGCACCGATGGGATAAAGAAGTTCTGCCGACCCGATGGGTTTCCGAGGACGGCTTTTTCCCGGATGAAGGTCAGTACATCCCCGTGCCGGATCCGGATGCCGAAGGTATGAAGGTCATCGAATTCGAGATGGAGCCCGGCGATGCCGTCGCTTTCAACTATCGCACGCTGCACGGTGCGCGCGGAAACCAGTCGGACAGCCGTCGCCGCGCCTTTTCACTGCGGCTGGTGGGCGACGATGCCCGGTATGTAGAGCGCCCCGGCCGAACCTCGCCCCCGTTTCCCGGTCATGACATGACGCCGGGACAGCGCCTGCGCGAGGATTGGTTTCCGATCTTGTTGCAGCGCCAGGCCGGCTCAGAACCACTGACCTGATTCGATCAGCCCGAGATCCAGCAGCTGGCGGGACTGCCATTCAAACGGCACCGAGTTGCGCCAGCGAAAGCTTCGGATGTCAAAGGTTGACCCTGCATTGGATTTCAGCGCCTTCGCGGCACGAAAAGAACAAATGGCGGCCGTCAGGTTGTGATGCCAGGGACAGGAATAGGTATTGTATTCCGGTTCGTTGAAAGTGTGATCGGGTCTCAGCACCAGGTTTTTTTGTGCTTTGAACAATGCGATGCGGTCGATCCTGCGACGTTCGTAGGGAATGTGGTCCTCGAACCGCCACCGCAACCCGCCCGAAAGATCCACCTGACGGTCCAGCGGTTGGCCGCTTGGGTTGTGGCGGGTATGGGCATAATAGCCAACACTGTCGAACATGGCCTGATCGGGGGCCACGCCATTGGGATGTGCGGTCAGATCCTCGGCGTACAGGTCAATGACATAGCTGAGCATCGCATTGCGACGCTCTTCACCATGAAAGACAAGCATCTCGCCCACGCTGCGCGTTTCGCAGTAGGGAAAGAACAGGTATTCGGCGTTGTAGCAATAATACATCCAGATGCCGGGTGCGGCCTGAATGATCCTGTTTATGGTTTCGAACACGACCAGCCGGGGAACACATTTCAAATTGACTCGATGCACCTTGGCGAACAGGTCCTCTGTCAGATGAAACTCGTCCGGTGCAAAGACGATGACGGATTTGAAACCCAGCCTCAGATGATGGTGCAGCGTGCTGGCCAACTCGACGTCGTCCTCGGCAAAAATCAATGCTACGGGGCCTTTGGCCAGTGCGGCCTGTCCCGATTTCAGGAAATGGTCGAGGGAATCGTACGTCATCGGGTGCTTTTTGGTCCGGCCTTGCTGGAAAGTCCTGCCAAATTCGGGTAATTGCGCCCGCATTGCAAGCGGCGTTCGAAGCGTATAGATGACGTCGATCCAGCGAATGCAAAGGCCCGTCCCATGTCTGAACCGAAGAAGCTGTTTATCAAGACTTATGGCTGTCAGATGAACGTCTATGACAGTGAACGCATGTCCGAGGCGCTGGGCGGGCAGGGCTATGTCGAAACCAAAACGCCTGACGATGCCGACATGATTCTGCTGAACACTTGTCACATCCGCGAAAAAGCGGCTGAGAAAGTGTATTCGGAACTCGGTCGCTTCAAGGGTCTGAAAGCCGAAAAGCCTGACCTGAAAATCGGTGTGGCAGGCTGTGTTGCGCAGGCCGAAGGTGAAGAAATCATGCGCCGCCAACCGCTGGTCGATCTGGTCGTCGGCCCGCAAAGCTATCACCGTCTGCCCGAGATGGAGGCCAAGACCCGTGCGGGCGAAAAGGCGCTGGACACCGATTTCCCCGAGGAAGACAAGTTTGAAAAACTGAAAAACCGTCCCAAGGCCAAACGCGGCCCGACGGCGTTTCTGACCGTTCAGGAAGGGTGCGACAAGTTCTGCGCCTTCTGCGTGGTGCCTTATACGCGTGGGGCCGAAGTCAGCCGCCCCGCTGATCGCATCATCCGCGAAGCCCATGATCTGGTTGAACGCGGCGTGCGCGAGATCACGCTGTTGGGTCAGAACGTGAACGCCTATCACGGGGCCGGCCCCGACGGAGACATGACCCTGGCCGGGCTGATCTGGGAACTGAACAAGGTTGACGGGCTGGAACGTATTCGTTTCACCACGTCGCACCCCAATGACATGGCCGACGACCTGATCGAGGCACATGGCAGCTGTGAGAAACTGATGCCGTATCTGCACCTGCCGGTTCAGTCGGGCTCGGACCGTATCCTCAAGCGAATGAATCGCAGCCACACGGCAGAAAGCTATCTGCGCCTGATCGAACGCATTCGTGCGGCGCGCCCGGATATTGTGATGTCGGGGGACTTCATCGTCGGCTTCCCAGAAGAAACCGAAGAGGATTTTCAGGCAACGATGGATTTGGTTGAAGAGGTCAAATACGGCTACGCCTATTCCTTCAAGTATTCCACACGCCCGGGAACACCAGCGGCCGAGCGGGCTCAGGTTGATCCGGATGCGGCGGATGATCGATTGCAGCGCCTTCAGGCCCTTATCACACGGCACCAAAGGGAAATTCAGGACGGTATGGTCGGTCGTACAGTCCGCGTTTTGTTTGAAAAACCGGGCCGCCTGTCGGGCCAGATGGTCGGAAAATCCGAGTATCTGCATTCGGTGCATGTGAAAGGGCCCGAGATTGCCGTTGGTGATCTGAAAGAGGTCCGGATCACCGACTCGGGCGCCAACTCTTTGGCGGGTGAGCTGCTCTGAGTCGGTAAGATTCCGCCGTTCAGACACCATAGTTGGTGTTTGTTTCCAAAATTTACCCTTGATTTATTGCTTGGAACTATGCTCCGAGAGGAGCCATGTTTTTCAGGCGCCGTTATTGCGTCAAAAAACGATTGTACGCCGATCTTAAGATCGGAGTGATGGAGGTACGAGTGCCAATCTTGAACAGCTTCAGGACCCTGAGCCTAGTGAAAACCTTGCCTTTGGCCTCGGTTGTTACTTTTTTTGCCAGCGCGACGATTGCCGGAGACCTGAAGGGCACGACAACCGATCCTGTCGTTATCAGCCCCAAGAAGTTCAGCAGTGACGTCAGTGTATTTTACCTGGGGATTGCTGGAGGCTACGCCTCAGGCTGGGACGATCGATTTGGTCTGAGAACGCCCGCCGGGCTGTTTGATATTGGCGACCTGAACGTATCCGGCGCATACGGCGGCTTTCGTGGTGGTTGGCGTGGTGTTCTGCCTTCAAGGTGGGGGCGTGATTTCGTCTATGGTTTTGAAGTCAGTTATGATTTCGGATCCTTGGACGACAGTGTCAGGGCCCAGATCGGCGGTTCGAACGTTGAGGGTGGGGCAGAGATATCTGACGTTTTGTCCCTCAAATATCGAAGCGGCCTGACAAGCCGAAATGGTCGGGTTCTGTACTTTTTCAGCGTCGGTTACCTGTGGGGCGATGTTGAAACAACCAACAACATCACATCCGGAGCTACAGTACAGAGCTTTTCGGCATCGGATCGGCGGGGCGGATATACCGCAAGCATCGGTGCCGAACACAAGCTGACCGACAATTGGTCGGTCACCGGCGAATACGAATACGTCCAGTTCAAATCCGAAGACGTTCAATTCGGTTCGGGCTTTTCCACGAAGTCCACACCGAAATACGGCGGCTTGAGATTCGGGCTGAACTATACGTTCTGATGCGCGTCTGACAGGCTTTTTTCTTTTGTATGATCGGCGCTTTTGTCATCCGCGGGCTTATTTTTGAAACTGTGGCTTGCGCCCACCGAGATTTGTTGTCTACGCTCGGGGTGAACCGCCAAGACAGGAGAACGGATTGGCCATCGGTGCCCTGACCCCACCGCAAGACGAAATGCCCCAACGCGAGGCGTTTTTAGAGTTTCCCGACAACCGATTGTTGATTGACCTGTGCGGCGAATACGACCGCAATCTGACCGACATCGAAAGCAAGCTTTCCGTCCAGATCGTACGCCGCGGCAACCAGCTTGTCGTGATGGGCGATGAAGACGCCCAGAAGCAGGCTATTGAAGTGCTGCAATCGCTTTACACGCGCTTGGAAGGCGGGCGCGAGGTCGAGGCCGCGGACGTGGACCGAGAACTGCGGATGGGTGGTTCGGAACAGGGGACCGGCAGCCGCGACGGCGATCAGTTGGAAATGTTCAAGGGCGGTTCAGTCGAGATCAAAACCCGCAAGAAACTGGTGGAACCGCGCACGGACGCCCAGAAAGCTTATGTGCAGTCACTGTTTCAAAATGAGCTTGCATTTGGCATTGGGCCTGCTGGCACGGGGAAAACCTATCTGGCTGTTGCCGTGGGCGTGTCGATGTTCATTGGCGGGCATGTGGATCGAATCATCCTCAGCCGCCCGGCGGTCGAAGCGGGTGAAAAATTGGGCTATCTGCCCGGTGACATGAAAGACAAGGTCGATCCCTACATGCAGCCGCTGTACGACGCGCTGAATGATTTTCTGCCCGGCAAGCAGCTGGCGAAGCTGATCGAGGAAAAGCGAATCGAAATAGCGCCGCTGGCGTTCATGCGTGGACGCACGTTGGCCAATGCTTTTGTGGTGCTGGACGAAGCACAAAACGCCACGACCATGCAGATGAAGATGTTCCTGACTCGTCTGGGCGAAGGCAGCCGCATGGTAATCACCGGCGACAGGTCTCAGGTGGATTTGCCGCGCGGCGTTCAGTCGGGTTTGCAGGATGCGGAAAGACTGTTGAAAACGATCCCCAACATCAGTTTCAACTATTTCACGTCCAAGGACGTGGTTCGCCACCCGCTTGTGGCCGCGATCATCGAGGCGTATGAGGCGGATGCGGGCCGGGAATCCACTTGATTGCAAGGCTCATTCACAGGGCTTTTGTGCGATAAGATGAATCTGGAACTCACTGTCGAAGACGACCGGTGGCAAGGGCTTGAAGCTTTGTCGCGGCAAGCGATATCCGCTGTCCTGTCCTATGCGGAACTGGACCCTGAACTTTGCGAGATCAGCGTTCTGGGATGCGATGACGCACGCATTTCGGAACTGAACGCCGAGTTTCGCGGCAAACCAGCCGCCACCAATGTTCTGAGCTGGCCGGCAGAAGATTTGGCCCCGGAGGAAGCCGGGCAAGCGCCCCATCCGCCAAAGCCGGATATCACCGGTGAAATTCCTTTGGGCGATATTGCGATCTCCTTCGACACCTGCGCGCGTGAAGCGGATGAGGCAGGCAAGGACATTGACGATCACGTCATCCATTTGCTTGTTCACGGAACGTTGCATTTGCTGGGATATGATCACATTCGTGACCCCGACGCCGCTTTGATGGAAGGGATTGAGGTCGAGATACTTGGCAAGTTGGGTATAGATGACCCATATAAGGTATAAGGTGGGTCATGTGACCCGATCAGTTGGAACAAGGTAATGGGCGAAACAGACGGCAGTTCTAGGGCGGCGCAAAGCGCGCAACCTCAGGACAGCGGCAATGATACAGAAGAGAAAAGCGGGTTTATTTCCCGAATTTTCGATGCGTTTTCGAGTCAGGAGACTCAGCAAAACCCGGGGATGAACGGGCAGAGCGCAGCGGCAGCTCGGCCTCACGGGATGATGAACCTGCGCAGGATGCGCGTCGAAGACGTGGCCATTCCCACGGCCGAGATCATCGCGGTTCCTTCTACCATCACCAAGGATGAGCTGGCTGACGTATTCCGGGACAGTGGGTTGTCCAGAATTCCGGTCTATGAAGGAACGCTGGATACGCCGTTGGGCTTCGTTCACCTCAAGGATTTAGCGCTGACCCATGGTTTCAATGGCGGTGCGGACAAGTTTGACCTGAAATCCATGTTGCGCACGCTTTTGTTCGTGCCGCCTTCAATGCCGATCGGTGTCCTGCTGACCAAGATGCAGACCGAACGTCGCCATATGGCGTTGGTGATTGATGAGTATGGCGGCGTCGACGGGCTGCTGACGATCGAAGACTTGATCGAGCAGGTCGTGGGTGAGATCGCGGACGAACACGATGCAGACGAAGATCAGCTTTGGGTGCAGGAAAAGCCGGGCTGTTACGTTGTGCAGGCACGTGTGCCGCTTGAGGACTTCGAGGCCGAGATCGGCAGATCCTTGACCAGCCACGAGGATGTGGATGAAGAAGACATCGACACGCTGGGGGGGCTAGTGTTCATGCTGTCCGGGCGTGTTCCGGCACGGGGTGAGGTCGTGATTCATCCGGAAGGGCCGGAATTCGAAGTGATCGAAGCCGACCCGCGACGCATCAAACGGTTGCGCGTCATGCTGCCGGACGTCGCTGCATGACGCCTGTCCGGGGCTGGCCGTTATCGTTGAGATTGTTTGCCGCCGCCGCACTGGGCGCCTTCGGCGCTTTTGGCCAGGCACCGCATGGGTATTGGGGCGCTACGGTTGTTGCACTGGTTTTGATCGTTCCGGTGTTCCTCGCCAGTGAAACCCGTGCTCGCGCGGGGTGGATCGGCTGGTTCTTCGCCACCGGCTATTTTGCCCATGCGCTCAGCTGGATCATCGAGCCCTTTCAGGTAGATGCAGAGCGTCACGCCTGGATGGCACCGTTTGCGCTGGTGTTCATGGCTGGCGGGCTCGCCCTGTTCTGGGCAATTGCGTTTCGACTTGCGCGGCATGTTGGCGCGACCGCCATGCAGCAAGGCGTTTTGCTGATCGCAACGCTGTCGCTGGCCGAACTGGCCCGGGGATACGTGCTGACCGGGTTCCCTTGGGGCGGAGTGGCGCAAATCTGGATGAATACGCCCGTGGCGCAAGTGCTGTCTCTGGTGGGGCCGTATGGCTTGAATGCGCTGACATTTGCCGTGGCGTTTCCGATAGGGGCGGCACTGATTCAGGAAAGACGCTTGCGGGCACTGGTCCGTCCACTGGGATTTACAGCTGCGGCGGCGGTGCTGGCGATTGGCTATGCGTCGATGCGGCCAACGGTTCAGGAAGGCCGGCACACAGTTCGTGTCGTTCAGCCCAACGCGCCGCAACACCAAAAGTGGGACCCGGCATATGCGCCCTTGTTCTTTGCCCGTCAGATTGAATATTCCGCCGCTTTGCCCAGACCGGACCTGATCGTCTGGCCCGAGACCGCAGTTCCAGCCTGGCTGGGCAGCGCGCAACCGTATTTGACGGCCATTGCGGATGCCGCTCAGGGGACGCCCGTGGTTTTGGGAATCCAGCGTGGAGACGGCCCGAGGATTTTCAACTCGATGGTCTATCTGGATGAAGCCGGGCAGCAGGGCGGTCTGTATGACAAACACCATCTGGCCCCGTTTGGAGAATATGTGCCTTTTGGCGAGTTGATGGGCCGTTTTGGGATTTATGGGATGGCGGCCACAACGGGGCATGGATTCAGCGCAGGGCCGGGGCCCGAGCTCTTGGGCCTTGGCAAATTGGGAAGGGCGCTGCCTCTGATCTGTTACGAAGCCGTGTTCCCGCAAGATGTGAACGGGGCGGCGGGTCGGGCGGACTTTCTGTTGCAGATCACAAATGACGCGTGGTTCGGAACGCGTTCGGGACCGTTTCAGCATCTGGCACAGGCCCGGATGAGGGCAATTGAACAGGGTCTGCCGATGATCCGTTCGGCCAATACCGGCATATCGGCCATGATTGACCCGTTGGGTCAGGTCACGGCCTCATTGGCGCTGGGCAAGGCGGGATACGTGGATGCGATCCTGCCGCAGCCACATCAGCCAACAGTTTATTCCCGCATCGGGGACAGCCCTGTTCTTGGGTTGCTATTGTTTCTTGCTGCATTGGCGTGGTTCAACATCCGTCGCCTGACCAAATAATTTAAGATTGACCCCATCTTTAAGCGAGCGTATGCGTCTGTGACCTGTCACAACGGCTTCCTGGCGTGGCGGAGAAACCCCTAATGGAGCGCATTTATGTCCCGACAGAACTATACATTTACTTCGGAATCCGTTTCCGAAGGGCATCCCGACAAGGTCTGTGACCGTATCTCGGATGCTGTCCTTGATGCATTTCTCAATGAAGAACCAGAAGCCCGTGTGGCCTGCGAAACTTTTGCCACGACCAACCGGGTTGTGATCGGTGGCGAAGTAGGTCTGTCTGATCAAGACAAGTTGCACGATTACATGGGTCGCATCGAACAGATCGCCCGCGACTGTGTCAAAGACATCGGTTACGAGCAGGACAAGTTTCACCACGAAACCGTCGAAGTAACCAACCTGCTGCACGAACAATCCGCCCATATCGCTCAGGGCGTTGACGCTGCGGACGACAAGGACGAAGGTGCCGGCGACCAGGGCATCATGTTCGGTTATGCCACGACTGAAACTCCGGCGCTGATGCCTGCACCGATCCAGTATTCACACGCTATTCTGCGGCGACTGGCTGAAGTGCGCAAGAATGGCACCGAACCTGCTTTGGGCCCCGATGCAAAGTCGCAGCTGTCAGTCGTTTATCGCGACGGCAAGCCGGTCGGCGTCAGCTCGATCGTTTTGTCTACGCAGCACCTGGATGAAGCGCTGACTTCGAATGACATCCGCGCCATCGTCGAGCCTTATATCCGTGAAACCCTGCCTGACGGCTGGCTGTCGGCCGAAACCGAATGGCACGTCAACCCGACCGGCAAATTCGTTATTGGCGGGCCGGATGGCGACGCGGGCTTGACCGGGCGCAAGATCATCGTGGACACCTATGGCGGTGCGGCCCCTCATGGCGGCGGCGCGTTCTCGGGCAAGGACCCGACCAAGGTTGACCGTTCGGCAGCATACGCAGCACGCTATCTGGCCAAAAACGTCGTGGCGGCCGGCATGGCCGAACGCTGCACGATTCAGCTGAGCTATGCGATTGGCGTGTCCAAGCCGCTGTCGATCTATGCCGACACACATGGAACCGGTCAATTGGCGGATGCGGTTATCGAAAAAGCTGTGGGTGAGGTCATGGATCTGACACCGCGCGGCATTCGCCAGCATCTGCAACTGAACAAGCCGATCTATCAGCGCACAGCTGCATACGGCCACTTTGGTCGCCAGCCGAGCGATGATGGTGGTTTCAGCTGGGAGCGCACCGATCTGGTCGATGCGTTGAAATCCGCAGTCTGACCTGAACAACACAAAGCGCGCCTTTGAGGGCGCGCTTTTTCCTTGTGCGTGCCGCGCGCCCTTGCAACGTTCTCTGGCGCGCAGTATGGCGACCGCCATGAGCACCGAGACCCCACAACGCCCGCGCAGAAACTTCTATGGCCGCTTCAAGGGCAAGACCCTGAAGCCCAGCCAAAAGACCTATCTGAACGAAGATCTGGCGGCTTTGTCGCCCGGTGCGGTGGATTGGGATACAAACCCCGAACGCAGGCCGTTGGACCTGAACACGTTGTTCAGCGGCAAACCGGTCTGGCTGGAAGTCGGCTTTGGCGGCGGCGAGCATCTGGTTCATCAGGCGCAAAGCAACCCCGACATCGGCATCATCGGGGCCGAGCCCTATATCAACGGCGTTGCCATGCTGCTGGGCAAAATTCGGCAGGCGGGGGTTGATAACCTTGCTGTGCATCCCGGCGATGCCCGAGACCTGTTCGACGTGCTGCCAGAGGCCAGTATATCGCGCGCCTTCCTTCTGTATCCTGACCCGTGGCCGAAAACCCGGCATCATCGTCGCCGTTTCGTGACGCCGGAACATCTTGAACCATTGGCAAAGGTCTTGAAGCCCGGATCGATCTTCCGGGTCGCCACGGACATCCCCGACTATGTGCGGCAGACACTGGAGGAAGTCCCCCGCGCCGGGTTCGAGTGGCTGGCCGAGCGCCCCGCAGATTGGCGCGAGCCGTGGGACGACTGGATTTCCACACGCTACGAGCAGAAAGCCTTGCGTGAAGGACGCACGCCCCATTACCTGACCTTCCGCCGCAAAGACTGATTGCCGCTGGACCAACCGGTGCCAATTCGCTAATCGGCTTGAGCACTGATAGCGCAAAAGGAGCCCCCATGTCCGGACACGGAACGCCCATCCCGATGACTTCGCATCCCTGCGGCCCGCTGACCGGCACGGCAGAGGTGCCGGGCGACAAGTCAATTTCGCACCGGTCACTGATCCTTGGCGCGATGGCTGTAGGCGAGACCAGGATATCGGGGTTGCTCGAAGGTGAGGACGTCTTGGACACCGCAAAGGCAATGCGGGCCTTCGGGGCAGAAGTCACAGATCATGGCGGCGGCGAATGGACCGTGCATGGCGTGGGCGTTGGCGGGTTTGCCGAACCGGATCAGGTGATTAACTGCGGCAATTCCGGCACCGGAGTCCGGCTGATCATGGGTGCCATGGCGACCTCGCCGATTACGGCAACTTTTACCGGCGATGCCAGCCTGAACAAGCGTCCCATGGCGCGAGTAACGGATCCGCTTGCATTGTTTGGTGCGCAGGCCGTGGGCCGCTCGGGGGGGCGTTTGCCCATGACGATCGTCGGTGCGGCAGACCCGACTCCGGTCCGGTACGAAGTTCCGGTGCCCTCGGCCCAGGTGAAATCCGCCGTCCTGCTGGCGGGGCTGAATGCCCCCGGTAAAACCGTGGTTATCGAGAAAGAGGCGACCCGCGATCATTCCGAGCGGATGTTGTCCGGTTTCGGTGCCGAAATTGCGGTGGAAGACACTGATGAAGGCCGGGTCATCACTTTGACGGGGCGCCCGGAGTTGAAGCCGCAAGTCATCGCCGTTCCACGCGACCCGTCCAGCGCGGCCTTCCCGGTTTGCGCGGCGCTGATCACGCCCGGTTCGGACGTTCTGGTGCCGGGTATCGGCCTGAACCCCACGCGCGCGGGCCTGTTCACGACGCTGCGCGAGATGGGCGCCGACCTGACCTATGAAAACGAGCGCGAAGAGGGCGGCGAGCCGGTTGCCGATCTGCGCGCAAAATACTCGCCAGACATGAAGGGTATTAACGTACCGCCTGAACGCGCGGCCTCGATGATTGACGAATATCCTGTTTTGTCCGTGGTTGCCGCAAACGCCACGGGCACCACGATGATGGGCGGAGTGAAGGAGCTCCGAGTGAAGGAAAGCGACCGCATCGATGCCATGGCGCGCGGTCTGCGCGCCAACGGCGTCACGGTCAACGAGGGTGACGACTGGTGGTCGGTCGAAGGGTTGGGTATCGGCAAGGTTCCCGGCGGCGGGACGTGCGAAAGCTTCCTGGATCACCGCATTGCCATGTCCTTCATGGTGATGGGCATGGGCGCGCAGAACCCGGTAAGCGTGGATGATGGTGGTCCGATCGCGACATCCTTCCCGATTTTTGAACCGTTAATGGCGTCGCTTGGTGCAAAGGTAGAGCGCAGGTGAGATTCACTGTCGCAATTGACGGACCTGCGGCTGCGGGCAAGGGCACGATCTCCAAGGCCGTTGCGGCGCATTTCGGGTTCGCGCATCTGGACACCGGCTTGCTGTATCGCGCCGTTGGGCGGCGTACTCTTGAAGGGTTTGGCGCGCTTGAAGCAGCGCAGGCCCTGACCGCCGAAGAGCTTGAGCAGGGTGATCTGCGCACGGCTGAAATCGCGCAGGCCGCATCCAAAGTGGCGGTGATCCCCGAGGTTCGCGCCGCCTTGGTGGATTTTCAGCGCGCCTTTGCCCGAAGGTCGGGCGGTGCCGTCTTGGATGGGCGCGACATCGGGACGGTGATTTGTCCCAATGCCGAGGTGAAGCTGTTTGTAACTGCCAGCCCAGAGGTGCGAGCCGAACGCCGGTTTCTGGAGCTTAGCGCAAAAGGTGCTGACGTGACGCGCGAACAGGTTCTGGCAGATGTCAAAGAGCGGGATGCGCGCGACGCAGAGCGCAGCGCTGCGCCGATGAAGCCAGCCGAGGATGCAGTGCGACTGGACACAACAGACCTCAGTATCGAGGCTGCATTGGCCAAAGCGCTTGAAATCATAAGCGCAAAACTGCCCGCGACGCGCTGACGTCGCAGGCAGGGGCGACATTTACAGCTCGCCTACGGCGATGCTCTTGATATTTGCCCACTGTTCGTCCGCCGTTTTTGTGGTGGCGGGAACGTCCTTCAGGAAGGCCGCGCGGGTTTCGGCGTTCAGGAACAGGTACAGTTTTCCATCTGCGACCAGGTACTGATCCGGGTCTCCGTCGAACTTCTTGCCGACCGACACGCCGAATGAACAGAATCCACCATGCTGCGGCAGATAGGCCGCCGGGTTCGCCACGAACGCCTCTAGGTTGGCGGCGGTGGTGAAGTAGTAGGACGCGCCATCATATGTCGCCGAGTGGGTGGCGAAGCCTTCGACCGGGTTGCCATCATTGACCAAAGCAACCAGATCGACCCCATGTGCGGCAAGCGGGGCACCTGCGGCCGAGATGCCGTTCGACACGTTGATTTCGTCCGCGGCAAAAGCCGGAGTGGACAGGGCGATGGCGGCCGCCAGGGCGGTGAAGGCGATAGTTTTCATTACACGATTCCTCTTGGTTCTGGGTTCGGGTCGATCGGATCGTCGACCGGTGAAACATAGTTAGGGGGTGAAAGTTGGACGTGTAATCGCAGATAGGCCATCAGATATTGCAGATCGTACAAGTATCTGAATGGCCAGAAGGCGCGTTCACCAAGCTTTGTTTGGTCAGTGTGGTTTTGCGTACCTATGCTGAAAGAATGCCTGCAGGAGTGCCATCATGATCCGATTAGCCCTCATTCTTGTTTTCATTGCCCGAAGCCTTGCCGCGCAAGAGCCCGTGCAAAGCCCACCCGAAGCCGAGCCGCCCATGACGTACGAACGGCTGGGCAACATTCTTTTCGCGCTTGACCCCGAAGCAGAGCCGAGCGGCCCTGGGTTTCAATTGGCGATTGCAGGGGTACAGGTCTTGGTCATCACCGACACCAATGCGGATCGGATGCGGGCCATGGTCCCGATCCGCAGCGCCGAGGCGCTGTCGGAGGAAGACTTGATTCGAATGATGCAGGCCAATTTCGACAGCACTCTGGATGCCCGTTACGCGATCGCCAATGGCACCTTGTGGGCTGCGTTTATCCACCCGTTGTCCCTGTTGGAAAAAGATCAGCTGATCTCGGGGCTGGCCCAGACTGTGAACATCGCCAGGACATATGGCACCCTGTATTCCGGTGGCGCGGCAGAGTTCGGAGGCGGCGACAGCACCGATCTGCAACGTGAGTTGATTGAAGAACTGCTGAAGAAAGGCGAAGAGATCTGACCTGCACAGTGAATATGGGAATGGCGTGACGCCTGCTGGTTGGCCGACGTTGCGCGGCCGGGCCTTCATAGACCCTAGATGGATTGAGGAAAGCTGTTATAGTTTCTTCCCAGCGAAAAGGGAAAGCTGCGACACAACCCGCAAAAAGCAGGGGCGCAGTAAAAAATTCCCGAGCCAACAGGGACAAAACTACATGAACAATCGTTTGAACAAAATCACTATCGTGGGTGGCGGTACGGCTGGATGGATGACCGCGCTGATCCTGGACATGGTGTTTTCCCGCACGTCAGCGCCCAAGGATCGACCGCAAATCTGTCTGATCGAAAGCCCGAACATCTCGACCGTGGGGGTGGGTGAAGCCACGGTTCCGCGGATGCCTGTCACGCTGCGTCAGGCGGGCATTTCAGAGCGGAGTTTCTTCCGCGAGACAAACGCATCGTTCAAGCTGGGTGTGAAGTTCTGCAATTGGAACAATGACGCCAAGGGCAATCGCATCGACTACATGAACCCCTTTGCGCACGGCCAGATGCTTGAGGGACTGGAGGCTGCCGAGTATTTCCTGCGCTTCGGCAATGGCGACAGGGATTTCACGCAGTCCATCTCGCCGCATGATGATCTGGCCCGTTTGTGCAAGGGCGCGCGTCAGTTGGGGCAGCCGGAATTCGAACAACGGTTTGGTTATGCCTATCATCTGGATGCCGTAAAGTTTGCAGGCATGCTGACCAGGGTCTGCACGAAGCGCGGAGTGGAACATATCCGGGATGAGGTGCAAACGGTCGAGCTGGATGAACAGGGCAATGTCAGTCATCTCATGCTCGAGGCAAAAGGCCGCCATGATATTGAGATGGTCGTGGATTGCACCGGGTTTCGTGGGCTGATCATCAACAAGGCACTCGGTGAGCCATTTTTGGATTACTCTGACTACCTGCCCAATGATCGGGCCATGGCGTTGCAGATCGAGCATCCGGATCCTGACAAGATCGAAAGCGCCACCAGATCCACTGCCTTGGGCGCAGGTTGGACGTGGCGCGTGCCGCTTTTTAACCGTGTGGGCACAGGATATGTCTATTCGTCGGCACACCGAACGGATGACCAGGCGGCGGACGAGTACCTTGAGTGGCTGGGTGACAGCGGCAAAGGTTTGACACCGCGCGTGATCCCGATGCGCGTCGGTCGCGTGCGCAATGCCTGGGTCAAGAATTGCGTGGCCATAGGCCTGTCCGGCGGGTTCATTGAACCGCTGGAAAGCACGGCGATCCACATGATTGATCATGCGATACGCTGGTTCGCCGAGCATTTGCCCACGCGAGACATCGAGCCTTCGCTGAGGGACAGATACAATCGGCAGATGGACAAGCTTTATAACGAGGTACTGGAATTCATCTGTTTACACTATCGGTTGGGCAACCGTACCGATGACCAATACTGGATCGATGCGCGCACCGAGATGAAGATACCGGATCGGTTGGCCGAAAATCTTGAACTGTGGCAGTATCGCCTGCCGATGGATCACGATATCGAGTTCGCCACTTTGTTTGACAGCCGCGTTTATCAAACCGTTCTTTTGGGCAAACAGGTTTATGATACGGGCTATGGTTCAGGCATCCGTGATCGTCTTCGACCGTTGAAGAAACCGATTTGGTTCCAGGGTATGAAGAACGCGAAAATGGATCTGGCGAAGATCGTTAAATCCATGCCGGATCACAAAACACTGTTGCGCGATATCCGGGGGGAACTTGATCAACCTGCCTTTGGAATGGCGGCAGCAATGAAGCCGACAGTGGCGATGCCGGGCACGGCGCCAGCCCCTGTGGTCATCGAGAACATGCCGAACTTTGCTGAAATCCAAAGCGGTAAAAAGGATTTGCAACTGTTCTGACTGCTTCCTGCCCGTCGCGCAGGGAATGTTTGCAGGAAAGGCGGGGTGCAAACTCCCCGTCTTTTTTACTTCCAACTGTTATATCAATATGTAATGTAATCACATATATAGTGAAAGGCGACCGCATTGCGACAACAGAAGAAACAAGGGCAAACAAAGGGTCGGAACTTGCGGAGCACCCTCAAACGTCGGAGACGACAGGCGGCGCCTATGCAGGTTTACGACTCTCTGCCGTCAGGGCTGCGCCAGTGGTTGGCCTCGGCAAGTTTGCCGTGGAGCCCCGTTTCTGCGCAAAAAATTTGGACCCGGGCCGGAGGCGCGCGCAACCCTTCCGCAGCGTTGATGCGACTGGACGCAATTGAACAGGCCATGCTGCGGCGCGATGCCGGGGTTTGGACCTTCAAAACCGGCAACGCGCCTGGGTACAGAGCCGCCAAACCTTGAAAATATGGGCTTTGCCCTTGCACATACCGGGGAATCCGCCTATACGCGCGCTGTCGATACAAGGGCGGTCAACGTCCGGATGACGTTTCTGAGCAGGGCCGGGTTACCTCGGCCCTTTGTGTTTGTTTGCTCAGGGGCGCACCGGGTCACGTCCGATGGCACCATGAATCAAGACCGGCGGAGACAACCGCTCGGCCAGCAAAAACGTATTGTAAAGGAAAACAACGCCACATGGCTAACGCATCCATGGAGGAATTCGAAGCCCTCCTGAATGAAAGCTTCGAAATGGACACGCCCGAAGAGGGTTCTGTTGTCAAAGGCAAGGTTCTGGCGATCGAAGCCGGCCAGGCCATCATCGACGTCGGCTACAAAATGGAAGGCCGCGTTGATCTGAAAGAATTCGCAAATCCCGGCGAAGCCCCTGAAATCGCTGTAGGTGACGAGGTCGAAGTTTACCTGCGTGCCGCAGAAAACGCCCGTGGCGAAGCCGTCATCTCGCGCGAGATGGCCCGCCGTGAAGAGGCATGGGACCGTCTGGAAAAAGCATATGCCGACGACCAGCGCGTCGAAGGTGCAATCTTTGGTCGGGTCAAAGGTGGTTTCACCGTCGATCTGGGTGGCGCAGTTGCGTTCCTGCCCGGTTCGCAGGTTGACGTACGCCCCGTACGCGACGCTGGCCCGCTGATGG
Source organism: Ruegeria sp. P10 (assembly GCF_056534925.1). Classification (NCBI taxonomy): domain Bacteria; kingdom Pseudomonadati; phylum Pseudomonadota; class Alphaproteobacteria; order Rhodobacterales; family Roseobacteraceae; genus Ruegeria; species Ruegeria sp. P10. The sequence continues at coordinate 68,158 of NZ_JBQERJ010000006.1, forward strand.
GGCTGAAGCAGCCGTTCCAGATTCTGAAAATGGACCGCCGCCGTGGCAACATCGTTGTATCGCGCCGCGCAATCCTGGAAGAATCGCGTGCCGAGCAGCGTGCCGAAGTCATCGGCAACCTGTCCGAAGGTCAGACCGTCGAGGGTGTTGTCAAGAACATCACCGAATACGGTGCATTTGTTGACCTGGGCGGCGTTGACGGCCTGCTGCACGTCACCGACATGGCATGGCGTCGTGTGAACCACCCGTCCGAGATCCTGACGATCGGTGAAACCATCAAGGTTCAGGTCATCAAGATCAACAAAGAGACCCACCGCATCAGCCTGGGCATGAAGCAGCTGCAAGAAGATCCATGGGATCTGGTTGCTGCGAAGTACCCGCTGGGCTCGGTCCATCAGGGTCGCGTCACCAACATCACCGACTACGGCGCGTTCGTCGAGCTGGAAGCCGGTGTCGAAGGTCTGGTGCACGTATCCGAGATGTCCTGGACCAAGAAAAACGTCCACCCCGGCAAGATCGTTTCGACCAGCCAGGAAGTCGACGTCATGGTTCTGGAAATCGACGGCGCCAAGCGTCGCGTGTCTCTGGGCCTGAAGCAAACTCAGCGCAACCCATGGGAAGTGTTCGCAGAAACACACCCCGAGGGCACCGAGGTCGAAGGCGAAGTCAAGAACATCACCGAATTCGGTCTGTTCATTGGCCTCGAAGGCGACATCGACGGCATGGTTCACCTGTCCGACCTGTCCTGGGACGAGCGTGGCGAGGATGCGATCCAGAACTACCGCAAGGGCGATGTCGTTCAGGCGGTTGTCTCGGAAGTTGACGTCGAAAAAGAGCGTATCTCGCTGTCGATCAAAGCCCTGGGCGGTGACAAGTTCGCCGAAGCCGTGGGCGGCGTGAAGCGTGGCTCGGTCATCACCGTCGAAGTCACCGCGATCGAAGATGGCGGCATCGAGGTCGAATACGAAGGCATGAAGTCCTTCATCCGTCGTTCGGATCTGTCGCGTGACCGTGCCGAACAGCGCCCCGAGCGTTTCTCGGTCGGTGACAAGGTCGACGTCCGCGTCACCAACGTCGACAGCAAGACCCGTCGTCTGGGCCTGTCGATCAAGGCGCGCGAGATCGCCGAAGAAAAAGAGGCCGTGGAACAGTACGGTTCTTCCGACTCGGGCGCGTCGCTGGGCGACATCCTGGGTGCAGCGCTGAAGTCGGGCGACTGAGCCAAGGCAGTATCCCAAGCATGAATTTCGGCCCCGCACGACAGTGCGGGGCCGTTTTTGTTGCGAATCAATATGTTCCGAACCGCGGGGTTAATTAGGGGATTGATCGCGCATTAAGTGTGGAAATTGGCCTGACAGATAAAATTTCGCGCGAGAATGTGGCAAAATAAAGCCTCAAAACTCAGAGTATCCGTTCCCCCCTTCCGGGTTTTTTCCTATACTGTCAAAACAGTAGACCTGTCACACCGGCTGCCTGGGAGGGTATCACGCATGATCCGTTCAGAATTGATTCAGAAAATCGCTGACGAAAACCCGCATCTCTATCAGCGTGATGTCGAGCGGATCGTGAACACCGTATTCGAAGAAGTCACAGACGCCATGGCGCGCGGTGACCGTGTCGAACTGCGGGGCTTTGGTGCCTTTTCCGTGAAAAAACGCGACGCACGTGTTGGGCGCAACCCGCGCACGGGCGAAACGGTGCAGGTCGAAGAAAAATGTGTACCGTTTTTCAAAACTGGCAAGTTGCTCAGGGATCGATTGAACGGTAAAGCCTGACACCATGATGCGTTACCTTCGATATGCTTTTCTGGCGGCCCTCGGGATCATCCTGATTTCCGTGTCTCTTGCCAATGTTCAGTCCGTAGAACTGAAACTGATGCCGGATGCTCTGGCCGAGCTTCTGGGTTTTAACCTCAGCGCGTCACTGCCGCTGTTTCTGGTGGTTTTGGGGGGTGTTGCGGCAGGATTGGTTATTGGTTTCCTGTGGGAATGGCTGCGGGAACACAAGCACCGCCGCGACGCGACCGTGAAGAAAACCGAAGTGCGCAAGCTTGAGCGCGAAGTCAAGAAGCTCAAGAAAAAGCAAAACCAAGGCAAGGACGATGTACTTGCCATTCTGGATGAGGCGAGCTGAGCCTGATCGTCATGTCTGATGTTCGGTTCAAAATCTGCGGTCTGACCGCACCGGATCACGTGCGCGCTGCGGCCGAAGCCGGGGCGGGCTATGTTGGGTTTGTTTTCTTTCCGAAATCGCCACGCAATCTGGATATTTTGCGGGCCGCAGAACTGGCGCATCTGGTCCCAGTTGGCGTTGCCAAGGTGGCTTTGGTGGTGAATGCCACTGACGAAGAATTGGACGGAATCGTTTCGACTGTACCGCTTGATATGCTTCAACTGCATGGCAAGGAATCGCCCGAACGGGTTTCCGAAATTCGCGAGCGATTTGGTTTGCCGGTGATGAAAGCCATAGGAGTGGCCGAGGCCGAGGATCTGGCGGCCGTCGATCTTTACTCGGAGGTGGCCGATCAACTGCTGATCGATGCGAAACCGCCCAGAGAGGCCGAATTGCCGGGCGGCAACGGGTTGGCTTTTGACTGGCGGCTGTTGGCCGGACGGAAATACTGGCGCCGGCCTTGGATGCTGGCCGGTGGCCTGACACCCCAGAACGTTGCCGAAGCAGTCCGGATGACAGGTGCCCGGCAGGTGGATGTGTCATCCGGTGTCGAAAGCGCGCCGGGTGTGAAAGATGCTGCCCTGATCCGCGACTTTGCATCGGCTCTCAGGTGATCTGATAAAGTTCTTGCTGCGTATCCCTCGAAACAGAGGGGTTGAGCATGCTCGCAGCAATCGGGGGCGTTTCCTTGAAACACTGGTACCATGCGCCGGAGTTTTTCTGGCGCGCGGGACAGGCCTGTCGGCAGGCGCAAGGCGACCCATTGTGCCTGCACGCTGACTTGTTCAGGCAGGATGGCATCTATTTTTCATTCAGTGTCTGGCAAGACATCGAAGCAATGCTGACATTTTCCCAATCCGGCCCACACAGGCGTGCCTTGTTGGCGGCCGATCGTTTGGCGGATGTGAACAGGTTTCATCATTTTCCGTGCATTGGTGTGCCCAGCTCGGCGCAGGCGGTTCAGGTCTGGCGTCAAAACACGCAGGTTGTGGAATGATGCGTTTTGCCCATGGCAAATCCCGCTGCCACCACCTATGAACAACAGATACGACGAGGGAGACACCCATGGCCAACGATCTTTTCAATTCCTTCATGTCCGGCCCTGACGAACAGGGACGTTTCGGCATCTTCGGCGGGCGTTTTGTCAGTGAAACTCTGATGCCGCTGATCCTGTCACTGGAAGAGGAATACAACAAGGCCAAAGATGATCCGACGTTCTGGGCCGAAATGGATGACCTGTGGGCAAACTATGTGGGTCGTCCTTCGCCGCTGTATTTTGCGGAACGCCTGACCGAGCATCTGGGGGGTGCCAAGATCTATCTGAAGCGTGACGAGCTGAACCACACCGGCGCGCACAAGATCAACAACGTGCTGGGGCAGATAATTCTGGCGCGGCGTATGGGCAAGACCCGGATCATTGCTGAAACCGGGGCAGGGCAACACGGCGTGGCCACCGCCACCGTATGTGCCAAGTTTGGCTTGAAATGCATTGTCTATATGGGGGCGCACGACGTGCAGCGTCAGGCCCCGAACGTATTCCGCATGCGTCTTCTGGGGGCCGAGGTGATCCCTGTGACCTCGGGTCGTGGGACGCTCAAGGATGCGATGAATGACGCGCTGCGCGACTGGGTGACTAATGTGCGCGACACGTTCTACTGCATCGGCACCGTGGCTGGGCCGCACCCCTATCCGGCAATGGTCCGCGATTTCCAGTCGATCATCGGCAAGGAAGCGAAAGAGCAGATGATGAAGGCCGAAGGCCGTTTGCCCGACACGATCATTGCGGCCATCGGCGGCGGTTCGAACGCGATGGGTCTGTTCTATCCTTTCCTCGACGACAAGGACGTCAACATCATAGGCGTCGAGGCGGGCGGAAAAGGTGTGAACGAGAAAATGGAGCATTGCGCTTCGCTGACCGGCGGACGGCCGGGCGTGCTGCACGGCAACCGGACCTATCTGTTGCAGGATGACGATGGCCAGATTCTTGAAGGCTATTCAATCTCGGCCGGGCTGGACTATCCGGGCATCGGGCCCGAGCATTCCTGGTTGCACGAAATTGGACGCGCGAATTACGTCTCGATCACTGACAAGGAAGCGCTCGAGGCGTTCCAGCTGTGCTGCGCAACCGAGGGGATCATCCCGGCGCTGGAACCAAGCCACGCATTGGCCCATGTGATGAAGATCGCACCGGAATTGCCCAAGGATCACCTGATCTGCATGAACATGTGCGGCCGTGGAGACAAGGACGTTCAGACCGTGGCCAAATATCTAAACTTCGATATGTCAGACACCGAAGGCCGTACGGCGGGTTGAGTGTGAACCGGGGCGGCATGTCCCGGTTGCTCTGTTATGGCGTCCTTTGCTCAAGCGGTCCTGAAAGCAATATTTTCAAGGCGAAACGTCCTGACGTTCCAGGGCAGGACAGGCGGGATAGTCAAACATGTGACATGTCCGCCCAAATCAGGTTGCCCTGCAAAAAAGGGCCGCCGCCAAGGCGCATGTAAGGACAACACAGAGGCCCGAGGAATCGCCGGCTGCTGGGAAACCTCGATCATTGTGCCTGCATTTGTTTCCCGACAACTGCCAGTTGCGATCTCTGCCTGGGATTGTTTCGAATATCCCGTCAAGGTCGAGAATCTGTAACCGGCATATTTTGAGCACGTGACTTGCAAAGTCACGGCTTGTTGTGACGTCTTGCCGAGAAGACTCCTTGAAAACACCGGGGTTCGAAGTGCTTTCCGACATTTTTTGCCTTTGTCTTTTGGTTTGTGCACAGCCATGTGGCCCGCACGCCAAAGTTGAGTTGCTTCCAATTCTATACAGTGTCTCCAATTTGAATTAACTATTGGGTAACTGGCGTAGTTGCGGCCGGTTCAGGGGACGTCTCTGCAATGGATGGGACAATGGATGACGTGGCTCGGGGCACAGTGTCTTTGCCCGGGCGCCCTGGTGTTTAGCGCCCTCGCGGTGTTGTAGGAGGTAAAATGGTCAGGTCCGTTATTTCGAGGCTGTTGTGCCTCTGTTTTCTGATTTCAGCACTCATGATCGGAAGCGCGAAAGAGGGTGCGGCCCTTGGTGGCGGCTTCTTCATAACCTCAGTTCCGACGCCGAACGGGGGAAGCATCTTTTTCAACAATATCCCACTTACCGGATCGGCCTTTGTTTCGCTGGGTGGGTCGGGGCAGGTTCCCGGCGGTAGTTTCTATTTCAACAACGGCATTCTGAACCTGAGTGCGATCACGCCTGCCGGCCTTGCTTCCCTGGGCTATATCGGCGCAACCATTCTCAGTCAGGATGGCGCGGATTCCACATATGCGGCAGACGGGTATATGGGGATTACGTTCAATGCGCGCGAAACCGTCGGAGGGCCGCTTTATCGCTATGAGATCGCGTTGTCCGGTGTAACGAACACCCAAATCGTCAACACGCGCGTTCTGGTGGATACGACACAGCCAACTGCAACGATTGGGGCCCTGACGCCGACCGGCAGCGGAACGTTTCAAGCAACCATTACGCTGAGCGAACCAAGCACCGATTTCACCGTGGGCGACCTGTCCGTCACCAATGCAACGACCACTCTGACCGGGTCCGGCACCAGCTATGTCGCCACTTTGACGCCCCAGAACAACGGTACCATCGAGCTTTTCATTCCGGCAGGGGTGTTCTCGGACGCGGCTGGAAATCTGAACCTTGAGTCGAACAGGGTTAGCACGCTTCAGGCCGTGACAAATGCTCAACGTCAGATTCAGGCGTTCCAGAACGCCCGGGCCAGCAGCCTTGTGTCGAACCAGCCGAAACTGACCCAGTTTCTGCAAGGTTCGGGGTCGGGTGTACTGGACGCTTCGGTCACGCAGGGCTCGGGCTATCTGAATTTCGCCAGTGATCCGGCGCGCCCCGTCTGGTTCAGTGTGACCGGCAACTGGAGTTCTCAGGATGATTATGACAACTCCTATGCACTGGCTGTTGTCGGGGCTCATCGCCAGATCAATTCGAACCTGTTGATCGGCGCCATGCTTCAGTTCGACTATGCCGAAACGGAAAACGGCCCGGCCAGCGTGGACGGTACGGGCTGGCTGGTTGGTCCTTATGTGGTGGCAAAATTGCCCAATCATTCGGTGTTTCTTGAAGGGCGGGTACTTTATGGCCAGGCCGACAACAACATCTCTCCGTTTGGCACCTACGAAGACAGTTTCGACAGTGACCGTTGGCTGGTCCAGTCGCGCGTAACAGGTGAGATAAAGCGTGGCGCCCTGACATTGATGCCCTTGCTGGACGTAAGTTATGCCAGTGACGATCAGAAAGCTTATACCGACAGCTTGGGTAATCTGATTCCACAGCAGGATTTCAGTTTGACGACGGCACGGCTGGGTGTGGATTTCAGCCACCCGCTTCAAGTGTCACGAGGAGAGATGATGCTGACGGGCGGGCTTTCGGGGATTTGGAGCACGACTTCGGGTACTGGCACCGCCCCGGGCGTGACTCCGATTGGCGACACCGCCCGAGCCCGTGCGGATCTGGGTCTGGACTATCGGTTGGAAAACAACAGCTTGCTTGCAGCAAACGTGTTCTACGATGGCATTGGTGAAAGCGGTTTTGAAAACTACAGCATCAGCCTGATCTGGCAAATGGCGTTCTGACCTTGGGGCGAAACTGGATCGCGGATCAGGTCTCGCCCCAGGCGCAATGGCTGTCTAGGCATTCGCCTTGTTCTGAAGCAAGATATCAAGCGGCACAATCTCGAGCGCGCGTTGATGGGTCGCCTCCAGGTGAACCTTTGGGGCGCATCCTTCGTCATGGGCTTGTAGGAACCGGCCGGCACACAGACACCAGCTGTCACCGGGCTTGAGGCCCGGGAAATCGAACTCGGGCCGAGCCGTGCTCAGATCATTGCCGACGTATTTCGAGAATGCCAGAAACTCGGCCGTCATCACGGCACAAACCGTATGGCTTCCCTGATCCTCGGGGCAGGTATTGCACGCACCGTCGCGGAAGAACCCGGTCAGAGGATCGCGTGAGCAGGGCGCCAGAACGCCGCCGAGTACATTGATACTGTCTTGCTTCTGCATGAACACACCTTACAGGCTTTCTGCGATCTTGCGGAACATTTCGATATTCTGGTCGTTTACGCCAGTGTCGCGAAATTTCCGATCAGCGCCGGTAGACACAATCAGAACGCCGCGAGGTTGGTTGAAATAGATGTATTGCCCATACACGCCCCGGGCCAGAAACTCTCCCTCATGGGCGCCGCGCGGGATCCACCACTGGTACCCATATCCAATCTTCCCCTGAGCGGTCGGGGCGCTGGGTTGAGTTGCCTCGAAAATCCAGTCGGAGGGCACCACTTGCCGGCCGTTCAATGACCCATCTTGCAGGATCATTTGCCCGAACCGTGCAAAGTCACGTGTCGTGAAGTTCAATCCGCCCAAAACGAAGGCGACACCAGCGCCGTCAGTGACATAATACCCGTCCCGCTCAAGGCCCAGGGGCTGAAGGATTTTTTCCGTCAATAGATCCGCGACACTGCGACCGGTCGCCCCGCGTATCACCATGCCCAATACATGCGTGTCTATGGAAACATATTGCCAGGTTTCACCGGGGGGCGCGAAACTGTCCTGCAATGAGGCCGCGAAATCGTCCAGTTCACCGCCCAGGGCAATCACACGGCCCATCCTGTTGATGTCAGATTTCGGGTCCAGATAATCTTCGTCAAACGTGACGCCGCTGGCCATGTTCAGAACGTTCCGAATTGTCGCCCTGTCATATGCGCTGCCTGCAAGTTTGGGGGCGTATTTGACGACGGGATCATCCAATGAATCGATTGCGCCCTCTTGCAGGAGAATGCCGAAAAGCGCCGACAGATAACTTTTTGCCACTGACCACGAAATCCGGCGATCATCGGGACCGGTGCCCAGATAGTATTCCTCGAACCGGATCTTGCCGTTGTGCATAATAAGCAAAGAAGTGACCGAGCGTTCATTGATCCAAGTGTCGGTGCCTTCCGGAAGATCGAAACCTTCGCCGTAGGGCAGTTCCCATGTTGGGGCGTTTCCACGCGGCAGATCCACGGTCAGAAAGGCTTCATCCATATGCGAAAAGTTGTGAACGATCTTGTCCTCGGAAAACAGAGAGTTCACCGCCATCAGGCGCTGTAACTCTTCGCGTTTCCAAAGCCCAACGGCAGCGGCGGCCAAAGCCAGCGCCAGCACAATGCGCAGAACCCACTTCAGTATGGACCGCATCGCATAGCCTCCCTTGTTTGCGTGTATTGGAACGTGGACATCCCGCTTTCGCAACGCCGACGTAACGGAAAGAGGGCGGGGCGCTATTTGAACTTGTCCAACAGTTTCTGCATGGCCGACCGTTCGTCGGCTGGTGGCTTCGGAGGTGCCTTAGATGCGGTTTCAGCTTTCGGAGCCGCCGTCTTGGACGACCGGGGCGGAGCAGTACGCAGGGCCACCGCGTTCATGAATTTTCCACCATCATTCTGGGCCAGATGGGGCGCGCCGTCCGAAACACCCCGCAGAACGTCGTCCAGCCAGTCACTCTCGGATTTCGCAAAGTCGCTCAGGACATAAGCCGAGACCATTTCCTTGCGGCCCGGATGTCCGATCCCAAGCCGGACACGGTCATAGGCTGCGCCTATATGGTCGTGGATCGAACGCAGACCATTATGCCCAGCGTGTCCGCCGCCCGCCTTTACCCGCACTTTGCCCGGGGCGAGGTCCAGCTCGTCATGGAACACGACAACATCTGTGGACTCGAGTTTGTAGAAACGCATCGCTTCACCCACGGATTGACCGGACCGGTTCATGAAGGTCTGTGGTTTCAGCAAAAGGATTTTTTCAGACCCTAACCGCCCTTCCGAGATTTCGCCCTGAAACTTGGACTTCCATGGGCCAAACCCATGATCTTCCGCAATCCGTTCCACAGCCATGAACCCGATGTTGTGCCGGTTTCGGGCGTATTTCTGCCCCGGGTTTCCCAATCCGACAAAGAGTTTCATGACCATGCTCCGCCTCTGTAGCCTCGAGGCTATGTGATGCCCGGAATTGCCATGGAAATCCAGCCGGCGCCGCGCGTCATGACCACAAAAAAACGGGGCTCGTCAGAACCCCGTTTCAAAAATCAGACGTTTGATCCGAATTTATTCTTCTTCTTTGCCGACGACTTCGACTTCATCGACTGCAACTTCTGCTTCTTCACCTTCTTCGTCGTCACTTGTCGACAGACCGGTCGGTGCCGAGACGTTTGCGATCACGAAGTCGCGGTCGATGGTCGGCTTGGTGCCTTCGGGCAGTTCAACCGACGAAATGGTGACGACGTCGTTGATGTTCATTCCGGCCACATCAACGGTGATCTTCTCAGGAATGTCACCTGCGGTGCACAACAGCTCGACTTCCGGGCGGACAACGGTCAGCACGCCGCCCTTCTTGATGCCGGGGGCTTCATCTTCGTTGATGAACTCAACCGGAATGTACAGTGCGATCTTGGTGGTCCGGCGCAGGCGCATCAGGTCCAGGTGGGTCGGCAGGTCTTTGACGACATCACGCTGAACGTCGCGGCAGATGACGCGAACGTCTTCATGGCCTTCGACTTTCAGGTTCCACAGGGTCGACTTGAAGCGACCGGCCTTCAGGCGCTTGAACAGTTCGTTGAACGGAATCTGAATCGGCAGCGGATCTTTGTCGCCGCCAAACACTACGCCCGGAACCATGCCTTCGCGGCGCGTTTTGCGAGCGGCGCCCTTGCCTGTCCCCGTCCGTTCCAGAGCTACGAGATCAGGAATCTCTCCAGCCATGATAATTCTCCAATGTTAGGGCGGGTATCCTCCAAGGCTGTATACCCGCGTGAAGCCGCGTCCTTATCTCGATTCATCCGGTTTGGAAAGGGGGGAAATCACAGCTTGTCGTTCTCTATGGCCCAACCGCGCGCTTCGGAGTGTTCTTCGTCAAATGAGTGAAGGGTCCGCTGCTTCATCTGGCCACAAATATCCCGGGGGAGACGCCCGGAACGGGCGGCGGGGGCAGAGCCCCAAATCTCCCGCAGTCTCAGGCTTGCCAGCGACCACCAAAATCTTCTGGTACCAGAAGATTGTGCGCCCCCAGCGCGCTAACGGTTTTTTCACCGCACAGCGCCATTGTTGTATCAAGTTCCTTCTGAATCACTTCCAGCGCGGTGGTGACGCCTTTCTGGCCCATGGCGCCCAGCCCATAAACAAATGCGCGGCCGATATACGTCCCCCTGGCCCCCAGTGCCAATGCCTTAAGCACGTCCTGACCCGAGCGGATACCACTGTCCAGATGCACTTCGACATCGTTGCCGACAGCGTCCATGATCTCGGGCAATACCCGGATCGAGCTGAGCGCACCATCCAGCTGACGCCCACCATGGTTCGACACGACAATGGCATCCGCTCCCAGCTTGGCAGCCATTTTGGCATCTTCCGCGTCGAGTATCCCTTTCAGGATCACTTTTCCGCCCCACTTTTCCATCAGTTTTTCGACTTTGCTCCAGTCGAGGGTGGGGTCGAACTGTTCAGCGGTCCAGGCCCCCAGTGAAGACGCGTCCGAGATACCTTGCACATGTCCCACTATATTGCCGAACTCGCGCCGTTTGGCACCCAGCATTTCAATGCCCCAGGCCCATTTGGTCATCAGGTTCGCTATGGTCTTTGCGGTCAGCTTGGGTGGTGCGGACAGGCCGTTCTTCAGGTCTTTGTGCCGTTGGCCCAGAATCTGCAGATCCAACGTAATCACCAGCGCCGAACACTTGGCGTCCTTGGCCCGCTGGATCAGACGGCTGACATAGTCATCGTCCTTCATCGTGTAGAGCTGAAACCAGAACGGCTTGTCGGTGTGCTCGGCCACGTCTTCGATCGAGTTGATCGACATTGTGGAAAGGGTAAAGGGCACACCAAAATCCTCGGCGGCTTTGGCGGCCTTCATCTCTCCGTCCGCATGCTGCATCCCCGTCAACCCGACCGGGGCCAACGCGACCGGCATTGACACCTTCTGGCCGATCATTTCCGAGGCCGTCGAACGCCCGGACATATCAACGGCAACCCGCTGACGCAGGCGGATCTTTTTAAAATCGGAACTGTTTTCGCGGAAAGTCTGTTCCGTCCAGCTGCCGCTTTCAGCGTAATCGTAGAACATCCGCGGCACGCGACGCTCGTATATGCGCCTGAGGTTTTCGATATTGGTTATCACAGGCATGACTCAGACCTCCGAACTTACTGGTTCGTTTTCCTTACCAATGCATGTCAACGCCTGCAATGATCTGGCCCGGCGTCGGGCAGTCAAAAAAGCCTGCCCCAGAACAGTCTGCGGCAGGCTTTTTAGTCTTGTGTTATCTGCGGGATCAGGCGCTATGAGCGCCATCCGACAGGGACTTTACAAAATCCAGCACTTCATTGACCGGTTTGCCTGCACCGATCTGGCTGACGATCGCCGATCCGACTACGGCACCATCTGCCACGGACGCGATATTGCGGGATTTCTCGGGCGTATTGATGCCAAAGCCCACGATCACCGGCAGCTCGGTTGCGGCCTGGATACGGGCAACCTCGGGGGCCACATCCGTTGCCTGCGCCTCGGCCGCGCCGGTGATGCCAGTGATTGAGACGTAATACACGAAGCCCGAGGTGTTTTGCAAAACGCGCGGCAGGCGCTGGTCATCCGTGGTAGGTGTTGCAAGACGAATGAAGTTCAGGCCGGCCGCCTGCGCAGGCAGGCAAAGCTCTTCGTCTTCCTCGGGCGGCAGATCGACAACGATCAGCCCGTCAATACCGGCATCTTTGGCATCGGCCAGAAAAGCCTCTACACCCCGGCTGTAAATCGGGTTGTAGTACCCCATCAGGACAATTGGCGTTGTGTCATCTGTTTCCCTGAACGCGCGCGCCAGATCCAATGTGCGCTGCAACGTCATCCCGCCGTCCAACGCGCGTTGACCCGCTGCCTGAATTGTGGGGCCATCCGCCATCGGATCAGTGAAGGGCAAACCAAGTTCGATGATGTCCACACCCGCGCCGGGCAGGCCTTTGACCACGTCGAGCGAGGTGTCATAGTCCGGGTCCCCTGCCATCACATAGGCAACAAAAGCCTTCTTTCCTTCGGCTTTCAGGGCGGTAAACTTAGCGTCGATACGGGTCATCGGATGTCCTTGCAATCGGGTTTGGACCCGTGTGCAGAAACTTTGACCGAAAATCAATCCCGCCAACGCAGGAATAGCTCAGAAGCCCAGATGGTACCGCAGCAGAACCGCGTTTACACCAGGGTTCTCATCGTTGGTGCTGGCGTTCGACTTGTGCGTGATCGCAACTGACATTCTGTTGCCGTTGTTCAGGTTATATCCAAGACCCAAAAGGCTGCGGATCTGAAAGTCTCCGCCCAGGTCGTTCTGGTCGTTGCTGGCATTGAAGTATCCCGGCATGACACTGCCTTCGACGAACCAGCGCTCACCCAGAGAATACAGCCCGACCAGCCCAACACCGATATGCGTATCCCCGTCTTCGTTCACAGAAAACGCAGCACCCCAGCCAGCACTGAACCGAGTTGCCTGGTGAAAAGGAGTGTGATGGTACTCGAGAGCGATCAGTGCCTGATCTTCGGACGTCGCCTCGGAAAAATCTGAATACCCGGCACCAAGAACAACCGTCTGAGCATGGGCTGTAGCAAATGTAGAGACCGTCAGTACGGCTGCAAGAAGTAGTTTTTCCATTATATTCTGCCATTTAATTTGATCGCGCTATGTTAATTGTTCATCCTACCCTTCGGTTTTCAGGGCCGACAAGAACACGATTTGAGAACAATTTCGTGATGTGGCCGAAGGGACTCAAACAAAGTGGCCCGGCAATCACTTGCGCATTGATGCGGACCTGCATAGAAGCTGCGTTCGTATTCTATGCAGGAGGCCGTTATGGGCTTTAAGATGGGAATCGTGGGTCTGCCGAACGTGGGCAAGTCGACCCTGTTCAATGCGTTGACCAAAACCGCTGCCGCGCAAGCCGCGAATTTCCCGTTCTGCACGATTGAGCCCAATGTCGGCGATGTGGCCGTGCCGGATGAGCGGCTCGACAAGTTGGCCGCAATCGCATCGTCAAAACAGATCATCCCGACGCGCATGACATTCGTTGATATCGCCGGACTGGTGAAGGGGGCCTCGAAAGGCGAGGGGCTCGGGAACCAGTTTCTGGCAAATATTCGCGAGGTCGATGCCATCGCCCATGTCTTGCGCTGTTTCGAAGATGGCGACGTGACCCATGTAGAAGGCCGCATCGACCCCGTGGCCGATGCTGACACCATCGAGACTGAGCTGATGCTCGCCGATCTGGAAAGCATCGAAAAGCGCCGCGCCAATCTGGTGCGCAAGCTGAAAGGCAATGACAAAGAGGCCCAACAGCAGGACCGCCTGCTTGCCGAAGCGCAAAAGATGCTGGAAGGCGGCAAACCTGCACGGTTGGTCGAGGTTTCGGACGAGGACTCCAAGGCCTGGAAGATGTTGCAACTGCTGACCACCAAGCCGGTTCTTTATGTTTGCAACGTGTCCGAGGAAGAAGCCGCTGAAGGCAACGAATACTCGGCGAAAGTTGCCGAGATGGCTGCCGCCCAGGGCAACTCTCACGTCATTATCAGCGCCAAGATCGAAGAAGAGATCAGCCTGCTTGAAGCGGACGAGGCACAGATGTTCCTTGAGGAAATGGGTCTGGAAGAGCCCGGTCTCGACCGTCTGATCCGTGCCGGTTACGACCTGCTGAAACTGGAAACCTATTTTACGGTCGGCCCGAAAGAAGCTCGCGCCTGGACCATCCGCACCGGCACCGCTGCACCGCAGGCGGCTGGTGTCATTCATGGTGATTTCGAAAAGGGATTCATCCGCGCCGAGACCATCGCCTATGAAGACTTTGTCGCCTGCAACGGCGAGCAAGGGGCAAAAGAGGCAGGCAAGATGCGGGCAGAGGGGAAAAGCTATGTCGTCAAGGATGGCGACGTGATGCACTTTTTGTTCAACACCTGAAATTGCGCCACAATCCGCAATCGTATTGGCGTATCGAGGCCCGCCAACTCAAATCGGGAAATGAACTGTCCTGTGCTTTTAAGTCTGTCCGACGACTGAGGTTGCATCCCAAGATTGCGCAGACTCTTGATAGATTGATTTTTCCGGGTTGTATTTTCGCGGATCATCTAGCGATGATGCGTGAACATAGATACGATCATCCATAAGACTGCTGCGCCTTGTAAGTTGCGCTCCACAGTTCGGGCAGAAGCCGCTGAACGTTGGGTTGCCCGACCCGCCCAGCATTTCGTACGTTTTGCAAGCACTACTTATTTCAAAAGAGTCACGGACCAAAGGCATCATCTCTGAATGCCCGGAACCTGTGAGGTGCTGGCAGTCGCGACAGTGACAGCGAAACATTGGTACATCAAGTCGGGTGCCTGCATAGCGAACCAGGCCACATTTGCACCCACCTGTTATTCGTTCCGTCATCCTGAAACCTCCGCCTCTGGAAACTAAGGTAATTTCCGGGTTTTGTCAGCTTTGTTTCGCTTGGTTGAAGACGTCATACGATTCACTGTTCCTGCATGGTAAATGCCTTGAGTTCGGGAATCACAAGTCGCAGCCCGCGCAATTTAAGCGCTCTTTTCTCTGCCGTCGAATATCCGATACTCTGACGAACGACCCGCCAACAGGAATGCCCTGAGATGATCGAAATTCGCGACCTGCAATTGCTCAGTGCCTTGGCACGGCATCGGCATTTTGCCAAGGCGGCAGAGGAATGCGGGATATCTCAACCCGCGTTCTCGATGCGTATCCGTAACCTCGAAGACCGATTGGGCGTCTCTATCGTCCGCCGCGCCAACCGGTTTCAGGGTCTGACCGAAGAGGGCGAGATGATCGTCCAGCGGGCGCGTCGTATTCTCGATGACACCAAAGCACTGGAACAGCAGGTGCTGGCCACCAAGGGCGAGATCACCGGTACGCTGATCCTTGGCGTGATTCCGACGGCCATCGCCTTTACCGGGCGCCTCACCAAACGCTTTCGGCAAGCGCATCCGCGCATCGTTACGCGCATCGAAACCATGTCTGCCACCGCCATTCAACACCGGCTGGACGAAGGAAGCCTGGACGCCGGGATAACATATGGCGACAGCATCGGGACCGATCTGCGACAGGTGCAACCTTTGTACGAGGAAACCTATGTTCTGCTGGTTCCGTCACACATGACGGACGAAAACGGCCCCTTGCCTTGGGCGCGCGTGGCTGAATTTCCGCTGAGCCTGCTCGAGCCGCAGATGCAAAACCGGCGTATTCTGGATCGTATCTTTGCCGAACAGGGGCTGCACCCGGACGTGGTTGCCGAAACCAGTGGATTTACCGCGTCGATGGTGATGGCACGCGAGGGGCTGGCTGCCACGGTTGTGCCACGTGTCCTTATTCGGGCATTGGGCGAGTTGCAGGGGACAAAGGTGCTGCCGCTGGTCGATCCGATTGTCAGCAAACCGATCTGTCTGGCCACCCTGAGCCGAGATCCTGAACTGCCAACGGTGCAGGCACTGCGCGCTGTGGTGACGTCTTTACGGTGATAAGATGTCGTTATCGTGCGATTGCAAAAAGCGATTTGACGATATGCTAGCCTGATGAGACACGGGGCCTGAATCGGAGGGCATTATGGCACCATTAGACACCAAGCCATCAGGCGCACCCAAGGGCGTCTGGAAGTCAGGTAAAGGCAAGGGGCGGCACACGCCCAAAGGCCGACAGTTTACGGATGAAGCACAGGCCGAAATTGCGCGCCTGCTGGGCGATCGCCCACGCCGCCGCGACCTGTTGATCGAGTATTTGCATCTGATTCAGGACACGCACGGCCATATCAGCGCCGACCATATTGCCGCGCTGGCCGTCGAGATGCGGATCGGGCAGGCCGAGATTTACGAGACCGCGACCTTCTATGCCCATTTCGACGTGGTGAAAGAAGGTGAAACACCGCCCCCCGCGCTGACCATTCGTGTCTGTGATTCCCTGTCCTGCGAAATGGCTGGTGCGCAGCAGTTGAAAAAAGCGTTGGAGGATGGGCTGGACCCGTTCGAAGTGCGCGTTCTGCGCGCGCCCTGCATGGGACGCTGCGACACGGCACCGGTGCTCGAGATTGGTCACAACCATATCGACCACGCGACCCCTGAAAAGGTGCAGGCCGCTATTGCTGCCGATGACACCCATGCTCATCTACCCGATTACGAAACCTTCGCGCCCTACGAGGCCAATGGCGGCTATACCAAGCTGAAAGAGCTGCGCGAGGGCGGTGACTGGGAAGCGGTTCAGGAACAGGTTCTGGCCTCGGGCCTGCGCGGTTTGGGCGGCGCCGGTTTTCCGTCGGGCAAGAAATGGGGCTTTGTCCGCATGAATGACGGCTCGCGCTATCTGGCCGTGAACGGGGACGAGGGCGAACCCGGCACCTTCAAGGATCGCTACTATCTGGAACGCACGCCGCATGTTTTCCTCGAAGGTATGCTGATCGCCGCCTGGGCGGTTCAGGCAGAGACCTGCTTCATCTACATGCGCGACGAATACCCAGCTGTGCTGGAGATTCTGCGGCGCGAGATTGCCGCGCTGGAAGATGCCGGAATCGTCGAGCCGGGCTATATTGACCTACGTCGCGGCGCGGGCGCTTACATCTGCGGCGAAGAATCCGCAATGATCGAATCGATCGAGGGCAAAAAGGGCCTGCCGCGTCATCGCCCGCCCTTCGTGGCGCAGGTCGGCGTCTTTGGACGACCGACGCTGGTGCACAACGTGGAAACGCTCTTCTGGGTGTCCAAAATCTGCCGGGAAGGTCCGGAGATCCTCAATTCAGTTGAAAAGAATGGCCGTAAGGGGCTGCGCAGCTATTCGGTCTCGGGCCGGGTAGCGAAACCCGGCGTCTACCTGCTGCCGGCAGGGTCGACCATTCTTGACGTGATTGATGCCGCCGGGGGCATGGCCGAAGGTCATGTGTTCAAGGCGTATCAACCGGGCGGGCCGTCGTCAGGTCTTCTCCCCTCCAGCATCGACGACGTCCCGCTCGACTTTGACACCCTGCAGCCGCTGGGCACCTTCATCGGATCCGCTGCGGTTGTGGTTCTGTCCGATCAGGACACGGCCCGCGATGCGGCGCTGAACATGCTGCGGTTCTTCGAGGACGAAAGCTGTGGCCAGTGCACGCCCTGCCGGGCGGGCTGCGAAAAAGCGGTCAAGCTGATGCAGGCCGAGAAGTGGGATACCGACCTGCTGGAAGATCTGTGCCAGGTGATGGGCGACGCCTCGATCTGCGGGCTGGGGCAGGCGGCCCCGAACCCGATCCGCCTGGTCATGAAACACTTCGCTGAAGAAATCTGAGGGAGACAGAGCCATGCTTGATGCAAGCCCAAACAAGACCGTCACCTTCAACCTGAACGGCGATGACGTCACCGTGCCCGAAGGCACCACCATCTGGGAAGCGGCCAACGGCCGTGGACTGGTGATCCCGCATCTGTGTCACAAACCGGCGCCGGGCTACAAACCCGATGGCAACTGCCGCGCCTGCATGGTCGAGGTGGAAGGCGAGCGTACGCTGGTCGCCTCGTGCATCCGTCCGGCGGCTGACGGGATGGTGGTGAAAACCGACACCGACCGCGCCGAGAAATCGCGCGCCATGGTCATGGAACTGTTGGTGGCCGACCAGCCCGAGCAGCCGCATGACAAATCGAGCCATTTCTGGGATATGGCCAAGCTGAATGATGTCAGCGACAGCCGCTTTCCGGCGAAAGAGCCCGAGAAGATCCCGTTGCTGGATGACAGCCATGTGGCGATGCGGGTCAATCTGGATGCCTGCATCAACTGCAACCTCTGCGTCCGCGCCTGCCGCGACGTTCAGGTGAATGACGTGATCGGCATGGCCGGGCGCGGGCATACCGCGCAGGTGGTGTTCGACCAGAACGACCCGATGGGCGAGTCGACCTGCGTGGCCTGCGGCGAATGCGTTCAGGCCTGCCCGACCGGCGCGCTGATGCCCGCCACCGTCCTGGACGACCAGCAGCATGGCGACAGCAAGGATTACGATTCCGAAACCGAAAGCGTCTGCCCCTTCTGCGGGGTGGGTTGCAAGGTCAGCCTCAAGGTCAAGGACGGCAAGGTCAAATATGTCGAGGGCATCAACGGCCCCGCCAACGAAGGCCGTCTGTGCGTCAAGGGCCGGTTCGGGTTCGACTATATCCACCACCCGCACCGCCTGACCAAACCGCTGATCCGGCGCGAGGATGCACCGGCAAAAGGTCTGAACGTTGATCCCGGCAACCTGTCGACCCATTTCCGCGAAGCGACCTGGGAAGAGGCGATGGATCTGGCGGCCACCAGACTGATCGCCCTGCGCGACCAAGACCCGCGCAGCGTTGCGGGCTTTGGATCGGCCAAATGCACCAACGAGGAAGCCTATCTGTTCCAGAAGTTCATCCGTCAGGGTTTCAAACACAACAATGTCGACCACTGCACCCGTCTGTGCCATGCGTCGTCCGTTGCCGCTCTGATCGAGAACGTGGGCTCGGGCGCGGTGACGGCGACCTTCAACGAGATCGAGAATGCCGATGTGGCCATCATCATCGGGTCGAACCCGATTGAAAACCACCCTGTCGCGGCCACCTATTTCAAGCAGTTCGCCAAGCGCGGCGGCAAGCTGATCGTGATGGACCCGCGCGGCGTCGGCATGCGCAAATTCGCGGACGAAATGCTGCAGTTCCGGCCCGGTGCCGATGTCTCGATGCTGAACGCGATCATGAACGTGATCGTCGAAGAAGAGCTTTATGACAGCCAGTACATCCACCGCTGGACCGAGAACTGGGAGGCCGAGAAAGAGCACCTGCGCCAGTTCACGCCCGAGGCGATGGCACCGATCTGCGGCATCGATCCGGATCAGCTGCGTCGCGTTGCGCGCACCTTTGCCAATGCCAAGGCGGGTCTGATCTTTTGGGGCATGGGCGTCAGCCAGCATATCCACGGCACCGACAATTCGCGCTGCCTGATCTCGCTGGCCCTGATGACCGGGAATGTCGGCAAACCCGGCGCGGGTCTGCACCCTCTGCGGGGCCAGAACAACGTGCAGGGCGCATCAGACGCCGGGCTGATCCCGATGTTCCTGCCGGACTACAAGACGGTGACGGATGACGGCATTCGCGCGCAGTTCACCGAGGTCTGGAAATCGGACGATTTCTCAAACGAGAAGGGTTTGACCGTCACCGAGATCATTGACCAAGCCTATGCAGGCAACATCAAGGGCATGTATATTCAGGGTGAAAACCCGGCCATGTCCGATCCGGATGTTGGCCACGCACGTGAGGCCCTGGCCAAGCTGGACCTGATGATCGTGCAGGACATCTTCCTGACCGAAACCGCGAACTATGCCGACATCATCCTGCCGGCCTCGGCGCTGTATGAAAAGAACGGCACGGTTTCGAACACCAACCGTCAGGTGCAACGTGTCCGTCCGGCCGTGGCGCCTCCGGGTGAGGCGCGCGAGGATTGGAAGATCACGGTCGAACTGGCGCAGCGTATCGGGCTGAACTGGGATTACACAGATGTGTCCGAGGTCTTTGCCGAGATGAAACTGACCATGCAGTCGCTTGACAATATCACGTGGGAACGGCTGGAAAACGAGACGATCACCTATCCGTCGCTCAGCGAAACCGATCCCGGCCAGCCTATTGTGTTCGGCGATGGCTTCCCCCGCGCGGGGGGCAAAGCAAGGTTCACTCCGGCCAATGTCATCCCGCCTGATGAAGCGCCCGATGATGAATACCCGATGATTGCCACCACCGGCCGTCAGCTGGAACATTGGCATACCGGTTCAATGACCCGCCGGGCAAAGGTTCTTGACGCGGTCGAGCCAGAAGCCAACTGCTCGATGAACCCGCGCACGCTGAAGCTGATGGGGATTGAACCGGGCGAAATGATCCGCCTGACCACGCGTCGCGGTTCGATTGAAATCATGGTGCGCGCCGACCGGGCCATTGCCGAAGACATGGTGTTCATCCCGTTTGCCTATGTCGAAGCGGCGGCGAACATCCTGACGAACTCGGCCATCGACCCCTACGGCAAGATCCCCGAGTTCAAGTTCTCGGCCATTCGTGTCGAAAAGATCGAGGATGCGATGGCAGCGGAGTAAGATCGCGGCCAGACTGAACAAGGGCGGCCTCTGGAAGGGGCCGCTTTTTTCTTTGCCGCGCCGTCGTTCAAACGATTGCCTCATCTGACTTGCCCCGGCAATTCGTCGCGTTTTCATTTGGTCGCGGCACCACGCAAATTTCCGCACTGGCGATGGCATCGCGACCACCAACGAAATCGGAACCAGGCGTCCATAAGGCAATGTGAACACCCGTCACCTGCTGGTGCGAAACAAACGGATGGCTCAACGCGGCTTTTATTGGCAGCTGGTCAATAGTCACGCTCGAAGAACAGACCCAGGCCGGTTTCCCCTCGGCCATCGACCGTACCGCGCACCGTGAAATTGTCCGTGACATCGAGGTTTAGGTTCACTTCGGTGTCACCTTCGGTGTTCACGGTGAAATCCGTATAGAGGTTTTCACCCAGGTACGCGCCCGCGCCTAAACGGCCCGCGCCGCTTTCCGAAGCTCCTATGTCGACCGTGTCGACTCCGGTGGAGTCGCGGAGACCTTTGGTTGCATCACCACCCGCACCGCTAAGCTGCGCCAGTGATGCTGCCATTTGCGCGATCAGGAAAGGCGAGATTTCTGAAAACCGGTTCCCGAACAGCAACATTGCCAGCGCTTCTTCAGCCGGACGTTCAGGGTCGGAAAACACATTGACCTCAGGTGAATCCAGCGGGCCGGCAATTTCGATCGTCGCGGTGCCGTCAGACGTGCTGGCTGAAGACTCGAACTCGATATACGGGGTCAGGTCGCCCTGCAACGTGACGATCCCCTTGGTCAGTGCCAATCTGCGGCCCAGAATGTCGAAATTCCCTCGGATCAGTTCGATCTGACCGGACGGAACAACAGAGGCGGTAGTGCCGCCGATGAAAATTCGACCCCCCAGTTCTGCGTTCACCCCGCGTCCTCTGACGAAAACCGCCTTGGGTGCAAGCAGGCTGATATCCAGCGCAATACGGGATGCGCTTTTCTCCGATCCTTCGGTCACGACCAATCCGGCCCGCTCTCGCGTGATGAAACCGGCGCGACTTTCGTTGATGTGCTGGATGTCCGGGATAGGTGCCGCGCCTACCGCGCCGGACGCGGCGGCAAGGTTGATGTTGGTTTCGTCAAACGTGATCTGACCGGCAAGCGAACTGTTTCCGGCCAACGCCCCGGTCATGGCAATCTGACCGTTCAGGGTGGTTTCATACAGCAACCGGTCTGTCAGCACCAGGTTGTTCAGGGTGGTGGTAATCTGGGCGTTGAACGGAGGGGTCAGGTCAACAGGCCCGTTGACGGTAAAGTTGCCTCCCGCCCGAACTCCGCCATTCAGTGTAATGTTTGCGCGACTTTGCGCCAGATCCACCTGACC
Organism: Ruegeria sp. P10; assembly: GCF_056534925.1. Taxonomy (NCBI): domain Bacteria; kingdom Pseudomonadati; phylum Pseudomonadota; class Alphaproteobacteria; order Rhodobacterales; family Roseobacteraceae; genus Ruegeria; species Ruegeria sp. P10. Next base: position 89,857 of record NZ_JBQERJ010000006.1, read on the forward strand.
ACTGATCCCGGTAATGGTCTGACCAGCACCCGGAATGGCAAGGGATGTGCCCGAAGTGGTGACTGAACCGCTCAGCGACGCCAGCGCCGGAGCACCCTTGAGTGCCAGATCGAAGCGCGCCGACCCGTCGATCTTGTTGGGTGTGATGAAGACATTCGCGATCCCAAGGTTGATGCCGCCCTGTGCCTTCAGATCCGCCTGACCGCTGGTTTCATCAAAGGTGCCAGCCAACGTGGTGTCTATGTCGGCAGGCCCTTGCGCCTTGGCGTCAATCGTCCAGACACCGTTATCGCGTTTGGCCGTTCCCTTTGCTGCCACAGTGCCAGGAAATTCGGGAACGAACCGCTCGATCCGGTTCAGTTTGGCGTCAAAATCCACATCAGCCGAGCCATTCTGGCCGACCGTTCCTTGAAGGCTGGCGTAAGAGCTGTCAGGCCCGTCCAGGCGGGCAGTGCCTTCCAACCCAGAGCCGGTCGGAGCGACGTTCCCGCTCAGGTTCAGCGGGCCGGACAAGGTTTGCGACAGACGGGCAAGGTCATCCAGTTTGGCGGAAAAGTCCAAACCGCCGGCGTCTCGGTTCAGCTTGCCCGATGCATTCGCCGAAAGGGCCGTTCCAATCAGTTGGAACGTACGGATATCCAGGCCTTCATCGTCGTTCATCGCGTCCACGGTCAGGTTCGTTCGCCCCTGGATCAGGTCGTCAACAGCGTCGATCCCGGTTTTTATGTCGTCCGCCGCCAGATTGCCTTTTACGTCGAACGCTTTGCTGCCGACTGCGCCCTTGCCGACAATATCCGCACGGATTGCCCCTGCCAGATCGCGTTTTGCAAGGCTTGAAAACGGTGACAGGTCCGGGATGTTCAGATTGACCTGCCCGTCAATGGCAAGGGCTTTCCTTGGGTCGTCTATGGTGGCAGAGGCCTTGACGGTCAGCGCTGAACCGTTCACCGATGCGTCGCGGATCACAATCTGTTCCTGGCTCAGCGCACCGTCGAACGTGATCTCGTTTCGACCGACCAACAGCGGGTCGATCTCGGCCAGACCGGTTTTGATATCCCGGCCCGATACGCTGGCCGTGCCGTCAAACTCCAGCGTCTGAACAGTTCCTTTTCCGTTCAGTTTCGCTTGCACTGCTCCCCCAAGCTCGCGTTTGGCAAGGCCCGAAAACACGGACAGGTCCCGGGAATTGACCGTCGCCTGACCATCGATCGTCACGTTGCCATCAGGGGTCGTTACGGTGCCGTCGGCCTGGGCGCGCAAGGTATCACCGATCAGGGTGAAATCTTGGATGGTTATGCCATCTGCGCCACGCTTGGCGTCGAGCGTTATTGCTGTGTTGCCCTTGATCACCGGATCGATGTCATCACGCCCGGTCGAGAGGTCGGTTCCTTCGACCTCCAGTTTGCCGTCGAAACTGCCTTCCAGTGGTGAGCCTTTACCGTTTAGACGGGCCGAGACCTGGCCTCCCAGCTCCAGTTGGGCCAGTTCCGAAAACCGGGACAAATCCGTGGCTTCCAAAGTGGCGGTGCCGTCGATGGCCAAACCGGTGGACAGGCCGCTGACCAATGCGTCGACACCCAATTCGTAATCCGAACCAACCAGTTCGAGACCGGTCAGGTTCAGGGATTGGTCACTGCCATAGTCAAAGGTGCCATCCAGAGTGATGAGGTCGCCTATTGCTGCATTCAGGGCCTCGTCCGCCAGATCAATTCCGTCCAACGCGGCCTGCAGATTGCCATTGATTTTTAGCGCTGCGCCCTGTTCCAAGGTCCCGTGAGCAGTAATTTGCGCGCGCTCCAAATTAACTTGCTCGGCCTGCACGGCGTTCGCAGTCAGGCTCAGGTCCCAATGATTGCCGTTTTTTTCGTCGTACAGCGCCGAAATCTGTGCCGCTCCAACGGACGTGTCACCGCCCGAGGCTGGAAGAGTTACCCTTTCACCCTCCGGTGGCGTTATGCGTCCTTGCAGGGCCGCGAGTTGCAATCGCCCACCTGCCGCCAACTGTAACTGGCCTTTCAGGTTCAGTGCTTGTGACGAGATCTCAAGTTCGTCAATTTCCAGCGCACCTTCAGGTTGGGTTCGCCCATCCACATAGAGCTGTGTTTTGGCACCGAAAAACGTATCCATTTCTTCGGCGACAAAAGGTGTCAAATCACCGCCGAGATCGGCAGTAAACGCAATGCCCTCTTCCGCGCTAGCCGCGGCAGTCGGGGCCGAGCGTAACCGAACCTGCCCTGTCACCCGAGGCTGACCATCGCTGCTGAGACCGATATCGGCCGTAAAATCGGTCACGGGTCCGGACCCTTTCGCTGTCAGCGCGATAGGCGGGGTATCCGGCATTTCAAGAGCGGTCGAGATCAGGCCGCCCGCTGCCTCTGTCACCTGAAGATCAAGATTGATCTGGCTGTTTGAATTCTGAAAGCCCGCGGCCAACTTGATCTCATCGCCCGCTCGGTCCAGCCGCGTGATATCAAGGTTGGTGTCCAGCGTTCCGTCGGCCAGTGACAGGTTGCCACTAACCGCCAGTTCTGCGGCCACTCCGATCAGGGGCTGGCCCAAAGCCAGCTCGTCGATGCGAATTTCACCGATTTCAATGGCTACGGGCAGTTCAGGCAGTTGGAAGCCTTTTGTTTCTGCGGTTGGCGGCGGCGTGTCTTTGGTGGTGGTGCCCGGCGCACGGGCAACGTCGATTTCTTGTGCAGTCAAGGCATTGACCGAGAACCGCCCACGGATCAAAGCCAGCCGGTTCCAGTCAAGTTCGGCGTCCTTTATAGTCAGCCAGACCCCTTCGTCATCGGCAACCGTGATCTCGGCAATCGTGGCACGTGAACTCAGTGCACCTTGCAGGCCCTTGACGGTGACGTTCTGATCGTCGCCCGACAGGGTATCCTGCAGGAACCGCTCAATCATGCTGCCGCCTTCGTCCTCCTGCGGATGTCCGGCCACAGGCACGATTGCCAGCGCGGCGATCAGCAGAGGATATGAAAGGTGCCGTCTCAAAATGCCTGTCCGATCCCGATATAGAACTGTAGCCCGTCCCCGGTGGGACCGCTGACAGGATAGGCCAGATCAAGACGCAAGGGGCCAAACCCGCCCAGATCGTATCTTACGCCGATACCGGCGCCCGAGTGGTCTTCCGCGCCGCTGCCGACAAACGAAGATGTATCGACGACACCGTAGTCGTAAAACCCGACAAGCGACAGGCTGTCGGTCACCTTGCCTCGGATCTCGCCGGACAAGCCAATAAATGACTTGCCGCCCGCGACGCCGCTTCCGACCGGAATGCCGAGGCTTTCATACGGCTGCCCGCGAACGGTTCCCGCACCGCCCGAGAAGAACAGAAAGTCGGGCGTGACGCCATTTGCGGGAGGACCGATTACCGATCCCAGTTGCGCCCGCCCCGCCAGTACAACCCGTCCTCCGGTACCAAGGCTGGTGTAGGCACGACCGTCGAAAAACAGACGAATTCCCGTGTCGCTGCCGGAAAAGCCGACAAAGGGCATGATCTGGGAATCCAGATAGAAACCGCGCGTTGCACTGACTTTGCTGTCACGCTCATCCCATTCGGATCGGAACGGAACGATGAAATACCTGAACTTGCGCCCGCTGCCATATGCGTCATCCGCGTCCGACCACTGGAACCCGGCCGATGCCTCGGCGTAAAGATTGTCCGAGAACGTCCGGCGCGCACCATAGGCCAGCGAAGCCACCGTCACATTGTAGTTTTCCGTGTTGCGGCGTTCCAGCAGGGCGCTCCAGAAGGTGTTGTCATCAGGTCCAAGCCGGTCAGGTTGATCCAGACGCAGTCCGATCCGGCCATCAATATCCTCTGCACCGCCAATATTTCGAACCGCCGCTTCGAAGCGCAGACGTTCTGCGCGCCTGAACATATTGCGATGGGTCCACGTCGCCGTCACATCCACACCATCGCGAGAGGCCAGTTCGACACCAAAGGTCAACCGACGTTTGGGCAGGTCTTCGAACGTGGCGTCGAAATCCAGTGTGCCATCGGGGTTTGGAGTCTCTCGTTCCTGCAACGAGACCACGTTGAACGTGCCGGTCCGGCGCAACCGTGTTCCCACCTTCTGGATTTTCTCAGGGGAATAGACCTCTCCACTTGGGAACCCGGCGATCTTTTCGATGGATCTGTGGCGTACATCTGAATTGCCCTTGATGAACATCTTGCCAAATGTCAGCCTGCGCCCGGGATCAAGGTCGATCTGGGCATCCAGACGAGCTTGGGCGTGGCGCGCGATGATTGTCTGACCCGCAATTCCGGCTTTTGCGTGACCCGCGTCCCTCCATCCCTGAACACCGGCCGAGGAGGCCTGTTGAATGGCACCGGTCGTCGCCAGTTTCCCGGGGGCAAAATCCTCGGGGAGTTTGGTTTCAGGGGCCAGGGGCTGAACAGTGGCGGTGCCGAATTTGAAGCTTGGCCCGGTTTCAACGGCAATCGCAGCACGGTTTATTTGTGCAGGCACCGTGAGAGAGCTCAGCTCGGCCGCTTCCTGTCCATCAAGCTTGATGCTGACGACCGGGCTGAAATAGCCCTCGTCGTAAAGGATTTGCACGATCGTACGGTAATCCGACAAGGCCGCCGAGAGGATTTCAAGCGGGGTGTCGAGGCCGCGTTCTTCAGCCGTGGTTACTGAGGATGTCTGCTTGAGACGTTCAACCAGTTCTTTCGATGCACCAGGGGCGGTGAGAGACGTTTCCAGCGCCGCCAGCGTGGTTGGGGCCAAAGTCACAACTGTGGCCATCAGCCAGCGCCCCAGGCGGCATTGCCGCTTGCTCCTTTGCATGAATTGCCCCAACTGTCCCAATTCCAGTTCTCTTGTCCGTGTCGTGCACGGTCCTTTGAATTCAGGTTAGAGCATCTGAAAGCGGATGGGGAAAGGAATTATACATGAGACGAGAATTTTTTCGGCCAAATTGTGTTGAGGTTGCCGCCCGGCTATTCGGCTGCCATCAGGCGGGCCACGTCCAGCATTCGCGCCGAGAAGCCCCATTCGTTGTCGTACCAGCCAAAGACCCTGACCTGATTTTCACCCACCATACGGGTCTCGGGCCCGGCAACAACCAGCGATTCAGGGCGGGACCGCAAGTCGGACGAGACCAGCGGCAAATCAGTCCAGCCAAGCACCGGGGATGCAGCAACGGATTGTTTCAGGGCTTGATCGAAGGTTTCGGCGCTCATGCCGCGCTGCAATGTGACCACGAGGTCCACGGCTGACACACTTGCCGTCGGAACGCGGACAGCCGCGCCCGAGATACGCCCGGCCAGATGCGGAAGGACGACATCGATCAGGTGCATCGCGCTCGATGTGGTCGGAACCATCGACAGCGCCCCCGCCCGGGAACGGGCAAGGTCGCCGCGCGGCGCATCCACCATCGGTTGGCTGTTGGTATAGCAGTGGATGGTGGTCATGTGCCCCGACACGATACCGCCGATATCGTCGATGACCTTGACCAGTGGCACCAGCCCATTTGTGGTGCAGGATGCGTTTGACACAATCCGGGCGCTGCCCAACTGGTCTTCGTTCGCACCAAGAACGACGGTGACATCAGCAGCAGGGGAGGGGCCTGAGATCAGCACTTTGCCTGCGCCCGCAGACAAACCGCGACGCGCAACGTCCGAACTGCGGGCGATACCCGTACAATCCAGCATGACGTCAACGCCCGACAGATCAACGCGGGTCAGATCAGCGCTGTGTGTCATGGGAATTGAGTGACCATCCACGATCAGCGCGGCGTTCCCTGTGGACACATCGCCGGAATAGGGGCCAAACGTGCTGTCGTATTTGAACAGGTATGCACAGGTGTCCAGCGGCGCGATGTCATTGATCAGCACCAGCTCTATATCTGACCCTGCCGGCAGGGCCAGAACCTGCCGCAGGATCGTACGGCCAATACGGCCGAATCCGTTTATTGCGAGTTTCATGCGCAAGCTATGGCAGGCCGGTCCGGCGACCTCAATGCCTGATCTGACGCTGTGTCAGTTGCAGCTGACCTGCGAGAAAAACTGGCCCGAGATGTTCTGATACATGCTGGCCACGATCGGCTTGCACCCGGTTGCCTGCTGAATCGCGGCAATGGCCTGAACGGTGCGCAGGCGCGGTGGCGGACCGAATGGGTTGAGGTTGTTGTTGTCACGCGTGGCGCGATAGACAACCGGCGCATCGGAAACCTGTGTCACCGCCCAGGTGCGGCTCATGACGAACACGGATTTGGTTTCTTCGTTGGCCGAGATGGGGGATGCAAAAAGGGCCGCGGATGAAGCGAGTGCTGCGACGGCCAGCAGGGCAGGGCGTAGTTTCATGGAACAATCTCCAGTGCTCAAAATCAGAATTTACTTGGATTTCAGCAAATTCCGGCCCGCCTGTGAAGCCCCAAGGTCAGAAATTTGCGACGCCACCCCGTCGGGCAGGTGTTACCGACGATCTGTGGGCAATGGCAAATGCCGGTTGCAGCACCTGTGCCGCCAATGCCTGACCCACCCCGGATCGCCTGTGTTGCGGGCTTGCGAACAGGGGGCACGCAGACAGATTTTTTGGTATGCTTCGAAGGTACGTGTCGGGGGCTTGGCCCTGCCGGGTTAGGGGTATAACCTTGACCACAAATGATTTCAGCTCTGCGAGGCCGCCATGAATGCCCCAAGTTTTACCGCCATCGCCGCATGCGGCATTCTATTGATGAACACCGTGGTCGAGGCCAAGCCGCTGTCCCGAATCATAGCCGAGATGGGGTTGTCTCCGGCAGATTTCGAAGTGGTCAACGCAGCCTCGAACGCGCTTTTGACCAGCGGTACGCCTTCCGTGGGCCAGGAACGGTCATGGAAGAATGACGACACGGGTTCCAAAGGGACAATCCGGGTGCGATCGGTACAGGGAAACTGCGTTGGTCTTCAGCATGTGATTCAGCCGGACGGCGGTGATCAGAGCAGGGAAATCCGAACCCGCCGGTGCAACGACGGCAAGGGCAATTGGATCCTTACGCCCTGATCATCAGCTCAGATTTCAGTAACCCTGATCACGATTGACTTCATGCAGCAAGGCCGCGCCGGAGCTGAGGCGCCGGAAGTTTTCAGCCACATCCGACAAGGCGTCGCCCAGATGCCAGCCTGAAACATGTGGTGTGATCGTCACACCGGGGTGGCGCCATAGCGGGCTGTCTTGTGGCAAAGGTTCCTGCGAGGTGACGTCCAAAACGGCATGCCCCGGAACCCCTGCGTCCAGTGCCGCGATGAGGGCGTCCTCATCAATCAGATTTCCGCGCCCGGCGTTCAGCAGCTGACTGCCGGGTTTCATCGCCGCCAGCATCCGGGCATCAAACAGGCCAGCGGTCTGAGGGGTCGAGGGCAGAATTGCGCAAACGTGGTCACATTGGCCAAGAAGCGCGGGCAACGCGTCCTGCCCATGCATGCAAGTTACGCCTTCAATGGCTTTGGGCGTACGGCTCCAGCCCATCACCTGAAAACCCACGGCGTGCAGCATCCGCGCGGTGCGGGCGCCGATGTGGCCAAGACCCAGAACACCGACCACGGTGTCCGGGGTAAAAACCGGTGCTCGCGGGGACCACTCGGCGCGGGTTTGAGCCGCTTCGTGAAACGCCATGTGTCGCTGAGCGCGCAGGATATAGGCCAGAAACCACTCGGCAATGCCCTGTGCCGGTGCGTCAGGCTTCAGGCGGGTGATGCGAACGTGACCGGGCAGACCGGGATGGCTGACAATGGTCTCGACCCCTGCGCCCAGCTTTTGTACCAGTTTCAGGTTCGGCAATCGCGTCGGGTGGTCACGTTGCATGTCAACCACGGCCAGCATGGTTATGTCATCAGGATTGCCCAACGTTTCGGCGGTGCGGATATCCGCATCCGGTAACACGGCCTGTAAACTGCGGGCAATTTCGTCATCACTTATCCAGTTGGACAGCCCGGTTTCGATCAACAACGCCATGTGCGGCTCCTGCATGTGTTTGATGTGGTGACGTCCCGTCACTGCGGTGGACAGGGCCCGGGCAGTTAAGCCATCCTTGAGGCAAAAGTATAGCCCGGACCCGGTGCTTCAGAGGGACATTTCCGAAAACATGACAATCAGCCTGGCCGTGCAAATTCATGATCATCTGCAAGACGTTGCTGATATGACTGGGGTCGAGGTCACTCGGATGGATGACGCATGTGTCCCTGGCGGTAATGGCGAAACTGATCGCAAGGCCGGCGTGTCCTACATTTTCGCCGCCAAAGTCGGAATGGGGAAAGTGTTTGAACGCCTGGGTTCAGACAAACGGAAACGATTTGCGCAAGAACAAACCTGAGGATCACATGGCGGAAGCGCTCGACTTTACCAACACGACTTATTTTCATCAGCGCGAGGACGGGGCGTTTGTTGGTAACGATGCCGCGCGCGGGCCTTGGTCTGCCGCACATTGCCACGCGGGGCCGGTCAGCGGCTTGATCGTACGGGCCGCAGAAACCGAAATCGGCCCCGAGAAGATGCTGACCCGACTGACTGTCGATTTGCTGAGGCCGCTCCCGCTGGCCGGGCTTCGCGTTGCGGCAGAAACCACGCGCCACACAAAGACGCTTGGGACCACGCGGGTCACGGTGCACGATCTCGACGATACGTTGTGCGCCACGGCCACAACCATGCACCTGTTGCGGCGCGATCTAGGGCAGGTGCCGAATGTCGAGATAGATGCGCCGAGGATAGAGGACGTTGTCGAGGGCCCTTTTCCGATAGGTGAAATTCGCCACGACCTGCCAGGCTTTGCCCATTACAGCGATATTCGCTATCCCGCAGGGGGAAAACAGGGTGCCGGGCCCAAAACGATTTGGATGCGTACTCCGCAGCTTTTGCAGGGCGAGGATCAATCGCCCATACAGGCCCTGTGCCCGTTGGCGGATTGTGGAAACGGTATCTCATGGAATGCGCCGACCACTGAAATGGGGTTCATGAATACGGACCTGACCGTGCATATCCACCGTGAACCGGTTTCGGATTGGCTGGCCTCAAAATCGATTTCGCATTGGCAGCCTTCCGGCATCGGCATGTCTCAGTCCGTCCTCTTTGATACGCGAGGTCCGGTGGGCACAGCGCTGCAAACACTGGTTCTGTTCCCGCCGACCTGATGGTGGGCCGGATTTCGCATCGGGAGTGAAAATGTCGTTGCCGCCACGCGGACGGAGACCTATCTTGCGCCTATGCGTTATCTTATAACCACTATGATCCTTTGTTTGCCGATGCAGGCCAACGCCCACCCACATGTCTTCATTGATACCGGGCTGGAGTTCATCGTGGATGACGCTGGTCAACTGACCCATGTTCGCGTGACCTGGGCGTATGACGAATTCTACTCGTTGTTGGTTCTGGAAGACATGAAGCTGGATCAGGATGCTGACGGCGTTCTGACGGAAAGCGAAGAACGGTTCCTGACCGGGTTCGATACGCAGTGGGTGGAAGGATATAACGGCGATCTTGTCGTTACCACAGACGGAACCCCCGTCGCGCTGTCGGGCCCGATGGAGGCGCAGGCGACAGTTGAAGACGGGCGCGTTGTCACCACGCATCTCAGGGCGGTGGAGGCCGGTTCCGTCGCGGCCAAGGCGCTGTCTGCGAAAGCGTTTGATGAGACGTTTTATACCGCCTACGAGGTGACGCGACCCGTGACCGTGACGGGCCCCGCCGCGTGCCAGATTGACCGGTTTGACCCGGATATCGACGGCGAACTGGCCCAGATGCAGGCCTTTCTGCTGACCCTGGACGCCGACTATGACCTCGAGGAAAATGACATCCCTCTGGTCGGTGAACGTTTTGCCACCGAGATCCGCGTATCATGTCCCGCTACCTGATCCTGCCTGTCGGCCTGGCGATTGTACTGCTGCTCTGGTTTTGGGGCAGCGGAGGCTTTGACAGCCTTGCGGCTTGGGCTGCGGGGGAGCAACGAGAATTCCAGAACCAGATCGCCCGGTCCTTGCGTGCCGCGCGTGCCGAGCAACCCGAGGCGGTGGCAACGCTGTTGACGGTCTGTTTCGCCTACGGGTTCTTTCACGCCATCGGCCCCGGCCACGGAAAGGTCCTGATCGGGGGCTACGGTTTGGGTCGGCGTGTTGCTTTCTGGAGGCTATCGGCGATCAGCGTATTGTCCAGCCTCGGGCAGGCGGTGACGGCCGTTGTACTGGTCTATGCCGGGGTGCTGGTGTTCCAGATGTCCCGCGAAAGCCTTGTTGGAACGACGGAACAGGTCATGGCTCCGATCAGCTACGGTGCAATTGCCCTTATCGGTCTTTGGCTGGTGGTCCGGTCCTTGCGCAGTTTCGCAAGGAGACGGAAAACCGCGTCATCCCATGATCACCATCATCGTGAAAACGATCACACGCATCATCACCACCACGAGGGAGAGGTCTGTTCAGATTGCGGTCACCGCCATGGCCCCACCGCGCAGGAAATTGCAAATGTGGGTTCACTGCGCGAGGCCCTGATCCTGATTGCGGGCATCGCGGCGCGACCGTGCACAGGGGCTTTGTTCGTGCTGATCCTGACGTGGCAGATGGGCATCGCGATGATCGGTATCGCCGGGGCCTTTGCCATGGCATTGGGCACGGCGTTGGTGACGACCTTGGTGGGATGGACGTCCTTTGGCCTTCGCGGAGGTCTGCTGGCCTCAGCCTCAGCCACACGGTTCGCATCGGTGTTGGCCCCAACCATCGAACTGGTCGCCGGGCTGATCATTGCCGTGATCGCAAGTGGTTTGCTGCTGCGTGCGATTTAGGTCAGTCGAACACCGGTTCCGGATATCCGACCCGCGCCAGATACAGCCCCTGCGGCGGGCACACCGGCCCGCAGGCTGCACGGTCGGCAGCTTCCAGCGCCTCACGCACCTCCTCCGGGGTCCACGCTCCGGCGCCCACACGTTCCAGCGTTCCGACGAAACTGCGCACCTGATTGTGCAGGAATGACCGAGCCCTTACGTGAAAATGAACTTCGGGGCCGGAAAAGCCCTGAACCTGTTCAACCCGCAACTCATCCAGAGTTTTGACCGGGCTGGCCGCCTGGCAAATCGACGACCTGAAGGTCGTGAAATCATGGCGACCCAGCAGCATGTTCGCCGCTTCCTGCATGGCCTCGACATCCAGCGGATGATTGATCTGCCAAACCTGCCCTTTATCATGGGTTGCAGGCGCGCGTCGCATCAGGACGCGGAACAGGTATTGCCGTTCGACCGCCGAAAACCGCGCGTGCCAATCGTCGGTCACGCGTGCGGCGTCCACGATCGCCACCGGCTGCGGTTTGAGGTGATAGTTTAGCGCCTCGGACAGGCGGAACGGGTCCCACTCCTTGGCCATGTCGCAATGGGCGACCTGACCCAACGCATGAACCCCGGCGTCGGTACGCCCTGCGGCAGCAATCGTATGCGCACCCGGCTGGATACGGGACAGGGCCTGTTCGATTGCGCCCTGCACGGACGGCTGATCCTTCTGCCGCTGCCATCCGGCAAACGGTTCCCCCTGGTATTCGACTTTCAACGCGTATCTGGGCATGTGCCGCTGGTACAGCGCGGCGCGGGAACGGGCAAGGGGGCGAAAGCGCTGGTATGTGCGGTACCCTCTACCTATCTTGGGTGAAACGATAATTGCGGGGCGACAGATTGGTCATCTCATCTCTGGCAGACAGTCTTGTGCGCGGCGTCGAAACCATCGGCGACAGCGTATCCGAGACGTTTTTTGAGCCTGTCATCCGCCTGGGTGTCACCGGGTTGGCGCGATCGGGCAAGACGGTTTTCATCACCTCGTTGGTGGCGAACCTGCTGGATCGGGGGCGCATGACCGGGTTGGTTGCGCAGCAGGAAGGTCGGATCAATGCCGCCTATCTGCAACCCCAACCGGATGACACCGTGCCCCGGTTCGATTATGAAGCGCACCTGTCCGCCCTGACGGGTCCGTCACCGCACTGGCCGGACAGCACACGCGCGGTGTCAGAGCTGCGCCTGTCCTTCAAAGCCCGCCCAGCCGGCTTGCTTGCTGGCTTGCAGGGGCCGCGCACCGTCCATCTGGATATCGTCGATTACCCCGGCGAATGGCTTCTGGATCTGGCCCTGCTGGACAAGTCTTATGCAGACTGGTCTCGGGAAACACTGGAACGTATCGAGGCCCGCTCGGAGGCGGTCGAGTATCTGGGGCAGGTCAATGCCGCAGACCCGTCCGGCGCACATGACGAGCCGACCGCGCAGGCGCTGGCATCGTCGTTCACAACCTATCTCAATCAGGCGCGTGAAGCGGGGTATTACGACTGTACCCCCGGGCGGTTCCTGCTGCCGGGGGATCTGGCCGGATCTCCGGTTCTGACCTTTGCGCCGTTGGTGGTGTCTGGCCCGTCGCGGCGCAGAACGCTTCAACGCGAGATGGAACGGCGATACGAAGCCTATAAAGCCCAGGTCGTGAAACCGTTTTTTCGCGATCATTTCTCGCGCATCGACCGGCAGGTGGTTCTCGTCGATGCGCTGGGCGCTATTCACAAAGGTCCACAGGCGGTCGAGGATATGCGCCGCGCCATGGCCGATATCCTGTCGGCCTTTCGCCCCGGCCGAAATGCATGGCTCAGCCAATTGCTGTTGGGCAAGCGGGTCGAACGCATTTTGTTTGCGGCGACAAAAGCCGACCATTTGCACCACACCCAGCATCCCCGCCTGACCGCGATCATCGAAGCATTGACGCGCGAGGCGCGCGATCGGGCGAGTTTCGCAGGGGCCCGGACCGAGGCCCTGTCCCTGGCTTCGCTGCGTGCTACGACCGAAGAACTGCGCCACCACGACGGGACAGACTTGCCATGCGTTCGGGGTACCCTGTTGGAGAACGGCAAACAGGCCGCCTTCTACCCGGGAGAATTGCCCGAGGATCCAGCGCATCTGTTGGGTCCGGCCCGAAACGGGGCTGATGCGTGGTTGGGCGAAGATTACGGCTTCATGGCCTTTGCCCCGGCAAAGCTGTCGCTAAAACCTGGTGATGGCCCGCCGCATATCCGGCTGGACAGGGCGGCACAGTTCTTGATCGGAGATCGGTTGTGACGACAATTCTGCGCCGCGCGCGCCCGACGGATGCGGGCACCATCGGGTCGATCCTGCACGGTTTCGCCTTGGAAAACGACTGGATGCCTGAATTGCACAGCTGCGTCGAGACAATTGCTTTCTGTGGTCGAATGATTGATCTGGAATGGGTGACCGTGGCCGAAACCGAGGCCGGCGTTGTTGGTTTTTTGGCGCTCGACGGTCGTGAAATCCATTCGCTTTATCTGGATGCTTCGGTTCGGGGCCGCGGGATTGGTCGGCAATTGCTGGATCACGCCAAATCGGCCCGCTCAGAGCTGAGCTTGTACGCGTTTCAGAACAATGCCCGAGCCTGCCGGTTTTATGAACGTAACGGCTTTGCCGAGGTGGCCCGCAGCGATGGGGCGGACAACGACGAAAACCTGCCGGACATACGGTTTGTCTGGCGCAGCGAGGATGTGATCAATGGCTAAAGGCCCGGTTTTGATCGATCTTGAAGCGGATGAGCCCCCTGCCGATGTCGCCAAGGCCCCGCCGGTGCCGGACATCGCGCAACCACAAGGGCAGGCGATGCAAGGCGCGGCACGGCTGGCGGCGCGCAAGCCATCGGCTCTGGCGCGCTGGTTCTGGGGGCTGGCCCTGGCAGTGGTCGGGGCGGCCGTATCGGTGGCCGCGTGGGATTTTGCAACTTCGCTGGTGGCGCGAACGCCTGTTTTGGGGTGGATCGTAACCGGGTTGATCGCCGCGCTGGTTCTTGTGGCGCTTATGATCGCAATCCGTGAACTGGCCGCATTGGGGCGATTGTCCCGTGTGGATGGCCTGCGTCGGGCCGCAGATACCGCGTTGGCAGAGGAAGATCTGGCTCAGGCCCGCGCAGTCACCAATCGTATCATCGCATTCTACAAGGGCCGGGAAGACACACGCTGGGGCCGCGAACGATTGGCCGAGCGGATGGCGGATCAGTTCGATGCGTCAGCTCTGCTGGAACTTGCCGAAGTTGAGCTGTTGGCGCCTCTGGACCAAGCCGCCAGCCGCGAGGTCGAGGCCGCGGCCCGGCAAGTTGCAACCGTGACCGCATTGGTGCCGCTGGCGCTTGCGGATGTGATAACCGCGCTGGCCGCGTCATTGCGGATGATCCGCCGGGTTGCCGAAATCTATGGCGGGCGCGCGGGTACGCTGGGCGGCTGGCGTCTGACCCGCAGTGTATTTGTGCATCTGGTGGCGACAGGGGCGGTTGCAGTCGGCGATGATCTGCTGGAGCCTGTCCTGGGCGGTTCCGTTCTGAGCAAACTGTCACGCCGGTTCGGCGAGGGTCTGGTCAACGGGGCACTCAGCGCTCGTGTGGGTGTGGCCGCGATGGAGGTGTGCCGCCCGCTGCCCTTCTCGGACAGGCACAAACCTTCGACGCGGGGCATCATCAAACGCGCCTTGCAGGGCCTGTTTTCCAAGGGTTGATCCAAAGCAAGGCGCCCCGGCCTGCGCTTCGGCACACTGAATGTGTCAAAGGAGCCAGCCATGACGGATCACGGTCACAGCCCGCAGGAAATCGCCGAACGGATCAACGCACCGCCCGGACGCGGCGTGTTGCGCGATGTCGTCTATGGCGGCATCGACGGGTCCGTCACCACATTTGCCATTGTGGCAGGCGTTGCAGGGGCAGGTCTTTCCCCTTTCGTTATCGTGGCGCTTGGCCTGGCGAATGTTCTGGCTGACGGGTTTTCGATGGCTGCGGGCAATTATTCAGGCACCAAGGCCGAGCTGGACAACATTCGCCGCATCCGCGCGGTCGAGGAACGCCACATTGCGTTGTACCCGGATGGTGAGCGCGAAGAAGTGCGAGAGATCCTTGCGCAAAAAGGGCTGTCTGGCGACATTCTGATCGAGGCCACGGCAGAGATCACCTCGAGCACCGAAAACTGGATCAACCTGATGATCGAAGGTGAATATGGTCTGGGCAGTGTCGACCCGCATCCGATGAAAGCCGCATTGGCCACCTTCTTTGCGTTTCTGGTGGCGGGGATGATCCCATTGCTGCCGTTTCTGGTGTCCGTGCCGAACGCGTTTGCGATCTCGGCCTGGATGACCATGGCTGTCTTCTTTGCGATTGGCGCGCTCAAAAGCCGGTGGTCACTGGCCCCCTGGTGGCGGTCGGGGATCGAGACGCTTTTGATCGGCGGGCTGGCCGCGCTGATCGCGTATCTCGTCGGGTCCCTGTTCCACCCATGAAAATTGCGGCGCTTGGATGACGGTTGTTGCAGTGGGCCTTACCGCAGACCCCGGACCTTTTCAGGCCGACGATCGCGCGCCCGGCGATTTCGGTGCTTTAGATCGGTTCACAGCTTTCCTGACTGTCACTTTCGGACGGCTCAAGATAGCCTGACCTCCAAAAGGATCGGAGACTCGGTTGGAATCGCTGCTTGTTCTTGTTGGCCTGATTGTTCTGGCCATCCCTGTGACATTGATCGCTCTTTTGGTCCGGCATTCCCGTTTGCGTCGCCGGGTAGAGCAGCTGGAAGCGCAAATCGACGCCTTGGCCTCAGGCGATGCGACGGTCCTGCCGCAACCGGAACAGGAAACGCCTGCACCGCATCCTGCTGCTGAAGAAAAGCCGCGCAGGCCGGCACCCTGGTCGGCTCCAAAGCGGCAGGAAGACAACAGTGGCGACGCTCAGGATGCAGAGGTTTCTTCTCCGGCTGTCGTGTTTCGCCATGACAGGTTTGCGGCATTGGGAGCGTGGCTGCGCGAGAACTGGTTTTATGTGGTTTCGGCCCTGTCTCTGGCGCTGGCCGGTATTTTCCTTGTGCAATACGGCGTCGAAAACGGTTTGCTGCCGCCGGCGGCCCGTGTCGTCGCAGCCCTGGGTTTCGGCACGGTTCTGATCATCGGAGGAGAAGTCCTGCGCCGCAAGTTCGGTGATGACGAAGCGGTGGCAACCGCCTATCTGCCCTCGGTCTTTTCCGGTGCCGGGCTTGTCACTTTGTTCGGGGCCATCCTGTCCGCGCGCCAGCTGTACAACCTGATCGGTGCCGAAACGGCACTGGCAGGGATGGTCGTTGTCGCGCTGGTGGGGCTCGTTCTGGGGTGGTTCCATGGTCCGCTGCTGGCTGCGGTCGGTTTGATCGGTGCCTTCGCGGCGCCTTTCCTGGTCGGGGGCACGTCCGATGATCCGTCGTGGCTTTACGCGTATTTCCTGCTGGTCGCCGTCTTGGGTCTGGGTATCGACACGGTACGGCGCTGGGCGTGGATCTCGGTCCTGACTCTGTTCGGGGCCTATGCGGCGAATCTGCTTCTGGTGATGGGCGCGCCGAGTAGGGAATCGGGATACCTGATCGCGGCAACGGTGCTGGCGCTTTTGGCAACCGCCGTTCCGGTGCGGCGCATTTGGCCAAATCACGCGGGCCCCATGCTGACTGAGATGATCCGCCGCCCAAAGGCCCGCCCCTGGCCAGAATTCCCAACTCGACTGGCCGCCGGGGCCATCGCGGCAAGTACGGTGATCCTGTCCTGGCATTGGGCGGACACGGAACCCGAATTCTGGTTGGGCGTCAGCCTGTTGACTGCCCTTGTTCTGGCGCTGCTCCTCTGGGCCAAGGATGCACCGGCCCTTCGTGACCTGACTGTCCTGCCTGCGGCCGGTTTGGTGGTCTTTGTCGCCTCTCACGGGCTTGAGAATGGCGCGGTTCTGGGCAGGTTCGCGGCCACTTACGCGGAAACGCCCGAGGCCGACTATCCGATGGTGGTGACTGTTCTCGTCGCTTTGGGAGGTTTGATGTCGGCCCTGATGGCGTGGCGGTCATTTAAGGCAAGCCAGTATCGCGCCGTTTGGGCCGGAGGAGCCGCGCTTTTTGCACCCGTTCTGGCCATCGCGCTGGAAATAGGCTGGCATCCGGCTTCGGTGATCGGGGCTTACCCCTGGGCGCTCCACGCGATTGCGCTGGCTGTGTTGATGGTGGTTCTGGCTGAACGCTTTGCCCGCGTTGACGGCGATGACCGGATGCGAGCGGCGCTGGCCACCCTGTCCATGCTGTCGTGTCTGGTCTTTGCCTGCGTCATCGTGCTCAGCTCGGCGGCGCTGACGGTTGCACTGGTCGCCAGCGTTGTGGTTGCGGCCGCGTTGGACCGCAGGTTCATCCTGCAGCCGATGAGCTGGTTCATCTGGGCCGGTGTCTTTTCCGTCACGGTGCGTTTGGTGCTTGATCCCGGGCTGGACTGGGCCAATTCCGCTCCGGTGCTTGAGATGTCGATGGTCTATGGCGCGGCCACATTGGGATTTGTCGTGGGCTGGAGGCTTTTGCGTCCGTTGAAGCGCCCACTGGCGGCGCTGCTGCTGGAAAGCGCGGCCTGGGCGACAGCGGGTATCCTGCTTTCATTGCTGCTGCTGCGTTGGCTTGAAGGCTTCGGCGAGGGCGGCGCTGACAACAGCCATTGGGGCCTGGGTCTGCTGGCCGTCATCTGGCTTTTGCTTGCGTTCGCGCAGGTGCAGAGGTTCGGGCTGGGTGGCAAACTGAACTATCTGCGATACCTGCTTGCTCTGTTCTTTGCGGGGCATGGCCTTTTCTATCTGTTGCAGGCATTGGCGGACCAGAACCCCTTGTTTGATCTGAATGCGGATCCGGTGCTTGGGCCGCCGGTTTTGAATACGCTGGCCGTTGCTTATCTGTTGCCCGCATTGGCCATCGGCGGATCGGTCTGGAGGATCCGGGAAATGCCGAAACCTATCATGCAAGCAAGCTTTGCCGTTGCAGGGACGTTGGCGGCAGTTTGGTTGGGTTTGACCATCCGTCACGTCTGGCAGGGCGCGGCGGGTATGTATGAAGGCAACGGCGTCACCCAGCCGGAACTGTATACCTACACATTGGTGCTGCTGCTGATCGGGGCCGCTTTGTTCTATCAATCTCTTGCCCGCCGATCCGACCTGATGCGCAAGGCCGGGCTGGCGGTGATCGGGCTGGCGGTGGCCAAGGTCTTCCTGATCGACATCGCCGGTCTGGGCGGCCTGATCCGGGTGTTTTCGCTGTTGGCGCTGGGCCTTGCGCTGGCCGGTCTTGCGTGGCTGAACCGGTGGGCGAAACTGCGCCATTCGCCGCAGCGGGCAGAACCTCTGGACCATTAGGTGCCGGCGTCATATAAGCGCGCCATGTATGACCGGATGGCCATCATTATTCGAATTATATCCCCGGCGCTCTGACCTCCTGAGACGCCGGGCAAAGGTGTTTGAGACTTCGCACCGACCGCTTCGATCCAATAGACGACCAGATCATCCAAAGGACGCCCCAAATGTGCGCCGACACGATCCAGACACCTGATTACAAAGACACGCTGAACCTGCCCAATACCGATTTCCCCATGCGCGCCGGCCTGCCCAAGCGCGAACCCGCATGGCTGGAACGGTGGGAGACCATCGGTGTCTATGACCGCCTGCGCGAGAAAAAGGGCCGCACGCCCTTTACCCTGCACGATGGCCCCCCTTACGCGAATGGTCACCTGCATATCGGCCACGCCCTGAACAAGACCATCAAGGACATGATCGTGCGATCCCATCAGATGATGGGCTTTGATGCGCGATACGTCCCCGGCTGGGACTGCCACGGCCTGCCGATCGAATGGAAGATCGAGGAACAGTACCGCAAGAAGGGCAAGAACAAGGACGAGGTGAACATCGTCGATTTCCGTCAGGAATGCCGCAAGTTCGCCGAAGGCTGGATCGACGTGCAGCGCGAAGAGTTCAAGCGTCTGGGCATCACTGGCAACTGGCCCGATCCCTACATCACCATGGATTATCACGCCGAGGCGGTGATTGCGGACGAATTCATGAAGTTCCTGATGAACGGCACGCTCTATCAGGGTTCAAAGCCAGTCATGTGGTCGCCCATCGAAAAGACGGCCCTGGCCGAGGCCGAGGTCGAGTATCACGACAAGGAAAGCTTCACCATCTGGGTGAAGTTCAAGATCGTCAACGCGGGTGATCTGGATGACGCCTGTGTGGTGATCTGGACGACCACGCCGTGGACCATGCCGTCGAACAAGGCCGTCGTATACGGTAAAGACATCTCCTATGGACTCTACGAAGTCACCGGCGCGCCGGAAGAATGCTGGGCCAAGGTAGGCGACAAGTTCCTGTTGGCCGACAACTTGGCCGCCGATGTATTGGGCCGTGCCCGTCTGAACGACGATCAGTGGACCCGTGTGCGTGACGTTACTGCCGACGAGTTGGAGAGCGTTCAGCTGCTTCACCCGCTGGCCGGCGCCGATGGCGGCAATGGCGAATGGGACGACATCCGCGATTTCCGCGCCGCTGACTTCGTGACCGATACCGAAGGTACTGGATTCGTCCACTGCGCGCCGTCCCACGGGATGGAGGAATTCGAGCTGTACCGTGATCTGGGCATGCTGGAGCAGGTCATCACCTATAACGTGATGGACGATGGCTCGTTCCGCGCTGATCTGCCGTTCTTTGGCGGCAAATACATCCTGTCCCGCAAGGGCGGCGAGGGTGACGCAAACAAGGCCGTCATCGACAAGCTGGCCGAAGTCGGCGGGCTGCTGGCGCGCGGCAAGATCAAGCACAGCTATCCGCATTCGTGGCGCTCGAAAGCTCCAATCATCTACCGCAACACGCCGCAGTGGTTTGCATCCGTCGACCGCAAGCTGGATGACGGTATGGGCGAGATGGGCGACACCATCCGCGAACGTGCTCTGCGCTCCATCGACGAGCTGGTGAAATGGACCCCGCAGACGGGTCGTAACCGCCTGTATTCGATGATCGAGGCGCGCCCGGACTGGGTTCTGTCGCGCCAGCGTGCATGGGGTGTGCCGCTGACCTGCTTCACCAAGAAGGGCGCTCTGCCCACCGACGCGGATTACCTGTTGCGCAACGCCGAACTCAACGCCCGCATCAAGGCAGCGTTCGAGAAGGACGGCGCCGACGTCTGGTACACCGACGGTTTCAAGGAAAAGATCCTCGACGGAATCGCCAACCCGGACGACTACAAACAGGTCTTTGACGTGCTGGACGTTTGGTTCGATTCTGGGTCCACCCACGCGTTTGTTCTGCGCGATCGCGAGGACGGGACCGAGGATGGCATTGCCGATGTCTACATGGAAGGCACCGACCAGCACCGCGGCTGGTTCCATTCGTCCATGCTGCAAGCCTGCGGCACAAAGGGCCGCGCGCCCTATCGCAACGTAGTGACCCACGGTTTCACGCTGGACGCCAAGGGCAACAAGATGTCCAAGTCGCTGGGCAACACCATCGTGCCGGAAGAGGTCGTCAAGCAATACGGCGCCGATATTCTGCGCCTATGGGTGGCTCAGACCGACTATACCGCCGACCAGCGGATCGGGCCGGAGATTCTGAAGGGCACTGCCGACAGCTATCGCCGTCTGCGCAACACCATGCGGTTCATGCTGGGCTCATTGGCCGACTTCACCGAGGCCGACCGCGTCGTGCCCGAGGATATGCCGCGTCTGGAACGCTGGGTTCTCAGCCGTCTGGCGGAATTGGATGAGCAGGTGCGCAAGGGTTATGCCGCGTTTGATTTCCAGGGTGTTTTCAGCGCCGTGTTCAACTTTGCGACGGTTGATCTGTCGTCCTTCTATTTCGACGTTCGCAAGGATGTTCTGTACTGCGACGGGGACAGCACACGTCGCCGCGCCGCGCGCACTGTTCTGGATATTCTGTTCCACCGCCTGACCACCTGGCTGGCCCCGGTTCTGGTCTTCACCATGGAAGAGGTCTGGCTGGAGCGGTTCCCGGGCGATGACAGTTCGGTCCATCTGGTGGATTTCCCGGACACACCCGCCGATTGGCGCGATGCCGAGCTTGAGGCCAATATGGCCAAGGTGCGCCGTGTGCGCCGGGCCGTGACTGCCGCGCTCGAGGTTCAGCGTCAGGACAAGGTGATCGGCTCCAGCCTCGAGGCGGCACCGATCGTGCATGTCGAGGATGGTGATACCCGCGATCTGCTGGCCACGTTCGACGTGGACGACATGTGCATCACCTCGGGCCTGACCGTGACCGGCGATCCCGCCCCGGCCGAGGCGTTCCGTGTGCCGGAAATCGAAGGCGTTGCCGTCGTGTTCGAAAAAGCAGAAGGCGAGAAATGTCAGCGTTGCTGGAAAATCCTGCCTGATGTGGGCCGCCACACCCACGCGGGCGTCTGCGGGCGCTGCAATGAGGCGCTGGGATAAATCAACGCGCCCCCCGAATTCAGTCGGGGGGCATTTTGGGCTATGTCTGCACAGATTGCCGTGTTGGATTGAACAGATCAAAGCCAATGGCAGGATCTGACAGGGCTTTCCAAACCTGATAGTCCGTAAAGTAACCGGTGTGCCCGCCGGGATCGACCGGGATGTTTCGATTTGCAAAAATGAGCCCACCCTCGATCTCGGTTCCGACAAAATCGTCCTGCCGGAAGATGTTGAACCACGCGGCGTTCAACTGACTGGCGGTGATGGTGAACATCTCGGGAAAATAGCGCTGATAGATATGGGTGACCGGAGAGCCCATCGTGATGAGTGTCAGAGCCCGCCCGCCGATGCGTCTTTGGACACGTGGGTCAGCAAGCATCTGTGTGGCGATCACGGTGCCCTGCGAATGGGATATCACCGTGATATGATCCGCTGGAAAGATATCGAGAACATAGTACAACGTGCGATAGAAACGCTCGTCTATCGCCTTACGATCCGGATAGTTGCGTTGCCGCGTTTCCAGATCTTTTTCCAGATAGCATTTGTCGCGAATGGCGTAGGTAACGATATCCCGTGCAACGCCCAGCCCGGCGGAAACAAAATCAGAAAACCGGTACATCAACGCAGTTGCGCCAAGAACGATCAGGCCGATCTCGCCCTGCGAACAGGCCAACCTGTCCAAAGCCCAAGAGATCGGGTTGGTTTCACCTATGCCCACGTTGCATGCGGCCTCAAAACTCTGGTTGGCTGCGATCTCTCGGATCGTGACCAGAACCAGCACGATTGTACCAAACAGAAAGACCCACTGCGCCAGCCGGTTTACAATCGCCCGGCTAATCAGACCGCTGCGGGTGTGAAGGTTGGCCTTGTACGTTTTGCGACCTGCAAAAAGCCCGACGCCAACGAACCCCAACAGAACGATGGCCACAAAGGCCACGCTGAGAGTTTCGATGGACTCGTTCAAATTGCTTTCAAAAAGACGTTGCAGCTGACCGCCGGACAGGCCCGAAACAGTTTCCAGTAATTGCTCTATGGTCAACCAGAGGCCGGAAATGAAGAACATCCAGAAAACCAGCATGCCTGCACAGATGCTGGGGTACAGCCGCCTGTGCTCTGAAAGTGTGTCATTGATCCGCAACGTCCAGGCGGACAACGCGTAAAGAATGATTGTCAGGAAGATAAGAGTGGCCCAGAAGATGGAGAGCAGAAAAACCTGAAACGCCACGAATTGCTCCAGGGCCGGCGGGCAATTTCCGGTTTCGGAAGGGGCGCATGCCCACAATTTCAGGCCCAGCGGCCCAATGACCAGGCACAGGGTCAGTGCTGCTCCCATTGCGAGCATTCCTCGCCAGAAGACCCGCCTGAGATAGGTCGGTGCGGATCGGCTTTGCCCCAGCCCGACAATGGCTCCGCCGGCGTACAGCACGAACAGAAGCCAGAACAACAGGGTAGGGTTCTGGAAAACTGAGACAGGTATCCGGTCGGTCATGACCGCTGCGGCACCGATCAACAAAAAGACGTTCAGCGTCGCAACTGCACCGAAGAAGACCCATGTAAAAAGATGTACCAGCTGTGCCGCCAGTGTATTCCTGCCATTGGGTTGGTCCGAAGCAACGCCTTTTCGGATGTGGGTTTGCTCGACATTGTCCATCGCCAGATATCCCAACGCCAGAACGACCCAAATCAGGTCCAGCACGGTTTTGATCGCTCCTTTCGGGGCCGGAGAGCGATCAGCCCAATAAACTTCGGCAAACAGGGCCTTGTCCTGAGGAACAGCCGGGTCAGTCACCGTGCGCAGATTGACTTCGAACAGCTCTGCATTTCGTGGATTTCCGTCGAAGGTGGATTCGGCCAGTTCGATCATGCCGCGTTCGACTTCGATCGGTGGTCTGGGGTTTCCATCCAGCCAAGTTGTTGCTGCGCCAACGACCTGATCGACGGTTTCGCCGGGTTTTTGTTCACCGATTCCATGTACTGTGAGGATCAAATGTCGACCCATTGCGTTCTCCAAAATCTCTTTAAGTAACGGCAGGAGCGTATCACGAATGGCGCCAATGCCCAAAAATGACGTTTTGCGTGGTCTTGCACATTCCCGCGCTTGTGCTTGGCGCTTTGATCTGAAACCGTCGGTTTATGGCGATGATTTCCGTTGAAACTCAGTTCGGACGACTTGGTGTTGAAGAAACGGACGGGGCCCTTGCACGGCTTGTCTGGAACGGCAGGGACGAGGGTGAGCCGACTGCGCTGCTGCGCGAAGCCGCCGCCCAGTTGAGGGCCTATGATCAAGGGCGGCTTGACCGTTTCGATCTGCCGTATCACATTGACGGTTCAGAGTTTCAAAAGCGGGTCTGTGACCTGATGTATGCCATCCCGCTTGGAGAAACGCGCACCTATGGCGATATCGCCAAAGAACTGGGGCAACCCGCCCAGCCGGTTGGCCAAGCCTGCGGAGCAAACCCCATTCCCGTGATCATTCCCTGTCACCGGGTACTGGCCGCAAATGGCCTGGGCGGTTTTTCGGGCGACGGTGGTGTTGAGACGAAAGTTGCCCTGTTGCGGCATGAGCGGGCGGCAGGTCTTTTGATCTGAGCGTCGAAATTCGGTTGCAATCCGCTTTTTGCAGACACAACTTGTAACCATTGCTGAATTTGAAGGACCGCATTGCATGACCACTGAACAAGACCGTGCAGCCCGCAAGAAGGCCATTATCGACCGGTTGATGTCGCTTGAAGCGCAAGAGCTTGCAACGGCGCAGGCGCATTACGATGCGTTTTTGAAAGATGCCCAGTTGGATGACAGGGAAGGTCACGACAAGGATGACATTGCCGCATCGCGGGAAAACGCCGATCTGGCGGCTGCCTTCGATGCCCCGGTTCATGCGCATCATGCCAAGATTGATGTCATCGAAAATACCGATTTCAGCCTTGCCGACACGGTCAGGCCAGGAGCTGTGATCAAGTTCAACAACCGCAGATTTGTCGTGTGTGTCTCGACAACGCGGTTTGAAGTGGATGGCAAGACCTATATGGGCATTTCAACCCAAAGCCCGATATATCTGGCGATGGCAGGTCTGCAAAAGGGCGACGTCTTTACCCATAACGGCACCGAGTTCGAGGTGCAGGACGTTCTGTAAAACGGGACGGGCAGCGCTACGTCAGGCGTGGCGCTGCGGAACAACCTGTTGAGCGATGCCTGCGAAGGTCAGGTACAGGCTGGTGATGACCAGCCCCCAATGGGCCCAGCTTTCGGGGTGAAAATCGACCCATGCGGCCCAACCCGCGAAGAACGTCCATGCCAGCGCCATCGGCAAGGTCAGGCTGCGCCAGCGCTCGGTGCGCACGGGATGCACGAATTTCAGCGGTAGAAACATGGCCAGCGACAGCAGGGTGACCAGCAGCAGGATGATCCAGAAATTCGGTTCCAGTGCGAAGATCACGATCACGAACATGTTCCAGCACCCGGGAAAACCGGAAAAGGAATTGTCCTTGGTCTTCATGCGTGTATCCGCGAAATACATCGCACTGGCAAATGTGATGACGATGATCGCGAACCATCCGGTCCAGCCGTCCATCAGCCCCGATTTGAACAGGGCAAAAGCCGGAATGAACACATAGGTCAGGTAATCGATGATCAGATCCAGCAGAACGCCGTCGAACTCGGGCGCGTTGTGCTTGACGTGATAATGTCGCGCCAGCGGGCCATCGATACCGTCTACAATGAAAGACACGACAAGCCAAAGATACATAAGGCTCCATTTCTCTTCGACCGCGGCCAGCATGGCCAACATGGCAAAAACAGCGCCTGTTGCAGTAAAGAGATGAACGGAAAGAGCTTTGAATCTGAGTGTCATGCGAGCGTCATGACTGATGCGCGTCCGAGATGCAAACCAAAAGCCCGGGTTTTCGAGTCATGTGCACTTCAGGCTTTGGGATGCGCGCTGTTGTAGACCTCCATCAACCGCGCAGTGTCCACTGCCGTATAGGCCTGCGTCGTCGACAAAGAGGCGTGGCCTAGAAGCTCTTGAATGGCACGCAGGTCGCCTCCGGCTGACAGCAGGTGGGTGGCAAAGCTGTGCCGCATCGCGTGGGGTGTTGCGGTTGAGGGCAGCCCCAATTGCATACGTGCCTTGGCCATGACCCCTTGGATTGCACGCGGGTTCAATGGCCCGCCACGGACGCCTCGAAACAGGGCTTTGTCCTGTGCTTGTGGATGGGGACACAGCTTCAAATATCCGTCGACCGCTTCGCGAGCGGCAGGAAGAACCGGTACGACCCTCTCTTTGTCGCCTTTCCCGACGATGCGCAGCGTGGTGGGCAAAGGCGCGTCCGCTCCGGTCAGGGACAGCGCCTCGGATATGCGCAGGCCGCATCCGTACAGCAGCGTGACAACCGCGACGTCGCGCGCCGCGACCCAGTCGGATGTGGATTGCAGTTCCACTGTATCGATCATGGCGCGGGCTGCATCTTCGGCCAGCGGACGGGGCAGTTTCTTGGTGAATTTCGGCGCGCGGGTGGACAGAACGGCGGTGGGCTCGAACCCCTCACGCTCTGCCAGCCAACGGTAGAAGCTTTTGACCGCCGACAGTTTGCGCGCCAAAGACCGCGCGCTGACGTCCGCGCCACGCTGATCCGCCATCCAGGCGCGCATATCCGACACCGTGATCCGTTCCAGCGCCTTCAGGCCATGCCGTTCGGCGTGATGCAGGGTCATGAACGACAGAAACTCGACGACATCGCCACGATAGGCGTTTAGCGTATTCTCGGATCGTCCGGCAAGCGCGCTCAGGCTGTCCAGCCAATGCTGAAGCGCGTCGCGGCAAGCGGGCGAGACCAGGCTCACGACAACCAGTG
Organism: Ruegeria sp. P10; assembly: GCF_056534925.1. Lineage (NCBI taxonomy): Bacteria > Pseudomonadati > Pseudomonadota > Alphaproteobacteria > Rhodobacterales > Roseobacteraceae > Ruegeria > Ruegeria sp. P10. Next base: position 115,932 of record NZ_JBQERJ010000006.1, read on the forward strand.
GCGCATCGAGCGTTCGAACACGCCGGCAAAAAAGGCCAGAAGATCGGTGCCCAGCTGCGGGGTGAAATGCCGCGGGTCGCGGGCGGCCATGACGATCATGCCCGGAAGGCGACCGGCCCCGAGGTCCAGCTTCAGGCAGGCCTCGGAACGAAGCTGATCGGCCTGTGACCCGAAAATACGTCGGTTTGGCTGATGGATTTCCCGCAAGATCACATCCCGCGCAGGACCGCCGCGATCAATGGTCAGGTACCGGTCGATGAAGCCGGGTTCCGCGATCGTCAGGACCCCGCCCAACGTGTCGATTGCGGGATCGTTCTGAACCACGGTTGTTTCCAGAACCAGCGTAACGCTGTCGACGCGCAGGATGTCCGCCACATCGGCGCCCAGCGCGCGCAGGAAATCTTCGAACTCGACAGGTTCCAGCAATCGCAGAATGGCGCGGTGGACCTGATTGGTGCCCGCGAGGTTTTCATAGGCCGCAGCGATGACGGAACGGTGGGTGTCTTCCAGCCGATCCAGCCGCGCCTCGAGCCGTTGCATTGCAATGCCGCGCAGGTCTATCACGTTGTCGCCGCGCGCTTGTTCGTTGGCAGCGACAAGCGCCTGCATCAGGTCTTTGTCGTCCAGTACGACATCCGGCTCGGCCAGAATTGCCGCGCGGAGGTTATCCTCGAGTTTGGGGGTGCTGCTCATGTCCCGTCCGGTCTTTTTTTGTTGTCGCGGCTTATAACATGCCGGACCGGATTTGCCTTGGAAAAAATGCACGCAAGGGTGGATTTCCTTGCATGTCGTGGCAAGGGGCTCCCGCCCGCCATGCCCGATCACAGATCAGGCATTTGGCCGTTGGGCCGGGCGCGGCGCCTGATGGCGCCGCGCGGTTGCAAGCCAGATCAGAGGATTTTCTGACCGGTTTTGGCCCAGTCGGCCAGAAAGGTTTCCAGACCTTTGTCGGTCAGCGGATGGTCGGCCAGCTTCTTGATTACGGCAGGCGGTGCGGTGATCACGTCGGCTCCGATGCGGGCGCTGTCGGTCACGTGGTTGACGGTACGGATCGATGCAGCAAGGATTTCGGTCTCGAACCCGTAGTTGTCATAGACCTGACGGATGTCTGCGATCAGGTCCATGCCGTCGAGGTTGATATCGTCAAGCCGTCCGATGAAAGGCGAGATGAATGTCGCGCCCGCTTTCGCAGCCAGAATCGCCTGATTGGTCGAGAAGCAGAGCGTCACATTGACCATCTGGCCTTCGTCGCTGAGCGTCTTGCAGGTTTTCAAACCGGCCCATGTCAGCGGAACTTTGACCGCGATGTTCGGTGCGATCTTGGCCAGTTTGCGGCCTTCGGCGATCATGTCGTCAGCTTCGGTGGCGACAACCTCGGCCGATACCGGGCCATCGACCAGATCACATATCTCTTTGGTCACTTCCAGAATGTCGCGACCTGACTTCAGGATCAGCGAAGGGTTGGTGGTTACGCCGTCCACCATGCCCAGATCGTTCAGTTCGGCAATGGCGTCGATCTCGGCGGTGTCTACGAAGAATTTCATGAGGGCAGTCCTTTGATGGGTTGGCCTTGGTCGCGGATGGCTTTACCTCAAAGAGACCCCTGCTGGAACCCCCTGCGAAGGATATGCCGTGAGCGCTAACGGATTTTTCGACCAAGGAGAGCTGGTTGCGGTGCTTACAACGCAGCCGCTTGACCGGACCCTGGATTACAAAGCGCCCGAAGGCGGGTGCGTTCTGGGCGCGTTTGTCGAGGTTCCTTTGGGACCACGCAAGGTTCTGGGGGTGGTTTGGGGGCCGGGGCAGGGCGGCTTTGACCTGAGCAAGGCGCGCTCGGTAATCCGGGTTCTTGACGTTGCACCGATGCGTGAAGAGATGCGGGTGTTTCTGGAAAAGGTCGCCGATTACACTCTGACACCAATGCCTGCGATGCTGCGTCTGGCGACGCGGGCACCGGGCTTGGGTGATCCGCCATCGATGCGCAAGGTCTATCGGTTGGGTGAAGGCCAACCAGACCGATTGACCGATGCGCGGACCCGGGTTCTGGAGGTATTGCGCGACTACGGCGGGCTGGCTTTTACCTTGAAAGAGCTCGCCGAGCAGGCGGGTGTAACGTCATCTGTTGTCAAAGGGTTGGTCAAACAAGGCGCCGTGCGCGAAGAGGACAGCCCGCGCGACCTGCCTTATCCTCATCTTGATCCGGACCTTCCCGGGAAAGACCTGACAGCGGATCAGGCAGCGGCGGTCGAACGGCTTCAGGCCGGGCAGCGGACCGGTGATTACGGCACCACGCTGCTGAAAGGGGTTACCGGTTCCGGCAAGACTGAGGTCTATTTGGAGGCTGTGGCTGAGGCGCTGCGCATGGGGCGGCAGGCCTTGGTCCTGCTGCCCGAGATCGCCCTGACCGCAGAATTTCTGACCCGGGTCGAGGTGCGGTTCGGTGCGCGCCCGGCGGAATGGCATTCCGGCGCAACCATGACGGAACGGCGGCGGGTCTGGCGGATGGTCGGGCAGGGCAATGCGCAACTGGTCGTGGGCGCCCGGTCGGCGCTGTTTCTGCCATTCCGCGATCTGGGGCTTGTGGTCGTCGATGAAGAACACGACACGTCCTACAAACAGGAAGACGGCGTGCACTACAGCGCACGCGACATGGCGGTTCTGCGCTCGGCGATCTGTGGCGCGCGGGTGATCCTGGCCAGTGCGACACCTTCGCTTGAAAGTTGGGCCAATGCCGAGGCGGGCAAGTACGAAAGGCTTGACCTGACCTCGCGTTTTGGGGCGGCGGTATTGCCCGAGATGAAGCCCATCGACATGCGGGCCGAGCAGATGCAGCCCGGAACGTGGGTTTCTCCGTCTTTGCGGCAAGCGGTGCAGCAGCGGATCGAAAAAGGTGAACAATCGCTGTTGTTCATCAACCGCCGTGGCTATGCGCCGGTGACCTTGTGCCGGGCCTGTGGCGAGCAGATCGCCTGTGATCAGTGCGACGCACGCATGGTCGAGCATCGGTTTCTCAAGCGATTGATGTGCCACCAATGCGGCGAAACCAAGCCGATGCCCGAAGATTGCCCCTCCTGCGGCGTGGAAGGCAAGCTGGCCCCGGTCGGGCCGGGGATCGAACGGCTGGGGGAAGAAGCCGAGGCGACCTTCCCCGAGGCGAAAATCGCAATGCTGAGTTCTGATCTTTTTGGTTCAGCCCGGGCATTGAAAGCCAAGATAGAAGAGATCGCCGCCGGGGATGCCGACATTATCATCGGTACGCAGTTGGTGGCGAAGGGGCACAACTTTCCCAAGCTCACATTGGTCGGTGTGATTGACGCTGACCTGTCTCTGCACGGCGCGGATCTGCGCGCGGCTGAGCGTACGTTTCAATTGATGCGGCAAGTGGCTGGGCGCGCGGGACGGGCGGACAAGCCAGGGCAGGCGCTTTTGCAGACATTTCAACCGGAACACCCGGTGATCCGGGCCATCCTGTCGGGTGATGAGGAAGGGTTCTGGAAAGCCGAGGCAGCGGGTCGGCAGGCGGCAGGCGTGCCGCCCTATGGTCGCATGGCCGGGATCGTGTTGTCGGGCCCCGAGGTCGGGCCGGTCTTCGATATCGGCAATGCAATGGCCCGCAACGATTCGCCCCTGCGCGCGATCGGTGCTCAGGTCTTTGGCCCGGCGCCGGCACCTATTGCACGTATACGCGGTCGCCACAGAGTGCGCTTGTTGGTGAAAGCCCCGAAAGGGGCGCCGATTCAGGATGCCATTGCCCGCTGGATCGCCCCGTTGCGCCTGAAGGGCGATATCCGCCTGACCGTCGATATCGACCCACAGAATTTTTACTGACCTCTGCATCTGTGCAGGGTGATTGTGCGCAGACCGCTTCCCTCTCGCCAAAGCAGCGAAATGGGCGTAGAGGGGTCTCATGCTGAAACCCATGCCCCTTACAGAGGCGCAGAGCCTGCCGTTCTGGCGCCGCCCCATCACGCTGTTGTTCATGATGGCGCTGACCATGCCCATTGCGTTCAACGCATGGAGCGCGTTGCTGAACAACTTTGTTATTGAGGTGGCGAACTTTGATGGCGCGGATATCGGTCTGCTGCACACGGTGCGCGAGATTCCAGGGTTTCTGGCGGTTGGGGTGATTGCCGTCATCATTTTCATTCGCGAGCAGGTGCTGGCGATGATCTCGCTGATGATGCTTGGTGTCGCAACGGCGGTGACCGCGTGGTTCCCCAGCCTGGGCGGGTTGCTGTTTGTGACCTTGTTCAGTTCGATCGGGTTCCATTACTACGAGACCGTAAACCAGTCGCTTCAATTGCAGTGGCTGCCCAAGGATCGTGCTCCGCAGGTGCTGGGATGGCTGGTTGCGATGGGATCGGCGGCGACCATGGTGGTGTATGGGCTGATCGTACTGACCTGGGATCGCTTTGATCTGTCCTACAACTTTGTATTCATGGCGTCGGGTGGAGTTACGGCTGCGTTGGCACTGTTCTGTCTGTTCGCCTATCCGCAATTCGATGCGCCCACGCCGCAGACCAAGAAGCTGATCCTGCGTCGCCGGTATTGGCTGTATTATGCATTGCAGTTCATGGCAGGCGCGCGGCGGCAGATATTTGTCGTTTTTGCCGGGTTCATGATGGTCGAGAAATTCGGCTTTGAAGTGCATGAGCTCACCAGCCTTTATCTAATCAATCTGATGATCAACATGTTGGCCGCCCCATTGCTGGGAAAGGCGGTGGCAAAGTTCGGTGAGCGGCGCACGCTGATATTTGAATATACCGGCCTGGCCATCGTGTTCGCAGCCTATGGCGGCATCTATTGGTTCGGTTGGGGCGTTCTGCTTGCGGCAATCCTTTATGTGATCGACCACGTGCTGTTTGCGCTGGCTTTGGCATTGAAAACCTATTTCCAGAAAATCGCTGACCCTGCTGACATCGCGCCGACCGCTGCGGTGGCCTTTACGATCAATCATATTGCGGCGGTGTTTTTGCCCGCTTTGCTTGGCCTGCTTTGGGTCGTGTCGCCGGGCGCTGTGTTTGGCCTGGCCGCGGCGATGGCGATCGTTTCGCTGCTGTTGTCCCTGTTGATCCCGCGTCACCCCGAGCCTGGCAACGAGACCATCCTGACCAAATACGCTCCGGCCCCTGCGGAATAGGTCTCGGCGCTTGACCTTGACGGCGCGGCGTCCTAGGCGCGGTGTCAATCGAGACAGGAGGCCCCAATGCCCACATTCACCGCACTGACGACGCTGACAGGTAAGAAGGCCGCCGAAGGTCTGGGCGAGGCGATGGAACGTCTGGAGCCAGAGCCAACCGGCGTTGGTGTGTTCGAAGTCGAAGACGGATCCGGCCTGTGGGAGGTCGGCGGATATTTCACCGAAGCCCCTGACGAGACCGCGCTGGCGGTTCTGGCCGCGGCGTTCGACGCCAAACCGTTTGTTGTTTCCGAGCTGCCGGAAACCGACTGGGTTGCGCATGTGCGACGCGAGCTTGCACCCGTCGAGGCGGGGCGTTTCTTTGTCTATGGAAGCCATGATGCCGACAAGCTGCCCGAAGGTCGCATTCCATTGCTGATCGAGGCCGCAATGGCCTTTGGCACCGGCCACCATGGTACGACTTTGGGTTGCCTCAAGGCCTTTGACAGATTGCTGGACGAAGGCTTCACCGCGACGAAAGTGGCGGATATCGGATGCGGCACCGCCGTTCTGGCCATGGCCGCAGCCCGGGTTTGGGACGGCGACATCATTGCCAGTGACATTGATGAAGTGGCCGTTGACGTGGCCGAAGCCAATCTCAAGGCGAACGGGATGTCCGGTGCCGTACGGTGCGTGGAAGCCGCGGGTTTCGATCACCCCGATCTCAGGGCGCACGCACCCTACGACCTGATCTTTGCCAATATTCTGAAAGGTCCTCTGGTCGCCCTCTCGCCGGAAATCGCGGCGAATCTGCGTCCCGGAGGCTATGCAATCCTGTCAGGGGTCCTTAACGAACAGGCCGATGACGTGGTGTCGGTTTATTCTCAAAATGAATTCAATCTCGCTCATAGAGGTGAGATTGGTGAGTGGACGACCCTAATCTTAATGAAACAGGGCTCAAACTAGGCCATTTGCAGGAGTTTTGTGGAATTTTGCCACGTTTTTGTCGTATTCTCTATTTACCGTTTTCTGACTGAAGTCGAGGGGGGCGGTTTTTGGAGGCTGCCATGACGGGTAAACAACTGGAGTTCACTCAGCGCGTTAATCGCCTGAACAAAAAACATCAAAAGATGAGCCGTGGCTATCGCGCGACGATGCGCAAGGATGGCCTGGTCGTCATGAAGCCGCAGCGGGTAAGCTCGGCAGTGCCGGCCAGGGTGCTGTTGCTTACGCTTCTGAGTGTTGTGGCGTTCAAGGCGTTTCTTTTGTCCAGCCTTGGCCCGACCGGATACCAATATCGGATCGACAGTTTGAACGAAGGCACATCGGTCGAAAAAGCGGGTGCCTGGGTGATGCAGATCGACCCGGTGTCGCAGGCGATTGCCGTGCAACTCAACAAGGTTTTATACTGAATCTCAATTTGACTCAGTTTCCAAAAAAAAACACCGCGTGCCCGGGGCGCGCGGTGTTTTTGTTTGCCCCTCAAGGGAGGAGGAAGGGGCGAATGCGAGTGGTGGTCGGTATTACCGGAGACCTTGGGCGATGGCGTCAATGTCGCCGCGGCACAGGCCGATATCTTCCAGTTCACGATCGCTCAGACCGGTCAGCGCGTTGCGGGTAACGCGGGCGTCATTCCATTCGACAGCTGCGTTCACGGCCGATACGAAAAATGCGCCGATACGGCCAACGAGGCCGAACGAGCCAGTGGAGGCGAAGCGGGTGGTGTCCAGTGCAGCCATATCCTGTTTCCTTCTGGTTGGTGTTCACTTTGCAGTCTTTCGATCTGCCCGGCATCTAGTGCCGCCAAATCGCCCGCACAAGTTCAGTTTTTGCATGTGTCCTATGCGTTTCCTGCAATGCTGCAAAAGGCTGTAATCTCCTTAAATAATTGGTGAAAACGCGTTCACAAAAGTGTCGAATTCAGACTTTTTGAAGTCGCAAATGGCACGTTGAGTCGCCCTTGGGACAGGGGTGTCGTTTTCAGGCCTTGGGTCAATTCGCTTGGAAAATGTTCACGCTTCGTGCTAGGCGTTGAAAAAAGATCACAGAACCCGAGCAGGCCGAGGCAAAACATGCGAATTCTGGGCATTGATCCGGGGCTTAGGACCCTGGGGTGGGGCGTCATCGAATCAAATGGCAGCCGCCTGAGCCACGTGGCCAACGGTTTGTGCAAGTCGGATGGGGATGATCTGGGTGAGCGGCTGTTGTCTCTCCACAACCAGATTGTCGAAGTCATCGCCGATCACCAACCGGACCAGGCAGCCATTGAACAGACCTTTGTGAACAAGGATGGTGCCGGTACGCTCAAACTGGGTCAGGCGCGTGGGGTTGCGTTGCTGACACTGGCTCAGGCTGGTTTGCCGGTTGGGGAATACGCCCCGAACCGGGTCAAGAAAACGGTCGTGGGTGTGGGGCACGCGGAAAAAGAACAGGTGCTGCACATGGTCAAACTGCAATTGCCCGGATGTCAGCCCAAAGGGGCGGATGCAGCCGATGCTCTGGCGATTGCGATTTGCCATGCCTATTACGGCAAGACCCAACAGGTGCGTGTGAAAGAGGTGCGGGCATGATCGGAAAACTCACCGGAAGGCTGGACTATCGCGCCGCAGATCACGTGCTGATCGATGTCCGGGGGGTGGGATACATCGTCTATTGCTCTGACCGGACCATGGCGGCACTGCCGGGCGTGGGCGAGGCGGTTTCGATCTATACGGACATGGTCGTGCGCGAAGACCTGATGCAGCTTTATGGCTTTCTTTCGCTGGTCGAGAAGGAATGGCATCGCCTTTTGTGCTCGGTTCAGGGGGTCGGAGCGAAAGTCTCTCTGGCGATCCTCAGCGCGCTGGGGCCGGACGGTGTCAGCCGCGCAATCGCACTGGGAGATTGGGCGGCGGTCAAGGCGGCGAAAGGTGTGGGGCCGAAAACAGCGCAGCGGATCGTTCTGGACCTCAAGGACAAGGCGCCGGGCGTGATGGCCTTGGGTGGCACGGTGATTGATGCGATGGATGGCCCTTCGATCGAAGTTGTAGAGCCTGTCGAGGCAGCGCCTGCTCCGAAGCGGACGCCAAAACCAGCCTCTGGGGCCGCCGCGGCATCAGCGGGTGCGCTGTCTGCCTTGTCCAATCTGGGTTATGGGCAGTCGGATGCAGCAGCCGCGGTTGCCGAGGCCGCCGCCAACAACCCGGATGCAGACGAAGCGGGTTTGATCCGTGCCGCCCTGCAATTGCTGGCTCCGAAAGGCTGAATGAATGGTAGACGCTGATCCCACTGTGCGCCCGGACCCATTGCCCGAGGACAACGACCGCGCATTGCGCCCGCAGGGCTTGGATGAGTTCATCGGTCAGGCCGAGGCGCGCGCCAATCTGCGCATCTTCATCCAATCCGCCCGCCAGCGGGGCGAGGCGATGGATCACACGTTGTTCCATGGCCCTCCGGGGTTGGGCAAGACGACGCTGGCGCAGATCATGGCGCGTGAACTGGGGGTGAATTTTCGCATGACGTCCGGGCCGGTTCTGGCGAAAGCGGGCGATCTGGCTGCGATCCTGACCAATCTCGAAGCGCGTGATGTCCTGTTCATCGACGAAATCCACCGCCTGAACCCGGCGGTGGAAGAGGTGCTTTACCCCGCGATGGAGGATTTCGAGCTTGATCTGGTGATCGGCGAGGGGCCCGCTGCGCGAACGGTTCGGATCGAGTTGCAACCCTTCACGCTTGTCGGGGCCACGACGCGCATGGGTTTGCTGACCACACCTTTGCGCGACCGGTTTGGTATTCCGACCCGGTTGCAGTTCTACACCGTGGATGAACTGCATGAGATCGTCACCCGAAACGCGCGGAAACTCGGCGCTCCGGCAGATGATGAGGGCGCACGCGAGATTGCGCGCAGGTCGCGCGGTACACCGCGCATCGCCGGACGTCTGCTGCGCCGGGTGGTGGACTTCGCAATTGTCGAAGGAGATGGGCGGATCACCCGCGAACTGGCTGACGGAGCCTTGACGCGGCTGGGTGTGGACCATTTGGGGCTGGATGGTGCGGACCGCCGATATCTGAAACTGATCGCCGAAAATTACGGTGGTGGTCCTGTCGGGATCGAAACGATGTCAGCCGCGCTGTCTGAAAGCCGGGACTCGCTGGAAGAAGTGATCGAGCCCTTTCTGTTGCAACAGGGGTTGATCCAGCGGACACCGCGTGGGCGGATGTTGGCGCAAAAGGCCTGGACGCATCTGGGCATGGCTGCACCCAAGCGGCAGAGCGATCTGTTCGGTTGAAGCTTGCGCTTGGAAAATTTATGCCTTCGGCGAGAGTATTTTCGAAAAGATGAAGGCTTGACCGTGACACCGGAAGAGATTGAGGCGCTGTTCACGCGCGAAAGCGGTGAGTTTCTGTTTGCCCGTTGGGGACGACCCATCGTGCCGATTGTGTTTGGCGTTGAAGATGAAACGCTGTCCACTGTGAAGGGCGCCTTCGAGGCGGTTGTCACCTTGGCCGGTCACAAAATGGCCGAAACCGACCCCGAACTTGGTGCCAACTGCATGGTCTTCTTCTTCCGGGATTGGAAAGAGCTGCTGGACGTGCCGGATCTTGATCGTCTGATCCCGGATCTGGCACCGTTGGTCGGGCGCTTGGTTAGAGCGGATGCAAACCAGTACCGCATCTTCAGGTTCGAAGAAGACGGTGCGATCCGCGCGGCTTTTGTTTTTCTGCGCATGGACAAGCAGTTGTCCAAGATACCGGCGGAAACGCTGGCGCTGAGCCAGGTGGTGCAGACCATCCTGCTTTGGTCCGATACTGCGTTTCGGACGCAATCTCCGCTGGCCGTGGCGGGCGAAACGACGATCCTGCGCCCCGATATTGCTGCGTTGATTCGGGCTGCTTACGATCCGGTTTTGCCCGGTTCGGCGCAGGATGCGTCTCATGCGCTCAGGTTGTTTGCCCGGTTGGAGCCACCGCAATGAAACATTCCTACCCGGTTCGTGTATATTATGAAGACACCGACATGGGCGGCGTCGTCTATCACGCGAACTATCTGCGGTATATCGAACGTGCGCGTTCGGATTGGGTGCGCAATCTGGGCAATGACCAGAACGCGATGCGGGAAGAAGGCATTGTTTGGGTCGTGCGGCGGGTCGAGGCCGATTACCTTTCGCCAGCCAGGTTCGATGACGAACTGATCGTCGAAACCGAAGTCACGGAAATCTCGGGTGTGCGGCTGACCATGGCGCAGCTGGTCCGGCGTGGCGAGACCGAGATTTTTCGCGCCTCGGTCACTGCCGTGTGTATCAACAAGGATGGCAGGCCGATCCGGCTTCCGGCAGAGATTCGCGCATTGATGTAACAATTTGAGGGTCAGGGGTGGTTCTATTGGCATTTCAACCCCAACTGCGTTAGCGTTTGTCAAAACAAGGCCAAACAAACGGCCGTCAGGCAAAAACAAAGAGCAGGTTCATGGAAGCTGAAACGCTGGCGCTGGCGCAGGAGATCGATTTCTCCATGTGGGGGCTGTATGCCCGCGCGACCTTTATCGTCAAATTGGTGATGTTGATGCTGATCGGTGCATCCATCTGGTCCTGGGGCATCATCATCCAGAAGCTGATAAATTACCGCGCGGCCCGTCGCGAGGCGCAGGCATTTGACGAGAGCTTCTGGTCCGGCAACCCTTTGGACGAGCTGTTCGAGCAGATCGGAACCCAGCCGGATGGCAGCTCTGAAAAGATTTTTGCGGCCGGAATGATCGAATGGCGCAGGTCGCACCGAAATGATGGCGGATTGATTGCCGGAGCGACCGCGCGGATAGACCGGTCTATGGATGTGGCCATAGCGAAAGAGGCAGAGACCTTGCAGAAAGGTCTGCCCATTCTGGCCACGGTTGGATCGACTGCGCCGTTCATCGGCCTGTTTGGTACCGTCTGGGGCATCATGAATGCGTTTATTGAAATCGCCGAACAGCAGAATACCAATCTGGCGGTCGTGGCCCCGGGTATTGCCGAGGCACTATTGGCAACGGGGCTCGGCCTTCTGGCCGCGATCCCGGCGGTTATTTTCTACAACAAGCTCAGTGCTGACTGTGACCGCATCGTGGGCGGCTATGAGGCCTTTGCTGACGAGTTCGCGACCATCCTGTCGCGCCAGTTGGACAGCTGACAATGGGCGCGGCGGTTCAGCAATCCTCGGGTGGAAACGGGCGCAGACGCGGTCGGCGTCGCGGTCGTGCGCAACCCATGGCCGAGATCAACGTGACACCGTTTGTGGATGTCATGCTGGTTTTGCTGATTATCTTCATGGTGGCCGCGCCATTGCTGACGGTCGGTGTTCCGGTAGATCTGCCCAAGACCGCCGCCAGTGCTTTGCCCGGTGACAATGAAGAACCTTTGACCGTAACCCTGACGGCAGATGGACGTGTGCAGATCCAGACAACTGACGTGTTGCGCGAGGAACTGATCGGCAAGCTGCGGGCCATCGCCGCAGAGCGGAGCAGTGACCGGGTTTTCCTGCGCGCCGATGGCGCGATTCCTTACGCGCAGGTCATGCAGGTCATGGGCGCGCTGAACGCGGGCGGGTTTTCCAACGTTGGGCTTGTGACCGATACGGGCGGGCCGACGCTGGACGAAGGTGGAGAGTGAGGGCGCACGGTGGATACCGGCACCAAGATTTCGGCGATTGCGCATGTCAGCCTGATCGGAGCGGCGCTTTTCGGCGGTACCTTCCGGTCCGAGCCTTTGCCGATGGCCGTACAGGATGTGTCCGTGATAACCGCTGAACAATTCGCGGCCATGACGGCCCAGCGGGATGCGCCTGATATCCCGGAGGTGCCGACGGCATTGCAACAACCGCCCGAACCACAGGCTGATAGCACGCCGCCAGAACCTGTGGTCGAGGAACAGCCGCGCCCTGAACCCGTCGTGCCTGCCGAACCCGAACCCGAGCCTGCCCCCGTTATCGTCGAAGCACCGCCGGAACCGGACGTGCCGGATGAGCTGCCGGTACTGACAGAGCCCGAGGTCGAACCTGTCGCACAGCCTGTGCCTCCGGGACCCGAGGCGCAGCCGCGCCCATCCGATCGTGTTGCCCCCGAGGCCATAGCGCCACCACCGCCCGAGGTAAAACCGGATGATTTCGAAACGCCGCCGGTGTCTTTGGACGAAGGAGCCGAGGTTCAGCAGGAACAACAGGATCAGACCGCGCCGGAAGAAGCGGCGCCCGAGATCGTGACCGAGGCAGAGGAAACCAAAGAGCAGTCTCCGCTTACGTCACCGCGACCGCGGGTGCGTCCGAACCGCCCAAGCCCACCGCCCGAAGCCGTTGTGGCAGAGACGCCCGAGGCGGCGCCTGAACCTGACGCGCAAGCCGACGAGGCCGCGATCAATGACGCTTTGGCCGAAGCCTTGGGCAGTGGAACCCAGCCATCCGGCCCACCGCTGACCAGCGGCGAGAAGGACGCGATGCGATTGGCCGTGTCCAAGTGCTGGAATGTGGGCTCTTTGTCTACGGATGCACTGAGTACTGTGGTCGTTGTGGCTTTTTCGCTAAACCGTGATGGTACGGTTGTGGATGGCAGCATTCGGATGCTGGACAGTTCTGGTGGGTCTGCTGGTGCGGCCAATCAGGCTTATCAGGCCGCCCGGCGTGCGATTTTGCGCTGCGGGGCCAGAGGATATGATTTGCCTGCTGACAAATACGCTCATTGGCAGGATGTTGAGATTACATTCAATCCCGAGAGGATGCGGATCAAATGATGAAACTTCTGACCAGCCTCTTTGTCGGCCTGACGCTGATGTCTGCGCCGGTTCTTGCACAGAACGGTCCCCTGCGACTGGAGTTGGACCAGGGCATTATCGAACCATTGCCCTTTGCGGTGCCGAACTTTGTTCCCGATGGTCCGTCAGCGGCGCAATATGCACAGGACATCTCGCGCGTGGTGGCGGCTGATCTGACAGGAACCGGGTTGTTCCGCGAGATCTCTTCGGATGCCTTCATCAGTCGGGTCAGCAGCTTCGAAGCACCAGTTCAGTTTGCCGATTGGAAAGCGATCAATGCCGATGCGCTGATTACGGGGGCGGTCAATGTTTCGGGCAAGAACCTCACGGTTCGGTTCCGGGTCTGGGATGTGTTTTCGGGTCAGGAGCTGGGCAATGGGTTGCAATTGGCAGGCACCACCGAGGGCTGGCGGCGCATGGCCCACAAAGTGGCAGATCAGGTGTACAGCCGGATTACAGGCGAGGGCGGTTATTTTGACAGCCGCGTGGCCTTTGTTTCGGAAAGTGGACCGAAAAACCAACGCCTGAAACGTCTGGCTATCATGGATTATGATGGGGCGAACGTGCAGTACATGACCGACAGTGCCGCAATCGTTCTGGCGCCGCGCTTTTCGCCTACTGGCGATCGGTTGCTGTACACCAGCTATGAAAGCGGCAGCCCGCGCATCTATGTTCTGGATGTGGGCCGCGTCAAACGACAGGAACTGAAGACGCAGGACGGAACCATGAGCTTTTCGCCCCGCTTTTCGCCGGATGGCCGGTCGATCGTGTATTCCTTGATTCAGGGGGGAAACACGGACCTGTGGAAAATGGATCTGGCGTCGGGGCAAAGCACGCGTCTGACCAACACGCCAGCGATTGAAACCGCCCCCAGCTATTCGCCGGATGGCAGCCGGATCGTGTTTGAAAGCGACCGTTCGGGCACGCCGCAGCTTTACGTGATGCCCGCGATTGGCGGCGAGGCCACGCGGATCAGCTTTGGCTCGGGTCGTTATGGCACGCCGGTATGGTCGCCGCGCGGCGATCTGATTGCCTTTACCAAGCAAAATCAGGGCCGCTTCCACATCGGGGTGATGCGCACGGACGGATCAGAGGAACGCTTGTTGACCGCCTCGTTTCTGGATGAAGGCCCAACCTGGTCGCCCAATGGCCGCGTCATCATGTTCACCCGTGAAACGCAGGGCGCCAGCGGCCGGGCCTCGCTGTATTCGGTGGATATCTCGGGCCGCAACCTGCGCCCGGTGCGTACACCGGATGGCGGCAGTGATCCGTCATGGGGCCCACTACAGAATTGATCGCAGCAAAGTTCACAACGATTCGTCCCTGTGGTAGACAGGCGGCAACAATCAAAACACGAGGCACTTGAAATGAATGTATTGAGCAAAGTCCTGGCGTTGGGCGCGCTAAGTGTGATCGCCGCCTGTACGAACAATGACCCATCCGCCTTGGGCGGCAGCGGTGCTGGTGGCACAGGCGCAATCGTACCGGGCTCGCCCAGTGACCCGCGTTCGCCTGCGTATTTCCAGCAGACCGTCGGGGATCGTGTTCTGTTCGCCGTGGACCAGTCCACCCTGACACCACAGGCGCAGACCGTGTTGCAAGGGCAAGCGGACTGGCTTCTGGCCAATCCGGATTTTGTTGCCACGATCGAAGGTCACGCGGACGAGCAGGGTACGCGCGAGTATAACCTTGCGCTGGGTGCGCGTCGCGCAAATGCCGCTCGTGAGTATCTGATTTCGCGCGGTGTTGCTGGCAACCGTCTCAAAACCGTCAGCTACGGCAAGGAGCGCCCAATTGAGATTTGCAGCGTTGAGGAATGCTATTCCAAGAACCGCCGCGCAGTGACTGTGCTGACCGGATCAACACTGGGGTAAGACAATGCGTATGGCAGGATGGGTATTGGCGGCGGTCATGGCGACAGCCGGTGTTGCACAGGCACAGGATCAGCAAACCCTGGCCGACATACGTCAGGAGCTGACGGTGCTGCATGTGGAAATTCAGCGTCTGAAGCGTGAGTTTTCCACCACAGGATCGCCCGCGCCAAACTTGTCCGGCAGTTCGGTTCTCGATCGGGTTGACGCCATTGAAGCGGAACTGCAACGCCTGACCAGTCAGACCGAGCAGCTTAACCAGCGTGTGCAAAACATCGTCTCAGACGGCACCAATCGCATCGGAGATCTGGAGTTCCGCCTGTGCGAGCTTGAGGCAAACTGCGAGATTTCAGGCGAACCGACCAGCACACTGGGCGGAGAGGGCACAGATGTAGGTACGGCCGTCATCACGCCTGCCACGCCATCCCAAACCGATCAGGGTGAACTGGCCGTGGGCGAGCGGGCGGATTTCGACGCGGCATCGCAAGCACTGGCCGATGGGAATTACCAGACTGCGGCTGATTTGTTTGCGCAGTTTGATGCGAACTATCCTGGCAGCCCCCTGGCGCCCGAAGCGAATCTGAAACGGGGTCATGCGCTCGAAGGCCTTGGCGACACCCGCGAAGCGGCACGGGCGTTTTTGGCAAGCTTTACCGGAGATTCCGAAGGCGCATTTGCCCCCGAGGCGCTGTTCGAGTTGGGCGCGGCGCTGGGGCGTCTGGGGCAGACCGATCAGGCCTGCATCACGCTCAACGAAGTTGGCGTGCGCTTTCCATCCGCACCGGCATTTGCGGATGCGACGCAAGAGATGTCTGCGCTGGGGTGTTCTTGAATCGTCACAGCGAAAACCTGCTTGCAGAGCTTCGCGCCCGGCTTCCCGAAAGGCTTCCGCCTAAATTGGGCGTGGCGGTCTCGGGCGGTGGGGATTCCGTGGCGTTGATGCATCTTTTGCATCAAGTCGCCCAAAACGAAGAGATCGCCCTTTTTGTGGCCACGGTCGATCACGGCTTGCGCCCCGACGCAGCGCAGGAGGCCGTGACAGTGTCGCGCCAGGCCGCTGCTTTGGGGCTGCCGCATGACATTTTGCATTGGGCGGGTTGGGACGGATCGGGCAATGTTCAGGACGAGGCCCGCAAGGCGCGTTACAGCCTGCTTGCCGGTTGGGCGCAACAGCGCGGAATCGACGCCATCGCGTTGGGGCACACGGCAGATGATCAGGCGGAAACGTTGCTGATGCGATTGGGTCGTTCATCAGGTGTCACGGGACTGTCCGGCATGTCGGCAAGTCGGCAATGGGAAGGGGTGACATTGCTGCGGCCAATGCTGGGGATCACACGCAAGGATCTGAGAGCCTACCTGACCGGTATCGGCGCAACATGGGTCGAAGACCCGTCGAATCAGGACCCTCGTTTCGACCGGATCAAGGCACGAGAGGCCATGTCCGGCCTCAAACCACTAGGAATTGATGCGCTTTCACTGTCGCGAGTGGCCGACAATCTGGCGCAGGCCAATGCAGCCCTGGGCGTTTTTGCGCAGGAATCCGCAGGGAATGTAGCCCAGATCGAACAGTGCGACGTGAAGGTGAACAGGGCCGGTTTTGCCGCATTGCCCAAGGAAATCCGACGCCGCGTGTTGCTTGGATGCCTTGCCTGGATCGCAGGGCAGGGATATCCCCCGCGTCAGGCGGCGGTCGAGCAGGCCATGAAGGCCATAACCGACGGGCGGGCAGGGTCGCTCAGCGGTTGCCTGTTGGTCCCGGAAGGGATGAGTGTTTGGATTTGCAGGGAATTCAAGGCCGTGGAGGCTCGGATTTCAGCACGTGACGAAGTTTGGGATGGCAAATGGGTCTTGACCGGTCCCGAAATTTCCGGTGCCGAGATCCGCGCTCTGGGTGAAGACGGGCTGCGACAGGTGCCTGAATGGCGCGAAACAGGCCGGCCCAGGCTGGCCTTGAGTGCGACGCCCGCGGTCTGGAAGGGGGGCGTGGTGCTGGCCGCTCCGCTTGCGGGATTCGCGAATGGATGGCGCGCGGACACGACGCCGGAATGGCCCGAGTTCCACGCATCTTTTTTATCGCATTGAACATACCACAATCCTCTCTATTTTAAGAGGTAACTTGGCAGCTTCTCACCTGCCGGAACTTTTGGGAGAATTTCCTTGGGCAACGCTCGCAATATCGCGTTTTGGGTCGTTCTGTTCCTGCTAATCCTTGCACTGTTCAATCTGTTCAGTGGACCGGGCGGAACGCTTCAGAGCAATGAAAGAACTTACTCCGATTTCGTCGGCGCTGTGCAAGGCGGTGAAGTCAAGAACGTGACGCTGGATGGTGAACAGATCCGCTATACGACCGAGAGCGGTGCGACTTACGTCACGATCAAACCCGGCGATGCCGAGGTCACCAAGCTTTTGATCGATGAGAACATCCCGGTTCAAGCGGTCAAGCAACAGCAGTCGGGCTTCCAGTCTTTCCTGATCACGCTGTTGCCGTTCCTGTTGCTGATCGGTGTCTGGGTCTATTTCATGAACCGGATGCAGGGCGGCGGCAAAGGCGGTGCGATGGGCTTTGGCAAGTCGAAGGCCAAGATGCTGACCGAAAAGCATGGCCGCGTCACATTTGACGACGTCGCGGGCATCGACGAGGCCAAGGAAGAACTGGAAGAGATCGTCGAATTCCTGCGCAATCCACAGAAGTTCAGCCGCCTTGGCGGTAAGATCCCCAAGGGCGCGCTGCTGGTCGGACCTCCGGGCACCGGTAAGACCTTGCTGGCCCGTGCCATCGCGGGTGAGGCGGGTGTGCCGTTCTTCACTATTTCAGGGTCCGACTTTGTCGAGATGTTCGTGGGTGTCGGTGCATCCCGTGTCCGGGACATGTTTGAACAGGCCAAGAAGAATGCGCCTTGTATCGTCTTTATCGACGAGATCGACGCGGTGGGTCGCCATCGTGGCGCTGGCTACGGCGGTGGTAATGACGAACGCGAACAGACCCTCAACCAGTTGCTGGTTGAGATGGACGGCTTTGAGGCCAATGAAGGCGTGATCATTCTGGCGGCCACCAACCGTAAGGATGTTCTGGATCCCGCACTGCTGCGTCCAGGCCGCTTTGACCGTAATGTGACCGTTGGCAACCCCGACATCAAAGGCCGTGAGAAGATTCTGGGCGTGCACGCGCGCAAGACTCCTTTGGGCCCCGATGTCGATCTGCGCATCATTGCTCGCGGCACGCCGGGCTTCTCGGGTGCCGATCTGGCGAACCTCGTGAACGAGGCTGCTTTGATGGCCGCACGCGTGGGTCGCCGCTTTGTCACCATGGAAGACTTTGAGAACGCCAAGGACAAGGTGATGATGGGCGCCGAGCGCCGCTCGATGGTGCTGACCCAGGACCAGAAGGAAAAGACAGCCTATCACGAGGCCGGCCATGCCGTTGTCGGCCTGACCCTGCCGTTGTGCGATCCTGTCTACAAAGCCACGATCATTCCGCGCGGTGGTGCGCTGGGTATGGTGGTTTCGCTGCCTGAAATGGATCGCCTGAACTACCACCGTGATGAGTGTGAGCAAAAGCTGGCCATGACCATGGCCGGCAAAGCCGCCGAGGTCATCAAATACGGTGAAGACCACGTTTCGAACGGCCCGGCCGGAGATATCATGCAGGCCAGTCAGCTGGCGCGTGCCATGGTGATGCGCTGGGGCATGTCGGACAAGGTTGGTAACATCGACTATGCCGAGGCGCATGAAGGCTATCAGGGCAACACCGCAGGGTTCTCGGTGTCGGCCCATACGAAAGAGCTGATCGAAGAAGAGGTGAAGCGCCTTATCCAGCAGGGTTATGAGCGCGCGCACCAGATTCTGACCGAACAGCACGAAGCATGGGAACGCCTGGCGCAGGGCCTGCTTGAATACGAAACCCTGACGGGTGATGAGATCAAGCGCGTTATGAATGGTGAATCACCCAGCGAGGATGATGAAGGCGACAAGCCGGATGAAGGCAGCGCGCCCAGTGTCACGGCCATTCCCAAGACAAAGGCCAAGAAATCTCCGCCCGATGGCGGGATGGAGCCTGAACCCACCGCATAGTCAAAAAAGACCCGGCGCATAGTCCGGGTCTTTTTTCTTTTCATCGGTGTTTTGCCGGGCAATATGCGCGCAAGAAAAAGGATGAAAAGGGAAGGCTATGCCATTTTTGCGTGAAACCGAATTTGCCGCCGAAGCAGTCTGGCTTGGCTATGTCCCTGCGGGAACTTCCTTGCGGGCCAAGGCTGTTGACGCGCTGGATCTGGGTTTTGACGGCGTGAAGGGTGAGCGCCACGAAGGCCTCAATCGGGCGTCCTGTGTCCGGGTCTCGAACCTTTACCCGAAAGGCACTGAAATTCGCAACGTGCGTCAGCTTTCAGTTTTGTCCGAGGAGGAGTTGCAGCAAATTGCGCAGGACATGGGGTTGGATCAGCTTGACCCGTCCTATCTTGGGGCTTCCATTGTGCTGCGCGGAATCCCGGATTTCTCTCATATTCCCCCGTCCTCGCGTCTTCAGGTAACGAACGGGGCGACGATAACAGTGGACATGGAAAACGCCCCTTGTGTTCTGCCGGGGCGCGAGATCGAAGCGGATCAACCGGGGCATGGCGCAGCTTTCAAGCCTGCGGCGGCCGGGCGTCGGGGCGTCACGGGATGGGTCGAACGCCCGGGGCGCATTCAACTGGGGGACCGGCTGAAACTGTTTGTTCCGGATCAACCTGTTTGGGCTTGTGAAAACGGGCTTGTTTCCGATTAGAAACCCCTGAAACGAACTTACGACGCTTCGCGACGCCAGAATGTCGGAATCCATGGCTACCGGGATTGTACACAAGGGTATGGAATGCACAGCGCCGACGCCTCGCGTCGGTTTTGCACGGTATTCAATCAAGGACCCCGGCCAATGAGCTACAAATCCGATATCGAAATCGCCCGCGAAGCGAACAAAAAGCCGATTCAGGAAATCGGTGCCAAGATCGGCATCGACTCTGCGGATCTGCTGCCTTACGGCCATGACAAGGCGAAGGTTAGCCAGAACTTCATCAACTCGGTTCAGGACCGCGAAGACGGCAAGCTGATCCTGGTGACTGCAATCAACCCGACCCCGGCAGGTGAGGGCAAGACCACGACCACAGTGGGTCTGGGTGACGGCCTGAACCGCATCGGCAAGAACGCGATGATCTGTATCCGCGAAGCCTCGCTTGGCCCGAACTTCGGTATGAAGGGCGGCGCCGCGGGTGGCGGTTATGCGCAGGTCGTTCCGATGGAAGAGATGAACCTGCACTTCACCGGTGACTTCCACGCCATCACCTCGGCGCACTCGCTGCTGTCGGCAATGATCGACAACCACATCTACTGGGGTAACGAGCAAGAGATCGACACCCGCCGTGTCGCATGGCGCCGTGTGGTCGATATGAACGACCGTGCCCTGCGTCAGATCACAGCTTCACTGGGTGGTGTATCGAACGGCTTCCCGCGCGAAGCTGGTTTTGACATCACCGTGGCGTCCGAGGTTATGGCGATCCTCTGCCTGGCAAACGACCTGAAAGACCTTGAAAAGCGTCTGGGCGACATCATCGTTGCTTACCGCCGCGACAAGACGCCGGTCTACTGCCGTGACATCAAGGCCGAAGGCGCAATGACCGTTCTGCTGAAGGACGCGATGCAGCCGAACCTGGTGCAGACGCTGGAGAACAACCCGGCCTTCGTCCACGGCGGCCCGTTTGCGAACATCGCGCATGGCTGTAACTCGGTCATCGCGACCAAGACCGCTCTGAAAGTTGCCGACTATGTCGTGACCGAAGCCGGTTTCGGTGCGGATCTGGGTGCCGAGAAGTTCATGAACATCAAGTGCCGCAAGGCGGGCATTGCCCCGTCGGCTGTGGTGCTGGTTGCGACCGTGCGGGCAATGAAGATGAACGGCGGCGTTGCCAAGGCCGATCTGGGTGCGGAAAACGTTGAGGCCGTCAAATCAGGCTGTGCCAACCTTGGCCGTCACATCGAGAACGTGAAATCCTTCGGTGTACCGGTTGTCGTCGCGATCAACCACTTCGTCACCGATACCGATGCCGAAGTTCAGGCGGTGAAAGACTATTGTGGCGAGCACGGCGTCGAGGCGGTTCTATCGCGTCACTGGGAGCTGGGTTCCGAAGGGTCTGCCCCATTGGCCGAGAAAGTCGTCGAAATCGTCGAAGGTGGCACCGCGAACTTCGCACCGATCTACCCCGACGATATGCCTCTGTTCGAGAAGATCGAAACCATCGCCAAGCGCATCTACCGCGCTGACGAGGTTCTGGCTGACAACAAGATCCGCAACCAGCTGCGTGAATGGGAAGAAGCCGGATATGGCAACCTGCCGGTCTGCATGGCCAAGACGCAGTATTCCTTCTCGACCGACCCATCGCTGCGCGGTGCACCCACGGGCCATTCGGTTCCGGTGCGCGAGGTACGCCTGAGCGCGGGCGCGGGCTTCATCGTGGTCGTCTGCGGCGAGATCATGACCATGCCTGGTCTGCCCCGCAAACCGGCTGCCGAAACCATCTGCCTCAATGACGCAGGTGAGATCGAGGGCTTGTTCTAAGCCGCCGAATAGGACATCTCGTGGTCCGGGGATTCATTCCCGGGCCATGAGGAGATGACGATGCCCACTCTGACACCGCCTCAGAACTGCAACACGATGCAGGAGCTGCGGGCTGAGATCGACAAGCTGGATCGCCAACTGATCGAAATGCTGGTGACACGCGCCAGCTATATCGACCGCGCGTCGCAGCTGAAACCGGGCGAGGGCCTTCCGGCCCGTATCCCGGAACGTGTCGAAGAGGTGGTGCAACGCGTGCGTGCAAGCTCGGACGCGCTGGGGATGGACCCGGATCTGGCCGAGAAGCTGTGGCGCATATTGATTGACTGGTCGATTGCACGCGAAGAGCGCGTGATTGGCACCGACTGACTGACCGGGCGTTCTGTGCGCCCGATCCGTTTTTTGAAAGAAGGGATCGAAGTATGGTAGCTCAGGTTATCGACGGTAAGGCCTTTGCCGCAAAAGTGCGCGGTCAAGTTGCCGATCAGGTCGCAAAGCTGAAAGAAGAAAACGGCATCACCCCCGGCCTGGCCGTGGTTCTTGTGGGCGAAGACCCAGCCAGCCAGGTTTATGTCCGCTCGAAGGGCAAAATGACCGTTGAAGTCGGCATGAACTCGTACGAGCACAAACTGGACGCCGCGACGTCGGAAGAAGACCTGCTGGCGCTGATCGACAAGCTGAACAACGACCCGGCCGTGCATGGCATTCTGGTTCAGTTGCCGCTGCCCAAACACCTGAACGAGGATCTGGTGATCAACTCGATCGACCCGGCCAAGGATGTGGATGGCTTCCACATTTCGAACGTGGGCCTTCTGGGCACCGGTCAGAAATCGATGGTGCCCTGCACCCCGCTGGGCTGCCTGATGATGCTGCGTGACCACCACGGTTCGCTTTCCGGCATGGACGCCGTTGTGATCGGCCGCTCGAACATTGTGGGCAAACCGATGGCGCAGCTGCTGCTGGGCGACAGCTGCACCGTGACCATCGCGCATTCGCGCACCAAGGATCTGCCGGATGTCGTACGCCGCGCCGACATCGTTGTTGCCGCTGTTGGCCGCCCCGAGATGGTTCCGGGCGACTGGATCAAGGAAGGCGCGACCGTGATCGACGTAGGCATCAACCGCATCGAACGCGACGGAAAGAACAAGCTGGTCGGTGACGTGGACTATGCCAGCGCGTCCCAGCGTGCTGGCGCCATCACTCCGGTTCCGGGTGGTGTAGGTCCAATGACCATTGCATGCCTGTTGGCCAACACTTTGACTGCGTGCTGCCGCGCCAACGCTCTGCCCGAACCCGAAGGTTTGACTGCGTAAGGCAATCTGGTCGGGTCGATCATATCGGCCCGGCACACTCCTCGGTTGTGCGTGACCCCGCGAGACAATCGTTGCACGCTGTAGCCATTTTGCCCTGAATGGGTTTGACAGCTTAAGAAATCGTGATATCCCAGTATTCCCAGTTGGTTACAGGTAAGGTGCATCAGTGCGTGTCGTGCTAAGGTTGAATTTTGTTGAGTCATGCACAAAAGCGGTATGACGTCTGGGATTAACACTATTCGGAATGCTTGTACCCCACAGCGAGTGACGGCGGGCCTTGTCTTTCTTCCCTTGCTTGCCTACGCGTTTCCTCCGTTTCTGGTCGCGGATCTGAGCTTCGGTTTGCGTCTTCTTTTCTGGACCGGGGTGATGGTCCTTGCCCTGACAGTCACCGGTTTGGCGCGCAAGCTGATGCAGAAAAACCCTGTTCTGTTGAATGTTCCCGTCCGTGATCTGGCATTCGCGGCACTGATCCTGGTTCTGTTCACGCCGTCCCTTTGGATATTGGCGTGGGTCCTGTTCACGTGCGGGGGCCACATAGTACCTGGCGCCCAGACCGTAGCGGTATATGGGGTCCTGTTTGCAACGGGTTTGGTTCTTGTGCAACGCAATGATCTGAACCCATTGATGGCCTCGACCCCGGACGCCGAGAAGCCGCGCCTGATCAGGCGTCTGCCGCCTGACTTCGATGGTCAAATCCATCGTTTGACGGTCAGGGACCACAATGTGGATATTGTCACTTCAGAAGGCACGTTCACGGTCCGCTCGCGCTTTACGGACGCAATTGCCGAGATGGAACCGGTCCCCGGGCACTGTTCGCACCGGTCACATTGGGTGGTAGACGCGTCCATTGTTGGGCTTGAAAAAAAAGCGGGTAAAACCTTTTTGCGCCTGATGAACGGCGATCTGGTTCCAGTAAGCCGCAAGTACAAACCGAAGTTGGAAGAAGACGGGTTGATCTGAACTCAACGCGGCATTGGGATCATCTGTGGTTGCGGACCCGTTAGAATGGCCATTGCGTCCGAGCTCATGAGATCGGAAAGTGCCCGATCCGAACTGCGCAACCCCCCGGTGTAAGTTCCGTAGGCAGGCAGGATCAGCCGGTTTCTGTCCAGCAGAAAGGCGGGCCGGGAAATGTGCCTTCCTTTTGTCCGAATCTGTGCTTTCGGATGAAAATGGCCTGAAATTTCACCTTGCGGCCGATCCTGGGCGATGTGACGAAAGACAAGAGGACCGCACTGCCATTCGACCAGATGAGAGTCCCCCATCTCGATCGGGCCGGGATCGTGATTCCCTTCGATCCAGATCCATTGGCGCCCGGCCTGCAAAGTCGCAATCCTCAACCCTTCTGCGTCGGGCAAGGTTTGGGCCGCTTCGAGATCGTCAAAGCTGTCACCCAGGCAGATGACGGTTTCGGCGTTGGTGTGTTCCAGATCGCGCGCCAGCCGGTCAAGCGTTTCGCGACTGTCATAAGGCGGAAGCGTAGCCCCGCCCCGTCGGGCCATACGTTCTGATTTTCCCAGATGCAGGTCCGAAACACAAAGCAGTCGCCGCGCCGGCCACCATAATGCGCCAGACGGCAACGCAGCGAGTTGCTGGTCTGCAAAGGAAAATTCACACACGTTCATGATACGTTCTTGGCCTGATTCCACATCTTGCGCAAGGGGTTCAAAGCTGGTCCAACCCGGCGGTTCCCAGCAGGCGGGCGCTTTCTTCGGCAAGCAGCCTTTCTTCGGCGGCTCCTTTGACAGGTACCTTTCCGACCTCAAGAAACAGCGGCGCGGCCAGTGGGGAAACGCGGTCCAGACGCAGCAGGTCGATGCGGTCGCCGATGCGCGCCAGCATTGCCTCGATCCGACCGAAGTCAACCAACCCGCGCATGGCTTCTTCGCGGGTGATCTGCATCAACAGATGATCGGGATCATATTTCAGCAAAGTGTCATAGAGAATATCTGACGAAAACGTGGCTTGCCGCCCGGTTTTACGTTGCCCGGCCAAGTTGCGTTCGATCAGACCGGCAATCGTGGCCGACGCGCGAAAGGTACGCTTCATGACTGCGTTGCCTGCCAGCCATGTGTCCAGCCCGTCACGCAGCGCTTCGGGTTGAAACAAAGGGCGTGGGTCAGTGACCGCATCCAAACCCCAAATCAGCGTGGCATAGTCTGTAGCGACAAACCCCAGCGGCGCCAAACCGGTTTCCTCCATCCGTTTGGTCAGCAGCAGCCCCAGTGTTTGTTGCGCGTTGCGGCCGGCGAATCCGTATACGCACAGATGCTCTCGCCCGTCGCTTGGAAAGCTTTCGATCAGCAGACGATCGCGTTGAGGCAGGCGGGACATTTGGCGCTGCAAGTCCAGCCAATCAGCCGTATGGGAAGGCAGGTGCGGCCAGTCAGTTTGGGCGAACATGCGCAGAATGCGGTCGCTGAGTTGCGTTGAGGTCGCAAATTTCGTGCCCGAGAAGGTCGCGATCTTTGGTTTGCGATCGGCGCGACGGCTGACTTCGACCACCATTTCACGCAGACCTTCATACCGCACAATCTGTCCGCCGATCAGGAAGGTATCGCCGGGGGTCAGCGAAGCAGCAAAGGCTTCCTCGACTTCGCCCAACGGTTTACCGCCACGGCTGCGTCTAAGGCGAACTTTGAGTGTATCCGTGTCCTGAATCGTGCCCAAATTCATGCGAATGCGCGACGCTGCGCGGGGATCGCGCAATTGCCATTGCCCGTCGGCGCGCTGCTGTAACCTTTGCCAGCGATCATAGGCGCGCAAGGCGTAGCCACCGGTGGCACAGAAATCCAGACAGGAGTCAAATTCGGATCGGGTGAACTGTGCGTAAGGTCCCGCGGATGTCATCTCGGCATATAGATCATCAGCGTCAAAGGGCCCGGCACAGGCCGCAATCAGAATGTGCTGGCACAACACATCGCGGGGGCCGGGGCCTCGGGGTTCTCCGTCCAGGTCATGGGCTTTGGCGGCCTCGAGCGCAGCGACGCATTCGACAACCTCAAAGCGGTTGGCAGGAACCAGCAGCGCCTTGGAAGGCGCGTTGTAGCGGTGGTTGGCCCGACCAATCCTTTGCACCAGACGCTTGACGTTCTTGGGCGCACCGATCTGAATCACCAAATCGACATCGCCCCAATCAATGCCCAGATCGAGGCTGCCGGTGCAGACGATGGCGCGCAATTCGCCACGCACCATCGCGGCCTCGACCCGCTCGCGTTGCTGCCGGTCAAGGCTGCCATGATGGATGCCGATGGGCAGGCCGTCGTCATTCGCCAGCCACAGATTGTGAAAGTAGATTTCGGCCTGCGCGCGGGTGTTGTGAAAGATCAGCGTGGTCTTGTGCCGCCGGATCTGGTCCAGCACAGCCGGAATCGAATAGGCCGCGCCTCCGCCGGACCAGGGCGGCGTTTCCGTTGTTTCCAGCATCTGGATGTCCGGGTCCGGGCCGGGATCGGCCTGCACAATCCGGCAGGCGTCCGGGTGGCGCGCCAGAAAGCCGGCAATTGCCGCAGGGTCTTCGACTGTGGCTGACAGGCCTACACGACGCAGACCCGGGTTGAGGCGCTGAAGTCGTGCCAGGGCCAGCATCAGCTGATCGCCGCGCTTGCTTTCCGCCAGCGCGTGGACTTCGTCGACGATGATCCGCTGTACCCCATCGAACATGCGCGGCGCATCTTCGTACGAGGTCAGCAGTGCCAGACTTTCCGGTGTGGTCAGCAAGATATGGGGTGGATCGGCTCTTTGGCGTTTTTTTTGCGTGGCCGAGGTGTCACCGGTGCGATCCTCGATCCGGATGGGCAGGCCGATCTCATCCACCGGGGTGCGCAGGTTACGTTTGATATCCGCCGCCAGCGCCTTGAGCGGCGAGACATAGAGTGTATGCAACCCGTTGTAGTCCCCGTCGGCCATTTCGGACAGGGAAGGCAGAAATCCGGCCATGGTCTTGCCGCCACCGGTTGGGGCGATCAGCAGGGTTGCCGGTTCCTTCGCCCGGTCGAACATCTCTTTCTGATGTGGGTGGATGGACCAGCCTTTGGAGGAGAACCACGTACCAATCCGAGCGGGAATCTGCGTCATGGTTGCAGATTACCCGCCCGGAGGAGGGATTGGCACGGCGTTATTTGACGATTTTCTCGTCTTTTACGAACATGTTGGCCCAGGCACGGTCAATCAGGTCCGGACTCATCTGATAAGGGATGCCTTCGAACTCGCAGATCGAGATCATCTGATCGATCAGGAAGATCGGTTGGTAGTTGGCATAAATATTGTTGATGGTCGGGTACTTGACCTTCAACAGGTGCACCAATGCCGCCTCATCCAGCGGCATACCTCGTTTGCGGGCCACCATGGCAAAGATTTTCAGGAAGTTCTCCTGATTGGGGCCGTCAATCTTGATCTTGAAGAAGATCCGGCGCAAGGCCGCTTGGTCGAAGATCTCATTGGGGTGGAAGTTGGTCGAGAAGATGACCAGCGTGTCAAACGGAACTTCGAACTTTTCACCCGATTGCAGGCCGAGGATATCCTTGTTTTCTTCAAGCGGGACAATCCAACGGTTGACCAGCGCCTGCGGCGGTTCGGCCTGACGGCCAAGGTCATCAACGATGAAAATGCCACCGGTGGATTTCAGCTGCAACGGGGCCTGATAGGTTCGTGCGGTCGGATTGTAAACCAGATCCAACATACTGAGCGAGAGCTCACCACCGGTTACGACGGTAGGGCGTTCGCATTGCACATAGCGAGAATCGAACCGCTTGCGACGACGCAGGCTGTTGGGGTCGTCCGGCTCCTGTTCGATCGCCGTGTGCACGATCGGGTCATAGACCGTGATCACCTGACCCGCATATTCGATAGCGTAGGGCACATAGACGTTATCACCCAACGCATCCCGGATCCCGTTCGAGATTGAGGATTTACCGTTGCCCGGAGGACCGTACATCAGAATCGATCGGCCCGCACTGACCGCCGGGCCCAGATGGTCCAGCAGGCTGTCGGGCAGAACCAGGTGACCCATTGCGCCAACTAGTTGCTCTCGCGTGACCTGAATATTTCGGATCGACTGGCGTTTGACCTGCTCGCGATAGACATCCAGCGGCACCGGCATTGCGCCGAAATATTCGGATTGGCTCAGCGCATCCAGCGCACGGGCCTTGCCTGCATCGGTCAGCTGATATCCCATCTCATTGCCGCTATTGGCGTTCAGTGTCCCGGTCGCTTCAAGCAGTTTCTGATCGCGCGCGATATCGACCAGTTCCTGTGTTACAGAACCAGGCAGACAGATGGCTTCGGCGACTTCTGATACCGTGCTCGCGTTTTTGCGAAAAATCGTCTTCAGCAGAATGTCCCGCATCATTACAAGCGGAAGCTTCATTTCGCCCAGACCTTTGGGGGCAGGGGGGGCCATAACAGAGGAATTCTGCATATTCATGCGCGGTGCTCGTCCATCAAAATGTCACGCCAAGAAGCCGAAAACGGGCGTCTTGAAGAAAATGAACCAGCTTTGTGGCGGGACAAAGGCAGCGGCAAGGCGCGCTGATGATAGTTTACGATCCGAGAACAGTGCCCAGAATCAGGTACATCGCCAATGATCCGCCCAAGGCGAAACCCATCGGAAACTGTTTGCCCCGGCTCCAGCTTTCCCAATGCGGCGCGATCGTGCGCAGCCTTGTGATCTTGGCCAAACGATGAGTGACCACGGAAGCCAGAATACAGGCGGTCAGGATCATAAGCATAATTCGCAGATCGCCCAGCCAGACAAACGCCGATGCGGCGGCCAGAAACTTGGCATCGCCAGCGCCCATGGTGCCCGCGGCGTTCAGGAAGATACCAATGACCAAAACCACGACGATATGCAGCAGTTGCCAGAAATAGACCGGCATAGACACGGTGATCGGCCCCAGGTTGCCGCCGACACTGCCTGTAGACCAGGGCGGGATGGCGATCAGTCCTATCACGATGTAAACCAGCGTCAGCGCAAGGACTGCATGGTTCTTGATCCGCATCTCACGCATATCCGTGAAGGCCACGTAAAAGCAGATCGGCAGCACAAACGGCAGAAACCAGGCCGCTGCCACTGCGGGTATTTGCATGTGTCAGGCCCCTTCAAGCGCCCGAAGCGAGCGGACCGCCTCGTCGAAATGCTGCGGGTGGGTTGAAATGGCTTCGCGGAAAAGGTTCTTGGCGGTGGTTATATCGCCCTGTTTGACTGCCGAAATACCCATCGTGTTGAGCAGACGCGCTCGCTCGACCTGAGTCATCGGGACGACTGGCAGGCTATAGTTGCCTTGCGCTGATCGGGCCAAAACCAGGTTGTTCTTGGCAGTAAACAGCGAGTTGTCCTGACGGATCGCTTCCGAGAACAACCGCTCCGCTTCGGCATATTCGCCGCGGGTCAGTTTGGAATATCCCCAGTTGTTCATCACACTGCCCGGACGTGTCGTCAGCCCGACAGCGGTTTCATAGAAATGATCCGCGCGTTTCCACTCTTTCCGGGAATCCGCAACGACTGCCTCGAGGCGATACCGTTTGAAGGTTTCAAAGGTTGGGGGAACCGAATCCAGAACGGTTTTCGCCTGCGACCAGTCGCCGTTTCGGACCAATGCGTCCGCGTATTCAACCTTGTCCGCGGCGTTCGTGCCCTTCATCGTTGTGACGCGCTTCCATGCGGTCACGGCCTCGGTCGTGCGTTTGGCACGGCCCAAAGAAATTGCCAGTCCGCGCTGAAGATCGATCCGGTCCGGGTTCTTGAGCGCTGCGCCGTGGAAATAGGTCACCGCTTCGTTTGGATCTGCGGCGCTCAGAAGCACATCGCTCAGGTTTGTTTCGTCAATGACGTTCACTTCCTGAAACGTTCGTTCAACCTTTTCCTCTTCGGTTTCCTTTGCACAGGCCGAAAGGATCAGACCACTGATAACAACACTCGGAATCAAGAATTGCTGGCGCATTTTTTGCGTCCTTTACTGCTCTCGCCTCAATTACTGGATCTTGCGTAGCGTGAATTGCCCGTCGCCAAGCTGCTCCAGTGTGTATTCTTGTTGTTCTTGTGGGGTATTATTAACAGGATTTTCCATTTTTGCGAGTGCTAAGCGCAGATTGTCCCGGATTGCGTCACTTTCGCCATTGTCCAGCGCATAGGCACGCTGAAACACTTGCGCGGCCTCGGGGTATTCCTGTTTTTCCATCAGCAGGACACCCAGATTGTTCCAGGCCACCGGCCAGTCCGTGTCGTCTTCGACGGCTCTGCGCAGAAGTTTTTCGGCCTGTCCCAAGCGGCGTAGCCCCACATTTGCGGTACCCAGAGACGTCAGGACCTGGGGCGTCATACCCTGTTCCAGCGCGGCCCGGGTAAAGGTTTGAAGCGCCAGTTCGTATTCTCCGGCGGCCATCAATCTGTTTCCGACCTCGATGCTGTCCTCGGCCTGACCTTTGGTGTCAACTCCCGGTGCATCCAAACCGTTGGGTGACAGGCCTTCTGTACAAGAAGCCACCATGGCAAAAACCATGGTGGCCCGGAACATTAGGCGAAACCCGGAAGGGAAGCACCTGAATTCAGCTTTCATATGGCTCTATCCGACCTAGCGTCCAAAACTCGAAATAACATTTGCCGACGGGCCAACCAGAATAATCAGCAGCGGTGGAACCGTCAGCATCATTGTGACAAGAGTCATCTTGGTCGGCAACTTGTTCGCGGCCTCCTCGGCGCGCATCACGCGTTTGTCGCGCATCTCACCGGCGTAAACCCGCAACGCCTCGGCGATTGATGTACCAAATGTTGCCGATTGGATCATGACGGTGACAAAAGAGTTCACGTCCTGAACGCCACAGCGCACGCCGAAGTCGCGCAGGACGGTATCCTTGTCCTTGCCGGCCTTCATTTCATACGCGACGGTTTCGAATTCCTGCGCGATATCCGGATAAGACGCGCTCATTTCACTGGCCACGCGAACGATGGCCTGATCCAGCGATTGACCGGCCTCGACGCAGACCAGCATCAGATCAAGCGTATCGGGAAAACCGGCGGTGATCGCTTCCTTCCGCTCTTCGACCCGTCGCGTGATCCAGTATTTGGGTGCGAAATAGCCGATCGCGCCGGGGACAAGCACCCGGATCATCATCTGTGTTCCGGTAAATTCCTGGCCGCCGGAAAAAACCGTGACCAGCAGAACACCAATGAAAATACCAAGGATCCCCAAGGAAAACTGCGCAAAGTGGAAGAACCGAACCGAATCCTTCGACCTGTAGCCCGCCTGGCGCAGCTTCAGCTCGACGGCCGAGTATTCTTCCTCGTTCTTGGGCTCGAGGAAAGTTGCAAACTTCTCAAGCTGTTCGTTTCGGCTCGAGTTTCGAAGCTGCTCTTTCTTCCCTTTTTTCTGCTTTGGAGGAGCCGCATTCGATCTTTGCAGTTTCTTCAGGGGGTCTTCCGGCTGCTTCATCATCAGTGTGACAGCGACCAGAACCATAAGCAGGCCAAGTACGCCGACAACGATAAGCGGTCCGAATTCACCCAGGTGCTGGGTCAACAGGTCATTGATGCTGGTCAGGATTTCCATGGTGCTGCCCTCAGACCTTGATGTTGGTGATGATTTTCATGACGATCAGGTTCAATGTCAGCAGGATCGCGACAACAAAACACGCGGGAATAAACCAGGGGTGATCCAACACGTCGTCGTAATAGCCTGGGTCCTTGACAAGAATAAAAATCAGACAGGCAACAGGGAACCCGGACAGGAACTTGCCGGACCATTGCGCCTCGGCCGTAATCGCCTTGACCCGACGGAACAGGCGAAAACGGGCGCGGATCACCTTTGCCAATCCGGCCAGAATTTCGGCCAGGTTGCCGCCAGATTGCTGCTGAATACCCACGGCTACGGCAAGAAAGCGCATATCCTGCATGTCCAGACGCTCAGCCATGTCCTTCAGCGCCTCGCCCACATCGCGACCATAGGCACATTCATCAGCGATAACGCCAAATTCGGTTCCCAGCGGATCCTGAACTTCGTTTGCAACCACCTGAATCGTCGACACAAATGGATTGCCAACACGCAGAGATCGTACCATCAGCTCAACCGCATCGGGCAGTTGTTCTTCGATCATTCCCATGCGTTTCTTGGCCTTGTGGTTTACCCAGGCGTAAACGCCGCCGATGCCGATCGCGATGGAAACAACGATACGAAGTGCCGTGTCCGTAGCGGTGCCAATGCTCAAACCGACAAAGGCCATGGCTGATACCAGACCCATGATCATGATCAATTGACGTGGAGAGAACGCGATTGCAGCCTTTTGCGCCTTGTCAGCAAGAAGTGAATACAGAGGAATGCTCTGCGATTTCATATGCTGCTGCATCTCTTTGCGCAGCTGCTCCAGCACCTGTTCGCGTCCGGCACCCTTTTCCAGCATATCCAGGCGCCGGTTGACGCGGCTGTTCAGGCTAATGGACTTGCCGAAGGCGACAAGATAGATGCCCTCGACCAAGGCAAGGACCCCCACAAAGATGGCGACATAAATGATCGCCTCCATAGGCAATTGCATACCCGGTTCTCCTACATTGTGGTTGGGTCGTAGATGGACGCTGGCAAGTCAAAGCCCCATAGACGGAACCGTTCCGAATAGTGGCTCCGGACGCCAGTGGCGGTGAAATGCCCGATGATCTTGTTGTCTGGTGTCAGGCCAACGCGTTGAAAACGAAAGATTTCCTGCATGGAAATCACGTCCCCTTCCATCCCGGTGATCTCGGTGATCGAGGTCATCCGGCGCGAACCGTCCTGTAGGCGGCTGGCCTGCACGATCAGGTTCACAGCCGAGGCGATCTGACTGCGGACCGCCTTGATCGGCATTTCGATCCCGGCCATCGCGATCATGTTTTCCAGACGTGAAATGCCGTCACGGGCCGAGTTGGCGTGAATCGTGGTCATTGATCCGTCGTGACCGGTGTTCATGGCCTGCAACATGTCGATGACCTCGGCGCCGCGTGTCTCACCCACGATGATACGGTCAGGACGCATACGCAGGGCGTTCTTCAGACAGTCGCGCGGGCTGACTTCACCTTTGCCTTCCACGTTGGGCGGGCGGCTTTCCATCCGACCCACATGCGTCTGTTGCAGTTGAAGTTCAGCCGTGTCCTCGATGGTCAGGATCCGCTCGGCATCGTCGATGAAGCTGGACAAGGCGTTGAGCGTGGTTGTTTTACCCGAACCCGTACCCCCGGAAACGATGATATTCAGTCGCGTGGACACGGCGGCCTGCAAATATGCGGCCATTTCTTCGGTGAACGCACCGAAATTGACCAGGTCGTCAATGCCCAGCTTGTCTTTCTTGAATTTACGAATGGAAACAAGCGATCCGTCCACCGCGATCGGAGGCACCATGGCATTGAAACGCGATCCATCGGCCAGACGGGCGTCAACATACGGGTTGGATTCATCGACGCGGCGGCCCACGGCGGACACGATCTTGTCGATGATCCGCATCAGGTGCTTTTCATCTTTGAAGGTAATGTCGCTGAGTTCCAGCTTGCCGGAACGTTCCACAAAAATCTGTTGTGGACCATTCACCAGAATATCGTTGACCGAATCGTCCTGAAGCAGCGCCTCGAGCGGGCCAAGGCCCGTCACCTCGTCATACAGTTCCTTGTTCAGTTGGGACCGGTCTTCGCGGTTCAGAACAATGTTCCGTGTTTCCAGAACTTCACTGGCGATAGCACTGATTTCAGCGCGCAACTCGGCTTCGCCGGCGTTTTCCAGCGCGGCCAGGTTCAGGTTCTCCAGCAGTTCGCGGTGCAGTTCGATCTTGATCTCACCCAACCGCTCCTTGCGTTTGCGGTCTTTGTCTGAACTTGTGACCTCAGCAGCAATCTTTTTCACGGGTTTGCGTGCCACCGCAGTCGCGACAGGTGTCGCCTGTGCAGAAGACGCCGCTGTTTCAGCCGGTTGTGCCGGCGTTTTGACGGGCTGCGCTGCGGGTTGTTTTTTGTATCTTGAAAACACGGCTTATCCCCCCTTGGGATGATGTTTACGCAGCTTCTTCGGCACTGCTGCCGAGGCTGTGGAGCGACTTCGCCAGCTTTGCGATTTCGCGGCGCAAAGGGTTCTTGGCGGCCGCATTTGCCAGAGGCAGACCGTGATCCCCACTTTGCATGACCGGTTTGCCACCATCAGGCAGCAGAAGGTCGATGGAGATTCCAAGGCTTTCCCCCATGCGTTTCACGCGGCTTTTCCCGTTCAGATCGGTAAATTTCGGCGCGCGGTTCAACGCAAAACGCAGCTTGTTGAATGGTAGCTCCTCTGCCTGCAATGCACGTTTCAGGCGCAGGGCATTCTGGGCGGACCGCATGTCCAGCTCGATCAGGGCGAAATACACATGGGCGGCCTGCAAAACTGTTTCCGACCACAGGACCAGCGTTTTTGGCATGTCGACAATGACATAGTCGAAATGCGCGCGCGCCATGTCGATCACGCGCTGAATGTCTTCCGGGGTGATCAAGTCCAGTGGCACCATGTCGGAGGGTGCGGTCAAAACCTGAAGCTTTTCTTCATATGTTTGAAGGGCTTGCGAGAATACTTCGCTGTCCATCGCATCGGTATCCGACAGCATTTCAAACACGGTCTCTCGTCGCGGCAGATCCAGATAGGTGGAAACAGTCCCGTATTGCAGGTCCAGATCGATCAGACACACAGTCGGTGCGTCTTTGTCCGAAGCACAGGCCAGTTCCCAAGCCAGGTTTACGGCCAGTGTCGTTGCGCCGACACCACCTGCCAGGCCCTGAACGACAAACAGTGCGCCTTCCTTGGACGCGCCGCCGGCTAAAGGAACGGCGGCTGCTTGCGCAACGGCAACCGGGTCGGGCTGCTTCATTCGCTCGATGGCTTCCTGCAATTCGCCTTCGGGAAGAGGATAGGGCACGAACTCGTCAGCACCCTTGCGCAGCAGTTGGTGCAGGGATGCCGGGGTAACATCCTCGGCGATCAGAACAACTTTTACTTTCTTTTCATTGGCTTGAGTGATTATCTCACCTAGCAGAGAAAGGTTGTCTTCGTCTTCTCCGTCGATCGCCAGTGCTACGAATTCCAGCGTTTCAGCTTCGGGTTGGCTGAAAAAGGCCAACGCTTCTGCAAATCCCAGATCTCCCCAGCGTTCGCCCAAGATGGCTTCCATGTCTTCGATCAGAAGGTCGAAATTCTGAACATCCCGACTGATGGTGCAGGCCAAGATTGCAGTATTGTCGTCTTGCGGCGTCGCGCTGGTCATAAACACTATCCTCGTCGTGAGGGCTCAGCATGTCATATGAACGAAATCCGCCAGATTGATGTGCTGTCGCCCCAATACGGTCAAATTTGGCCGCAGGTCACCCTATTGTTCACAATGTTGCTTTGAAGTTGGGCGAGAATTGGGCGCAAAAGAACCAATTGTAGGGAAATGGGCGACGATGTCGCCCATTTCAAACGTATTATCCACCGCTTCCGGCGGCACTAGTTGGCCGTATCTGTTGATGATACATTCTCAATCACGGTCTTCCACGTCGCACTTTCAACGTATTCGCGATAGATAATGTTCGCGTATTTACCGTCGAGCAGTTGTGGGTGACGGTCAACAAAGCCAGAAACTTCCGTTACCGTCCGACGGTTGCGGCGATCCCGATTCGGTGTCGCGATCAACGGCTGCGTTTTCCCAAAGGATACAACGGCTTCAAGACGTGAACGCGAGATGCCTTGCCGTTCAAGGAACGCAACGACGGCCTGCGCGCGGCGTAGCCCAAGGCTTTTGTTGTAGCTGGTCGACCCAACGGCATCTGTATGTCCGTAAACCCGGAACCTGGCTTCGGGGAACTGTTTGATCCAGTCAGCCTGCTGCAACAGTATGCTTTGCGCTGATGCGTCCAGTTGCGAACTGTTGAAGGCAAAGTTCACTTGGCTGGGCACATCCGCGGCAAATCTGCGACCGAGAATCTGAGCATAGGTCAACTCGCCGTTTTGAACCTGGATATTGTTCAATGTCGCGTTTCCAAAGGTTCCGGCATCGATCTCGTATCCGACCTCGCGCGTACATGCGGCAACGGCGACCGTAAGACCCAGTGTGATGATCCACTTCTGCATTGGTCCTATCCTCCTGATCAATCTAGGACGTAGCCGTACGAGCTGCCGAAGCTCTGTTTGGCAACCTCAGACGCTCCGCCGGCGCCCGCGCGCTGTGTGCGCGCCACCCGACCGTTCACGAACAGGTCGAATTCGCTGGGCGGTTTGACCCGATCGGTTGGAAGCGCAAGAGTTTCGCCTCGAGTCGGTGAAACTAGATGCGCCGTGATGATGATGACAAGTTCACTTTGTTCACGCTGGTAATCAGCGCTGCGGAACAAGGACCCCAGAACCGGCACATCTCCCAGCCACGGCACTTGGTTGACTTGGTCCACAAAGTTGTCCTGAAGCAGTCCGGCGATGGCAAAGCTTTCCCCGTCGCGCAGTTCTATTGTGGTCTTGGCTTCCCGCACGATAAAGCTGGGAACGGTGTCTCCATTGATCGTGAAGTTGGTGCTGGTGTCGATGCTCGAAACCGAGGTGCCCATTTCCAGATTGATCAGGTCGCCGTCCACAACCCGAGGAATGAAGTTCATATTCACACCGAAGGGTTTGTACTCGATTGCCACGACACCGTCGTCTTGCGGCACCGGAATCGGAACTTCACCACCAGCCAGAAACGTTGCTTCCTGACCGGACAGGGCTGAAAGGTTCGGTTCGGCAAGGTTGCGAACAAGGCCCTTCGACTCGAGGGCTTGCAGAAGTAAGTTGACTTGTGCCGATCCGACCCCGAAGCCAAACAACAAGACACCATTTTCCACTGTGACAGGGGGAACAAGGTTCTGCGGATTGAAACCACCGACAAAATCAGTGCCCGTAACTGAAAGCGTTGAAGAAAGCTCTTTAGCGACCGAGCGGTTCATCTCGGCAAAGCGAACTTTCAGCATGACCTGCTGGACGCCACCCACAGACATCAGGTTCGATACACGTTCGGGCGCGTACCGTTCAGCCAATTCAAGTGCGCGGGCCAGTTTGGCCGAGCTGGAGATCGTACCGGACAAAACAATGCCATCATTCGCTGTGCGAACCTCGATGGGTTCATTGGGCAGGATTTGACGCAGACGTTCCTTGAATTCCGTAACATCTGGTGCGACCCGGACGCGGACATTGGCCAAAAGATTGCCTGCGCCGTCAAACAGTGTCAGCGTGGTCAGGCCCGGGGCCTTGCCCAGAACATAGATCGTGCGCTCGGACAACGATGAGATGTCTGCAATGCCGGCATTGGCAATGCTGAGCTCTGCGAAAGGTTGTTCGCTTT
The DNA here is from genome assembly GCF_056534925.1 of Ruegeria sp. P10. NCBI lineage: Bacteria > Pseudomonadati > Pseudomonadota > Alphaproteobacteria > Rhodobacterales > Roseobacteraceae > Ruegeria > Ruegeria sp. P10. Next base: position 152,897 of record NZ_JBQERJ010000006.1, read on the forward strand.
CCACAACAATCGCGCGGTTCATCGGAACTTCCAGCGTTTCCACTGTGCCCTTTTTTACCACGCGAAGGGATTCAGCCCAGGCGGCATCGCCGACCGGGCCCATAAAAAGCGACAACCCCAGCAGGGTTGCGCTGATCCAGGAACGTATTGTCATGTGACCTGCCTCTCCGATCACGCCTCGTTTTTTGGGTCTTATGCCCTATGTGCAAAGAGACTGCGCGAAATCCGAATTTATTGCAATAATCAATGGTTTCTGGAATTTTCCTTATGTGGAGAATTGGCAACAACAACAAGAAAAGAGCCGCATCTGAGATGCGGCTCCGATCTTGTAACACTCTGAATTGGCGTCAATTTGTACAAGGGATAGGCACGTTGACAATCTCGCCACCGCGTCTGATGCGCGTCGTGCAGACCTGTTCAACCTCTTCCTTCGGTTCCGGAGCGGCTGCCGTTATTCCAAGCAGTTTGCGCTGATCCACCTCGATTGCCGACGCAACAGAGTCATCCTGCACCCCAACAAGGGCCAGTGACAGCCGCCCGGTGTTCTGGGCCTGCGCGAGTGCTGCGACCTGTTCCGGCGTGGCTGCGACCGTGACTGTGCGTGCAATCGTTGCGCTTGCGACGTCCGAACCAGCGGTCTGGTCGACCGCGATGAGTTGAACATTGGTTTCGATCAGCTTGGTGATGCCGCCGGTGTTGCCCTCGATGGTGCCGCTTGATCCGGTCCAGTAGATGTCGACATTGTCGCCGGGACGCAGGAAGCCTGAAACACCAGAGGCCACGTCGACGCTGATTGCAAAGGCGCGCATACCTTTTTCAAGTCGAGATGTTAGGCCAGCCGATTCGCCTGGACGCGTGATCTTGACCTCCATAATCGCCTCGTCTTTTTCCATGGTTCTCAGAATATAACGCTCATTGGCGCCACTTTCGGGAAACAGGGCAGTGAGATCAGAGAACGTACCTTCGGGAATCGCGTTTTCCGGCCAGTCTACAGCGCGTACGTCTTCCTGCGTCAGGCGTTCACCGTATTTTAGAGGACGATTTGAAACGTAAACAGTTACCGTCGGAATGACATCGACTTTGGCATTGGCCAGCGCTTCTTCTGCCGCTTGTTTCTGCCGTGCCAGTTCGCTTTGATAAGCCGCAATATAGTTGCGCGCCATGTAAACGGCGCCCCCAGCCAGAGCAACGCCGACAATCAGGACAAGTCCGAATACCGCTCGCATACATGCACCTCTTTCTTATTTAGTCGGATACTAAGCGGCCAAAGGGCCACTTTGAAACAGCCCAAGCGTTAAATGTAAATTGTGTCGAAATGTGGGACAAAAATGTCTGCTTGTTAGATTCTGCGTCAGCTTTCGCACAATTCCGCAAAACGACTGCTGTCATTTCCTTACGGCAGGCCAGACGAAGAACAACGAAACAAACGCCGCGCCCCAAAAAGGCCGCCGCGTTTATTTGCCCTACACGTTCACCAACAAGCTCAGGAAAGTGGGTGAATGTGAAAACTCGCTGTGGTTCAGTTGGTTCCCGCTGTGACGAGACCGCCAGGCCCGGTGTTCGAGCCGGTGCTGACAACAGAGGAACTCATGGCTTGGTTGATGTTACCGCCGATACCATCAACACTTGAGCTGATGACGAGGTAGGTCGCGCCTGACAGACCGATCAATACTGCGGTCAAAACCACCCAGTCAACGGTCACCGCTCCTGCTTCGTCCGATTTGAACCGATTAAGGAACTTTAGCATCTACATATCTCCAATACGACAATTCAGTGTTTCCCGTAACGTCGCCCAACAGTGGTTCGTTCGGATGGCGGAAATCAGGCCAAAAGTTGATTTTGGTGAAGATATCTAAGATTCAGCACTTTTTCTCGTGTTCCTTATTGCGGTGAGACCTGAAAAGGGCGTGACTAATTCGGTGGCACTCGTGATGTGTCGGGCGGCGTCATGTCTATTAGCCTGTATTTTTGCCTCAGAAGTACCGGTACTTCTGAAACAAAAAAGACCGCGCCTGAAGGCGCGGTCTCGAAATCTTGCTAAACCAAAGGCTTAGTTGGTGCCTGCAGCTGTGATACCACCTGTTGCGGTGTTGCTGCCGGTGCTGATCGACGATGCTTGCAGAGCGGTGTTCACGTCTGTTGCCAGGCCGGTCGCGCCAGCCGAGATCTGCTGGTATGCAACGGCTGCCAGGCCGATGACTGCTGCGGTCAGAACAACCCAGTCAACTGTTACTGCGCCGTCTTCGTCTTTGCGGAAGTTCTTGATGAACTTGATCATGTTACGTCCCTCCTAAAGGATCAAAAAGAGTTTAACAAACCTCGGCGTTCTTCAGAGCTTTCTCTCTCAGGCCGCTCATGTCCGTCTCGGTATGGATTAATGTTTGCCTGTTGTGCGTGGCAGGAATTGGGCCAAACACAGATTTTTTTTCGTACGGCTTAACTTTTTGGTTATAGTTTTTATAATATATTGAAAATAAAAGATAAAAAAATCACAACGATTGAAGCAAAGGCCCTATAGCGATGCAAAATTGCGCCAAATGAGGCGAAACTGCCCCATTTCGCTTTGTTTTTCTGGCCTTGCGGGAAGATTCGGGGTTCAAATCGCCTAAAAAGAAAACATGAGGCAGGCAAATGAATCTCCGGAACGCACTTCAATGCGCCGGTGTGCTGGCGTTTCTGATATCGGGTACTGCATCCGTAAATGCGACCGAGACAGAGCCGCGCGGCGTATACAAGCGCGTCAAAGTCCCAAAACCCGGTGAACGTCCGCGTGTGACCGTGCAGATCACTCCGGAAGAACATGCAGCCAACCCTTCAGCGCCCAGCACGGGCACTGAACTGGTGGTGCCGGAAATCATCGCGCGTACCAAAGTCGCTCCGCTGCCGGCGCCCGGTGCGGAAGTCAAACGAGATCCCAAAGGATCGTACAAGGCTTTCTGGAACTTGATTTCACCGCACATTGATGAAGGTGGGGCCGGGCGGCTTGACGCGGCGATCAGCGCCCTGGCCGCAACCAACGTGAGATCACCGCGACTGCAATCGCTGCAAGATATCGCAAAGGAACGCGGGATCGATATCCTTCGTTCCACTGTGGGAACCAATGTTTCACCTGCGCTGGTGCTTGCGGTCATCTCGGTGGAATCGGCCGGGCGTACAGACGCGGTCAGTTCCGCAGGCGCGCAGGGGCTTATGCAGTTAATGCCCGCGACAGCGGCCAGATTCGGGGTAAAGGACAGCCTTAAGCCCTCTGAGAACATTGCGGGCGGTGTAAAATACCTCAACTGGCTGATGGAAGAGTTCGGGAATGATCCAATACTTGTATTGGCTGGATACAACGCAGGAGAGGGGGCCGTACGCAAACACAGCGGTGTGCCACCCTATGCTGAAACCCGGGACTACGTGCCAAAAGTCCTCGCCGCGTTTCAGATCGCGCGGGCTTTGTGCGCAACGCCGCCAGACCTGATTTCCGATGGCTGTGTTTTTCAGACTTCCAACTAACAAGGCCCGCCGTGATCCGGCGGGCCTTTCCATTTGATCAGGAAACGATTGTCGCTTCCGTTGCGGCGCGCAGCTCATCTTCGCTGACACCTTCCGCCAGTTCGACGATTTTCAGACCGCCTTCAACCACATCCAGCACACCAAGATTGGTGATAATGCGATCCACGACGCCCTTTCCGGTCAGTGGCAGGGTGCATTCCTTCAGGACCTTGCTGTCGCCGTGCTTGTTGGTGTGATCCATCACGACAATCACCCGGCCGACGCCTGCAACCAGGTCCATCGCGCCGCCCATGCCTTTCACCAGCTTGCCGGGGATCATCCAGTTTGCCAGATCGCCTTTTTCATCCACTTCCATGGCGCCCAGAATCGCCGCTGCGATCTTGCCGCCGCGGATCATGGCGAAGGACGTGGCACTGTCGAAATAGGCCGTGCGGGACAGTTCGGTGATCGTCTGCTTGCCTGCATTGATAAGGTCCGGGTCTTCTTCGCCCTCGAAGGGGAAGGGGCCCATGCCCAGCATGCCGTTTTCCGATTGCAGCGTGATGTCCTTGTCACCCACATAGTTTGCCACCAGCGTCGGGATCCCGATACCCAGGTTCACATACATGCCGTCTTCCAGTTCCTCTGCCGCGCGTGCGGCCATCTGATTGCGGTCCCAGGGCATTATGCTTCCTCCTTCTTGCGGGTGGTGCGCTGTTCGATGCGCTTTTCGTGTTCGCCCTGAATGATGCGATGCACATAGATACCGGGCAGGTGGATGCAGTCGGGGTCCAGCGAACCACGCGGAACGATCTCTTCCACTTCGGCCACGCAGATCTTGCCGCAGGTCGCGGCAGGAACGTTGAAATTACGGGCGGTCTTGCGGAAAACCAGATTGCCGGTGTCGTCAGCCTTCCAGGCTTTGACGATGGCCAGATCGGCAAAAATGCCTTCTTCCAGAATGTAGGTCTCGCCGTTGAAGTCCTTGTGCTCTTTCCCTTCGGCTATCACGGTGCCGACGCCGGTCTTGGTGTAGAAGCCCGGGATGCCCGCCCCACCGGCGCGCATCCGTTCGGCCAGTGTTCCCTGGGGGTTGAATTCCAGCTCCAGCTCACCGCTCAGATACTGGTGCATGAACTCGGCGTTTTCACCGACATACGAGCTGATCATCTTCTTGACCTGCTTGGTCTGCAACAGGATGCCGATTCCGAAATCGTCCACACCGGCATTGTTCGACGCAAAGCTCAGGTCTTTGACGCCCGAATCCCGGATGGCCTCAAGCAACAATTCCGGAATGCCGCACAGGCCAAACCCGCCTGCGGCAATCAGCATGCCATCCGACAGCAGCCCATCGAGCGCCTCGGTGGCATTGGCATAGACTTTCTTCATGGAAAACTCCCCCAATGACATGGTGATGGGCTGGTTGTGCCGTCGCGTCACAGGGAAGTCAATGAAACCGGAGGCTGGGTCGTATTTCTACCAATGGAAAAGGCCGTTGCAATTGATCGGGTGGCTCTGCATGTTCGCCGCACTTTTATAGGAGGTTGAAAACATGAAACGAATTTGGGTCTGAGCAACCGCAGCTGCTGCGCTTTTGGCTTTGTCAGCCTGTGAGCCTGATCAGGCGGCGGTACTTCAGCTCGATGGTAACAAGATCAAAGTTGTTGGTACTGGATATTCTGAGAAGTCTTCACTTGAATCTGCAATTTCAACCGCCAACGCACGGTGCGCACAGCAGGGCAAAGAGGCCTTCGTTCTGGCCAGCGATACCGGCTATCAGGGGGTGGACAAGAATGCAGCCCTGATCATCGATGTCCTGACGGCTGCTGCCCAGAACTCAGGCAGCGCACCCGGCTACTATCCTAGCTCAAGCAGCTCGGAAGACTGGCAGACGACGCTCGAAGTGCGGTGCGGCCCTCAGCCCAGGTAATTCGCTGACAGCCCCCCGCAATGCCGAAACGGCGATTGTGGGGGGCTTTTTCAACCCCGACCACCTGTCAGACTAGGTTGTTGCTTTCTTGGCGGTTGCTTTCTTTTTAGACGTGGCCTTCTTCTTGGTGCCTTTTTTGGCAGCGCGCTCGTTGACAAGCTCGATGGCCATTTCCTGCGTTACGTCCTCGGGTTTGATGTCCTTGGGGATCGTCGCGTTGATCTTTTCCCATTTCACATAAGGCCCATAGCGCCCGTCCAGAACCTGCATCGCGCCGCCATCGGGATGCTCACCCAACTCCTTCAGAGGTTTCGCCGCGGCCCGCCGTCCACGACCGGGGTTTGCCCGTTTTTCGGCCAGCAATTCAACGGCGCGGTTCATGCCGATCTCGAACACGTCACTGGGGTCTTTCAGATTGGCGTAGACCGGCTTTGCCTCCTCCGGCAGCTGATGCATCAGGTAGGGGCCGAACCGCCCGAAATTCGCGCTGATTATGCCGCCTTCGGGGTGTTCGCCGATCTGACGGGGCAGGGACAGAAGCGTCAGCGCCTTTTCCAGATCCATGTCATCCTTGCTCCACCCGCGCGGAAGGGATGCGCGCGGGGGCTTTTTGTTCTCGGGCGTGGGTTCGCCCCGCTGAACGTAAGGGCCGAACCGGCCGGACTTCAGCCAGATCTCATCCCCGCCATCTTCGCCCAGCAGCCTTTCGTCACCTTCCGCGCCTTCACCGGCAATCGGGCGCGTATAGGTACATTCCGGATAGTTCCCGCATCCGACGAACCCACCCGTACGAGAGGTCTTCAGGTGCAACTGACCGGTGCCGCATTTCGGGCAGATACGCGGATCGGACCCATCCTCGCGCGGCGGGTACAGCTGCGGAGCCAGAGCTTCGTCTAGCTTATCCAACACTTCCGAAATCCGGAGCTCGGAGGTCTCGCCAATCGCGGCTGAAAAATCACGCCAAAACTTGCCCAGCAGATCCTTGTAGTCGCGCTCCCCGGCGCTGACGTCATCCAGTTGCTCTTCCAGATTCGCGGTGAACTCGTAGCCAACATACTGGCGGAAGAAGTTCAGCAGGAAGATGGTGACGATCCGGCCCTTTTCCTCGGGGATTAGCCTGTTCTTGTCCTTGCGGACATATTCCCGATCCTGGATCGTCGTTACGATCGAGGCATAGGTAGATGGGCGCCCGATCCCCAGCTCTTCCATCCGTTTGACCAAAGTGGCCTCGGTATAGCGCGGGGGCGGTTGGGTATGGTGTTGAAGGGCCAGAACGGATTCGTTCTCGGACAGGATTGCTTCTTTCGCGATCTTGTCACCGCTGTCGCTGGTCGCCTTGGCAAACTGATCCTTCAGAGAGGCTTTGGCAAAACGGGCCGGATCGCCCTGCGTGATCTGTGGCAGGCGCTTTTCATCCTCGTCCGCGACGTCATCCCGGCCTTCTTCGTATACCCGCATGAACCCATCGAACATGACCACCTGGCCCGTGGCGCGAAGGCCGACCTGACCGTCGTCGCTGCCGATCTCGACGGTGGTGCGCTCCAAACGTGCGGCAGCCATCTGACAGGCGATGGTGCGTTTCCAGATCAGATCGTAAAGCTTGCGCTGATCTTCATCCGTGACCTTCAACGCCTTGGCATCGCGGGACATATCCGTCGGGCGGATACACTCGTGAGCTTCCTGAGCGTTCTTGGCCTTGTTCTTGTAGATGCGCGGGCTGTCCGGTACATATTCAGCACCATAGCGATCCGCGATTGTTTCGCGCGTGGCTGCTACGGCCTCAGGCGCCATGTCGATGCCGTCGGTCCGCATATAGGTAATGTACCCGGCCTCATAAAGCCGCTGCGCCACCTGCATTGCATGGCGCGCGCCCATGCCGAATTTGCGGCTGGCCTCCTGTTGCAGGGTCGAGGTCATGAACGGAGCGCTTGGGTTACGTGCGGCGGGTTTGGCCTCGACCGATGTCACGCTCAGCGCGCGGCTGGTGATCGCCTGAACCGCCAGCTCGGCCTGTGTCGCATTGGCCAAATCGTGCTTGTCCAGCTTCTTGCCGGCCAGCGTGACCAGACGCGCCTCATAGGTCTGCCCGCGCGGTGTCTCGAACAGCGCCCGAACCGACCAGTATTCCACCGGCTTGAATGCCTCGATTTCCATCTCGCGCTCGACGATCAGGCGCAGACAGACGGATTGCACGCGACCCGCCGATTTCGCACCCGGCAGTTTGCGCCACAAAACCGGAGACAGGTTGAACCCCACCAGATAATCCAGCGCGCGGCGGGCCAGATAGGCCTCGACCAACGGCATATCGACCTGACGCGGGTTCTGCATCGCCTCGGTCACGGCGTCCTTGGTGATGGCGTTGAAGGTGACGCGGCTGACGGGCGTATCCTTCTTGATCGAGCGGCGTTTGGTCAACGCCTCCTGTAGGTGCCAGCTGATTGCCTCGCCCTCGCGGTCGGGGTCAGTGGCGAGGATCAGCGCATTGTCTTCTTTCAACGCGTCGGCAATGGCCTTGACATGCTTGCGGCTGTCGTTCCCGACCTCCCATTTCATCGAGAAGTCATGTTCAGGATCGACCGATCCATCCTTTGGCGGCAGGTCCCGCACATGGCCGTAAGAGGCCAGAACCGTGTAGTCGGGGCCCAGGTATTTATTGATTGTTTTTGCTTTGGCCGGAGATTCTACAACAACTACGGGCATTTAAGGGGAAACCTCGCTCGACGAATTTGGCGCCTTCTATGGTGGTGCAAAATGTGTGGGGCAAGCGGGAATTGTCAATGCGTTCCTTTCGTCGGTGGAAAAGCGCCGTGATTTCAGTGCGCTATCACAAATCTTCAGAAACCGGGCACGCCGGAACGAGGGTACGATCAACTTGCCAGCGACAACAGACCTCCGGGCTGACGCTGGATTCGCCCATCAAGTTCAAGGTCGATCAGCGCCGGTCCAAGCTCACCGGCCGAGGCCGCGATATCCCGCAGCAATTGATCTTCGGCGATGGGCGAGGGGCCAAGCCGCGCGATGATTTGCTCGTGCAGGTCTCTTGCAGGACGCACGATTGGTTCCGAGGGCGGTTCGATTGGCCGGCAAATCAGGTCGTCCTGCCTCGGCAAGGCTTCAATAACGTCTTCAGCAGATCGGACAAGTGTGGCGCCGTCACGAATCAACAGATTGCAACCGGCGGCCCGCGCGTCGAACGGATGGCCGGGAACGGCCAGAACCTCGCGCCCCTGATCCAGTGCGTCCCGTGCCGTGATCAGACTGCCGGAATTGGCGGCTGCCTCGACGACGACAACCGCCTGCGCAAGCCCCGAAATGATCCGATTTCGGCGTGGAAAGTGCCGGGCCTGGGGTGTTACGCCCATCGGTTGTTCCGAAATCCGTAAGCCGCGGGACGCGATGTCATGGGCCAGTTCCGTGTTTTCGGCGGGATAGATCACATCAACGCCACCGGCCATGACCGCCACGGTGCCGGTCTCCAGCGCGGCCACATGTGCGGCTGTATCGATGCCACGCGCCAGGCCAGAGACGATTACGTGCCCCTTGCTGCCCAGTTCGGTGGCCAGGCCACGTGCCATCCGCGCGCCGAGCGAGGAACAGTTTCGCGCGCCGACCATCGCAATCGTTGGTTTTTGCAGCAGCGAAACGTCTCCGATCGCCCAAAGCAGCGGCGGGGCTTCGTTGAGTCCAGCCAGGGCCGCGGGGAATTCAGCGGACCCAAGGCACAAAAGCCGCGCTTTAGCGGCTTTTGCGGCCCTGAGTTCCGCCTCGATCACGCCGGGGGGGCAGGTTTCATACCCTTTTATACCGGCGGCGCGTGCCATTTCAGGCAGCGCGGCCAGCGCGTTCTGCGCTGAGCCATAATCGCGAAGCAGCCGACGAAATGTCGCCGGACCGACCTTGCGAGAACGCAACAGACGAAGCCACGAGAACCGGTCCTCTTCCGTGGTGGGTGGGAGTGGGGGGTGATTGGAAGAAAGCTGCTCTTCGGTCATCCGTTGCTCCGCCTTGTTGCAGAACTGGTTTACGGGACAGGCAGTTAACAGCTTGTGAATCGTCGAAAATTAGAACTGTTTTTTTGCAATTCTGTCAGAGAAAAGCATAGAACACATTGATAATAAGCAAAATAAATAATGCTCAGTCAGAAAGGGCGCTTTGGTCGCCTAAGGCAATTTTCGCGAAAAAAGAGACGCTGGGTTAACCCTGCGCCTCCGGGAATGCGCCGCTTCCGACTCAGGCGGCCGAACCACCGACAGTCAGCCCGTCCATCAGCACGGTCGGCTGGCCAACACCCACCGGCACCCATTGCCCGTCCTTGCCACAGGTTCCCATACCTGGGTCCAGCGCCATATCGTTGCCCAGCCCGCGGATGCGTTTCAAGGCCGACGCCCCGTCACCGATCAACGTGGCGCCCTTGACCGGCGCGCCGATTTTGCCGTTTACGACACGATATGCCTCGGTGCACGAGAAAACGAACTTGCCGTTGGTGATGTCCACCTGACCCCCGCCGAATCCAACGGCCCAGATGCCGTCCTTGATATCAGCCACCAGGGCCTGCGGGTCGGCTTCGCCACCCAGCATGATCGTGTTGGTCATGCGCGGCATGGGTTTGTGCGCATAGCTCTGCCGCCGCCCGTTACCCGTAGGAGCAACCCCCATCAGTCGCGCATTCTGGCGGTCCTGCATGTATCCGGTCAATATACCGTCTTCGATCAGCACCGTGCGCGCGCTGGGCGTGCCCTCATCATCCACGGTGATCGAGCCGCGACGATCAGCAATCGTGCCGTCATCCACCACGGTCACGCATTTCGAAGCAATCTGCTGCCCCATCAACCCGGCAAAGGCCGAGCTGCCCTTGCGGTTGAAGTCGCCTTCCAGGCCGTGGCCGATGGCCTCGTGCAGCAGGATGCCCGGCCAGCCGGGGCCAAGCGCGACCTCCATGACACCGGCCGGTGCAGGAACCGCGTCCAGGTTGACTAGTGCGATACGCAGGGCTTCGCGGGCCTTGGCCTGCCAGTCGGCGGGGTCGATCAACCCGCTCAGGCCAACCCGGCCACCACCACCGGCGGATCCGCTTTCGCGGCGTCCGTTCTGTTCGACAATGACCGACACGTTCACGCGGGTCATGGGGCGCACATCGCGGACCATCACACCATCGGGGCGCAGAATCTCGACCTCTTGCACGGCTGCCGCGATCGTGGCGCTGACCTGAACCACACGCGGGTCCAGATCGCGGGCGAAGGCGTCGATCTCACGCAATGTCTCGATCTTGACCGGGAAAGCGGCAGAATCAATCGGGTCTTCGTCCGTATAGAGGCGCGTATTGGTGGAGCGCGGAGCATCCGCCAAGACCCCGCCGCCATCCCCGACAGCCAGTCTTGCTGTTTCCGCCGCCCGTTTCAGGGCAGGAATCGAGACGTCTGTGGAATGCGCATATCCAGCCACTTCACCTTGTACGGCACGCAGCCCGAACCCTTCCGACGCATCGTAAGACGCGGTGCGCAGACGGCCGTCATCGAACACGAGAGACTCGGATTTTCGCCGCTCGACAAACAGCTCTCCGTCCTCGGCCCCGTCCGTGGCCGAGCGCAAAATGGCAAGCGCTTCATCGTGTGGTAGAGCGCTTTCAAACGGGCGAAACGGGGCGTCGGACATGGGTTGCGACCTTTCGGGTTTGATCCAGATCAAAAATAGCGTCTGTTTGACGCAAGCATTTTGCTTTATCTACCCGACGGAATATGGTTTTTAACGCGGCCAAAGACAACGGGAGAGGTGCGACCGATTCACACCTTTTCGCCAGGGACGCAAAGATCAAACGATCAGGACAGAACATGAAGAATGCTTTGATGCTTTCAGGGTTTATGACAGCCCTCTCCAGCCTTCCAGCCATGGCTCAGGAGCTTGAGATTATTGGCAAGCCGGTTGACGGCGGTATGGGCTTTCAGCCCGCGGCCACCAGCCTTGCCACGGGAATTCAGCGTCTGGACGGCATGATTCTGGTGATCATCACCGTCATCTGCCTGCTGGTTGCCGGCCTGCTGGTTTATTGCATCGTGCGTTACAACGAACGCGTAAACCCGAAACCGGCGCGTTTTTCGCACTATACCCCGGTTGAGATTGCCTGGACCCTTGGCCCGATCCTGATTCTGGTCTTCATCGGTGCGTTTTCGTTGCCGGTTCTGTTCAAACAGCAGGAAATTCCGGAAGGCGACATCACCATCAAAGTCGTGGGCAACCAGTGGTACTGGACCTATGAATATGTTGATCACGATTTTGCCTTCGACAGCTACCTGCTGGGCCATCCGGCCACTCTGGATGAGGGTGCGCGCCCGGCTGACGCCGACGTGACCCCGTTTGTTCTGGATGATGCCATGCGCGCCAAGCTGGCAGATGCGGGTTACAGCGAAGACGAATGGCTGCTGGCCACCGACACTGCCGTTGTTGTACCGGTTGGCAAGGTTGTCGTGATGCAGGTTACCGCATCTGACGTGATCCACTCCTGGACTATCCCGTCCTTCGGCGTGAAGCAGGATGGCGTGCCCGGGCGTCTAGCGGAACTTTGGTTCGAGGCCGAGAAGGAAGGCATCTATTTCGGTCAGTGTTCGGAACTCTGCGGCAAAGACCACGCTTATATGCCGATCACCGTGAAAGTCGTCAGCCAGGAAGCGTATGACCAGTGGCTGCAAGGTGCGATCGAAGAATATGCCGGTCTGCCGCAAAGCTATCAGGTTGCTTCGAACTGAGCACACTGAGGGCGGGTAAAAGCCCGCCTGACACGAAATGCAGGCTGTGCGGGCTGACCGCGCAGCTTTCGCCCCAGAAGGACCCGAGATGACCGACGCAAGCATCAATGCCAGCACAGCGACCGCCCACGCGGACGAGGCCAGCTTTGGCGATTACTTCGCCCTGCTGAAGCCGCGCGTGATGTCTCTGGTCGTGTTCACGGCGCTGGTCGGTCTGCTGGCGGCCCCGGTTCCGGTCCACCCCTTTGTCGGGTTCTGCGCCATTCTGTTCATCGCCATCGGTGGCGGTGCATCGGGTGCGCTGAACATGTGGTGGGATGCGGATATCGACAAGGTGATGAAACGCACCAAAGGTCGCCCGATCCCCTCCGGCAAGGTAGAGGAGGGTGAGGCGATGGCCATCGGCCTGACCCTGTCGGGCCTGTCGGTCATCATGCTGGGCCTTGCGACCAACTGGTTCGCAGGTGCGTTTCTGGGCTTCACAATCTTTTTCTATGTCGTTGTCTACACGATGTGGCTGAAGCGCTCGACCCCGCAGAACATCGTGATCGGTGGTGCGGCGGGCGCTTTCCCTCCGGTGATCGGCTGGGTGGCTGCTACCGGGTCCATGGAGGTTGAACCGTGGCTGATGTTCGCCCTGACCTTCATGTGGACACCGCCGCATTTCTGGGCACTCGCGCTGTTCATGCGCTCGGACTATGACGATGCGGGCGTGCCCATGCTGACAGTGACACATGGCCGCCGAGCAACGCGTGTGCACATTCTCGTCTATACGGCCCTGCTGGCGATACTGGCGGTGGGAACTGCGTTCTCTGGCATCGGTGGCCCCATCTATCTGACCGTGGCTTTGGTGTTGAACGCGTTGTTCCTGCGCGGCGCCTGGCAAATTTCGCGTCGGACCGAGGACGACTCGGAGGCCGATAATTTCAAGGTCGAACGCAGCTTTTTCAAGCTTTCGCTGCTCTACCTCTTCCTGCATTTCGGCGCTATTCTGGCCGAAGCCTTGCTGAAACCCTATGGTTTGGGAGGATGGTCATGAGCCTGCGCAAAAGCCATGAACTGCATCAGCGTCGGTTCAGCCGCAATCTGGGCGTCGGCCTGACGCTGGCTGCCTTTATCGTGATCATTTTCGGCCTGACGATCGTCAAGGTCTCGGGTACTGACTTCAACATGGCCACGCAGGAGGTCCAGAACTGATGGCTTTGTCTGGTCCACAGAAAACGGTCGCTCAAACCGTGGGTGTGGTTGTCCTGATGGGTAGCCTGGCCTGGGCGGCGGTACCATTCTACGACTGGTTCTGCCGCGTGACCGGATTTGGCGGTACAACCGGTGTGGCCGAAGCCGCCCCCGAAGACATTCTGGACCGCACGGTCACCGTACGGTTTGATGCGTCCAAGGCCAAAAACATGGCCTGGGAATTCAAACCGGTCGTTCGCGAGATGGAAGTGCGCATCGGCGAGACCGGACTGGCTTTCTATGAGGCCTACAACCCAACGGATCGTCCAATAGCGGGTCAGGCCTCATACAATGTGGCACCCTATTCGGCGGGCGGGTATTTTCAAAAAATTGCCTGTTTCTGCTTTGAAGAGCAGGTGCTGCAACCCGGCGAGCGGGTAGAGATGCCGGTGACCTTCTTCGTCGATCCTGAAATGGTCGAAGATCTTGAAGCAAAGTATGTTCATACGATCACGCTGTCGTATACATTCTACGAAATTGACCTGCCAGAGGGCTATGCCGCCCTTGAAGCGCAGGCAGAAACAAACACGAACTAACGCCTGTAGGTGAGGGACGCTGATGGCACACGCTAAAAACCATGATTATCACATTCTGGCCCCGTCGATCTGGCCTCTGATCGGAGCTGTCGGCGGCTTTGTGATGTTGTTCGGAGCCGTCCTTTGGATGCACGGATTGACCCCGTGGATGTTCTGGGCCGGTCTGGTCGCAGTTCTTTACACCATGTTCGCTTGGTGGTCCGAAGTTGTTGTCGAAAGCCGCCAGGGGGATCACACCCCTGTGGTTCGCATCGGTCTGCGGTACGGTTTCATCCTGTTCGTCATGTCCGAGGTGATGTTCTTCTTTGCCTGGTTCTGGTCGTTCTTCAAACATCGCATGTACCCGATGTACGACTATGCCGGCACCGAATACATCCAGCCGGACATCCACGCGGTTGACCCGTTCCACCTGCCGCTGATCAACACTCTGGTTCTGCTGCTGTCGGGCTGTGCTATCACCTGGGCCCACCACGCGCTGGTGCATGACAACGACCGCAAAGCGCTGATCAACGGTCTGGCCATCGGTATCGTTCTGGGCATTGCCTTTACCGGTTTGCAGGCGTTCGAATACTATGAGCTGCTGGCCCATGAAGGTTGGAAATTTGGCGATGATCAGTTCTATTCGAACTTCTTCATGGCGACCGGTTTCCATGGTTTCCACGTCATCATCGGCACCATCTTCCTGTCGGTCTGCCTGATCCGGGCCCTCAAAGGCGACTTCACACCTGAAAAGCATGTCGGGTTCGAAGCGGCGGCCTGGTACTGGCATTTCGTTGACGTTGTCTGGCTGTTCCTGTTTTTTGCAGTCTACATCTGGGGACAGGCCCCGCTGATGTAAGCCCGATCAGCTGATCAAATTGCAAAAGCCGCCCTTGAGGGGCGGCTTTTTCTCTGTTCCGGGCGCAAGATTGCGCCCCATACAATTGCGTGGTTGCAATTTGGCCCACACGCCCCTTAACAAGACGCCGGTTCCTGAAACGAGGTTCGACCCTGCCATGCGCCGCATTCTGTTCCTGCTGATCTTCGGCCTCGCCGGTTTGGGCGTTCTGCTGTCGCTGGGGATCTGGCAGATGCAGCGTCTGGCCTGGAAACAGGAGCTGTTGGCAGAGATTGAAAGTCGCATTTCAGCCGACCCTATCGCCTTGCCCCGGCAGGTTTCAGAGGACACCGACAAATACCTTCCGATAACGGTTTCGGGTGAGATGGAACCAGGCGAAATCCATGTTCTTGTTTCGGTCAAACAGGTCGGGGCAGGGTATCGCATCATCCAATCGTTCAACACCGAGGACCGCACAATTCTGGTCGATCGGGGGTTTGTGCCGACAACTGCAAAACAGGCGTCGCGTCTGACCGGTCCGATGGAGATCACCGGCAACCTGCACTGGCCGGATGAGGTCGACAGCTATACGCCCGAGCCCGATATTGACGACAACATCTGGTTTGCCCGGGACGTGCCCAATCTGGCCGCCGCGCTGGGGGCCGAACCGGTGTTGCTGATTGCGCGGTCTCAGACCGACCCGAACGTGACGCCTTTGCCGGTGGATACGGCCGGGATTCCAAACGATCACCTGCAATATGCAATCACCTGGTTTGGCTTGGCTCTGGTTTGGGCTGTGATGACCGGTTATTTCCTGTGGCGCAATCGCGCCCCTTCTGAGAGTGAAGAGCAATGAAATACATCTCGACCCGTGGCCAAGCGCCAGAACTGACCTTTGAAGAGGCGATGCTGACCGGATTGGCCCGCGATGGGGGGCTTTATCTGCCCGCCGAGATCTCTGTGATGAGCCATGACGAGATCGCGGCGCTTGCTGGTCTGCCCTATGAAGACATCGCGTTCCGTGTGATGTGGCCCTATGTCAGCGGCTCCTTTGCCGAGGATGAGTTCAAGCAGATCATCGCGCGTGCCTACGAGGGTTTTGGTCATGACGCCCGCGCGCCGCTGAAGCAGCTGAACGAGAATCACTTCTTGCTGGAGCTCTTCCACGGCCCCACGCTGGCCTTCAAAGACTTTGCCATGCAGTTGATCGGCCAGCTGTTCCAGGTGGCCCTGAAACGGCGCAATGACCGCGTGACCATCGTGGGTGCGACCAGCGGCGACACCGGTTCTGCCGCGATTGAGGCGTTCCGGGGGCTGGATGCCGTAGATGTGTTCATCCTGTTCCCGCATGGCCGCGTGTCCGAGGTGCAGCGTCGCCAGATGACGACGCCTGCGGACAGCAACGTTCATGCTCTGGCCGTGGACGGCGATTTCGATGATTGTCAGGCCGCGCTGAAAGATATGTTCAACGATTTCGACTTCCGCGACGGGGTCAAGCTGGCAGGTGTGAACTCGATCAACTTCGCCCGGGTGCTGGCGCAGATCGTTTATTACTTCTCGGCCGCCGTCAGCCTCGGCGCGCCGCACCGCAAGGTCAGTTTCACCGTGCCGACCGGCAATTTCGGCGACATCTTCGCAGGCTATCTGGCCAAGCGCATGGGCTTGCCCATCGACCGTCTGGTCGTTGCAACCAACCAGAATGACATCCTGCACCGCTGTCTGTCGGGTGAGGGGTATTTCAAGGGCGACACCATCCCCTCGATCAGCCCGTCGATGGACATTCAGGTCAGCTCGAACTTTGAGCGGGCGTTGTATTACGCCTATGGCGAGGACGGCGGTGCCGTGGCGCAGCTGATGGACGAGCTCAAAAATGGCGGCTTCAACGTCAGCCAGGGCGCGATGGAAGCGCTGCGCGAGAGTTTCGACTCGGGCCGAGTGTCCGAAGACGAAACGCTGGCGACGATCAGGCATACGCTTGCCCACAGCGCGGAACTGGTCTGCCCGCACACTGCGGTCGGGATCAAGGTCGGCGAAGACCACCGTGCCACCGATACCCCGATGATCACCTTGGCCACTGCGCATCCCGCCAAGTTCCCCGCCGCAGTCGAGAAGGCGAGCGACGTGCATCCACCTCTTCCATCCCGCATGTCTGATCTGTATGAACGTCCGGAACGGGTGACCCGCATCGCCAATGATCTGGGTGCCCTTGAGGATCATATAAAAAGGCACATCGCTGAGTGACTGTCAGACAAGACCAACTGAAGAACGGGTTTCGTATCGTCAGTGAACATATGCCGGGGCTGCAATCTGCGGCCATCGGCATCTGGGTAACCGCCGGTGGGCGGCATGAGCGGATCGAACAGAACGGAATCGCGCATTTCCTTGAACATATGGCGTTCAAGGGAACAGAGCGCCGTTCGGCGCTGCAAATCGCCGAGGCGATTGAGGATGTGGGCGGGTATATCAACGCCTATACCTCGCGCGAGGTAACGGCCTATTACGCGCGCGTTCTGAAGGACGACGTGGCGCTGGCGATGGACGTGATCGGCGACATCGTTCTGAACCCGGTTTTCGACCCGCGCGAAATCGAGGTTGAGCGCGGCGTGATCCTTCAGGAGATCGGCCAGGCCTATGACACGCCCGACGATGTGATCTTTGACTGGTTGCAGGAGCAGAGCTATCACGACCAGCCTTTGGGCCGAACCATTCTGGGACCATCCGAACGGGTCAGTGCGTTTTCACGAGAAGACCTCTCTGGCTTCGTAGCAGAGCATTATGGCCCCGATCAGATGATCCTGTCCGCTGCCGGTGCCGTGGATCACGATCAGCTGATAAAAATGGCCGAAGAGATGTTCGGTCATCTGCAACCACGCACCGGGCTGATCGCTGACCCTGCGCGCTTTACCGGTGGTGAAGCACGGCAGGAGAAAAAGCTGGAGCAGGCCCATTTTGCACTTGCGCTGGAAAGCCCGGGCTATCGCGACGATGCGATCTATACGGCGCAGATATATTCGACGGCTCTGGGTGGCGGCATGTCCTCACGGCTGTTCCAGGAGGTGCGTGAAACACGCGGGCTCTGCTATACGATCTTTGCCCAGACTGGTGCCTATGCGGATACCGGTACGACGACGATCTACGCCGGTACCTCGGCAGATCAGGTGGCAGAGCTTGCCACCATCACCATCGACGAGATGAAGCGCGCAGCAGAGGACATGACCACGGAAGAGGTTGCCCGTGCCCGTGCGCAGATGAAAGCCGGGATGTTGATGGGGCTGGAAAGCCCGTCAAACCGGGCCGAACGGCTGGCGCGGCTGGTTCAGATCTGGGGGCGGGTCCCGTCTCTGGAAGATACGGTGGCCAAGATCGATGCGGTCAGCACCGAAAATGTGCGCGTATTTGCCGAGCAGATGGCCGTCAACGCACCTGCCGCTTTGGCGCTGTACGGGCCGGTTTCGGGGGCGCCGACATTGGCCGAACTACAGGAGAGGCGGGCGGCGTGATGCTGTTGGGCAGACGCAAGCTGAAACTCGAGACTGCGCGGCTCAGCCTGCGCCCGCCTGTACATTCCGACTTCAACGATTGGGCCGCGTTGCGGCGAGCCTCGAAAGGTTACCTGACGCCTTGGGAACCGATCTGGGCCAAGGACCACCTGAGCCGCAAATCCTTTACCAACCGTGTGTATTGGGCACAACGTTCGGTAGCGGCCGGGACGGCAATTCCGCTTTTTCTGTTTCGCCGTGAAGATGACGTGTTGGTTGGGGCCATCACGCTGGACAACATTCGGCGCGGTCCCGCACAGGCGGGCACATTGGGGTACTGGACCGGTCAGGCCTTTGCCCGACAAGGGTATATGCGTGAAGCCATCGGCGCGATGGTTCACCATGCCTTTACCCGTTTGGACCTGAGCCGGATTGAAGCCGCCTGCCTGCCGGAAAACCGGGCGTCGCGCGGGTTGCTGGAAAGCTCGGCCTTCAAATACGAGGGCGTGGCGCAGTCGTATTTGCAAATCAACGGGCGGTGGCGGACGCATGTTCTGTATGCCAGCCTGCGGTCTGACCGGCGTGGAAAAACCGACGCGGGATAGGGGGCGCTGCCCCCGTCGCGGCAAGCCGCGCCTCCCCCGGGATATTTGGGGCCAGATGAACAAGGGGCATGACTTGTTGTCTTTCTGCGCTACACTCGGGGTATGCGCTGGTTGATTGCGGCATTAATGGTGATTTCGGGCGGGGCCGCTGCGCAGGAGCGACGGCCAAGTCATTGTGTCGCCATTGCCGATGCGGCGCCCGGAATCGAGTATCTGCACAGGGCGGCCTGGCAGGATCCGGTGCCGGAATTCTCGGTGCGGATTAGCTATATCGCGCATGCCTCTTTCATGATCCAGACCCGCGGCGGGCTGAATGCGGTGACGGATTTTACCGGATTTATCGGCAGCGCAAACCTGATCCCCGACGTGGTGACGATGAACCATGCCCACGGCACGCATTGGACGGCGCATCCCGACCCGGCCATTCCGCATGTTCTCCCGGGGTGGGGAGAGTTCGGGAAAGGTATCGAGCATCATCTGGATCTGGGTGAGATGCTGGTGCGCAATGTCTCGACCGATATCCGGTCTGTATATGGTGGGGTCGAAGAACGCGGCAATTCGATTTTTGTGTTCGAGGTTGAGGGGTTGTGCATAGGTCATCTGGGGCATTTGCATCATGTCCCTTCGGATGAACAGTTTGCCGCGCTCGGGCGGCTGGATGTGGTCATGGCCGCCGTGGATGGCGGGACCACGATGCCTTTGCCCGATATGATTGCGGTTCTGAAACGGCTGAAAAGTTCTGTCATCATTCCGATGCACTGGTTCTCGCAGTTTTCGCTGGATCGCTTCCTGGTGGATATCAGGGATACATTTCCGGTTGAGCGCGGCGGGGTGTCGGAGATCACCGTGTCGTTGCGGAACCTTCCGGACCGCCCCACGGTTGTGGTGCTTGAGCCGCGCTATCTGATTGATCTTGAATAAGGCTTGCGGCAACCGCATCGCTTGGGCATTGGAGGCGTATGAGTTTGAACCCCGCTGATGACCGTTTTGCCGCGCTGCTCCGTTCGAAACTGGGCGACGGTGTCCTGCGCCCCGTAGAGGAACGGTATTTGGAAGAACCGCGCGGGCGTTTTTCGGGACGGGTCGGTCTGCTGGCCTTGCCGCGAAACACCGATGAGGTGGCGCAGCTGGTAAAATTGGCTGCACAGGCACAGGTTCCGATTGTTCCATATGGCGGCGGCACTGGCCTGGTCGGCGGGCAGGTGATGTCGGCGGGGCCTGCGCCGTTGGTGATCTCGTTGGAACGGATGACCGTCATCCGGTCTGTCTTTCCAACCGAGAACGTTCTGGTCGCCGAAGCCGGGGCTATTCTTCAAGATGTTCAGGCCGCAGCCGAGGCGGTAAACCGGTTGTTTCCTTTGTCATTGGCGGCGCAGGGATCCTGCCGGATCGGGGGCAACCTGTCGACCAACGCAGGGGGCGTCAACGTTTTGCGGTATGGCAACGCGCGCGACCTGTGCCTGGGGCTTGAGGCGGTGCTGCCCAGTGGTGAGATCTGGCATGGCCTCAGCCGGCTGCGAAAGGACAACACCGGCTATGACTTGCGCAACCTGCTGATTGGGGCCGAGGGGACGCTGGGGATCATCACTGCCGCATCGCTGAAGCTGTTCCCGCGACCCACCGGTGTCGGGACCGCGGTGTTTCAGGTGGCTTCTCCCGAAGCGGCGATCGACCTGCTGGCTTTGGCGCGGGACAAGGTGGGTGAGGCCGTCAGCACGTTTGAACTGATCCACCGGCAAGGGCTTGATTTCCTGACCGAGGTTCTGCCGGATGTCCGTCAGCCGTTCGCCTCGCCCCCGGAGTGGAGCGTCTTGATCGAGCTGGGTCTGGCTGATGGGCAATCACCATTTGCCGCGTTGGAGGAACTCTTTGTTCGCGCTGAAGAACTCGGTCAGGTTCAGGACGGAGTAATCGCCCAAAGTGAAGCGCAGAGAGCCGATTTGTGGGCGGTGCGCGAACGCATTCCCGAAGCCAATCGTCTGATCGGGTCAGTGTCGAGCCATGATATCTCGATCCCGATTTCCAGAATTCCCGATTTCATTTGCGAAGGCAGAGAATTGATTGCACGCCTGGGGTCCTTCCGGATCAATTGCTTTGGTCATCTTGGTGACGGCAACCTGCATTACAACGTGTTCCCGCCCAAAGGGCGATACCGATCGGAATTTGATGATCAAAGAGGCGCGATCAAGCAGGCCGTCCATGATCTGGTCTATTCCTTCGACGGTTCGGTCAGTGCCGAACATGGGGTCGGGCGCCTAAAGACCAGCGATTTGGAACGCTACTGCGATCCAGCCAAGCTGGGCGCGATGCGGGCCATCAAGCGGGCATTGGACCCGCAGGGCATCATGAATCCCGGCGCGGTTCTGAAAGGGTGAACACGGCCCGAACGTCGGACCGTGCCCGGTTGATTCCTACGATGCAGGCAGGATCACCTTGTCGATCACATGGATCACGCCGTTCTTGGTTTCGATGTCGGCCTGAACCACGTTGGCGTCATTCACCATCACACCCGAATCCAGATCGATCGTGATATCGCCGCCTTGTACGGTTGCAGCCGTCATGTCATCGCTCAGATCACCTGACATCACTTTGCCCGGCACGACATGGTAGGTCAGAATGGCAACCAGCTGATCCTTGTTTTCGGGCTTCAGCAAGTTTTCGACGGTGCCTTCTGGCAAAGCCGCGAACGCGTCATCGGTGGGGGCAAACACGGTGAACGGGCCTTCGCCTTTAAGTGTGTCCACCAGTTCGGCGGCCTGAACTGCCGCGACAAGTGTTTCAAAGCTGCCAGCGGCGACGGCTGTGTCGACAATGTCCTTGCCGTGACCATCGGCGAATGCAGCAGTGCTGAAGAGGATCGAGGCGACACCGGCGGCGGCGAATTTGCGGAACATGAGCTAAACTCCCTGGGTTGAAATGCTTCAAGCAGCATCACCTAGGGTACGGGGCAACCTGACCACAAGATTACTTATATTGATCCGTTTTGCGCCTTGATCGGCGCGAAAACCGGGCTAAGCCTTTCCGGTTTTTAGTTTCCAGTCACGTTTTTGTGAAAAACTCCTGATCAGAGTCCTTCGAATTCGCACAGGACATGCACGTCCATGCCCATCTCTTCCAACACTTTACTGCCGCCAAGCTCGGGCAGGTCAATGATGAAGGCGCACGAGACGATTTCGCCCCCAAGCCGCTCGATCAGCTTGATGCCCGCCGCTGCAGTTCCGCCCGTGGCGAGCAGATCGTCAACCACCAGAATTTTTTCGCCGGGTTGGATGGCATCGTCATGGATCTCGACGATCGCCTCTCCGTATTCCAACTTGTAGTCCTGGCTGATTGTCGTGCCGGGCAGTTTGCCTTTCTTGCGGATCGGGACAAAACCGACGCTCAACTGATGTGCAATCGCACCGCCCAGAATGAACCCGCGTGCTTCAAGCCCGACCACTTTGTCAATCTGCTCACCGGCATAGGGGTGCAGCATCTGGTCAATCGCCATCCGAAACCCACGGGGGTCGGCAAACAGAGTTGTCACATCCCGAAACATGATCCCTTCATGCGGGAAATCGACGATGGTTCGGATATAATCTTTGACAGATTTATTTCTGGACATGGACCAACCTTTTAGCGTCAAACACAGGTATTGTGTTTGGCCCAACGGGGTTGGCCATGCAAGGAACAATTCCACGGCTGGATCAGCACGGGAGTGAGGTTGCAGCGTTGAGCAGGCCAAAAACCGACGCAACTTGTGCGCCGGCCAAGATAAGTCTCCGACCCATTTTCTTGCTTGCTGCCACCTGTTCCAAACAGTTCCACGCTCGAATTTCCGGTAGCGCAATGAGCAATCTGTTTGGTTTGCAATTCGACATGTCCGTGTCTCAGGCGCGGTCGGCTTCAATTGCGAGGAGCTGGCTCAAGAACGGTCCGAAGGTGGCAAGGTTCATTGTCAATGTCCTGTCCTTGCCGTTAAGTGCCCGATAACGACAAAAACTATGCTATGGATATGCACAGCATCGCCAGATAGAGCTTAACTTCGTTGGGAAAAATACACGTGGCCAGGAATGAAGGCAAAGGATCGACCAAGAAAAACAGTCAGTTGGTCTTACGCCTCGACAGGGATGAACGTGACTCGTTTGTCGAGCTTTGCAAAGAGCTGGACACGTCGGCTGCGCGCGAAATCCGCAGATTTATCCGTGGATTCATGAAAGAGCACGCCGAAGACTGATGCGGTGTCAGGCCGGTCGGCGTAGGACCGCCGTGGCCATACCCATGCCGATCAAGGTCAACCCGCCAAACCGTGTCATCGCAGTGATTACGCTGGCGCGGCCGATCAAACGCCGCAACCTGTCTGCCAACAGGGCGTAGGCCAACGCGTTCAACCAGGCCAGCCCGACGAATGTGGCAATCAGGATGACGAACTGAGGTCCAAGCGGTTCAGCGGGGCGTATGAACTGCGGCACAAAGGCAATGAAGAAGGCAATGGATTTCGGGTTCAGGGCTGTGACGGCGGCTGCGTGGCCAAATACGCTGCGCGCTGTGACATCCCGCCCGGTGTCGACCATGTTCAATCCACCGGCTGGCGCACTGCGCAACAGCTTGATCCCAAGCCAGACCAGATAGGCCGCGCCCACCCATTTGAGAACGGAAAACAACGTGGCCGAAGCCAGAACAAGCGCGCCAAGCCCCAGCAAAGATGCGGTCATGGCCAAAAGATCGCCCACCGCCACCCCCGTGGCCGATGCGACGGCGACACTGCGCCCCTTGGACAGGGCATAGCTGAGAACCAGCAACACCGTCGGGCCGGGGAGCAGCAGCAAAGCAGTAGATGCAGCCACAAAGGCCAGCCAGACTTCAAAAGGCATGATGCGGTTCCTTTACTCAACTCAATTCATACAGATTTTCTGTCATACTACGAATTGGATTCAAGTCGACAATGTCGGATTCAATTTCCCTGTTCGAGGCGCTAAAACAGGCCAAATACGCAAAACGCATTACGCTCGAAACCCAAGAAGTCGCAGGAAACACTTAAAGAAAAATGCCAGGGAACGTTCCGTTCTGACAAACCGGCAGGACAACAAACCTTACCAGTACCCTGTGCCAGGCCGGGTTTCGGCGCGATTTCCGGCCATCAGTAGCAAAACCGGGCGTTTACATCACACGCCCGGCCACCGCATCCAACTTGGCCATAAGCGCCGGGTCGCGCTTTTCCGGTGCGGTCAGGATCGCGTATTCCAGCGCCCGGTCGCAACCGTGCGGGCAGGGTGTTCGTTCGGCCCCCAGAAGGGACGGCAGGCCCTTGACCAGTGCGCGGCCTTTTTCGGCATTGCCGGTCAGGGTGGCGATGATCGTGGTCACGTCCACCTCGCCATGGTCCGGGTGCCAGCTGTCATAATCGGTGACCATCGCGATCGACGCGTAACACAGCTCGGCCTCGCGGGCGAGTTTCGCCTCGGGCATGTTGGTCATGCCGATCACGTCACAGCCCCATTGCTCGCGATACATCCTGGATTCCGCAAGGCTTGAAAACTGGGGGCCCTCCATCGCCAGATAGGTGCCGCCCCGGTGGATTGTGATGCCGGCGGCCTTACCTGCCGTCTCGCATGCGTCCGACAGGCGTGGGCAGGTGGGATGAGCAACGCTGACATGGGCAACGCAGCCCGTTTCGAAAAAGCTTTTGTCCCGTGCAAAAGTGCGATCGATGAACTGATCGACAATCACGAAGTCACCCGGTGCCATATGTTCGCGGAACGATCCGCAGGCCGACACCGAGATCACGTCCGTCACGCCCAACCGTTTCAGCGCATCGATATTGGCGCGATAAGGTACATCGGTGGGTGAATGCACATGACCGCGCCCATGACGTGGCAGAAAGGCCATTTCGATACCGTCAAGCGACCCTGTCAGGATCTGGTCTGACGGCGTACCCCAAGGGGTCTCAACCTCTACCCATTCCGGGTTTTCCAGCCCATCGATGTCATAGATGCCCGATCCGCCGATGACGGCTATTCTGGTTTGGGTCACTGTCCTGCTCCGCCTGAATAACTGATGTTGAATTTGTGCGGGTTCAGCCCGGATTTGACAAGAGGCCTATTCCCGCATCGTCAACAGGTTGCGCTGCTGTGATTGCACAGTGAAATCATCCCAGGCCGCGCCAAATATGCCCAGAGACCAGGTCAGATCCTGTGATTGTCCGTGCCGGTCTCGAAACACAAAGCGGAACGCATCGCCGGTCAGCATGGCGTCCAAAAGCGCCTCGGCACGTTGGTCTTCGAAGGTACAGCCAAGCCCGGTCAGGCATCCGGGGCGCCGCGTGCGCCATATGGCTTCTTCGCTGTTGTCGATGCGAAATCCGGATGGGTTGAAGAAAGTGCCCGGCTCGATCCCGAATTCAACTTTGAAACCTTCAGGTTCGGGCGTAATGAAAACGAACTGTGCCGCAAATTTTGGCCGAAAGGAAAACACCTCGGCCCGTCGGATGTAACACCGCTGCCGCAGGGTGTTGTCTTCTTCGCGCTCGTCACAGATCGAATTCCAGATGCCGAAAATCTCGTGATGCGTTACCCGCCAGTTGCCGGCCGTGTCATTGCCATCCAAATCCTGTGCAAGGACGGGAAGGGCCGGGAACAGTAAGAAGAGGATCCAACGCATGGCCTCACATGTTGTGGCTTCATCATGGTTCTGCAAATCAACTTGCCGCGAGCGTCACGTATGCGTCACACGCATGGCTGCATCCCGTTTTGTGCAGTAGCTCAATGCCGGCGCGCCAGCTACAACGACGCCTTCGCGCGAACATATAATCCTATAGGACTGTCTGATGCCCCGAGCCTTGCTGGCAAGCTTTGCCAATCGCCTTGCCATTCCCGATCTGCGCTGGGTTCCAGATGAAGGGCTGACCGTCTCACGCCTGCGGATCGAGCTGCTGTCCGGCCTGACTGTTGCCCTTGCACTGGTGCCCGAGGCGGTGGCCTTTGCCTTTGTGGCGGGTGTGCACCCGCTGGTCGGTCTTTATGCGGCGTTTTTGGTCGGTTTGATCACCGCACTGATCGGTGGACGGCCGGGCATGATCTCGGGCGCGACCGGCGCGCTTGCGGTTGTCATGGTGGCACTGGTGGCCGAGCATGGGGTTGAATACCTGTTCGCGACCGTTGTTCTTATGGGACTCCTTCAGGTCATCGCCGGGGCGATGCATTGGGGGCGCTTCATCCGTTTGGTGCCGCATCCTGTCATGCTGGGCTTTGTGAACGGTCTGGCCATCGTGATCTTTCTTGCCCAGATGGGGCAGTTCAAAGTGCCCGGAACCATGGAAAATACCGGTCATGGCATGGGCGGCGGCGAATGGTTGTCCGGGATGCAGCTTTACACCATGTTGGGTCTTGTCGGGCTGACAATGGCAGTGATCTGGGTCATGCCCCGGATTACACGCATCATTCCTGCGCCGCTGGCCGGTATTCTGGTTGTCGCGGCAATCGTGATCGGTTTTGGCCTTGATGTGCCGCGCGTCGGCGATCTGGCATCGATCGAAGGCGGCCTGCCTTCCTTCCATATTCCAATGGTTCCTCTGAACTGGGAAACCTTTGAGATCATCCTGCCATATGCAGTCATTCTGGCCGCCATCGGCCTGATCGAATCCTTGCTGACCCTGAACCTTGTGGGTGAGATCACAGGCAAGCGTGGTGGGGCGTCTCAGGAATGCATCGCGCAGGGCGCATCGAATATCGTGACCGGATTTTTCGGCGGCATGGGC
Source organism: Ruegeria sp. P10 (assembly GCF_056534925.1). Classification (NCBI taxonomy): domain Bacteria; kingdom Pseudomonadati; phylum Pseudomonadota; class Alphaproteobacteria; order Rhodobacterales; family Roseobacteraceae; genus Ruegeria; species Ruegeria sp. P10. Next base: position 179,452 of record NZ_JBQERJ010000006.1, read on the forward strand.
GGTTGCGCGATGATCGGGCAGTCGATGATCAACGTGAAATCCGGCGGGCGTACTCGTATTGCCGGAATTGCAGCAGCGCTTTTCCTGCTGGTCTTCATCCTGTTCGCATCACCCCTGATCGAACAAATCCCGCTGGCCGCGCTGGTTGGCGTGATGTTCATGGTTGTGATCGGCACCTTTGCGTGGAACTCGTTCAAAATTCTGCGCAAAGTACCAATGACCGATGCGTTCGTCATCGTTCTGGTCACTGTCGTAACGGTGATGGAGGACTTGGCCGTTGCCGTTGTGGTCGGCGTCATCGTCTCGGCGCTGGCCTATGCCTGGAACAATGCCAAGCGCATTCATGCGGTCACGCGTGACTCCGAGACCGAGAAAGGCGCGAAAGTCTATGAAATTCAGGGGCCGTTGTTCTTTGGGTCCTCTGACGGCTTTATCGAACTGTTCGACGTCCCGAACGATCCCGAAACCGTCATCATCGATTTCGCCGAAAGCCGCGTGGTGGATCAGTCCGCGCTGCAAGCCATCGAGAATATCGCAGGAAAATACGAGGCAGCAGGCAAACGAGTCATGCTTCGCCACCTGAGCCGGGATTGTCACAAACTGCTGAACAAAGCCGGACACCTCATGGTCGACAGTGATGATGACCCGGACTACGAACTGGCGGTAGATTACTCTGTCCGCACCGGTATTCTGGGCGGGCACTGACTTCGAAAGGCGGCCAATCAGGCCGCCTTTTTCAAGGGTCCAAGCGCTCCAGCTTATCGATATCTCCCGTCAGCAGAGCGCTTTCGGCTTCGGCGATCAGTTCGGCTGGCCAATCCCACCACTTTAAAGCAAGCAACCGCTCGATTGTGTCGGCGTCAAACCGGTATCGCCGTACTTCGGCAGGATTGCCCGAGACGATCGCATACGGCGGGATGGTTCCACGCACGACTGAACCCGCGCCGATTATCGCTCCGTCACCGATACTGGCTCCTGGCATGATCAGTGCGCCATAGCCGATCCAGACATCATTGCCGATCACGGTGTCACGGACGTCCGGCTGGAATTCCAGCATCTGTTCCGGATCGAATACCGGAAAGGGAAAGCAGGTTATCCCATCCATCGCATGACTTGCCGAGGCTGTCACAAAGCGGACGCCGTGGGCAATTTGGCAAAACTTCCCCAACATCAGCTTTTCGCGCGAAAACTCGAACAGGTAAGGGGCCAACCGATTGGCCCAATCCTCGGGTTCGTCAAAATCTGATGCGTAGGTGTAATCTCCCACCTGAATTCTGGGGTGGTTGATCACTCGTGACAGAAAGGCCGTTCCTTTGTGTTCCGTGCCGTCAGGCAGAGTGACAGGATATCGGCGCGCAGCGTCAGGCAGGGGCATCAGTCATCCGGTCTCGAAAGGCTGAACAACTCGGAAACGACAGAGTAATCGCGATACCCAAGCCGCGCCAAAGGTTGGAACGAGGTCACGTCAAACTTGCCATCCCGAATATGATCGTCGTGCAGGTGTACACCTGTCACTTCGCCAAACACCACCCGATTGGCTTCACCGGGCAGCGTGACGATCTGGGTCAGCTTGCATTCCAGCGCAGCTGGAACCCCTTCGATCCGTGCGCAGGGTATGGTTTCGCATTCTATGGGTGAAAGCCCGGCATGCGAAAACTCATCAACTTCTTTCGGCAACCCGGCCGAACTTGCATTCATTGCGTCCCGATGCGCTTGGGCCACGACATTTACGCAAAACACGCCCGTGGCCTCGATATTGGCGATGCTGTCCTTGCCGGCGTTCTGATCCTGTTTGGTGCCGGTTGAGGCAAACATGACCTGTGGTGGCGTATAGGCGACGCCGTTAAAGAAGGAATAGGGTGCCAGATTGTTGACCCCATCCGCGTCCCGAGTCGAAATCCAGCCAATCGGGCGCGGCGTGATGATGGCGTTGAACGGGTTGTGCGGCAATCCGTGGCCGTCTTCGGGGCGGTAGAACATCTGATCTCCAAGCGTTTGCCCAAGGCGTAGCGAAGTGCTAGGGCGATTGCCAGCAAGTAAATGAGGGCAGGGTGCAGCAATTCGGGATCAGGCCGGAAGAGCCGGACGACTGGTGGGAGGTCGAAGCCCTGTATGACCTGTGTTTTGCGCCGGGTCGCGAGGCTTTGTCGTCCTACCGCTTGCGTGATGATGTACCGCCGGTTGCGGGCTTGTCTTTGGTCGTGCGCGACGGTCAGGGGATTCTGGCCGGTGCGATCCGGTTCTGGCCGGTTCATGTTGGTGATCATGATGCTCTGCTGCTGGGGCCGGTTGCCGTGCACCCCACCCACCAAGGTGAAGGCCTGGGTGGATATCTGATACATGCAGGAGTCGAAGCGGGGCGCACCCGCGGTTGGCAGAGGGTCATGCTGGTCGGGGATCAGCCCTATTACAGCCGGTTCGGTTTCACGCGATTGCACGCGGTCGAAATGCCTCCGCCCACCAACCCTGACCGGGTTTTGGGGCTGGAACTGGTGCCCGGCGCCTGGTCCGGGGTTCAGGGCGCGGTGACACGTTGGAGCCGCTGACCTATTGAAACCATGCTGCGCAACGCCGATGTTGAAAGGCAGGAGGGCGTGAATGCAGAACGTTGTTCTTGTTGAAAACGTGGATACCGAGGCCGAACTGGATCGTTTGGCGGATCACTACCGGTCCGCCGGAGGGGGCGGCGTGAAACTTCTCAACAAACTTGGGGGGTCAGCCGAGTCTTTGCTGGAGCAATTGCCAGAACCCGTTCGGAATGGCCTGACAGGCGCAACCGAGCAGGCATTGTGGCTGGCGATGCATGCGGCCGAGGGCTCGCGGCGCGCGGTTCCTGATCAACAGCCCTGGGTCAATACCGCGCTGACGACTGCCATGGGTGCGGCCGGGGGGCTGGGCGGCGTTTCGACAGCCTTGATGGAGCTGCCCGCGACAACCGCGATGCTGCTGCGTGCCATTCAAGGGGCCGCCGCGCGCGAGGGGTTTGATCCCTCTGCCGAAAACGTAAAGTTCGATTGCGTTCGCGTCTTGTCGGCAGCTGGACCATTGTCGCATGATGATGGGGCAGACCTGGGGTTTTTCTCGGTCCGGCTGACCCTGACCGGACCGGCCATGCAACGCCTGATTGCCGCCGTTGCGCCGCGTTTTTCGATAGTACTGGGGCAAAAGCTTGCAGCCCAGTCCGTTCCTGTGCTGGGGGCATTGGCCGGCGGTGGCACGAATTATGTCTACACGCGCTACTACCAACAGATAGCGCGCGTGCATTTCGGTTTGCGCCGGTTGGCAATTGACGCTGACATCCCCCATGAGGATCTGGCACGGCGGCTTTCTGCCCGAATGTAGGCGATATCCTGGGCGACGTGAGTGACTTGGCGTGTGATACATCATGTGGTATGATTGCAGGTGGCAGCCGCTAGATTGGGTGAGCGTACCAATTTGGATGGCTGACGTTCGACCGAAAGGGAGCGTCGCTTGATGAAAGCACGATTGTTGCTTCATGACCTTCCAAAAGCTGCAAGGCAGCCAGTTTTGCGGCAATCCTCGGCTTTGTGTTTCCGGATCAAGCGCGGCCGTCCCAAGATTCTGTTGGTCACGACACGCAAGGCACGGCGATGGATCATTCCCAAAGGATGGCTCATCCCCGGTCTGAGCCCGCAGGAAACCGCATTGCAAGAGGCTTGGGAAGAGGCGGGCGTATCTGGTCGGATCAGCGGGGTGCGACTGGGGCAGTTCCTGCACCACAAACATCATTCGAACCGGCCTCCATCCTTATGTCTGGTGGATGTTTTTCCAGTGCATGTAAGCGCTGTGTCGCAGGAATACCCGGAAAAGACCGAGCGTCGGCGCAAATGGTTTTCGCCAAAAAAAGCGGCGCTAAAGGTCGATTCTCATGAGCTCGCTGAATTGTTGCGCGACTTTAAGCCGTACTCACATTGAAGTAGCATCTGATAGGCTTGATATTGTCACCTTGATCGGTATCTATTCGCCAATCGTTTTTTTGGACTGAACATGATTCAATACGCGTTGAAATGCAGCGAAGGCCACAGTTTCGACAGTTGGTTCCAATCCGCAGAAGCCTATGACAAGCTGGCCTCTGTGGGTATGGTCACCTGCGCGGTTTGCGGGTGCACGCAGGTCGAGAAAGCGGTCATGACGCCTCGCGTCCGCCCGGCGCGGAATGCCAGGAAGAAAAGTGAAATCCGTTCCACTCCGGAAGAAAAGATCGACGTTGCAACGCCATCGCCCGAAATCGAGAAGGTTTTGGCCGAAATGCGCCGCCATGTCGAAGAAAACTCGGATTATGTCGGGAAAGATTTCGCCAACGAGGCGCGCAAGATTCATCTGGGCGAGGCTCCGGAGCGTGCCATCTACGGAGAAGCCAAGCTGGATGAGGCGAAATCCCTGATCGAAGATGGCGTGCCGGTGGCTCCGCTGCCGTTTGTCCCCAGCAGAAAGACCAATTGATCATGCACATCATGATCACCGGCGCCAATCGCGGCATCGGGCAAGCCCTGGCAAAGCATTACGTGAACCGGGGGGACAAGGTCACTGGGACGGCGCGTGACGGCAGCATGCAGGTGCGTCTGGATGTGTCCGATCCCGTGCAGCAATCAGCCATGGCAGAACAGATGAAAGACCAGCCTGTCGATCTGATGGTCTGCAATGCCGGCGTGTATCTGGACAAGGGGCATTCGATCGATGGCTACCCGGCCGACATGTGGGCGCAAAGCTTTGCGGTAAATGTCACGGGGGTCTTTCTGACCATACAGACCCTGTTGCCCAACCTGCGCGCCGCGGGCGGTAAAGTTGCGATCCTTTCGTCGAAAATGGCGTCGCACACACTTGCGCCGGGTGGCAGTTATATCTACCGCGCATCCAAGGCGGCGGCTCTGAACCTTGGGCGGAATCTGGCGATGGATCTCAAAGATGACGGGATTGCCGTCGGCATCTATCATCCGGGCTGGGTTCAGACGGATATGGGCGGTGCAGCGGCGGATATCGATGTGGATCAGGCCGTGTCCGGCCTGATTGAACGATTTGATGCCTTGTCGCTAAGCACAACGGGCTGTTTTGAAACCTATGACGGACAACCGCACGCCTACTGAGAGGCCAATGCGGCTTTGGGGATTTCGAAGACCTCACCAGGTTCAATGTAGACCACCATCATATCGCCTCGCGTTTCATGTGAGATTTTCGAGGTCGAATTGCTGGATTCCGGCACACCATCCTTGAAATAGATATTGCGCACATGTCCGCCTCCCAGGGCCACTGCGACCGTTATGTTTCCGTCATCATGGCGGCGCAGTTCCGCGTGGCAGCTTTGTACGGGATCACCGGCATTTGCAGCGCAGGGAATTGTGCCCAACGCGTTCTTGCCGTCCGTCCCGGCAACACTCGCGACCTGGGCCAGTGCAGGCGATGACAATAGGGCAAAGGCGAGGGCTAGGCGAAACATGAGGAACCTCTTGATCTGGTTGTTATCCTTAGGCTGACATCGCGCCGGTGCAATGTAAAGCGGCCCTGCGCCGCAGGCAGAACTCCTTTGCGCCCTTGCCCTTGCGGTGCCCCTCGCTTATGAGGCACGGAACGTCAAATCCAAGGCGCGGAGACTTTTGCCCCCATGCCCGTACTCGTAATGAAATTCGGCGGCACATCGGTCGCCAATCTGGACCGCATCCGCCGCGCCGCCAAACGTATCGGCGTTGAAGTTGCCAAGGGCTATGACGTGATCGTCATCGTCTCGGCCATGTCGGGCAAGACCAACGAGCTTGTGGGCTGGGTGAACGAAACGTCGCCTCTGTTCGACGCCAGGGAATACGACGCGGTCGTGTCCTCGGGCGAGAATGTTACCGCTGGACTGATGGCGCTGACCTTGCAGGAAATGGACATCCCCGCGCGCAGCTGGCAGGGCTGGCAGGTGCCGCTGCTGACCACCAGCGCGCACAGTCAGGCGCGGATCGAGGAAATCCCGACCGAGAACCTGAATCAGAAATTCGGCGAAGGAATGCGCGTTGCCGTGGTTGCAGGCTTCCAAGGGATCAGCCCCGAAGGCCGCATCACCACGCTGGGTCGGGGTGGGTCGGATACCACGGCGGTTGCCTTTGCGGCAGCCTTCGACGCCGAACGCTGCGACATCTATACGGACGTTGATGGCGTCTATACCACCGATCCGCGCATCTGCGAAAAGGCACGCAAGCTGGACCGCATCTCGTTCGAAGAAATGCTGGAACTGGCGTCGCTTGGTGCCAAGGTGCTGCAAACCCGCTCGGTCGAACTTGCGATGCGATACAAAGTCAAACTGCGCGTTCTCTCAAGTTTTGAAGAACAATCCGATGAGGCCGGCACGCTGGTCTGCGACGAGGAGGATATCATGGAATCCAATGTTGTGGCCGGTGTGGCCTATTCCCGCGACGAGGCGAAAATGACCGTTGTTTCCGTGGCGGACCGCCCCGGCATCGCCACGACAATCTTCTCGGCGCTCAGCGAAGAGGGTGTGAACGTCGACATGATCGTCCAGAACATCTCGGACGAGGGGCGCACGGACATGACCTTTTCCTGTCCCACCGATCAGGTGGCACGCGCCGAAAAAGCGCTGCTGGAGATCAAGGAAAAGGGCGAGCTGAACTATGCCGAACTGGTTGCAGACACTGATGTCTGCAAGGTCTCGGTTGTGGGTATCGGGATGCGCTCGCAATCGGGCGTGGCGGCCAAGATGTTCAAGGTGCTCTCGGATGAGGGGATCAACATCAAGGTCATTACAACCTCCGAGATCAAAATTTCCGTCCTTGTCGACAGGAAATACATGGAACTTGCTGTTCAGGCACTGCATGATGCCTTTGAACTGGACAAGGCGGCCTGAGCTTATCGGCCAAAGGTATCGCCTGACACACTAAATCGGTTGGGCCATGGCGGACGGCACGGAAACAGAATCCCGCAAGCTGCTGCGGCGGTTGCGCGAAGAAATGGCGAGCGAAGCCGCCGGTCAGGAACGTCTTGACCGGATCACGCACCTGATTGCCGACAGCATCAGGGCCGAGGTGTGTTCCATCTATCTGTTTCGCGATGAAGACACGCTGGAACTTTGCGCGACCGAGGGGCTGTCTCCGGAAGCGGTTCATAAAACCCGGATGCGCATGGGCGAAGGCCTTGTGGGGCGGGTCGCCAAGTTCGGCAAGGTCGTCAACACCGCCGACGCGCCGTCGGCCAAGGGCTTCCGTTACATGCCGGAAACCGGCGAGGAGCGGTACTCCTCGTTCCTGGGTGTGCCGGTTCAACGCCTTGGGGAAAAGCTGGGCGTTCTGGTCGTCCAGTCCCGCGAGGCGCGCGAGTTTTCCGCAGATGAGGTCTATGCACTGGAAGTGGTCGCCATGGTGCTGGCCGAAATGGCCGAGCTTGGCGCCTTTGTCGGCGAAGGCGCGGCCCTGTCACCCCTGCACCAGCAATCGGTTCTGCTGCGCGGCGGCCCGGCGCAGGAAGGGTCTGCTGAAGGGCATGTCTGGCTGCACGAACCCCGCGTGGTGGTTACCAACCCCATTGCCGAAGACCCTCACCGGGAACGCGAACGTTTGGTCGATGCGGTAGAAGAACTGCGCGTCGGCGTCGACAAGATGCTCGAAATTTCGCAGGGCGGCGACAAGGAACAGCTGAAGGTCCTGGAAGCTTACCGCATGTTTGCCAATTCCAAAGGCTGGATGCGGCGGATGGAGGAAGACATAGCCCTGGGTCTCAGCGCCGAAGCCGCGGTGGAGAAAGAACAATCCCAGGCCCGTGCGCGCATGGGACAGGTCACCGATCCGTACTTGCGTGAACGTCTTGCGGATCTGGACGATCTCAGCAATCGCCTGCTGCGCATCCTGACTGGGCAAGGCAAGACGGACAGTGCTGATCTGCCACCCGATCCGATCCTGATCGCGCGCAATATCGGCCCCGGCGACTTGCTGGAATACGGACGGGCGCTGAAGGGGATCGTGCTTGAAGAAGGCTCTGTCGGCAGTCATGCCACGATTGTTGCGCGGGCGCTTGCGATTCCTTTGGTCGTGCATGTGGGCCGGATCACCACCGAGGCCCTGAACGGAGATCATATTCTGGTGGATGGTGATCAAGGTGTTGTGCATCTGCGCCCGGAAGACAGTGTGGTCAGTGCCTTCCGCGACAAGATCGCGATGCAGGCAAAGGCGCAGGAACGTTATGCGTCGATCCGCGAAACACCCTGCGTGACGCGCGATGGCTCGCGGATTAACCTTGTGATGAATGCAGGTCTGATGGCCGATCTGCCATCGCTTGGCACCTCGGGCGCCGAGGGCGTTGGCCTGTTCCGCACTGAACTGCAATTCCTGATCCGCAACCAGATGCCGAAACGGTCAGAACTGGTCAGCCAGTATCAGCGCGTTCTGGACGCGGCAGGCGGCAAAAGGGTAGTATTCCGAACACTCGACATCGGGTCGGACAAAGTTCTGCCCTATATGAAGCACGTGGCGGAACCAAACCCGGCGCTGGGCTGGCGCGCCATTCGGGTCGGTCTGGACAAGCGCGGCGTCATGAGGATGCAGTTGCAGGCCCTGCTGCGCGCCGCCAATGGTCGACCGCTGACCATCATGTTCCCTTTTGTCGCGCAGGCCGAGGAATATCGCGAAGCCCGTTGGGAAGTGAACAAAACCATCGAGCGGGAAAAACGGTTGGGTCATGTGCTGCCCGAGATGCTTGAAGTTGGCGCGATGCTGGAAACGCCGTCGCTGGCCTTCGCGCCGCAGAAATTCTTTGACGAAGTGGACTTCATTTCGATTGGCGGGAACGATCTAAAGCAGTTCTTCTTTGCTGCTGACCGTGAAAACGAACTGGTCCGGCGTCGCTATGACACGCTGAATGTCAGCTTCCTGAGCCTGATGGAACGCATCGTCGAACGCTGCGATATCTCGGACACGCCACTCAGCTTCTGTGGCGAAGATGCAGGCCGCCCGGTCGAGGCCTTGTGCCTTGCGGCGATGGGGATACGGACGCTGTCGATGCGGCCTGCCTCGATCGGCCCGGTCAAAAGCCTGCTGTTGCGGTCCAATCTGACGGAGGTTCGCAAAATCATCGCTGACGCGCGCCACCGCGGAGAGCAATCGGTGCGTCCTGCGGTCATGGACTGGCTGCGCCATCAGACCTGATGCGCTAAACGGCACGGTTTCTTCAAACTGTGCTTGATTTTTCATGGGCGGTTTTCTAATAGACATGCAATGTTAGCGATAACATATTGGGTTTTTCGGGGTATCACGCCGTGCTAAGCTGATATCGGCAAATTCAGAAGGAGCCTGTGATGGTTTCACGCGTAATTCCGGTAGAGCCATTTGATCTGGTACTTTTCGGTGCGACCGGCGATCTGGCGCAGCGTAAAATCCTGCCGGGCCTGTACCATCGCTTCGAGGTCGGCCAAATGCCCGACGGCGCGCGGATCATCGGTACGGCACGCTCTGATATCGACAATGACGGGTTTCGCGATCAGGTTCGAAAATCGATGGAACAGTTCGCGCCCGGTTTTTCCCGGGAAACAATGGATCGGTTCCTTGCCCATGTCGAATATGTGCCCGTGGATGCGCTGGGCGAGACCGGGTGGTCCGACCTGAAAGAACGGATGCGCGAAGACGTCGTGCGGGCCTTTTATTTGTCCGTTGGACCAAGCCTTTTTTCGGGTATCGCGCAGCGGCTGCATGACGCCGGTCTTGCGACACCGGACAGCCGCATTGTCGTCGAAAAACCATTTGGGCACGACCTTGCCTCGGCGAAGGCGCTGAACGAAGGCTTGCGTGCCTGTTTCGAAGAACATCAGATTTACCGGATCGACCATTATCTGGGCAAAGAGACCGTGCAGAATCTGATGGCGCTGCGCTTTGCCAACTCGCTGTTCGAACCGCTCTGGAATTCGACCCATATCGACCACGTGCAGATCACGGTGGCCGAGACCGTAAGCGTCGAAGGGCGCGGGGCCTATTACGATCAGTCCGGCGCAATGCGGGACATGGTCCAGAACCATCTGGTGCAGTTGCTGTGTCTGACCGCAATGGAACCGCCTTCGAAATTCTCGCCCAACGCGGTGCGCGATGAAAAGGTCAAGGTGATCGAAGCGCTGGAGCCCGTGGCCCAGTCTGACATAGCGCGCGGTCAGTATCGGGCCGATAAGGGCGAGGGCGGTTATGTCGATCATGTCGGCAACCCCGCCAGCCGAAGCGAAAGCTTCATCGCCCTCAAGGTTCATATCGGCAACTGGCGTTGGGCAGGTGTGCCGTTCTATCTGCGTACTGGCAAGCGTCTGCGCGCGCGGGAATCCGAAATTGCGGTGTTCTTCCGCGATCCGCCGCACACGATTTTTCCCAATGTCGGCCCTCTGCACGGAAACGTTCTGGTGATCCGGTTGCAACCTGACGAAGGAATCACCTTGCGCACCACGATCAAGGATCCGGGGCCGGGGGGCTTCCGGCTGTCGGATGTTGCGCTGGACATGAGCTTTGCCGATGCGCTTGGGGCCGAAGCGCAAGCCCCCGACGCTTATGAGCGGCTGATCATGGATGTCATCCGTGGCGATCAGACACTTTTCATGCGTGGGGACGAGGCCGAGGCCGCCTGGGCCTGGGTCGATCCCATCATTCAGGGCTGGGAGCAGCGCGGAGACCGCCCGTCCCGGTACGATCAGGGCAGTTCAGGCCCCGAAGAAGCATTGATGCTGATGCATCGCGATGGGCGCCGCTGGCGTCAGATCGGAGGGTAATCATGGTTCACTCAGTCATTTCCGATGTCACCAAACGGATCATCGACCGCAGCGCCGATCTGCGCGGCCCACATCTTGAACGGATGGAGCAAGCCAGATCCAAGGGTCCTGCCCGTGCGCATCTGTCCTGTAGCGGTCAGGCCCATGCCTATGCGGGCGCGGGCGAGGATCAGCAATCGATGGCCACCGGCACTGCGGGCAATCTGGGTATTGTCACCGCCTATAATGACATGCTTTCGGCTCATCAGCCGTTTGAACGCTATCCCGCCCTGATCCGCGATGCGATCCGTGCCGCCGGCGGAACGGCACAGGTGGCAGGCGGTGTGCCAGCCATGTGCGACGGTGTCACCCAGGGCGAAGCGGGGATGGAGCTGTCGCTGTTCTCACGCGACGTCATCGCGTTGGCAACCGGTGTGGCGCTTAGCCACAACACCTATGACGCGGCTGTTTTTCTTGGGGTGTGCGACAAGATTGTGCCCGGCTTGATCATCGGCGCGCAGGCCTTTGGCCATCTGCCTGCCGTATTCCTGCCCGCAGGCCCGATGACCAGCGGCTTGCCGAACGACGAAAAAGCCAAGGTCCGACAGAAATTCGCCGCCGGGGAAGTGGGCCGCGAAGAGCTGATGAAGGCTGAAATGGCGGCCTATCACGGCCCCGGTACCTGTACTTTTTATGGCACCGCCAATACCAACCAGATGCTGATGGAGTTTATGGGGCTGCACCTGCCGGGCTCCAGCTTCGTCAATCCGAATACCCCGTTGCGTGACGCCCTGACCGAGGAAGGCGCGCGCCGTGCCCTGTCGCTCAGCGCGTTGGGCAACAGCTACACTCCGGTCTGTCAGGTTCTGGACGAGCGCGCTTTCGTCAATGGCATCGTCGGTCTGATGGCAACCGGTGGTTCAACCAATCTGCTGATCCACCTGATCGCCATGGCGCGCGCTGGTGGTATCGTGCTGGACTGGCAGGATTTTTCCGATATTTCCGCTGTGGTGCCGCTGGTCGCGCGGGTCTATCCCAACGGCCTGGCGGATGTGAACCATTACCACGCGGCCGGCGGCCTTGGGTACACGATCGGTACTCTGCTTGAACAAGGCTTGCTGCACCCGGACACGCTGACCGTCGCAGGTCAGGGGCTGCACAACTATACCAAGGAACCCAAACTGATCGATGGCGAGTTGATCTGGCAGGATGGTTCGGGACACAGCCTGAACGAAAAGATCCTGCGCCCAGCCAATGACCCGTTCCAACCCACCGGGGGCCTGTCGCGCCTGACCGGCAATCTGGGCACTGGGGTTATGAAAGTATCAGCCGTAGCGCCGGAACATCAGGTCGTCGAAGCACCCGTGCGGGTGTTCCACGATCAGGATGAGGTGAAAGCCGCCTTCAAAGCCGGAGAGTTCACAGATGACGTTATCGTCGTGGTCCGGTTTCAGGGCCCCAAGGCCAACGGGATGCCGGAACTGCACTCGCTGACGCCCATGCTGTCGATCCTGCAGGGCCGGGGCCAGAAAGTGGCTCTGGTCACCGATGGCCGCATGTCTGGCGCTTCCGGCAAAGTACCCGCCGCCATCCATGTTGTCCCCGAGGCGCTCGACCGCGGCCCCATTGCATACCTTCAGGACGGTGACGTCCTGCGCGTCGACGCGGTCAGGGGTGATCTGGAAATCCTCACCGCAGGCGTTCTGGACCGGTCCCCCGCGACCGCCGACCTGTCCGCCAATCAACACGGCGCTGGGCGCGATCTTTTTGGTGCGTTCCGCCAGAATGTCGGCTCGGCCGACACCGGTGCCAGCGTTTTCGGAGTTTAACATCATGTCCAAATCCCAACGCACCCGCGAAATCTGCGCTATGGCGCCCATTGTTCCGGTTCTGGTTGTCGATGACGTCGCGCAGGCCCGCCCGCTGGCCGAGGCATTGGTCGCCGGCGGCTTGCCCGCGCTTGAGGTCACCTTGCGCACGCCCGCCGCGCTCGACGCGATCCGCGCGATGGCCAAGGTGCCGGGCGGCGTGGTCGGCGCAGGTACGCTGGTCACACCCGAAGACGTCTGCGCCGCCAAAAAGGCGGGCGCGCAGTTCGGCGTTTCCCCCGGTTCCACGGATGCCCTGATCGCGGCCTGCGAAGCCGAAGATCTGCCGCTGTTGCCCGGCGCCGCGACGGCAAGCGAGGCTATGGCGTTGCTGGAAAAAGGCTATGACATGTTGAAATTCTTCCCGGCCGAGGCCTCGGGCGGCGCGCCCGCGCTCAAGGCAATCGGCGCGCCGCTCCCCCAGATCAGCTTTTGCCCGACCGGGGGCGTGTCCCCCGCCAACGCCCGCGACTACCTGTCATTGCCCAACGTGATCTGCGCTGGCGGAAGCTGGGTCGCACCAAAGCAACTGGTCGAAAACGGCGACTGGGCCGGGATCGAGACACTTGCGCGCGAGGCGTCGAAGCTGGCGGATTGACGCCGCGCGGCCTCTCGGTAATGTGGGCGTCAATTTATACAGGTTGACCCCATGACACAGACGGTATCCCTTTCCCAGGGGCGGACATATTTGGCCATTCCGGGCCCTTCGGTCATGCCGGATGCGGTTTTGCAAGCCATGCACCGTCCGTCGCCCAACATCTATGATGGCGCGCTCATCGACATGATGCCCGACCTGACCCGCGATCTGTGCCGGGTTGCCCGCACAAATCACAACGTTGCCATCTATATCGCCAATGGTCACGGCACCTGGGAGGCCGCTCTGTCCAACGTGATCGCCCCCGGCGAAACCGTTCTGGCTCCTGCCTCGGGCCGGTTCACCCATGGCTGGGCCGAGATGGCCGAAGGCATCGGGGCAAAGGTTCAACTGATCGATTTCGGCACCTCGTCAACCTGGGATTTTGACCGGATCGCAGACGCGTTGCGTGCGGATCGAAACCACCAGATCAAGGCGGTTCTGGCGGTCCACGTGGATACATCCAGTTCGATCCGGAACGACATCCCGGCGCTGCGCAGGCTTCTGGACGACCTGCAACACCCGGCGCTGCTGATGGCAGACTGCATTGCCTCACTTGGCTGTGACAGGTTCGAGATGGATGGCTGGGGTGTCGATGTCACAGTTGCCGCTTGCCAAAAAGGCCTGATGACCCCGGCGGGCATCGGCTTTGTTTTCTTCAACGAAAAAGCACAAGCCAAACGGGCCACCATGCCGCGCGTTTCGCAATATTGGGATTGGCAGCCGCGCGCCGATCCAGACCTGTTCTATCAGTATTTCAACGGCACCGCGCCCACGCACCACCTCTATGGCCTGCGCGCCGCGCTTGATCTGATCCATGCAGAGGGGATCGAACAGGTCTGGGCCCGCCATGAACGTCTGGCCACTGCCAACTGGGCGGCCTGCGAAACATGGGCCGAAGGCGGCGCGCTGCATCTGAACGTTGCCGATCGCGCCCACCGCAGTCACGCCGTCACGGCCTTGCGATTGACAGAAGGTCGCGGCACGGCCCTGCGCGCGTTCACTGAACATCAGCTGGGCCTGACGCTGGGCATTGGTCTTGGGATGGAGGACTACGACAGCTGTTTTCGCCTCGGGCATATGGGCCATGTCAACGGGCAGATGGTGATGGCGATGCTGGGGGGTATGGAAACGGCCATGGCCGCTCTTGATATCCCCCGTGGCAAAGGCGCGCTCGAGGCCGCAGCCGCCGTTCTGGCCGCCTGACACGCCTCAGACCAACAGCACCGATCCGCCCCTTCATCTGGCCAAAAATATCCTCGGGGGGATCGCGCTTTGCGCGATGGGGGGCAGACAGCCCCCCTTTGACCCGATGGCAAGACAGACCAGCGCTAGCCTGTCTTTGCCCGCACTTCCGCTAGCGCCTTGGGCAATGCGACCGCAAAAGCATCCAGATCTGCTGTTTCACCACAGCTTACCCGGATGCACCTGTTCTGGGGCGCTGCAAACGGCATCCGGACAAACAAGCCCCGCGCAACCAAAGCGTCCAGTACGGCCTTGGCGAAATCGCCATCCCGCCCGCAGTCAATCGCCACGAAATTGGTGGCGGAGGGCAGGGGCTCCAACCCGTTCTCGCAGGCAATCGTTGCTAACCGCTCACGCGCCTCGGCGATTTGCGCCTGAATGTGCTCCAGCCAGGTGCCATCCTGCAACGCGGCCAGCGCCCCGGCCTGCGCCGCTCGGTTCATGCCGAAATGGTTGCGCACCTTGTTGAAGGCTGCGATCAGGTCGGGCGCTCCTAGGGCATAGCCAACCCGCGCGCCCGCCATGCCATAGACCTTAGAAAATGTCCGCATCCGGATTACGCGCGGATCATCTATACTGACTGGTGCAGCCGTCCCTTCGGGCGCACATTCCACATAGGCTTCGTCCAGAACCAGAAGGCACCCATCAGGCAAGGCATCCATGGTAGCCACGATGTCCGCGCCGGAATGCCAGCTGCCCATCGGATTGTCCGGATTGGCCAGATAGACCAGCTTGGCACCAACCTCAGCCGCCTTGGCAAAAAGCGCCGATGGGTCCTCGTGATCACCTGAATACGGCACTTTGTGAAGAATGCCGCCGAACCCGGCCACATGATAGTTGAAGGTCGGATAGGCCCCGTCCGAGGTGACAACCGCATCCCCGGGCCCGACGATCAGCCGCACCAGATAGCCCAGCAGCCCGTCAATACCTTCGCCCACGACGATATTCTCCGGCGATACGCCGTGATGGTCGGCCAAAGCATGGCGCAGGTCATGGTTTTCGGGGTCGCCGTACATCCAGATCTCGGACGCGGCTTGCGCCATGGCCTCGATCGCGCGGGGCGAGGGGCCGAAAATGCTCTCATTGGCGCCCAGTCGGGCCACAAAGGACGCGCCGCGCTGGCGCTCTTGCGTTTCCGGGCCGACAAAGGGCACGGTGGCGGGCAGGGATTGGGCAAGCGGGGTGTATCGAGGTCCGGTCATGTCCGCAGATAACCCCAAGCCCGATCAATGAGCAAGCGCGCACAGGCGTTGGGCGCGCTGGAAAAGAAGTAAGAATAAAGGAGCGCAGATGCGCATTCTCTCGATCGTTGTTCTCCTGGGCCTCGCCTATCTTCTGGTCTGGCCCGTCCCGGTAAAACCTGTCGCCGTCGAAATGCCGGTAGATGCCGGTTTCACAGGTGATTTCGCAGAGAACAACGCGCTGGGCGTCGCGCAGCTGATTCGCCTGCCGGGTGCAGAGATTGGCCCTGAAGACATCGCTTTCATGCCAGATGGCACGATCTACACAACCAGCCTGTCCGGCACTCTCTACCGCATCGACGGGGCGGAACCGGTCGAGGTTGACCAACTTGGCGGTCGTCCCCTCGGCCTCAAGGCCGGACCGGATGGCGCGCTTTTCATCGCTGACAGCTATCGGGGGGTGATGCGTTGGACCGGTCCGGGCACATTGGACACGCTGGTGGGCGACATCAACGGCGCGCCGGTGATCTACGCCAACCAGCTGGATGTGGCGCGGGATGGCACGATCTACTTCTCGAATTCATCTGACCGCTTCGATCCTGAAACCATGGGCGGGACCAAACCGACCTCTGTCCTCACCATCTGGGAACAGTCCGATACGGGTTACGTCGCGCGTCGCACACCCGACGGCCGCACCGAGAAAATCGCCGAGGGCTTTGTCTATACCAACGGTGTCGCGCTTTCACCTGACGAGGATTTTCTGCTGATCGCGGAAACAGGTCGCGCGCGCGTGCACAAGCTGTGGCTGACCGGACCAAATGCAGGGCGGCAAGAGATCCTGCTGGAAAACCTGCCCGGCTATCCCGACAACCTCGAGGCTCAGGGCGACGGCACCTATTGGATGGCCTTCGCCAGCCCGCGTGTCCCGTCCGAGGCGCTGATGCCGTACCCGTTCCTGCGCAAGGTGATCTGGCGATTGGGTCCGGCAGTGCGCCCCGCGCCGATCCATCGCGGCATGATGGTGCAGTTTGATGGCGATGGTACGATCCTGCGCACGCTACAGGACCCGCAAGGCCGCTTGGGCATCACGACCGGCGGTAAGATTGCGGGGGATCAGTTCTATGTCATGACGCTCGATTCCCCGTGGTTCGGGCGAATGCCTGTCAGCGACATGCCCTGACGTCGCAGTGGTATTCCGCAGTCTGTCCGGGCATGTTTGTCACGATTGAATTTCCGGAGGTCCTCCATGTCACGCGTATCCGTTGCCTATCAAGACCACGTTGCCCATGTCACTCTGACCCGAGGCGACAAGATGAATGCGCTGGATGATGCAATGATCAAGGCACTTTTGTCCGCCGGGCAAGAGGTCGCCGCCTCGGATGCCCGTGCCGTGGTCCTGTCCGGCGAAGGCAAAAGCTTTTGCGCCGGGCTCGACATGGCAAGCTTTGCCAAGATGGCCCATATGGACCCCACGGAATGGCTGATGACCCGCAGCCATGAAGACGCCAACGAGATGCAGGAGCTGGCGCTGATCTGGCGTCGCGTTCCGGTTCCGGTGATCTGCGCAATTCAGGGCGTGGCTTATGGCGGTGGCCTGCAAATCGCGCTGGGCGCGGATATCCGTATCGCGCATCCCGAAGCGAAACTGGCCGTGATGGAGATGAAATGGGGCATCATTCCTGATATGGGCGGCATGGTTCTGTTGCCTCGGCTGGTCCGGTCGGACGTGCTGCGGCTGCTGACCTATACGGCCCGCCCGATCGGTGCGCCGCAGGCGGCGGAGTGGGGCCTTGTGACGCAATTGTCCGACGATCCGTTGACCGAAGCGTTGGCCCTAGCCGAAAACATCGCGGGCCAAAGCCCTTCGGCCATCCGTGCCGCCAAGCGTCTGATCGAGGTTGCCGAAACTCAGGCCCGCGCAGACGTTCTGATGGCGGAATCCGCTGAGCAGGTGGAACTGATTGGCAAACCCGACCAGATGGAAGTTGTCATGGCGCAGATGCAGGGCCGCAAGCCCGAGTTCAAATGATCACCGCATGAAGGCCCGCCGCGCGTCGCGGGCCATGTTGTAGCGCATTTCCAGATCGGCGATACGGGCCATTGCGGCCTTACGCTCGGCGGGGTCCGTCAGGGTCGCATAATCCTGCCGCGCTGTGTCGAGCTGTTTTTTGATGTCGAATTCTTCCGGCAACACGCCTGCCTGCGCCATGATCCGATGGCCGGCGGCGGTGGCCGGATCGCTCAATGCCTCGGATGACCGGTCAGGCAGCGGTTGGCCTTCGCCCTCAAGGCCCTGCAACTGACCCTCGGCTTGGGCTTTCTTGATCTGGCGCTCGACCAGTTTTCCCAACGCTCCAAACATGGCCTCTTCATACTTGCTTTGAAGTGCGGTTTGAACCCGTTTACCGAAAGCGTTGTTTCACAAGATAGGCCATCCCGCCTGCCAGTAAGCCCCAGACGGCCGCACCAAGTCCAAACGCGGTAATGCCGGATGCAGTGATGGCAAAGGTCAGGATGGCCGCTTCGCGCTCGGCCGGAACTTCCAGCGCGGCGGATGTGGCATTGGCCATCACCCCGATCAGCGCAACACCGGTCAGCGTGCCCATCAACAGTGAATCGGCATGAATGGCGAACCCGGTAATCGCCACGGCGAACACCCCGAACAGGCAATAGAACAACCCACCCATCACGGCAGACCAATAGCGTTGCGCGGGGTCGGGGTGGCTGTCCTCGTTCGCGCACATCGCAGCGGTGATCGCCGCAAGGCAGGTGGCGGGGGCACCGAACGGAGAAGACAAGATGCTGGAAATACCCACGGACGAGAACAGCTTGCCGGTCTGCGGCGCATAGCCAAAGCTGCGGATCACCGCGATGCCGGGGATGTTCTGGGTCGCCATCGTGACGATGAACAGCGGCACGGCAATCCCGATGACCGAAGCCGCAGAGAAGCTGGGCGTGGTCCAGACCGGAGCCGCGATCCATTGCGTCGGCGTCAGCGACGCGTCCCCGGCGTTCAGAACGACGACGGCTGCCGCTGCTACGACCGCAGCCGGAACGGCAAACAGGCGGTTGATCCGGCCGGCGATGAACCATGTCAGAATTACCGGCAAGGCTTGCCATGGCAGGTCAACCGCTGCCTGAAAGGGCAATATGCAAAGCGGCAGCAACACGCCCCCCAACATGGCCTGCGCCAGGGTCGTCGGTATCGCCGCAGCCATTCGCCCCAATGGTCGCCACAGCCCGGCCAACACGGTCAAAGCCCCTGCACAAAGGAACGCGCCTGTCGCTTCGGCAAACCCCAGTGCAGGTGTGGCGGAAACCGCCAGCAGGGCCGCACCCGGCGTGGACCAGGCCACGCTGATCGGCTGTCGGTACCACAGGCTCAGCACGATGGCGGTCAGGCCCATGGCAATGGCCGCCATCATCAATCCGGACGCCGCCTGCGTCGGGGACGCGCCCATCGCCGCCAACCCTTGCAATACAATCGGGAAAGAGCTGAAAAAGCCGACGATTGCCACAACCAGCCCGGTCGAGACTGTCTGGAACGGTGGGGCTTTGTGCGTCATGACGGCCTCGGGGAAATGTGTTCGCTGATTGCTAACAAGCAGGGGCAGGGTCGGGCAAGGTCTGAACGTGCAAAAGAAAACCCCGCCGTTGTGGTCGCGGCGGGGTTCCGGATTTGAGTATTTGGGAAAAGATGAAGATCAGGCGATTTCGGTCAGTCGGGCCAGCGCCTCGTTCAGTTTCGCTTCTTCCTCTTCGCGGGCTGCGAGGTTGGCTTTGGCCTCTTCCACGACCTCTGCAGGGGCCGAGGCCACGAATTTCGGGTTGTTCAGACGCCCGCGCAGGCCACCAAGTTCCTTGGCCAGCTTGCCCTTGGCCTTTTCCAGCCGTTCCTTTTCCGCTCCGATGTCGATGATATCCGCCAGCGGCAGGCCAAAGGACGCTCCGGGCGCCGCGATAGAGATGGTGCCCTTGGGCAGCGTGTCGGCTTTGGTCAGGCTGTCGATCCGGGCCAGTCGCTTGATCAGCGCCTCGTTCCGGTCCCAGGCGGCCTGGCCGTGGGCGTCGATCTCGGTCACCAGCATCGGCACGTACAGACCGGCCGGAACGCGCATCTGGGCGCGGGCCGAACGGGTGTTCTCGATCACCGAGATCACCCAGTTCATTTCGCGATCCGCGGCGGCATCAACCAGTTCGGCGGCGGCATAGGTCGGCCAGTCGGCATGCACCAGCATCTTGGCGCGGGTGCCGGTCAGGCCCCACAGCTCCTCGGTGATGAATGGCATGATCGGGTGCAGCAGGACCAGGCACTGATCCAGAACCCAGCGCATGGTGGCGCGGGTTTCAGCCTGGGCCTCGGCGTCATCGCCTTGCAGCAGAGGTTTGGACAGTTCCACATACCAGTCACAGACCTTGCCCCAGACAAAGGCATAAAGCCCGTTCGCCGCGTCGTTGAAGCGGTAGCTGTCCAGCGCCGCGTCGACCTCTTCGCGCACGCGGGCAGTTTCGCCGATGATCCAGCGGTTCACGGCGGCTTTGGGCTTCAGATCGGCCGCATCCAATTGCGGCACGGCGTCGGTGAAAACCTCGTTCATCTCGGCAAAGCGGACGGCGTTCCACAGCTTGGTGCCAAAGTTGCGATAACCGGTGATGCGTTCGCGGGACAGTTTCAGCACCCCGCCAATCGCCGCCATCGACGCGTTGGTAAAGCGCAGCGCGTCGGCACCGAACTCGTCCACAATCTCCAGCGGGTCGATGACGTTGCCGGTGGTCTTGGACATCTTCTTGCCCTTCTCGTCGCGGACGAGCTGGTGCAGATAGACGGTGTGGAACGGGATCTGATCGACCACGGCCAGCTGCATCATCATCATCCGGGCGACCCAGAAGAACAGGATGTCGAAACCGGTGATCAGAACATCGGTCGGGAAGTAGCGCTGCAACTCTTCGGTCTGTTCGGGCCAGCCCAGCGTGCCGATGGGCCACAGGCCAGAGGAGAACCACGTGTCCAGCACGTCAGGGTCGCGCCACACCGGGTAAACCAGCTTGGTCGGATCCTGTTCAACGGCGTACTGCGCCAGGCTTTCGGCGAACCGATGGATCGCCTCCTGCTTGTCGGCGACTTCGATCACGGTCGCGTGGCTCAGAGGGCTGGGAATGTCCGCATTGTCGTCCAGGAACTTTTCGGTAACGGCCTCGAAACTCGCGGCACATTCCATGACATTGCCACGATGCAGCATGCCGCCTTCGTTCAGCAAACGACCCAATTCAACCAGATCAAGGTCGCCATCATTCTCGTCGTCAATGAAGTCTTCTGCGGACAGGTCTAGACCATACCAAACCGGAATCTGATGCCCCCACCACAGTTGGCGGCTGATGCACCAGGGTTCGATATTTTCCAGCCAGTGGTAGTAGGTCTTCTCGCCCGACTCGGGGATGATCTTGACCGTGCCGTCCTTGACCGCGTCCAGCGCAGGGCCGACGACCTTGGCGGCATCGACGAACCACTGATCGGTGAACATCGGCTCGATCACCACCTTCGACCGGTCGCCGAAGGGCTGCATGATCGGTTTGCTTTCGACCAGCGGCACCAGTGTGTCGGCGCCTTCCTGATCCGGCTTCAATGCGGTCGATCCCAGGCGCGGATCATCCGCGCGGGTCATCACGGCCAGACCATCAGCCGTGATCTCTTCAACCACCTTGGCCCGCGCTTCGAACCGGTCGAGGCCACGCAGATGATCCGGCACCAGATTGATCGCGTCGATTTCGTTCTCAGTAAACGCGCGCCCACGCGCATAGTCCTGCGCCTTGCCTGCCTCTTCGGCATAAGGGGCCCCATCGGCCCGCATCGCGCCCTTGGTGTCCATCAGGCGGTACATCGGAATGCCGCCGCGCTTGGCGACCATGTTGTCATTGAAGTCATGTGCGCCGGTGATCTTCACCGCGCCCGAGCCGAAATCGGGGTCGGGGTAGTCGTCGGTGATGATCGGGATCTGGCGGCGATGCTCTTTCGGACCAACCGGGATTTCGCACAGCTTGCCGACAATCGGCGCATAGCGTTCGTCCGAGGGGTGCACCGCGACCGCGCCGTCGCCCAGCATGGTTTCGGGGCGGGTCGTGGCGATGGAAATGTAATCCCGCTCTTCCTCAAGGATGACGTTCCCGTCCTCGTCTTTTTCAACGTAAGTGTACGTCTCACCCCCGGCCAGCGGGTACTTGAAGTGCCACATGTGGCCGGCGACCTCGATATTCTCGACCTCGAGGTCCGAGATCGCGGTTTCGAAATGCGGATCCCAGTTGACCAGCCGCTTGCCGCGGTAGATCAGGCCCTTGTCGTACATGTCGACAAAAACCTTGATGACCGCGTCGTGGAAGTTGGGGCTGTTTTCATGGCCCGTGCGCGGGTCGCCCGCTGCACCGGCCATGGTAAAGGCGTTGCGCGACCAGTCGCAGGAGGAGCCGAGGCGTTTCAGCTGCTCGATGATGGTGCCGCCGTATTCACCCTTCCATTCCCAGACTTTCTCCAGAAACTTTTCGCGGCCCAATTCGTTGCGGCTGGGTTGTTGGGTGGCGGCCAGCATCTTTTCGACCTGCATCTGGGTTGCGATGCCGGCGTGGTCCTGGCCGGGCTGCCACAACGTGTCAAAGCCACGCATGCGGTGCCAACGGATCAGGATGTCCTGTAGGGTGTTGTTGAACGCATGGCCCACATGCAGAGCACCGGTCAC
Source organism: Ruegeria sp. P10 (assembly GCF_056534925.1). Classification (NCBI taxonomy): domain Bacteria; kingdom Pseudomonadati; phylum Pseudomonadota; class Alphaproteobacteria; order Rhodobacterales; family Roseobacteraceae; genus Ruegeria; species Ruegeria sp. P10. The sequence continues at coordinate 201,831 of NZ_JBQERJ010000006.1, forward strand.
GTTGGGCGGCGGGATCATGATGGTAAAGCTTTCCTCGCGCGAACGGTTCGCGCCTGCCTTGAAGGCTCCGGCCTGTTCCCAGGCCTTGTAGATCCGGGCCTCGGCCTCGGCCGCGTTGAATGTCTTTTCCATCGCCATGGGATGCGTCCTGCGTCAACAAATTCGGGTCCGCGCCTGCAATAGCGAATGCGCGCGGCAAGGGGAAGGCCTAGTGCGCCTAAGCCACGCCAAAGCGTGCTTTGAAATAGGCGTCAACGCGTTGATAGGCGGGTTCATGGAAATCCAGCGTCAGCAGCGAATGATCCTTGCCGGGATATTCGACGGTTTCCAGCAGATTGCCGAATGCCTGTTCAAGCGCCTGCATCAGTTTCTTTGGTGCAAGCTTGTCTTCGGAGTACCGCATCGCCAGACCGGGGCCTTTCGCGGTCATACCCGCAGAGGCCGCGCCGATGTCTTCAGCGCTCATGTGCAGATGGCGACCCCCGAGGATCGGCAGCGCAGGTTGGCTGGCTACCCCGCCCAGAACGGCGTCTTCGGCCATGAGGGTCAGGGCGAAACTGCCGGTCAGGCACATGCCGATGACGCCCACACCGGCGCTGTTTTCGCGTTGCTTGATCTCACGGGTCAGGGCGCGCATCCATCCTGCAATGGGGCTCTGCTTGCCACGGGCGAAAATGTTGAACTCGCGCCGCACGCAGAACAACCGAGCCATGTTCTTGGCCATTTCAACCTTGCCATATGTTCCAAACAAATGAGGCAGGTAGACGCGAAAGCCGGATGCGTTGAGCTTGGCGGACAACGCCAGCGTTTCGGGCCCGATCCCGGGCAGTTCCTGAAGGATCAGGATCGGTGGGCCTTCGCCGCCGACATAAACGTCATGTGTGGTCGACTGCCCGCTGGTCATCGGGGCAGAGAAGGGAAAAACGGTATCATGCGTCCAGCTCATGGCCCAAGGCTAGCCGAACATCCTTTGCGCGCAAACGAATTTCAGTGAACTCCGCTGGACATCGCCTGGTCGCGGGCTAGGCTCGCCCCTGAGACCGCGCAGGAGGGCCACCCATGGAAAAGTTCGGCAGAAGCCAGCCGGTGAAACGGACCGAGGATCAACGGTTCCTGACCGGGCAGGGGCGTTACATGGATGATGCGGTGCCCGGGAACGCTTTGTTTGCCGCATTCTTCCGCAGCCCGGTGGCGCATGGTGACATCACGTCTCTAGATGTCGAGGCCGCACGGGCTGCCGACGGCGTTCGGCTGGTCATGACGCTGGACGATCTGGCAGCTTCGGGCATCGACACGGTGCTAAACGCTGCCGTTTTACAAAACCGCGATGGATCGAAGGCCGCTGCGCCCGATCGGCACATGCTGGCCAGGGATCGCGTGCGTTTCGTGGGCGAGCCGGTGGCGGTTGTTATCGCGGATACGCTGGCACAAGCGCAGGACGCGGTCGAGTTGATCTGGATGGATACGCAAGAGCGCCCGGCCAAGCTGGACGTGAAGGCAGGCGGTGAGATCCTGCACGCGGAAGCGCCCGAGAACCGTGCTTTCGATTGGGGGCTGGGCGACGAAACCGCGACCCAGGCTGCCTTTCAGGCGGCCGCGCATACGGTGTCGCTGAACGTCGCCGACAACAGGGTCATCATTAGTTCGCTGGAGCCGCGCGGATGTCAGGCGAACTGGTCCGAGGGGCGCCTGCATTTTTCTTACGGAGGTCAGGGCGTTTGGGCGATGAAGGCCCAACTGGCGCAAAAACTGAAACTGGATGCGGACAACATACGCGTCACGACCCCGGATGTGGGTGGTGGTTTCGGTATGAAAGTGATGCCATACCCCGAATATTTCTGCGTTTCCGTGGCGGCGATGAAGCTGGGTCAGCCGGTGCACTGGATGTCCGACCGGTCCGAGGCGATGCTTTCCGATCACCAGGGCCGCGACCTGACCTCGCTGGCCGAGCTGGCCTTTGACGCCGATCACAAGATCACCGCCTACCGCGTCCACAGCAAGGTGAACCTTGGCGCATACAACAGCCACTTCGGTCAGGCGATCCAGACCAGCCTGTTCAGCAAAGTGCTGATGGGTGTCTATGACGTCCAGACCACCTATTTGCGGGTCGAAGGCTTTTATACGAACACGACGCAGGTGGATGCGTATCGCGGTGCGGGCCGCCCCGAGGCGATTTACGTGCTTGAACGCGCGATGGACCGCGCCGCGCGCGAACTGGGCGTTGACCCGTGGGAACTGCGGCGCAGGAATTTCATCCGCTCCGCCGATTTCCCCTACACCACTTCCACTGGCGAAACTTATGATGTCGGCGATTTCGACATGGTCCTCACCCGTGCGGCCGACCAGACCACCGGGTTCGAGGCCCGAAAAGCTGCGGATGCCGAACGCGGTCTGATCCGGGGGCAGGGTCTCTGTTACTATATCGAAAGCATTTTGGGGGACCCTTCCGAAAACGCGAAGGTCGCGTTTTGCGAGGATGGAACGGTGAATCTTTACGTCGGCACGCAATCGAACGGGCAGGGGCATGAGACGGTCTACGCCCAGTTCCTGTCAGATCAGACGGGTATTCCCATGGACAAGATCACCGTCATTCAGGGCGATACCGACCGGCTTGCCCATGGCGGCGGCACTGGCGGGTCCCGCTCGGTCACCGTGCAAAGCACGGCCACCCTGGCCACGATTGACAAGATGATCGCCGCATTCACGCCTTATCTAGCCGATAAGATGGGGGTCGAGGACAGTGATGTGCATTTTGACCACGAGACATTCCGCGCGCCGGGCTCCAACCTGACGCCGACCCTGACCGAAGCTGCCGAGATGGCGCGTGCCGATGGTCGAACGGATCTGCTGCAACATGAGGCCCGCGCAAACCTGGATGCGCGCAGCTATCCGAACGGCGCGCATGTTGCCGAAGTCGTGATCGATTCTTGCACCGGCGAAACCTGGGTGGACCGGTACACCGTGGTTGACGATTTTGGTAATCTTATCAATCCGATGCTGGCCGAAGGGCAGGTACATGGCGGGGTGGTGCAGGGTATCGGCCAGGCGCTGACCGAACATGTCGTGCACGATGCACATGGGCAACTGCTCACGGCTTCGTTTATGGATTACGCCTTGCCCCGTGCAACCGACATACCCATGATTAAGTTTACCTCGGCGCCGGTTCCGTCAACCTCGAACCCGATGGGGATGAAAGGGTGTGGCGAGGCTGGCACCGTGGGCGCGCTGGCCGCTGTGGCAAACGCGGTTCAGGATGCGCTCTGGGATCATGGGGTGCGGCAGGCGGACATGCCTTTCACACCTCACAAAGTATGGGAATTGCTGACGCATGAATCTGTCGCGGCTGAGTAGAAAGGTTCTGGGATGGCTCGGGCGCCCTTTGCGGTCCGAGCATTCCGCCGAGACGCGGCACCGCGAACCGATCAGCCATGTCATCATCCTTGATGGCACCATGTCCACTCTGGAACCGGGGTTTGAAACCCACGCCGGTCAGACATTTCGCCTGTGCTGCGAGATGGGCAGCAAGGTTTCGGTGTTCTACGAGGCAGGCGTGCAGTGGGAAAGCTGGAAGTCCTCGCTGGATGTGATGATGGGCAGGGGCATCAACCGCCAGATCCGTCGCGCCTATGGGTATTTGGCGTCCCGCTACAAGCCGGGCGACAAGATCTTTTTCATCGGTTATTCGCGCGGTGCCTATGGCGTGCGCAGTCTGGCCGGCGTGATCGACATGATCGGCCTGCTCAAGGCGGAACACGCCACTGAACGAAACATACTGCAAGCGTATCGCCACTATGAATGCAATCCAGAGGGCATCGCCGCCAGCGAATTCCGCCGACGTTTCTGCCACGAAGGGGTCGAGATCGAGATGGTCGGCGTCTGGGACACGGTCAAGGCGCTGGGTTTGCGTTTGCCGCTGCTGTGGCGTAGGGCCGAAGAGAAGCACGCCTTTCACAACCATCAGCTGGGCCCGGTCACCCGCCACGGGTATCACGCTTTGGCGCTGGATGAGACGCGCGAAGTGTTCGAACCAGTTCTGTGGACCTGCACGCCCGAGTTCAAGGGCCATGTGGAGCAGGTCTGGTTCCGCGGAACCCATGGCGACATAGGTGGCCAATTGAACGGCTACGAAGAGGCGCGGCCGCTGAGCAACATTTCCCTGATCTGGATGCTGGACAAGGCGGAATTGCACGGTCTGCCTTTGCCCGACGGCTGGAGCGATCGGTTTCCCATTGATCCCCATGCTCCGTCGGTTGGCACATGGCGCGGCTGGGGTAAGATTTTCCTGCTGCGAAAGCATCGCAAGGTCGGGCAGGACCCGTCAGAACGCCTGCATGTTTCAGTTTCGCCGGACGAACTGCCCGGATGGGTCGCGATGCCGAACCTGCCGACACATCCCGCGCAGTGAAAGGCTACAATGTGCCGGTGACTCCAAGATCACCGGTACTTCACTGTCAGGTTCGAGCCCAACTTGTAAATTCGAATTTCTTGGTACGTGCGCACGCAGCACCAGAAATGCTGCATGCGCGTGAATTTCGGTGCCGCCGCGCAGCGGAAGGACCAGTCATTCATGTTGACCGCAGCGAGGAACAGACGCCGAATTCACCAGGAGCGGGACTTTGCTGCCGTTCTCGTCATTCACTCGTTTGCGGAAATCCGAAATTGCTGAAGTTCGTCTGAACTCGTGAATGCTTTCGGTTTTTGTAGATGCCGGGGGACCCTTACTTTGAACCCAAGTGCACATCAAGGAATGATATGATCCGGTCTCCCAAAGACATTCGAGTGCCATCGTCACCCAGCGATACAGCATTGTGCGGATAAAAATGGGCAAATCCCGGAACCCATGACAGTGAGTATTCCACACCGGCTTCCCTCAAAAGCGACACAACTCCTGGCAGGTCACTTAACTGCGTGTGTTCGTCGAATTGAGAGTACGCCAGTAGTGTGGGTGGCAAATCAGGGTGGTCCATCACCGCTTCATGCTCGAAGAGAATGTTCGGCCCGGACAGCGGAAAAATCGCGGCAAGTGGGGCGTCCATACCAATTCCGACGTTGAGTGTAATTCCGCCACCGGCCGAATGCCCGCCCATTGCAATGCGCTCAGGATCGATATTGAAGCGCTCCGCGTTCTCAATGACAAATTCGAGGGCGAGGTTGGCATCTTCCGCACCAGCCAGCCCGGCTTTCCACAGATAAAGCCTGTCTTCGGGGCTGTTCTCTAGCCGTGGCAATCCCATTGCATTCCGAGCCCGAACTGTCGCCTCAAACACCTGCGGCGTGATGTAGGCGTCAACATCGGCAATCAGGTTCCCTTCCCCCGGCGCTAAAGCAGGCTCAGGGTATTCGGTGGCAAGCCGATACTCGATAACAAAAACAACGTAGCCAAGCGGCGCAAGCAACCGCGCATAATCTTCCGGGCGCGAGTGCACAGCGGCCTCTAGCCGAAAGGGTTCTATACGTCTTCCACCGCGGTGATGCGCGCCACCATGCACGTATATTACCGCCGGATGCGGGCCGTCTAAAACTGACGCAGCCTTGGTGTAGTCCGCGTTGGCAGCAGAGGGTGAATAGACGTCCATCCGCAGTTCCCGCTCTGTCTGAATACCATCAGGCGCGATTTTTCCTGTCCCGTAAACAACGTCGAGCTCAGTTTCGTATCCAAACACCTGATCAGCGTTGCCAGATTTGGCGGCTGAAAAAAGCAGAAAAGCGGCTACAGACAGCCAGACGCTTTTACGGATCATTGAATCCTCCAATCGAAAGTAAAGTGTGCTGGTTCGCAACGCTGTCGGCACTTCTGAATGAAGTGGTCGTCGGTATTTTGCCTCTGATTTGTCAAAGCGTCGAAATAGTTATGAAGATTGAAGCAAATAACCGTCGCAAAGTGCTCTACTGCCTGAAGAGCGTTGCAAAGTTCTCTTTGGTATGCGCTGTAAATACAGTCACTAGCAGAAACTGCCGAAGGCGAATGTGCAAGCCGCACTTCAGCGATCATCGGCAAAGGAGCGGTCAAGGAAGGCTGCAATCCGACCTTCTATCGACACACTCACCGCATCGCCGCCCAGACTGGCAGCACCAGCAGGGTAAAAATGGCCAAACCCGGGAACCCATGCGAACTCATAGTCAACGCCGACTTTTTCATAATGCTGGATGAGTTCAGGCACAGAGGATAGCGCGCCAGGAAGATCATATTGCCCCATAAACATCAAAGTCGGTGGTGTTACTGAGGTCGATGTCACGGTCTTTTTCACGTCAAAGCCCGCATCGGTTCCGGAAAGTAAAAAGACACCTGCAACGGGGACGCCCATGCCATAAGCGACGTTCCAGGACGTCACCGCGCCTGCTGAAAAACCTCCCAGAACGATACGGTTTGGATCGATCTGGTATGTCCCGGCTGCCTTGCGAATGTGTAAAACGGCTGTGCGCAGGTCTTCAGCGGCGGCGACTACGCCATCAACCATTGTCTTTTTTTGATCCGGAATCGCGAAATCTATCGGCGGCAGGTTCATCGTCCCCCGAATGTAATTGGCTTGAGGTAAAAGCGGTAACAGACTTTCAGGATCTATCCAGTCTTCTTGGTAGCCCTCGCCGGACAGCACCGGGCGTTCCGTTGTAAGCCGGTAATCAATCGCAAAGCAGGTATAACCTCTCGCAGCAAATCGGCGGCAATAGTTGCCCATCGAGGTGTCCTGCGCACCTCCGGATTGAAATGTCAGACGTGGACTGCCGCGATGGAAAGCCCCGCCGAAAGTAAGGATCACAGCTGGCCGTGGCTCGGTAGCATTTTCGGCGGGATAGTAGATGTCCATCCACAGATCACGCGATACTTGCGTCCCGTCCTTCGTCACGAGGCCCGCGCCGTAGATCACATCAGCCTCCAGAGTGTATGTCTCCGCTGGTGCCTCCTGCGCGAGCAGAGGAGCACCTCCCGGAGCAGGAAAAAGGAGTGCAGCGACCAAAGCCATCAAATTGAAGTTTCGCAATTTGCTCACTTGGCGCCTCGATCGAATGATAAATTGAATTGCCCGAAGCTTTTCACGCAGGTGCGTAAATTCGGACGGCGATCGCAAACACGCTAAATGAGGAGACCCGATCGCACAACTGGCAGGCAGAATAATTCGCTGGCTGCGAATGCAAAGTGTATAGATTAAGCAATTCTGCTTTGGGCTCTCTACTGCCCAATGCGTCTGCGGCGTTCGCCAATGAAACAGCAAGCTTATAACGGCCATTCAAACCACCAGCAAACTGAGGCGCCAGCGCTGTGCATAGTCAGGGTTTGGCGGGAGGATTGGAGGGCGCACAATGCCAAGAGTCCAACTTCCCGCTGTCACCCCGAAACGAAGAGCCTGGCACAGGGGCCGGATCATCGGCCAGAAACGGCCGCTTTGGCCGAAACAGGTCTGGGCGATCCGCGCGCGGCTCGAGCTGGCGGGCAACCTGCGCGATCTTGCGCTGTTCAGTGCGGCCATTGATAGCAAGCTTCGCGGATGCGATTTGGTGAAACTGGCCGTCGCCGACCTGGTAAAGGATGATCGCGTTCGCGAACGCGTGTCCGTGATCCGGAGCAAAACCAAGCGGCCTGTTCAGTTTGAACTTTCTGAAAACACGCGGGATACCATTGCCGCATGGATCAAGTCACCGGAGATGCTCGGCTGCCATTTCATGTTTCCCAGCAGGTTTCATGACCGCCCGCATATCTCAACACGCCAATATGGCCGGCTTGTGAGGGATTGGGTGGCCGCGATTGGGCTGGAGCCCAGCGGATACGGTACCCATTCGCTGCGCCGGACCAAAGCAGCGGAAATCTACCGCAAAACCGGAAATCTCAGGGCAGTTCAACTCCTGCTCGGGCACACAAAGGTTGACAGCACTGTCAGATATCTTGGTGTCGAACTTGAAGATGCGTTGAGCATTGCCGAGCAAATCGACATTTGAACCATGTTGGCGGGCGGCACTTGCCGTTCGCCAATTCAGACCAGACCTACGATCGCACCGCGGCAGTGGTTCGGTTCGAGCCCACTTTGACCGATGCTGATCGATACCCCCATGACAGCAATGCGCAGAAATCTGACTTTGCAAAGATGCCGTTCATGCTTTTGCTCGCCTAACCAGACCGGCCCAGATAGCCGGAGGCCCATCTTGGAAGTGCGGCACTATAGATTGTTGGCCTATTTGAAAAAACTTAGGTACTGAGCAGTGTTGTGCTACGTCAGCCAACGTTAGTGCTAGGGGAATAAGGGCAGTACAAGCTCCAACAAATCAGACGATTTTGGACGAACTATTGGTCGATTAACATCATTGTCCGAGCGATAGCTGCCAGACAAGCTTCAGCGCTGTTTTCGTTTAACCGAAATAATGCACCCAGAGTGTTTTGGATGCCGTGCTGGTACATCCCGCGCCATAGCGTCCACGTTTCCGAGGTGCCGCAACGCTCCGTTGTTCAGCAACACACCATGCCCTGCATCGTAACGGCGCTGTCCAAATCCGCTGGCAACGCATTCCCAGTTTTCCTTTGCCGCTGCGTTGCGGAACCTGGGTAAGTCGTGCGGGTCATGCCGTCCAGGTGTTGCTGCGACATGATCGAGTTTTTTTGAATTGCTTTGGTGGGTCAAATGGTGGGTAACTTGTGTTGTGCCAGTTGGCTGGACAGTACCGGTTGTCGGCCTTGGCTTTGGGCGCATAACTGTCACTACGCCTTGTGGTTTCGGATGTCCTGGGACGGCCATATGAGTTGCCGTAGGTTTTGGAGTCAACTGTGGAACCTGACCAGGAACCGCTGTGGGAACCTGATTGGGAGTCGCGGTTGGGACGAGCGGTGGCACAGCAGTTTGACCGTTAGGTTGAGGCGGAACCTGACCAGGAACAGCGACTGGTATTTGGTTGGGTGTTGCTGTTGGCACCAAGGGCGGCACATTGGGTTGAGGCGGAACCTGGCCTGGGACAGCTATCGGAACTTGATTGGGAACGGCCGTCGGAACCCGGTTGGGTGTCGGGTTTGGCACTAATGGCGGAGCTAGTGTCGGCGCTACGATCGGCGTTGGCACCTGACCGGGTACCGCTACTGGTGTCGCGATAGGAACCTGACCGGGAATTGCGTTCGGGACCGCGCCCGGTGCAAGGACCGGCACTGTGACGGACGTGGGCGTTTGCGGCGTTCCTCGAGATGGCAACTGATTTGCCACCGGCTGCGTTGGGCCGGTAATTTGATTGCCTGCCCCTAGCCCACCGGCCTGCCCGCATCCTTGGCTCGACTGGTGTGGGTTCCCTACGCCTCGGCACCATCCGTAGTGATTTCCGCGGACAAAGACCTGAGTAGCGGCCAGTTCAGCAAACAAACAAGCTCAGGTGATCAGCCCCACTTGTGTGGTCCAATTTGATTGTTAGTGCATGACTGGCCTTTGGTCCATTTGAACGATGGTTTCCGGGGCCGGCGGTTTATATCCCAGAGCACTGTGAGGGCGTTTTGTGTTGTAGTGTTTCCTCCATTCTTCGATCAAAATCTGCGCTTCTCTTAGACAGTAGAAGACTTCGCCATTCAGGAACTCATCTCTGAACCGCGCATTGAAACTTTCACAGTAACCGTTCTCCCTTGGGCTGCCTGGCTCGATGTATGCGGTCTTTGCTCCAACTGCATTGATCCAGTCTTGCACCGCCACGGCAATGAACTCAGGGCCATTGTCGGAGCGAATGTAGCTTGGCACACCGCGCATGATGAACAGGTCACTCAGCACGTCGATGACATCGCTGGAGTTCAGCTTGCGGTCCACACGGATCGCCAAGCACTCCCGGCTGTACTCATCGATGACGTTGAGCGTGCGGAATGCCTTTCCGTCATCCGTTCGACAATGCACGAAGTCATAGCTCCAGACATGGTTTCGATGCTCCGGCCGCAGCCGAACACACGATCCATCATTTAACCAGAGCCGCCCCTTCTTTGGTTGTTTCATTGGCACTTTCAGCCCCTCCCGACGCCAAAGCCTTTCGACACGCTTGTCATTCACCTGCCAGCCCGCATCTCTCAGCAAAGCCGCGATCCGGCGATAACCGTAGCGGCCATACTGGCGGGTCAATTCTATCATGTCCGCCACCAGGCGCTTCTCGTCAGCTCGACCTTTCGGCAGCTTTCGCTGTGTGGATCGGTGCTGTTTCAGGACGCGACACGCCCGGCGTTCTGAGACACGCAGTTTGTGGCGCACATGGTTGATGCAGGCACGGCGACGGGCGGGGCTCAGTAGTTTCCCTTGGCCGCCTCCGTCAGGATCAGTTTGTCCAGGGTAAGATCCGAGACGGCCTTTCGAAGACGCTCATTCTCTTTTTGAAGGCGCTTAAGTTCCTTCAATTGATCCGTACCCATTCCGCCGTACTTCTTCTTCCAGCGATAATAGGTCTGTTCAACAACACCAATCTGCCGGATCGCATCCAGACGGGACATGCCTTGCCCCATCAATATCTCAACCTGCCGTAACTTCGAGACAATCTCTTCCGGCCTCGGTCGCTTGTTCGCCATGTGGTTCCTCCGTTTTCATAACCATAACGGCGGACCACTTCAGAGGGGGAGGATCAGAAAGCGATGAGCCCACGGCAACTTTGTCCGCAAAGCTGACGCTCCGAACTAAAACACCCTCGCAGCATTCAGCGAGGGTGTTTTCTTTGTAAGAACCCGTTACGCCTTGCGTCGTTCTTGACTATGCAACGTCTCCGGTAGAGGCGTGGCGAAATGCCTGCGCCCTTTTCACGTTCCATAGACATGATTTAGGTTCTTGTGTTCGCAATTACCGCCGACGATCCCTGCGCGAGCTCATCGGCTGGAAGGCCACTCCCACATGCGCCTCGCAATAGGGTTTGCCCGCCTCAACCGGAAGGCCGCAGAACCAGAAATCCTCGGTCGCGGGGTCGCCCACGGGCCATTTGCATGTCTTCTCGGTCAATTCCATCAAAGTCAGCTTCTTGGCTTTCTTTTCAACCTCGTTGACCTTGGCCAGCGCCTCGGGGCTGATCTCATTGGCCGATGGCTGCGGTGGCAGCGGCTGACCGGCGGGGATGATCTGACGGCGGGCCGGAACGACCGGCTTCGCCTCGGAGGTAGGGGCCGGGGCCGGACGCGCCGGTTCGGTCTTGGGTGCAGGTTTGGGCTTGGCCTCGGCCTTGGGGGCGGGCGCCGGTTTTTCTTTCGGTTCCGCCTTGGCCGGGGATGCGCCTGCCGTCCGGTTCGACAGGCCCAGGCGGTGCACCTTGCCGATCACCGCATTGCGGGTCACGCCACCCAGTTCCTTGGCAATCTGGCTGGCCGACTGGCCTTCGCCCCACATCTTCTTCAGCAGTTCAACACGCTCGTCTGTCCAGGACATCGTTAGCCTTTCAAAAGCGGAAAGCGGCCCCGGATTCGGGCCGCCTTGGGAATTCGTCTCAGCCCCCTATTCTAAACACTGCTGCCCGAGTTACAAGCTGTCTTCGAATCAGGTCGAGGGCATATCATGCAAAATCGCGCAGATCAGACCGCGCGTCGCTTCGGAGCAGTCAACTGGATGGGCCTGTACACGCTGGCTCAGCGCGAAACCCTGCGTTTTCTGGCCGTCTGGACGCAGACGGTTCTGGCACCACTGGTTACGGCGGGGCTGTTCCTGTTGATCTTCACCATCGCCATCGGACCCAGCCGGCCCGATATCATGGGTGTGCCGTTTGTGATGTTTCTGGCACCGGGGATCATGATGATGACGGTGATCCAGAATGCCTTTGCCAATACCTCGTCCTCGATGGTGATCGCCAAGGTGCAGGGCAATATCGTCGATACTTTGATGCCGCCGCTGTCACCGCTCGAGATTCTGCTGGGTTACCTCGCGGGTGGTATTGCCCGAGGCGTGATGATTGCACTGGTGATCTCGATTGCGTTTTTGGTCTTGCTCTCCATTGCGCCTCAGCACCCCCTGATCGCGCTGACCTTTGTTGTTCTGGGTGGGGCATTCATGGGCGCGTTGGGCCTGTTTGCCGGTATCTTCGCCAACAAGTTCGACCAGATGGCAGCAATCACCAACTTTATCGTCACGCCGCTGGCCTTCCTGTCGGGCACGTTCTACTCGGTCGAGGCGCTGCCGCCCGTGCTGAACCGCCTGACCCACCTGAACCCGGTGTTCTATCTGATCGATGGTTTGCGCTATGGAATGATCGGAGTGTCCGACAGCTCTCCGTGGCTGGGAATGGCGGTTTGTACGTTTGCAACACTCGTGATCGGAACCATCACCTGGCTGATGCTGCGCACCGGATATCGCCTCAAGGCTTAGGGTGGCCCAGCCATCGCGACCGGTTGCAAGGGCCGGGGCCGGGATGCAGGCGCACCCGTTTCCGCCGTGCAGGGCAGGCTCTCAAACGCGGCGCCGCACCGCTTCTCGCCAGACCAGGATCAGCCCGCCGGCCAGAATGGTCGCAGACCCGATCAGACTGATCCAGTCGGGGATTACTTCAAAGACCGCCAAGTCGTAAAGGGCGGCAAAGATCAGCGTGGCATAGCTGATCGGGGCCACAAAGGATGCATCCGCCCGCGCCATGCCGTTGACGAAACAGGCCTGCGCACAGGCCATCAGAACGCCGATCCCCACCAATGCCGCCCACTGCTGCGGGGTCGGCATCTGAAAGACGAAGCTGACGGCCAAAGTGGCGATCAGCAAACCCATCGCGTTATTGATCAGCAGGATCTGCATCGGTGGCTCGCGCCCGGACAGTTTTTTGATGAAAATCAGCTCCATCCCGATCAGCGCAGCCGCCGCCAGCGCCAGAAGCGCGGCAGGCTGAAAGCTGGCGGGGGTCGGGCGCAGCAGGATCAACGCGCCCGTCAAGGCGACAGCCGCCGCCAGCCAGCGCCAAGGACCAACCCGCTCGTGCAGCAGAGGCATGGCCAGCACCATACCAAAGACAGGGTTCAGAAAGGATATGGCCGTCGCATCCGCCATCGGAATGAAGGCAACCGACGCGAACATCAATGTCACCCCCGCCCAGCCAAAACTGGTCCGCCCGACGTGAAGCCCCCAATGGGGCCGCACCAACCGGGGCCGCAAAGCTGCAACCGCCAGCACGATCGCCAGCAGGGCAAACAGAAACCGCCCGTGACTGATCTGCATGGCGTGCAAGGACGGGCCCAACGCATCCGTCCCGAGCGCCTTTGCCAGCAGCGTCGTCGCGGCGATAAAGGCGGTGGCGACAAAAATCAGCGCAGCGGCAAGCGGTGGATTGTGGTGCTTGGGTTGGAACATGGCCAAGCGGTGCGCCGTTGCACAGGCTTTGGCAAGGGCAAAATTCGATCCCTGCAAAATACTGGCTTCCCAACCTGTGCAAGCATCGCTATACGGTCGGCCATGATCAAACATGTGCATATCCAACTGCTCCGACGCCGACGCATCTTTGCGTAACCGGCCTGTTTGATCTCGTGTGCCCGACAAATCGGCACAGACCTCACCAAAATTGTTGACGAACAGGGCCTTCGTGTATCACTCACGAGGCTCATACTACCTGAAAAGGATGATCCCATGATCCCGTCCGTTCTGCCGACCTATAACCGTGCGCCCCTGACCTTCGTGAAGGGCGAAGGCGCCTGGCTGACCGAGGCGGATGGCCGACGTTTCCTGGACCTCGGCGCAGGGATCGCCGTGAACGCACTGGGCCATGCCCATCCGGCATTGGTGGCCGCGCTGACTGACCAGGCCCATGCGCTGTGGCATGTCTCGAACCTGTACAACATTCCTCAGCAACAGGCGTTGGCAGACAAGCTGGTGGAAAACAGTTTTGCCGATACGGTTTTCTTCACGAACTCCGGCACGGAATCCTGCGAACTGGCCGTAAAAATGGCCCGCAAGTATTTCTATGACAAGGATCAGCCCGAGCGGGTCGAGATCATCACTTTCGACGGTTCGTTCCACGGCCGGTCGTCAGCCGGCATCGCCGCTGCCGGGTCCGAGAAAATGACCAAGGGCTTCGGCCCGCTGCTGCCGGGTTTCGTGCATGTGGCCTTCGGCGATCTGGACGGCGTGACCGACGCCATCACCGACAGGACCGCCGCGATCCTGATCGAACCCATCCAAGGCGAGGGCGGTATTCGCCCGGTGCCGGACGCCGAACTTAAGGCGCTGCGCCAGATCTGCGACGACAACGGGCTGCTGCTGATCCTTGATGAAGTCCAGTGCGGCGTTGGCCGGACAGGCAAGCTCTTTGCCCATGAATGGGCTGGGATCACCCCTGATATCATGATGGTCGCCAAGGGCATCGGCGGCGGCTTCCCTCTGGGCGCAGTCCTGGCCACCGAAGACGCGGCCAGCGGCATGACAGCAGGCACCCATGGTTCGACCTATGGCGGCAACCCGCTGGGCTGCGCGGTGGGCTGCGCGGTGATCGATCATGTGGCAACACCCGCCTTTTTGGAAAGCGTCAACCGCAAGGCGGGCCTGCTGCGCCAAAAGCTCGAAGCCCTGATCGCAGATCACCCCGACGTGTTCGAAGAGGTGCGCGGATCAGGCCTGATGCTCGGCCTCAAGTGCAAGCCTGCCAATATCGACGTGGTCAACGCAGGTTATGACAACCTCGTCATCACCGTTCCCGCCGCCGACAACGTGATCCGCCTGTTACCGCCTCTCACTCTGACCGAGGACGATATCGCTCAGGCCATGATCCGCCTCGACAAGGCCGCCCGGCAGATCGAAACCCAACTCCAAACTGCCTGATTTTCATCTTTTCCCAAATACTCCGGAGGTCCGGGGGCAGCGCCCCCGGCAACCGACAGCCAGGAAACGAACCGACATGAACCATTTTCTCGACATCCACAAAACCGATGCTACCGCGCTTCGGTCCATGATCGATCAGGCGGGCGCGATGAAACAGGCGCGTCTGGGCCGTCCCAAGGCCGCCCCTGATGACGAACAACCGCTGAAAGACCGCATGGTCGCGCTGATCTTCGAAAAGCCCTCGACCCGGACGCGCGTGTCCTTTGATGTGGGCGTGCGCCAGATGGGCGGCCAGACCATGGTGCTGTCGGGCAAGGACATGCAGCTGGGTCACGGCGAAACCATTGCCGATACTGCCCGCGTGCTGTCGCGCTATGTCGACATGATCATGATCCGCACCTTTGATGAAACCATCCTGACCGAAATGGCCGAATATTCCGACGTGCCCGTCATCAACGGTCTGACCGACCGCACCCATCCCTGCCAGATCATGGCCGATGTTTTGACGTTCGAGGAACACCGCGGCCCTATCGCGGGCAAGAAAGTGGTCTGGACCGGCGACGGCAACAATGTCTGCGCTTCCTTCCTGCACGCCGCCGGTCAATTCGGATTCGATCTGACCTTCACCGGCCCCGCTCAGCTTGACCCGGAAGAGGAGTTCATGGGGTTTGCCCGCCAGAAAGGTTCGAAAATCGTGATCGAAAGGGATCCGCACAAAGCGGTGGAAGGCGCGGACCTCGTCGTCGCGGACACCTGGGTTTCGATGCATGATTCCCAGTCGGCCAAAGAGCGCCGCCACAACATGCTGCGTCCATATCAGGTCAATGCTGAACTCATGTCGCATGCCAAACCGGACGCGCTGTTCATGCATTGCCTGCCGGCCCACCGCGAGGAAGAAGCGACCTCCGAGGTCATGGACGGCCCGAACTCGGTCATTTTTGATGAGGCCGAAAACCGTCTGCATGCACAAAAGGCGGTGATGCGCTGGTGCCTGGGCGTCTAAGGGCGTCGACGGATATCCCACACTTTCAATTTGGCGAGCGTGCTTGCGCTCGCCAAGAGGACCAGTGCGCAAAGCGCTGTTTTGGTTACGATCTCCATCGTGCCTTCGATCAGCATGGCGTGAACAAGGCTGCCGACAATCGTCACCCCGGCCAGTGCGGTGTGGCTCAGCCGCCAAAAACGAAAACGCTGGCGCAGACGTTTGCGGAAGACCCCTAACAGGGCCACCCCGAAAGCGGTCCACATGGCAATGACACCCCAGGCCGAGAACGGCGTTGGCGATGCGAACAACAATGCATCCACCACATCCGGCGGGCTGGTAAGCCACAACCCCGCGACATGGACAACAATCGCCAGCACAAGGGTCAGGCCGATCCAGCGGTGAATGTGGCGGCTCATCACTGCGGACAGGCCCGGAAGGTATCTTCCGGCCAGAAGCGGTTGCAGCAGCAGCAGGCCCAAGCTCAGAATTCCGGCAAACCCGGCGAGGATATAGGCTGGATCGCGCCAGGCAAGATACGGGCTGCCTGCCGCAGCGATCAGGGGAACGGCAAGGGCGGCGATCAGGGTCGCCCAAATGGCACCGGTTCGGATCACCGGGATCAGAGCGGTTGCAACACGAAATGCGCAGCCAGTGTCTTGTCTTTGGAACTGGACATCACAGGCCGCAGGAACACGGTTTCGAACGCGCCGCTGTCATAGGCCAGATGCCCGTGCGGTTGACCGAATGCAGGAACGATCTGCGGCATTTCCAGGCGGAATTCACCCTTTTCATCCGTCAAGGTCGCTCCATGGCTTTGCGGGTCACGCTCGTGCCCTTCTGTGGTATGGGCCCAGATCTGTATGCGCTGGCCGGGCAGGGGGGCGCCATCGCCCGCCCGTCGTACGGTGCCGGTCATCCAGAACCCGCCGCCACCGATCCGGTCCACGATTGGCGCGCCTGGGCGATAGTTGTTCGATCCGCCCCGCATCGAAGGCGTCGGCGCAAGCCCGGCTGCGCGGGCAGGCACCCAAAGCCCTGTGGCGCCGGTTGCCAAAACGGCAACACCTTGGGTGATCAGGGAACGGCGGGACAGCAACGCATCTGTCATCGAGAAACCTCCAATACGCGATCCATTTTTGTCAGTCTGCGGCTTCCATCTGAAACATAGCATGTTTCGTTCAAAATCCGAGGCCGTGCGCGGTTGGATCCCCGCGTCCTCACGGTTCTGTGAGTGATTCCGGGTCGTCGAAACGAATCTCTTTGACCTCTGGCGGTGCCTGGTGCGATGCTCGGGGCCACCGAACCACATCGGGATGATTATTCCATGACGACAGCAGATATGGTCACACAGGAAGACATTGCCGCCTTCCAACGCGATGGTGCTGTTGTTCTGCGGTCGAAATTCTCATCCGACTGGTTGTCATTGCTGCGCGCAGGTATCGACGCCGACCTTGACACGCCGACGGATAATTTCACCCGTCATACCAAGGATCCGAACGCCCCGGGCTATTACGAAGACTACTGGGCCTGGAACAAAATCCCGCAATTCAACGAATTCGTTCACAAGTCGCCCTGCGCTCCGCTTGCCGCCGGGTTGCTGGGGGTGCCATCCATCAACCTTGTCATGGACAACTGGTTCCTGCGCGAGGCCGGCTCGACCTCGCGCCCGCCCTTCCATCAGGACCTGTCTTACTTCGACTTCGAAGGCGCGATGTGTGTCCTTTGGCTGCCGCTGGAACCCGTGTCCAAGGAAAACGGCATCGCATTCGTGAAGGGTTCACACCTATGGGACAAGCTGTTCATGCGGGTGCGGTTTGTCGATGGACATCCCAGCTATGAGCCCACCGAAGTCGCCGGGCTGACCTATCATCCGCCACCCGATGTCAATGCCGACCCAGGCGCGTATGAGTTGCTGCAATGGGATCTGGAGCTTGGGGATTGTATCTTTTTCGACATGCGAACGCTGCATGGCGGATTGTCCTCGACCACGCCGTCGGAAACGGTGCGGCGCTTCACCCTTCGCATGACGGCACCTGATGGTGTCATCCGGTATCGCGGCGACTGGGCCAAGGACGAGCGTGCGCAGTTCGAGGCGGCAGGCTATGGCGAGGGGGATCGGATTGACGGGCCGTTTTTCCCGCAACTCTGGCCGCGTTGATCGGAACGGCGCCGCACGCAATCTGTGCGATTGTGCACTTTATGGGCTGCTTCGCGTGGCTATTTCTTACCTGAGTGAACGCGGGTGGCCTGACCATCCGCAACGAAGGGAGAGCTGAAATGAGTTGGAACCCGACACACAATCCGGAGTGCATTTCGGAGAATCCGGCGCTGGACACATTAATCATCCCGCGTGCCCGTGACCTGGGAGGGTTCGAAGTGCGCCGCGCGCTGCCTTCGGTAAAACGACAGTTGGTAGGCCCTTTCATATTTTTCGATCAAATGGGGCCGGCTGAATTCATCACCGAAGGCGGCATCGACGTGCGCCCCCACCCCCATATCGGACTGGGCACGGTTACCTATCTGTACCAGGGCGAATTCGAGCACCGTGACAGCCTTGGCACACATCAGATGATCTATCCCGGCGAGGTCAACTGGATGGTTGCAGGGCGTGGTGTCACCCATTCCGAGCGCACCAGTGACGAAACACGCGGCAGGAAACACAGCCTGTTCGGCATTCAGACCTGGATTGCTTTGCCCGAAGCGCATGAGGATATGGCCCCAGATTTCGAACATCACAAACAGGCCGCGTTGCCGCATATTCAGGATGCAGGCGTCAGCGCCCGGTTGATCCTGGGTTCGGCTTATGGTGAAACCAGCCCGGTCACGATGCTGTCCGAAACCTTCTATCTCGACGTGCAATTGGAACCCGGCGCGTCTTTCCCTCTGCCTGACGACCACGAAGATCGCGGTGTCTATGTTACGCAAGGTTCGGTCGAAATCGCGGGCGACAGGTTTGACGAGGGCCGCATGATGGTGTTCCGGCCCGGGGACAAGCTGTCTGTCAAGGCCGGTGCATTGGGCGCACGGCTGATGCTGCTGGGCGGAGCGACCCTGAATGAAGACCGCTACATCTGGTGGAATTTCGTTTCGTCTTCGAAGGAAAAAATCGAAACCGCAACCCGTGAGTGGAAAAGCGCCGATTGGGCCAATGGAGCATTTCAACTGCCTCCGGGCGACGATCAGGAATTTATCCCTATTTCCAAAGAGCTTGAGCGCACCAAACCCCGGCTGGCCCGCTAGCGCGTGACGTCGGGGGCAAGCGGGCTTGTGTCACAGGACGTTTGCGGTGATCCTTTTCGGGTGTACCGGAGGGGGTATCATGAATCTTGTCCTTGCAGGCGCGGGCAGCATTGGCTGTTACTGTGGTGCTTTGCTGGCCCATGCGGGCCACGCTGTAACCCTGCTGGGTCGCGCCCATGTGCTGGACCCGATCCGAGAGCACGGGCTGAAGGTCACTGACTTTGATGGCCTTGACGTCACGATTCCGACCGGGGGCCTGACGCTCAGCGAAGATCCGGCCTGTCTGGATCAGGCCGAACTGGTCATCGTCACCGTCAAATCGGGTGCAACCGCAGACATGGCCGAGCAAATTGAGCGCTTTACGCGGCAGGATGCTCCGATCATGTCCTGGCAAAACGGTATCGAAGCTGCCGCAACATTGCGTGAGGCCTTGCCGGGGCGCGATGTGCGTGCGGGTATGGTTCCGTTCAACGTGGTGCCAAACGGCCCTGCCACCTATCATCGGGCCACGTCCGGAGAGATCGTCATCCAAAGCGGCACCGGTGATCTGGCTGCGCAGCTGAGCAGCGCAGACCTTCCCGTAAAGTCCAGCGACCAGATCGAAGCCGTGCAATGGGGCAAGCTGGTGATCAACCTGAACAATGCGCTTAATGCCTTGTCGGGCCTCACGTTGGTGGATCAGCTGATGAACCGCGACTGGCGCAATCTCATGGCGGATCAGATGTCCGAGGCGCTGACCGTCCTCAAGGCGGCGGGTCATCCCGTGGCCTCGACCACACCGCTTCCGGCATGGATGACCCCGCATATTCTGCGGCTGCCGACACCGCTGTTCACCCGCATCGCGGCCCGGATGCTGACAATCGACCCCAGCGCGCGAACGTCCATGGCCTATGACCTCATGGCCGAGCGGCAAACGGAAATTGACAGCCTGCAAGGTCACATCATCCGGATGGGTCACGAAACCGGAGTGCCAACACCCATCTGCACGCAGGTGTCAGACCTGATCAAGCATGCACCCGATCACCCGTTGTCGCCGGAACAGATCAGGCTCTGACGGTCTCCCTCAGGCGAACGCGGTCAACACCCAGTAAATGACGGCCGACATGGTTGCGGCGGCGGGCACAGTGACTACCCACGCGGCCACGATGGTCATGAAATGCGACCGCCGTACCAGCTTGCGACGGCGGTATTCTTCCGGGGCAAGGTGATGTTCTGTGCGGTGACGCTTTCCCTGTTTGCGCCGGCGCTCGGAATCCCACTCTCGGTAGAAGCCGACGCCAAAGACTGCACCAACGGCGATATGGGTCGAACTGACCGGCAGGCCAAGCCAGCTGGCCAGAATTACGGTGATCGCCGCCGACAGGGCGACGCAAAAGGCGCGTATCGGGTTCAGCTTGGTGATCTGGCGGCCCACCATCCGGATCAGCCTGGGGCCGAACAGAAACAGACCGAAGGAAATCCCGAACGCTCCGATGATCATCACCCAAAGCGGGATTGGAACTTTCGCGGCGAACTCTCCGAACTCGACCGCGTGGACAATCGCAGCCAGCGGACCGACCGCATTGGCCACGTCATTTGCACCATGGGCAAAGCTCAGGAACGTGGCCGAGATCACAAGCGGCAGGCCGAACAGCGTCTTCAGCGACCGGGTTCGGTTCTCCATCCCTTCGGATCTGCGCTTGACCCACGGGACGGTCACGGACCAGGTCAGCAGCCCCACGCCCAACCCGATCAACAGGGCCATTTCCGGATCGATATGCACGATCCGTTGCAGGCCTTTGACGGACAGATAGGTGGCAAAGGCCCCCGCCATCACCGCCAAAAGGACAGGTACCCATTTGCGCGCGGCGGCGATCTTGTCGTCCTGATTCTGGATTTTCGACTTGATCAGCGCCAGAAAAGCCGCGGCAACCGCACCCCCGAGCATCGGCGAAATCACCCAGCTGGCTGCAATTGCACTCATCGTGCCCCAGTTCACCGCGCTCAGGCCCGCTGCTGCAATGCCCGCACCCATCACCCCGCCCACGACTGAATGCGTTGTGGACACAGGGGCGCCAATCCAGGTCGCCAGGTTGACCCACATGGCCGAAGATATCAGCGCTGCCATCATGGCCCAGATGAACACCTCGCTGTTTTGCACCGAGGCGGGATCGACAATCCCCTTCGAGATGGTCGAGACCACGTCACCCCCCGCAAGCAACGCACCTGCGCTTTCGGCGATGGCGGCAATCACGATGGCACCGCCCATGGTCAGCACATTCGCGCCGACCGCTGGCCCCATGTTGTTGGCCACGTCATTGGCACCGACATTGATCGCCATATAGGCCCCGAACGCGGCCGCCGCGACCACGACATGGCTGCCATCCGCCCGACCGAACAGGACCGCCGCCGTCAGCCCGGCAAGCGCCATGAAGGCCAGTGCGACCCCCGGTGCCAGCAGGTGGCGCGCGACATGGATGTTGGCGGTTTCGACCCGCGAAATTCGGTGCAGGTCGCTGTCCAACGTTTGCCAGCGTGGTTTCGGATTCGTGTCAGACATGAACTTGGTCAGATATTGTAGGATCGTGCGCCACTAACGGTATCCGGATGCTCAGGCAAGCTGGGTGCCATCGAAATGTTGCGAATTCCTTACAGTCTGCGCAACAAGGCCTGAAGCTCGGGCTCTTGCACCAGAGTGGCCGCTTCAACCGGCGAAAACCAGCTGCGCTCGCGCTGATCGGCCTCGGGAAAGTCATCCGCCAGCGCGCGCACCGAAATCCTGTAGACATTGGTCAATACCGGTTGCGCTGATCCGTTTTTGAGGATCTTGTCATAGGTGAATTGGCCGACGGGTTCATCGTGAACTGCATCCGCGCGCACCCCGGCCTCTTCCCAGGCCTCCTGAAGGGCTGTTTCCGCGCCACTCAAACCATCGATGGGCCAGCCTTTCGGGATGATCCAGCGTTTGGTGTCACGGCTGGTGATCAGCAGAACCTGATCGTGCCCGTCATAAACGCGGGTGCATAACGCCGCAAACTGCACCCGTCGGGGGCGCAGGAACAGCGGTCGCCCGACCTCTTCCCAGATATTTTGCAGCCATGCATTCATCAGTTTTTTTGTCAGTCTACTCTATGCCTTTAAAGTTGATACGACTTAACAACGGAAATGGTGAGTTTCAATTAAACCTTCCAGTTTTGGCCGGGTTTGGCCGATTCTTGAGGGTTTTCTGGGTTGTTTTGTGGATTTTGGGCAAGGCTCGGGCTTTGCTGACGGCTCTAGTGACGTCTGCGTTTTGCCCTCAGCGTGGGATCAGCCTGGGTCGGGTCTTCGGGCCAGGGGTGTTTGGGGTATTGCGCCCTCATGTCCTTGCGTACATCCGCGTAAGAGCCCGCCCAGAAACCGGGCAGGTCACGCGTTATCTGGATCGGGCGCTGCGCCGGTGACAGCAGAGTGATCTTCAAAGGCTGGCCGCCGATCGCCGGGTGTCGGGTCACGCCAAACACTTCCTGCAAACGGACCGAGATTTCCGGTACGGCCGCGCTGTAATCAATTGGCACCTTGCGCCCCAGCGGCGTTTCAAATGACCCCGGAGCGCGCCGGTCCAGTTCCTGCGTCTGCGCCCAGTCCAGCCGCGCGCGCAGGGCGGGCAAAAGATCGAATTTCTTCCAGTCTTCGGCGCTTTTGACCCCTGACAGCATGGGCAGCAACCAGTCTTCCATATCGGCCATCAGGCCTGCGACCGAAAAATCGGGCAGATCGACGCCATCGGCGCGCACCAGTTCGACACGGGCGGCCAAGCGCGCGGCGGCACCCTCCAGCCGCAGGCCCAGATCGCGTATCCCATCCAGCATCGCGCGGGCCACAGCGTCGTCCGGGACGTCCTTCCAGATGCGGTCGTCCAATGTGATCGCACCGAACCGCTCTTGCCGCCGCGACACGACGCGCCGCTCGCGTTTGGACCAGGCGCAGGTCTCGACCCAGCCGATCTGATCCGCGAACAGATCGCGGATGTCGCGTTCCGAAATCTGGGTGGCCATCCGGACCTTCGCCTCGCGCGGGTTGCCATCCGTGTCGATGACGACCAGAAACGGAGCGTTGGCCAGTGAATCCGCACTGTCCAGAACAACACCTTTCCCCCCTGACAGCACATAGCGCGGCGCGTCGCCCTTGCGCCGCTGCCCGATGCGGTCAGGATAGGCCAGCGCGGCCATGGCGGCGGGGCTCAGATCGGGCGAGTCGCCCTTGGCCTGTTTTCGCAGCCGTCTGGCCTCGGCATTGATCCGATCCACTGCGCCCATGTTGACCTGCCAGACCCTGTTGCGCTGAAAGGCCCGGGGGTCGCGCAGCGCCTCTTGCCGCAGGGTGATATCCACCGGCGCGCCGCGAAGGGGGTCACGCTCGGCCATCAAGGCCGCCAACGGGGCGGCGTTCGGACCGGCCCGCACAAGCATGTGCCCCAGCCGGGGATGCAAGGGCAGTGCCGCCAGGGCGCGCCCATGATCGGTAATCCGCCCATTAGTATCGAGTGCGCCCAGCATTGTCAGCAAAGCCCGCGCCTCGGCCATCGTCCCCTCGGGAGGTGGAGTCAGAAAGGCCAGATCGGCCGCGTCAGCGCCCCACAGGGACAGCTCCAGCGCCAGCCCGGTCAGATCCGCCGCTTCGATCTCGGCAGGCGGGTAGGCGGCCAGCGCACCGTCTTCCCCCTTCGACCAGAGCCGGTAACAAACCCCTTCGGCCACCCGTCCGGCCCGGCCCGCGCGCTGTGTGGCCTCGGCCCGGGTCACCCGTTCGGTCACCAGCCGGGACATGCCCGATCCCGGATCGAACCGAGCCCGCCGGGCCTGTCCCATATCCACCACGATCTTGATGTCGGGGATCGTCAGCGAAGTTTCGGCAATCGACGTCGCCAGCACGACTTTGCGCCCTTGTTCCACCGGGGCAATCGCGGCACGCTGGGCTGCAAAGGGCATGGCCCCGAATAACGGGCGCACCACGCATCTGTCGGGCAACCGACCGTTCAAAAGGCTTTCAGCGCGTCGGATCTCACCCTCTCCCGGCAGGAAAACCAGAATTCCGCCGCCGGACTTCCGGGTCTCACGCTCGGCCTGCACCACCAGATCGATCAACGCATCCAACCGTCGCGCTTGCGGCCCCAATGGCCGATCCAGCCAGCGCGTCTCAACCGGAAAGCTGCGCCCGTCCGATGTGACCAGAGGGGCCGCCATCAACGCACCGACGGGATCCGCATCCAGCGTGGCTGACATGGCCAGCAGGATCAGATCGTCCCGCAATGCGTCGGTCACTTCGAGGCACAAGGCCAGCCCCAGATCGGCGTTCAGAGACCGTTCGTGGAATTCATCGAAAATCACTGCGCCAATTCCCGGCAGATCCGGGTTGGATTGCAGCATCCGGGTCAGGATGCCTTCGGTCACCACCTCGATCCGGGTGTCTTTCGACATTTTCGCCTCGCCGCGCACACGGTATCCCACGGTCTGCCCTGCGCGCTCTCCCAGGGTCTCGGCCATCCGCTCGGCCGCGGCCCGGGCCGCCAGCCGCCGGGGCTCCAGCATCACGATCCTGCCTTCGCACAAACCCGCCTCGAGCATTGCCAGGGGAACCCGCGTGGTCTTGCCCGCCCCCGGTGGGGCCTGCAATACCGCGCGACCCTGCGCGCACAATCTGTGCAGCAGTTCGGGAATGGCGTCGTCGATGGGCAGGCGTATCGTCATCCGGTTCTTATCCGCGATCATGCTGGTGTCGTCCAGTTCTCGCGCCGCGCGCGTTCTGGTGACACCGGGGCGGCAGAATCAACCCTGAACGGCCAAGCAACGCACGAATTGACGCAGCTTTCGCTTTGATCGCATTTCCGGAGACCTGCGGTCTGGACAAACGCCCCCCGAGCGCGGCAACTATTCCTGCCTCTAGGATCGGGACAAGAATGCAGACAGACAGCCTCAGCGACAGGATTTTGAAGGGCGAGCGCCGGGCGCTGGCCCGCGCGATTACTCTGGTGGAAAGCAATCGCGCCGATCATCGTGCACAGGCCAGCGAGCTGTTGGCCCAGCTCGCAGGATCGGGGCGTCAGGCGCTCCGGATCGGTTTGTCGGGTACGCCCGGGGTGGGCAAGTCCACCTTCATCGAAAGCTTTGGCATGATGCTGACGGGGCAGGGGCTGCGTGTCGCGGTTCTGGCAGTCGATCCCAGCTCTGCCCGTTCGGGGGGCTCGATTCTGGGGGACAAAACCCGGATGGAACGCCTGAGCCGCGAGAAGAACGCCTTTATTCGCCCCTCCCCCAGCCAGAGCCATCTCGGCGGCGTTGCCCGACGGACCCGCGAGGCCATCGCCCTGTGCGAGGCCGCAGGCTATGACGTGGTGCTGATTGAAACCGTGGGCGTCGGGCAGTCTGAAACGGTGGTGTCCGAATTGTCGGACCTGTTCCTGTTGCTGTTGGCCCCGGCGGGTGGGGACGAATTGCAGGGTGTCAAACGTGGCATCATGGAGATGGCCGATATCATCCTGATCAACAAGGCGGATGGCGACCTGAAGGCCACGGCGACCCGGACATGCGCAGACTATGCCGGCGCGTTGCGATTGCTGCGCAAGCGCCCGCAGGATCCCGAAGGTTTCCCCAAGGCAATGACCGTTTCAGCGGTCGAAGAACAGGGGCTGGAGCAAGCCTGGGACGAGATGCAATCCCTGACCCGGTGGCGCCGCGACAACGGTATCTGGGAAGCCAACCGGGCCGCACAGGCGCGATACTGGTTCGATCAGGAAGTCCGCCATGCCCTTCTGGCACGGCTCGACACGCCGCGGGCCAAGGCTGAGATGGAACGCCTGAACGCTGAAGTCTCGGCCGGGCGTCTGAACCCGGCCCGCGCGGCCGAAGAACTGCTTGGCACACTGAGCTGACGGGGTGAAAGGGGGCAAGGTTTCAAAGGCGTGCGCAAAATGAAAGAATTCGTTCGGTCCGTCTTGACCCTTCCTGCGATTCCCACTACACGCATCCAACCAGTTTTCGGGCGCGACTTCGGGTTGTGCCCCTTGTGATTTGGCCGAGGGCTTTGTGCCCGGCCTCCAGAAACAAAGGAAGAAACCATGTCGCGCCGTTGCGAACTGACCGGAAAAGGCCCGATGACTGGCAACAATGTCAGCCATGCCAAAAACAGAACTCGTCGTCGTTTCCTGCCGAACCTGAATGACGTTACCCTGCAGTCCGAGACCCTGGGCCGCGGCGTCAAGCTGCGCATCTCGGCAGCCGCCCTGCGTTCGGTTGACCACCGCGGTGGTCTGGACGCATTCCTGGCCAAAGCCAAGGATGAAGAACTGTCGGCGAACGCGCTGAAAGTGAAGAAGGAAATCGCCAAGGCGCAAGCCACGGCCTAAGCCTTTTCGCTTACGGGATTTCAGGCCCTGCACCTCTGAGGTGCGGGGCTTTTTTGTTTTGAGACGCCCGCTGCTGCCTTGCTTTGTTTTCAAATTCGAAATTATTTCTCGCCATTGGTGAATTGCTTCACATACGGAAAGCCGAATCTGACCTATCGTCACTGTCATTCATCAGGCGGGGGCCTCACTATGACGTTAAAAAGTTTCTACCTTTTCCTGTTTCTGGCCGCGGTTTTTCGCAAAGCAATTTCGGCTTGTACGCGGATGCAGCGCAGGGTGAATCGTTCCCACACCAGCTTCAATACAAGCAAGGTGAAACGACCGGGAATTGATTACTGAAACCAGCTTCAAGCGCGACCCTTTGGCGCTTGAAGCTACTTTGCTGACTGACCTATACCCGGGTCAGGATGAGACCTGCCATAACACGATTCCTGCCTTATGCTCTGTCCCTGCTTTTGGTTCTGACCGGGCAGGGCCTTGCGGTGTCCCGCGGCATGGACAGGGCCGTGGGTCAGATGGTGTTGTGCACAGGCACCGGTCCGGTCGTTGTCTATATGGACGAAGACGGACAGCCCACCGCGCCACCGCATTACTGCCCGGATTACGCGCTGTCCCTGATGGGCGCGGTCGCCATTGCCCAGCCGCCCATGCCAATGGCACCAGAGCAGGCGCAGTTAGCGCCGCTGCGACATCTGGTCAATCAAATCGCCTTGCCGGTCCCCGGCACCCCGGCGCGCGCGCCGCCTGTACGTGTTTGAAGACACTACTTTTTCAAACCTACAATACAGGAGAGGCACGATGTCCCTCAAAACTACTCTGTTTGCAACCCTGGCCGCCGTGACCCTGGCCATGCCCGCTGTTGCCGAAGGCACTATCAAAGTTGATGACGCCTTTGCCCGGTCGTCGGGAAAGACCGCCAAGGCAGGTGCCGCGTTCATGATGATCCAGAATCTGGGCGATGCGGACGACCGTTTGGTCGGCGTGACGTCGGATGCCGCTGCTCGGGTTGAACTGCACACGCACAAAGTCGACGACAATGGCGTGGCCAAGATGGTGCATGTCGAGGAAGGCTTTGCCATTCCGGCAGGCGAAACCCACATGCTGAAACGCGGCGGCGACCATGTGATGTTCATGGGGCTGACCGAACCGTTCGAGCAGGACGCCATGGTTCCGGTGACGCTGATCTTTGAAAAGGCTGGCGAGGTTGAGATCGAAATCCCGGTCGATCTGGAGCGTCAGGACATGGGTGGGCACGGATCTCATTCGAACTAGGGCAACGCCTGTCTTCGGGCCGCGCTGCGGCCGTCATCCATGCGTCAGGCCGGGCATTGCCCGGCCTGTTGTTCCTGCGGCCGCCGCTGGTGCTATTTGTTGACGTTTTTCATACCGACGCGGTCACCGGCCTGGCGGAATCGGGATGCCAGCCAGAACATGACCGCGGCGATGGCCAGTGCCGAAAAGGCGATGCCCCATCCAAGTGCAACAAGCGCGACCGCTGGCCAGATCATCAAAACAAGCCCGACCACAAGCGCGACAAAACCCGAGACGCGCATGGAGCCGCGTTGAGGGTCTCTCTCGTGCATTTGCCCGGATGCCGCCAGCGAACCGATCCCGATAATCAGCGCCCAGGCGCCCATGAGGAAAAAGGCCAGTTTGACCGTCCCTTCCGGCCAGATCAGCAGGACAAGCCCGATCAGAAGCGCACCGATTGCAGCGCCGCCCATTACCCCGCGACGCCCAACGCCCAAAAGCGTCAGGCCACCATCGAGGATCAGCAGCACACCAACCAGCCGCAGCAGCAACGCGATGCTGCCAGACGGCCAGAACAGCGCTGCAATACCGACAAGCCCGGCCAATACTCCGCGCAGCAGAAAGGTCCACCACAGGCTGGAAAGCTGCTCTCCCAGCATGTCGCGCCCGGCCATGCTGCCTTCATCCAGAATTTCACCGGTCCGGGGGTCCTGATCCGTCATGTCTTGTCCTCCAGTCGTTTCGGGGGCATTCTAACCGAATTAAGCGAGTGTTGTCTGTACTTTAACTATGCGGCGCAAGCAGGTGCCCGACCCATCGCGGAACTGTCTGGGTCGCTTTGCCGACAACTCTTTCATCAAACCCGGATGCGCCCGGCGACGGTTCCAGATTGATCTCGATCGTCCGAGCGCCCGCCGCTTGTGCCTCGTGCACGAACGCTGCCGCCGGATAAACCTGACCCGAGGTGCCAATGGCGGCAAAAAGCCACGCGCTGCTCAGGTGGTCATAAATCTCGTCCATGAAATAGGGCATTTCACCAAACCAGACCACATCGGGCCGGGCCGTGGGCCGCGCACAGGCGGGGCAGGATTCCCCAACCGCCATTTCGGGCGGGGCGGTCCAGCGATGGCCACAGGCTGAACACAGCGCGCCCGCCAAAGTTCCGTGCATGTGGATGACATCCTTTGCGCCGCCCGCCTCGTGCAGGCTGTCCACGTTCTGGGTTACGATCACGACGTCTCCGGGCCAGTCCCGTTGGAGCCGGGCCAGTGCTTCATGAGCGGCATTGGGTTGAACTTCGGAGGCCTGAACCCGCCGCGCATTGTAAAACCCTTGAACCAGTGCGGGATCGCGGGCGAATCCTTCCGGCGTGGCGACATCCTCGATGCGGTGCTGGGCCCACAATCCACCCTCATCGCGAAAGGTGCTCAACCCGCTCTCGGCTGATATTCCGGCCCCGGTCAGAATCACGATCTTTTCCATTTCTCCTCCGCGCGGTACAGCATGGTGCATGTCACACCGTATCCTTTTTGTCTGCCTGGGCAATATCTGCCGCTCGCCTGCGGCAGAGGGCGTTTTTCGCGCCCGCGCGCCACATCACGTAACCGATAGTGCCGGAACCATGGGCTGGCATGCGGGAAAACCGCCCTATGGCCCAATGCAGGCAGCTGCAAAGGTCAGGGGAATCGATTTGGGCGACCTGCGCGCGCGTCAGTTCACCGCTGCCGATTTCGACCGCTTCGACCTGATCCTGGGCATGGACGCCAACAACATCGCGGATATCGAGAATCTGCGCCCCGCCGGCAGTGACACCCCGGTGCGCCTGCTGACCGATTTCGCCCCTGAGGCCGGCGCGGATCATGTGCCTGACCCCTATTACACACGGGATTTCGATGGCGCGCTGGACCTGATCGAGGCAGCGGTTGACGGCCTTGCTGCCCATCTGGACAGTTAACCGCCGATCACCCGCAGCGATCCGCTCAGCCAGGGCAGTTTGGCCAAAGCCGGGTCAACGATCTGGTTCTGCATCAGACGCCGTGTCATGCCCGCGACCTCCTGCGGCACCTGATCGGACCAGCCCGTTCGCGCCAGCAATGATATGCTGCGCGAGAAATCCCCGAACGGGGCAGGGTGGGCCTCCAGCCCGTCATGAAAACGCGCTGCGCGCATGAAGCCCAGCGGCGTCGTGATCGCCCAACCCAGACCCCGTGCAACCATGGCCATCAGCGCCATGTGCGAGCCGATCTCGAACCGTTCCTCGAACTCCTGCGCGCCGCGCGCCATATGCGCCTCGATCTGCCGGCTGATCAGCTGCTCGCGGGCATAGCGCAGATATGGCAGGCTGTTCTGCACGGCCTCCACTCCGCCCGCCTCCTGAGGCGCAACCAGAATGAACGGATCCCGGACCAGAGGGTACTCGACCACCCCTTCCAGCACTTCTCCGCTATGGGCGGTGACGGCCATATGCAGGCGTTGTTCGGCCAAGGCCTCGAACAGATCGAGGCTCGACAAGGTGATCAGTTTGAAATTCGATCGGGTCAGACTGTCCGCCAGCAGCGTGGCCAGCCGTGGGGTCAGGTCATTGTCGAAGTCGTCGATCAATCCGATGGAGAGCGTGGTCAGATGCCCCAGATCCATGACCGACAATTCGCTTTGTGCCATTTGCAGCTCGGCCAGAACCGCCTCGGCCCGCACCAGAAAACTGCGCCCGGCCTGCGTCAGGCGCATCGGTCGGCGCCCGTGATCGACCAGTTCGGTGCCCAGAGCCTTTTCCAGATTGCGCAACTGTTGGGAAACGGATGGCTGGCTGAGCCCCGTGATCTCGGCGGCCTGTGCCACCGATCCCGTCCGCGCCAAAGCCTCGAACACCTCAAGGCCCCGCAGGGTCAGCCCTTTCATCACCATAAGATACACCTTTCGCTGCGCCTTTCTGGGGCGCAGCGTGGATCAGGTCAAGGTTTCAGAGGGGCTTAGCTGCAGATCGCCTGCGCCATCTGGCCAAAGTTCTGATACCGGTCCCACAGCGCATCGTCGCGCGCGGTCTGCGACATCTTCAACTCCTGCGCCTGATGGGGGTCGGTGAACCATTTGGCCACGGTTTTCTGATCGCTGCGGGTAAGCGCCTGATCCGCCACGCGCTGGATGCAACTGCACCGATCCCGCGTCGCCGCCGACCGGTCCGACGCCAGACACGCCCGCTTGATCTGCGCCGCATCCGCAACCGGAGCCACCGCCGTCAGCGATGCCGCACAAAATGCGATTAAGAGGAACTGTTTCATACTCGAGCCTCGTTTTTGCCTGCCCGGAGGTGTCTTGCGCCCCTCTCGGTCTGCGGCGGAGTATGAATCAAATGGGCGCTCGGATCAATCATACGTTGCGAAAAAGTGATTGCACGAGCCGGAAACGATACAATCCCACCACCCCCGTAGGCCGGGTTTCAGCCCGGCACCGGTCAGGACAGGAGCGGGAGCCACCTTTCAATGGCCTCGATCAACGCTTCAATTTTCTCCGGGTGTTTAGCTATGTAAGCGTCAACGATCGCTGTAGTGCCTTTGGTTGAGCCTACAACGATCACAGTGCCAACTGCTAAATTTGCCTTGCCAACGCACCACTTGAGTAAGCCAACCAGTCCTGCTTTGAGTTTGCCCAGAATTGCTTCAATCCACTCACGAGCAGGGCTTTCCTCTTCCAAAGCCGTCGAGAGGTCGTCGGTCGTTTCCCAGATCAAGGTTAACGCGTCGGACAACCGTTCATCTTCGATGCTCTTAGGAGGGTTGTTCCCTCCGATGCCGTGGCGTGCTGAGGTTCTAACCGTCAGGCTACCTTTGATGTCCGATAAGGCTTTCTCGACTTCCCACCTTGCCTGAATTTCCGCAATTTCTTCAGCAACAGCTTCCGGGCCTGCGTTCCAAATACTATTGCCAATCAAAGCAACCCGCCGCTGAAGTTCCCAGTCCAACGGTTCACCCTTCAGCATTCCCTCGTACCATTCAGCCCAAAACTCCCATGGCGTCTCGGGGGCGTTTTCGGAAAACCGCTGCGACAAGCTGGCGTACGGCTTTGGTACTGCACCATGCCACAGTTCGGTGGCAAACACCTGCTCAGTTTCATCTGGTGTCGCGGCTAGCGCAATAGCATCGGCAGATAGCGCTTGGGTAATTTCGGCACCGTTGGTGAATGCGTTGGCATTGAGATCTTGAATTGTTTCGGCAGGCGTGGCGCGCGTTGCATAGAAGGTTGCGGCGACGGCAGTAGCGACGTTGGATAAGGTCGGGTCGGTTAATGTACCGTACCCGTTTTCGGTATTGGCGGCGTCGAGGGTGCCTAGAGTACTAGAGGTGATCGAAGCTATTTCTGGGTAAAGCCCAGTACCAACGAGTCCAGAAACAATATTGGCTCTAAAGCAAGCTAGAAGAAATTGCGCCTGTTCGCGGCTGCTACTTTCTTGATCTGATAAAACAAAAGCATAGGGAAGAACTTGTAAGGCTGAACGCGTCGCAAATGCTTTCAGTGCCGTGTTTGAAAGCGAATTTAGCCAATCTTCAAACTCTTCTGGACGGGTTAAAATAACCATGTGCATTCCTGCTAATACGAGCGGTCCAATCTGCCCTCTTGAAGTTTAGCGGACAAGGCACCGAAACTCTGTCGCGTTTCTATTGACCAATCCACGATTCCTCTACATATCCCCAACCCATGACAGACCTCGCTCATATCCGCAATTTCTCCATCGTCGCGCATATCGACCATGGCAAATCCACCCTTGCTGACCGGCTCATCCAAGAGACCGGAACGGTGAAGGATCGCGACATGAAGGAACAGTTGCTCGACAGCATGGATATCGAGCGCGAGCGTGGCATCACCATCAAGGCCAACACGGTTCGCATCGACTATACCGCCGACAATGGCGAGCAATACGTGCTGAACCTGATCGACACCCCCGGTCACGTGGACTTTGCCTATGAGGTCAGCCGGTCGATGCGCGCGGTCGAGGGCTCGCTGCTGGTCGTGGACTCGACCCAAGGGGTCGAGGCGCAGACGCTGGCGAATGTCTATCAGGCCATCGACGCTGATCATGAGATCGTGCCGGTGCTCAACAAGATCGACCTGCCTGCGTCCGACTGTGACCGCGTGGCCGAACAGATCGAAGATGTGATCGGCATCGACGCAACCGACGCCATTCAGGTCAGCGCCAAGACGGGGCAGGGCATCCACGAAACGCTTGAGGCCATCGTACAGCAACTGCCCGCACCGCAGGGCAATCTGGATGCACCGCTCAAGGCGATGCTGGTGGATTCCTGGTACGACGCCTATCTCGGCGTGATCGTTCTGGTCCGTATCATGGACGGCACGCTGAAAAAGGGGATGCGGGTCAAGTTCATGTCGAACGGCACCCTGCACCATGTCGACCGCGTCGGTGTGTTCCGCCCCGAGATGCAGATGGTCGACTCGCTTGGCCCCGGTGAGATCGGCTTCTTAACGGCTTCGATCAAACAGGTCCGCGACACCCGCGTCGGTGACACCATCACCAATGACCGCAATGGCACCGAAGAGGCGCTGACAGGCTTCAAACCCGCGCAACCAGTGGTGTTCTGTGGCCTTTTCCCCGTCGACAGTTCCGAATTCGAAGACCTGCGCGATGCGATCGACAAACTGGCGCTCAACGACGCCAGCTTCAGCTTTGAGATGGAAACCTCGGCCGCACTGGGCTTTGGCTTCCGTTGTGGCTTCCTTGGCCTGTTGCACCTCGAGGTCATCCGGGACCGCATCGAACGCGAATATGATATCGAACTCATCACCACCGCGCCGTCGGTGATCTATCACGTCTACATGAAAGACGGCGAGATGATCGAGCTGCACAACCCCGCCGACATGCCCGACCCCTCCAAGGTCGACCATATCGAGGAACCGCGCATCAAGGCGACCATTCTGGTGCCTGACGAATACCTCGGCGACGTGCTGAAACTCTGCCAGGACCGCCGCGGCATCCAGCTGGACCTGACCTATGCGGGCAGCCGCGCCATGGTCGTCTATGACCTGCCGCTGAACGAGGTTGTCTTTGACTTCTACGACCGCCTGAAATCGGTGACCAAGGGCTATGCCTCGTTCGACTACCAGATGACCGGCTACACGCAGGATAATCTGGTCAAGATGTCGGTGCTGGTGAATGACGAACCGGTTGACGCGCTGTCGACCATGGTTCACCGCGACCGGGCCGAGATGCGGGGCCGCGCGATGTGCGAAAAGCTCAAGGACCTGATCCCGCGCCACATGTTCAAAATCCCGATCCAGGCCGCCATCGGAGGCAAGGTCATCGCCCGCGAGACCCTGTCCGCCCTGCGCAAGGACGTGACCGCAAAATGCTACGGAGGCGACGCCACGCGGAAACGCAAACTGCTGGACAAGCAAAAGGCGGGGAAGAAGAAGATGCGCCAGTTCGGGAAGGTGGATATCCCGCAGGAGGCATTCATATCGGCGTTGAAGATGGATGGATAAGGCTGTCCATCTTGGGTTGTATGCACTTACGGAGAGTGTAGCTATGCCCTAGCTGGAAAGAAAACTGTTGGTTGTCGACAGCATCTATTGATGAGGGCAGAGTGTCTGAAACTAGATCCGACGAACCGACTGATTTGAATGAGTATCTAATTAAGGTTGGCCACAACCTAAAAGGGCCAATACCAAAGTGTATTGAACTCGCGGATAGTCTTCTAATGCGATGTTCAAATAACTTGCACTCCAATCAACATGTTACA
Source organism: Ruegeria sp. P10 (assembly GCF_056534925.1). Classification (NCBI taxonomy): domain Bacteria; kingdom Pseudomonadati; phylum Pseudomonadota; class Alphaproteobacteria; order Rhodobacterales; family Roseobacteraceae; genus Ruegeria; species Ruegeria sp. P10. The sequence continues at coordinate 236,121 of NZ_JBQERJ010000006.1, forward strand.
GCGGCTAGGCTGTTTCAGATCGGATTTGGTTCTTGGAGATCCAGTGTAACGTTGGCTTTAGCAGGTGCATCGAGTGCGGTACCGGCAACTTTAAGACACGCTCACGAATGCTCACAATATTCGTATCTCTGTTCGCGTGACAGTGAATTCGAAGAGATTTGGTGGAATAGAGAATTCGACTCAGAGGCAAAGGCCTCAATGCGTGGTAGGAATGGTCCCATTCCTCGCGCCAAAGCGAGTCTAAAGAAAGAGGATGCAGCGCTCGGTGCTCAGATGGAAAGAACCACGCAAACGCTAATCGATTTTGGTGCCCATCCAAACATGTTGATATTCGTCGATCACTCTGATTCCGAGCATGACTTGGAAACGGAAACCTACACCACAAAGTTATTAGGCTCGGCAGAAGCGCGTAATTCCGCGTTCGTGATTTCATGCGGGGTGGCCCTCGACATGGCACGTGTATTTCGTGTCATTTGGCCGATTAGATTTGGAATGAACTGTGAAAATCTCTTGAGTGAACTCATAGGTCAAACAGACCTCTTCGTTCGTTGGCACCATTCGCAAGATTATTCTTAACTCAACGTTTCCCTAATGACGAACACGAACAACACTTGTCTTTCAACCCACCCGCCCGGCGGCATCGCCGGGCCGCGTCATGCTGAAAGCATGCCTCCGGCATGACCCGCCCGTCAAACCGAAGGTTTGCCTCCGGCAAAACGGGCGGCGCGTTTGCGCCTCCCCTCGGGCCGGCGCTGCCCTCAATTCTGTTGATCAACCGCCCGCCCTACAGTTGTGGAACGAATGTTCGAATTTCGGAAATACCACAATCGATGCTACACTCCCCCCATTCCAATCAATTGATAAACAGGGGGAATTGTCATGGATCAGACTCTGCGTTCAAGAACGTCTATGGGACGTCTGGATCATTACTATTACATCATGCGGACGACAATCTTTGCCTATGTGGCGCTCGCTGCCATTATCGGGTTTGGCGCTCAAGGGGTTTCGCTGGTTCTGATTGTTCTGGTCATTGCCACTGCGGCCTATGGCATTCTGGCAGGCAGCACAGCTTTGGCCGATGTCGCGAACCTGCGCGACGACATGGACGAAGAGTTAGCGGCGTCAAATTTCGGCAAGGGCGTCAAATCCCATAACCTGAAAGGGCTGATCCTGACGTCGAATGTGTTGCTGGGTCTGATTGGGCTGTCCGAACTCATCGCAATCGTGTTCTGACCGAAGTCTGTGATCAACCTCACAGCTTCAACTTCGCCCACCTGCTAAAGTTGACGCACCGGCAACCTCGGCAGGAGGCCCTTATGTCCACATCGCTCATCCCTCTCATCGCCCTCGGGTCGGCGGGTCTCTATTCCGTTGCCATGATCTCGATGAAGTTCTGGTGGAAGATCCCCGGTGTTGGCCTGACCCTTCTGATTGTTGCCACGCTGCTGGCCGCCGCGACGCTGGAACTTGCCGCGCTGCGCAACGAACGGTTGGGCATCATCTATACCGGCATTCTGGGGGCCGAGGTCGTGCTGATCGCCATCGCCTCGTATTTCCTGTTTGGCGAGAACTTTTCCTATCGCGAGGGGATTGGCATCGCGCTGGTCATTGTCGGGACAGCTTTGGCCTGGGCCTGAAACTCCATTCTAAGCCCCCGCTGAACCAATCATGAAGTTTCCCTCAAGTAAGTTGTAACCGGTTCGGGCGGTCCCAATCTGTTGACCAGACAGAAGGAGAGAGCCCATGACCAGATACATGACTGCCGGAGCAGCCGCTTTGGCCACGACCCTCGCCCTTGGAACGGCCGCGCTGGCCGATACCACGCCCGACCTGCGCGGCACCTGGCTGGGGTCTTACACGACCGTTCAGCCCAGCCATTACTACAAAGGCGATCAGCCCCGGTTCAATCAGGCCGAATGGATGCTGGATGTGCAGCTTCAGGACGGCAACGTTTTCTGGGGGCACAGCAAATGGCGTCGCGATGGCGATTCCGACTGGAATGAATACGAGGCCACCGGCACCATCAGCCTCGATGGGACGGGCAGTATCGGCATCGTCGAAACCTCACCTCTGCTGATCGGCGCGAATGCGTTGATCGATGCGCGGTACGAAGATGGCAAGATCTTTGCCGATTTCCGTAGCCTGCGGAACGGAACGACCTACAGCACCGTTCTGGAACGTCAGGTGAACTGAAGCGTGTCCGGCCCGGGCGATTGTAGGGGGTAAGTATCGCTGCTGCAATTTTGACTGCGGCGGAGGTTAGTAGGTTGCCACGTGCGGGTCGGACCGCTTCTCAAAAACGGAACAATCGTCTCCACAGCGCGGAGACGGGCCGGGCGGTCAGTTCACCGCCTGCGATAGGAACCAGACCACCCCGCGCAAGAATGCGGCGTTCCTCGGCGCGGGTCATCTGGATCTCGCGAACCTTCAGCGCGGCTTCGCGCGCGGTGACATAGCTGCCGTCCGGTCCCGGTTCCATTCCGGGGATGTTGCGTCCCGGCGACCACATTCCGCGAATGCCCGACAGCGGGTGTTTCCACCCGATCTCGTCATCATCCTGCAAATGCCAGATCCGCTTCGCTTCTGCGACCGAGACCAGAGCGGCCAGCGGTTTGCCGTGCCGGGTCAGTATGATCACTTCGCGCGGGTCCTGTGCGCGGATGACCAAAGCGCCCAAATGGGCGCGCGCATGGGAAATGGTGCAACGCATCGGCGAATCTCCGTATGTACGATTCGAAAGATTGGTGGTCCGAGAGTTGTACAAACCCCGCAATTCTCAACTAATGGCGCGTGCGGTGGCCTTTGCGCCCGCAGCATTGGGCCAAAAGCCGGGCTCAGGTTCAGGCCTGAAAATGTCCCGGGACAAACATGCGTGGAGTCGAAACTTCTCGGATTATCCACAAAGATTTCCCGGCAGATACCAACAATTTATCCCCGTCTAATTTTCATGCTGCAGTGCTATTTTCTTGTCAGATACAAGGCATGCTGCAACAGTCTGAACACCACACAGGTTCTTCGGAGCCGAAGGTGGGACGCAAAGGCCCGGGGGTCTTGGCAGAGAGACTGGATCTTAGGATTTGCGTTGAACTGCAATGGCTTACCGGTGGGTGATCAGCCGAGTGAGGGCTTCATGCCCAAGTCGGATGGTTACCTTCTCAGAGGGCCGATGCACGCTGTGATGTCTCTTCGGGGACAATGCAGCCGCTGCAGTCTCTCAGGGGGCTGTAGCAACTGGATCGGGTGCTCTTCGGAGCGCATCGACCCGGTAAGGCGTCAGGAGTGTCCGAAAGGACGCATGCAAAGACCGCGTCTGCGCACCTGGCGCCTTTTCCTTTGCCGGATTTCGGTTTCATACAGGCTACCACTCACCCCTGCCGAAAGGGACCGGGGCTCTTCTGCGTGTGCGAAAGAGCCCCGATTTAGCGTCAGATGATGCAATGCCGCGTCTATGCACCTGTAAGGGAAAGCTACCGCGGCATGCCATGTCTTTCAACTACATATTGAGAGAAGGCCCGCGCGCGGCGCAAAATAAAGTGTATTACAGGCTTTCCTGCACGTCGGTTGCTGCGCCTTGGATGGCATCTCCGGCTTTTTCGATATCCTTGCCGGCGCCTTTGGCGGTTTCGCAGGCAGTCAGTGCAAACAGGCTCAGGCCCATCAGAATTACGCGGATCATGTTCGTCTCCTTGGTGCTCGATTATTTTTCGGTAGCACCTTTTTTCAGCCGGAGCCAGTTCCTAGGTCGGGCCGTCGCCGCAGAAGAGCTCGTAAACGACTTCGAGCATGCGGCGGGGACGATCATCCGCCAGACGATAGTAGATGGCTTTACCTTCCCTGCGAGGTATCACCAACCCTTCAAGTCGCAGACGGGAAAGTTGCTGTGATACAGCGGCTTGTCTGGCGGACAGCAATTCTTCCAGTTCGGTGACGGATTTTTCACCGGACACCAGATGGCAGAGGATCATCAATCTGCCTTCGTGGCTTATCGCTTTGAGAAAATTGGAAGCGCGTGTCGCGTTGGTGACCATGCGGTCAAAATCTTCTTTTGACATGTCATTGGACAGCTGAGGAAGTGCCATCGATTGAGTTCCTTGCAAACCCGTTGGCCGGGTGTTGTTTCCGTAACGTAAAGAGACGTGAGTGTAAGACCCTTCAGTACATGTTTCGTACATTCATTTCTATATGTATGAATCAAAATAGCGTGATGTATGAAAGGGGAATTCGGATTGAACGTTCCCGCAACGCGAGGGGGCAGATGATTCACTTTAAGGCGATCTGCTGATCGTTGCCGGAAACAACAGATGGTTCGCCTTGACGATTGATGATGATCCACATTCGGTCAGCGTTCTCACTTGCCCCCCTTGCAGCCCCCCTTAGCCGACACTAAGACTCAGGTAACACTTGTTGGGATATTGTCCCGATCCATAGCTAAACAGGCAGGTTACGAATGTTCGATCCCGTAGAAACCTACATGAATACACTTGTTCCCATGGTCGTTGAGCAGACCAGCCGGGGCGAGCGCGCCTATGATATTTTCTCTCGCCTGCTGAAAGAGCGGATCATATTCATCAACGGACCGATCCATGATGGGATGAGCCATCTTGTTGTGGCGCAATTGCTGCACCTCGAAGCTGAAAACCCCAACAAGGAAATCTCGATCTACATCAACTCGCCCGGCGGAGTGGTAACCAGCGGTTTGTCGATTTACGACACAATGCAATATATCAAGCCGAAATGTTCCACATTGGTGATCGGTCAGGCGGCCTCGATGGGCTCGGTCCTGCTCGCCGGGGGCGAGAAGGGAATGCGCTTTTCACTGCCCAACAGCCGCATCATGGTGCACCAGCCCAGTGGCGGGTACCAGGGCCAGGCCAGTGACATCATGATTCACGCGGCCGAAACCCAAAAGCTGAAGGATCGCCTGTATGACATCTACGTACGTCATACGGGGCAGACGAAAAAGGCGGTCGAAAAAGCGCTGGATCGTGACAATTTCATGAGCCCGGAAGAGGCCAAGGAATGGGGTCACATCGATGAGATCGTTGAAAATCGAGCGAAAATGGACACGGAAGAGGCCTGAGGCCGATACCCCGCGTCACCGGCGCGGGGGTCATTTTGAGATTGTAGCCGCCAGAGTGCTGGCCTAAGCTGCACACACAGGTGTAAGCGCCCCCGAAAAGGGGCGCAGGGACGAAGCCCGAAAGGTAGATCATGGCGACGAATTCAGGCGGCGATGGGAAAAACACGCTCTACTGCAGCTTCTGCGGCAAAAGCCAGCATGAGGTCCGTAAGCTGATCGCAGGCCCCACGGTTTTCATCTGTGATGAATGTGTTGAGCTGTGCATGGACATCATCCGCGAAGAGACCAAGGCCAGCGGACTGAAGTCATCTGACGGCGTTCCGACGCCAAAGGATATCTGCGAAGTTCTGGACGATTATGTAATCGGTCAGGCCACGGCAAAGCGGGTTCTGTCGGTTGCCGTTCACAACCATTACAAGCGTTTAAACCACGCACAGAAAGCGGGCAGCGATATCGAACTGGCAAAGTCGAATATCCTGCTGATCGGTCCGACCGGTTGCGGTAAAACGCTGCTGGCGCAAACGCTGGCGCGTATTCTGGACGTGCCGTTTACCATGGCTGACGCGACGACCCTGACCGAAGCCGGCTATGTTGGTGAGGATGTCGAAAACATCATTCTCAAGCTGTTGCAGGCGAGTGAGTACAACGTCGAACGCGCGCAGCGCGGCATCGTCTATATCGATGAGGTCGACAAGATTACCCGCAAATCCGAAAACCCCTCAATCACGCGTGACGTGTCGGGTGAGGGCGTGCAGCAGGCATTGCTGAAACTGATGGAAGGGACAGTGGCCAGCGTCCCCCCACAGGGTGGCCGCAAGCATCCTCAGCAGGAATTCCTGCAAGTGGACACGACGAACATTCTGTTCATCTGTGGCGGTGCATTTGCGGGTCTGGACAAGATCATCGCGCAACGTGGCAAAGGCTCGGCCATGGGCTTTGGCGCCGATGTGCGCGACAATGACGACCGCGGTGTAGGCGAGATATTCAAAGATCTGGAACCCGAGGATCTGCTGAAATTCGGACTGATCCCGGAATTCGTCGGTCGTCTGCCGGTTCTGGCGACGCTTGAGGATCTGGATGAAGACGCGCTGGTGACCATCCTGACCAAACCCAAGAACGCATTGGTCAAGCAATACCAGCGTTTGTTCGAACTGGAAGATGTTGAACTGGCCTTTACGGATGATGCCTTGAAAGCAATCGCCAAAAAGGCCATCGAGCGCAAAACCGGCGCGCGCGGCCTGCGGTCTATTCTCGAGGATATTCTGCTGGACACCATGTTCGAACTGCCGGGCATGAAAAATGTCAGCGAGGTTGTGGTGAACGAAGAGGCGGTGATGTCCGACGCGCAGCCGCTGTTCATCTATGCCGATGCGGCCAAGGAATCGGCCTCGGCGGGCTGAGGCCGGGCTTTTACCGCGACGGTGGGACTTCACTTGAACCGGTTCAGGGGGCTCTGCCCCCGCTGCCCTTCGGGCATCCCCCCGGGATATTTTTAGCCAGATGAAGCTGTGGATCCGTCGCTCGCACGCGAAGTCATGCGTGGTCAGGCGGCGGAAGCTTAAGCAAGTTTTCGAACATCAAAGGTGACGGATTATGGCAGTGCAGCGCATTTCTTCGGGTGGTGAGTTCGAAGCCAAGGTCGGGTACTGCCGCGCAGTGGTTGCGGGCGGCTGGGTTCATGTCGCCGGGACCGTCGGGCGGGGCGAGGACGTGGTGGCGCAATGCCGGTCTGCGCTGGACATCATCGGCAAGGCGCTGGCTGAGGCAGGCGCAGGCTTTGACGATGTGGTTCGGGTCACCTACATGTTGCCGGACCGCAACGAGTTTGAGCCGTGCTGGCCGATCCTGGCCGAGACTTTTGGCGCCAATCCACCGGCTGCGACGATGATCGAATGCGGTTTGATTGATCCGAAATACAGGATTGAGATCGAAGTGACCGCCTTTTTGCCGGAGTGACGCAGGTGGTATCAGGGGCACTGGACCTTGGCGGGCCTTTGGTCCATACCTTTCTTCGACGAAATGCCGGAGGCACCCGATGGGAATCCTGAACAGTCTTTTGCGAGCCGTGACCTGGTGGAATGGGTCAACTTTGAACACTCAGATCTACACTGCACGCAAGGGCGTGAAAGTGGGCGAAGACAATGAAGGCAACGTGTTTTACCGCAATGCTGATGACAGCAAGCGTTGGGTTATCTTCAATGGCGAGGCCGAAGCCAGCCGGGTTGATCCTGAATGGCATGGTTGGTTGCATCGCACTTGGGACGAGCCTCCGACAGATAAACCGCTGCCGCATAAATCCTGGGAAAAACCACATCAGGAAAACCTGACCGGCACCGCGCTGGCCTATGCTCCTGCCGGATCTCTGCGTCGCGCGGAACCGGTTGAACGTAAGGACTATGAGGCCTGGAGCCCGGAATAAACGAGGCGATAATGTCGACCCATAACTGGACCGAAGTTCTTGTCGGCGGCGTCGTATTGGCCGGTGCCGTTGCATTTGGTGTCTATGCCAGCCAATCGACGGGCTTGTCGCAAGGTGCCGCTGGATATGAACTGGGCGCGTCTTTCAGATCTCTGGAGGGGGTGGGTGTCGGTACGGATGTGCGCCTTGCGGGCGTCAAGATCGGGACCGTGACGGGCGTCACCCTGAACCCGGATACCTACCGCGCTGACACGACTTTCACGATTGCAGACGGCATTCTGGTGCCGGACGACAGTGCCATTGTCATTTCCTCAGAAGGTTTGCTGGGGGGCAATTTCGTCGAGGTGATGCCAGGTGGGTCACCATTCTACTTTGATCCCGGCGACGAGATCGAGGATACGCAGGGCGCGGTCAGCCTGATTTCGCTGCTGGTCAAGTTCGTAGCCGGAGACGGCAGCGAATGATGCGCGCCACGATTCTTGCCTTGTTGCTGGCCGCCACAGGTGCGGCCGCGCAGCAGAAAGTTCAATCTGGGCCCGGGGCAATGCTGCGGGGCCTGGACAAGGTGAACGGCCAGACTGTCGATGTTGAATTGCAGACCGGCGCGACGGCAGCGATTTTTGGGCTGGATGTTGCCTTGGGAGATTGCCGTTTTCCCGTTGACAATCCAACGGGTGACGCATTCGCCTATCTGACCATCTGGGAGAGTGGGAAGGCCGATCAGCTGTTTGACGGTTGGATGATCGCAACCTCCCCTGCATTGAATGCGCTGGATCACGCGCGTTATGACGTTTGGGTCATACGGTGTATCACACCCGCCGCCGATTGATTCAGCGGCACCGAGAAATCGGCGCTGTGGTTCAAGGCCTTTTCCAGCTCTTTCTTGTAGGCGCCGCGCGGAATTTCGATTGCGCCCAAAGAGGCCAGGTGCGCGGTCAGAAACTGCGTGTCAAACAGACGGAACCCGGTTTGCCTCAGGCGGTCCACAAGATAGGCGAGGGCGATCTTCGAGGCGTCTTTGCGTCTTGAAAACATGCTTTCGCCGAAGAATGCTGCGCCCAGGGTCACGCCATAGACGCCGCCCACCAGCGTGTTGTTTTCCCAGACTTCCAGTGAATGCGCATACCCTGTTTGGTGCAGCTGGCGGTACAGGTCATGAAGTTCGGCGTTGATCCAGGTATCTGCCCTGTCGGCGCACCCGTCGACGACGCCGGAAAAGTCCTGGTCGATCGAGATATCGAACCCGCAGTTTCGGATACGGCGCGCCAGGCTTCGAGAAATGTGGAAACTGTCCAATGGAAAGACGCCGCGAAACTTGGGATCGACCCAAAACAGGTCGGGGTCATCGCGATGCTCGGCCATCGGAAAGATACCGATGGAATAGCCATGCAACAAAAGTTCGGGGGACAGGCTCATGTCAGGTATGAGGCAACCGGAGGGCAGGCGCCCTCCGGTCCTTGGTGACTATTGTTCCATGTTCTCCGCAAGCCAGCGCTCCAGCCAGTGGATGTTGTAGTCGCCGCTGTGCAGATCGGGTTCCTGCAGCAGTGCGTGGAACAGAGGGACCGTGGTATCGATACCGTCGACAATCAATTCCCCCAGTGCGCGTTCCAGTCGGGCCAGCGCTTCGGCCCGGTCACGACCCTGCACGATCAGCTTGGCGATCAGAGAGTCATAATAGGGTGGAATCGAATACCCGTCATAGAGAGCCGAGTCCATTCGAACACCAAGGCCCCCCGGCGCGTGATAGGCCGTGATCTTGCCGGGGCAGGGTGAAAATTTCGGCAGCTTTTCGGCGTTGATCCGAACCTCGATGGCGTGGCCGTTGATTTCCAGATCGTCCTGACCGAACGACATCTGTTCACCCGCTGCGACAAGGATTTGTTCGCGCACCAGATCGACGCCAAAGATACCTTCGGTGACCGGATGTTCCACCTGAAGGCGGGTGTTCATTTCGATGAAATAGAACTCGCCATTTTCGTAGAGGAACTCGATGGTGCCGGCGCCGATATAATTGATTTTCGCGACCGCATCCGCGCAGATCTTGCCGATCCTGGCGCGTTCTTCGGGTGTGATGCAGGGGCCTGGGGCCTCTTCGAACACCTTCTGGTGGCGCCGCTGAAGCGAACAATCCCGTTCGCCCAGATGAACAGCCTTGCCTTTCCCGTCGCCAAACACCTGAATTTCGATGTGGCGCGGCGTGGTCAGGTATTTCTCGATATAGACTTCGTCATTGCCAAAGGCGGCCTTGCCCTCGGCCCGCGCAGTCATGAAGGCGCTTTCCATTTCGTCAGCGTTCATCGCAACTTTCATACCGCGACCGCCTCCGCCTGCGGTAGCCTTGATGATGACCGGATAGCCGAATTCCTCACCGATCTTCTTGGCCGTCGCAAGATCAGGCACGCCGCCGTCTGATCCCGGCACGCAAGGCACTCCCAGCGCCTTCATCGTGTCCTTGGCAGTGATCTTGTCGCCCATGACGCGGATGTGTTCTGCGGTGGGGCCGATGAACGTGATGTCGTGATCTTCGACGATCTGCACGAACTCGGCATTCTCGGACAGGAAGCCATAGCCAGGGTGGATCGCCTGCGCACCGGTGATTTCACAGGCCGATATGATCGCGGGCACGGACAGGTAACTCTGGGGGCTGGGCGGGGGGCCGATGCAGACCGATTCGTCGGCCATGCGCACATGCATTGCGTCGCTATCCGCGGTGGAGTGGACGGCAACCGTCTTAATCCCCATCTCGCGGGCAGCGCGGATGACGCGCAGGGCGATCTCGCCTCGGTTGGCAATCAGGATCTTGTCGAACATGGGCCCGCCTTACTCGATGATGACCAGAGGTGTGCCAAACTCCACAGCGTCGCCATCGCCGACCAGAACACGCTTGATCGTGCCCGACTTGGGCGCGTGGATGTGGTTCATGGTCTTCATCGCTTCGACGATCAGCAGCGTGTCGCCTTCGGAAACGGAAGCGCCGACCGAGATAAATGCGGGCGCGCCGGGCTCGGGCTGCATGTAGACGGTTCCAACCATGGGAGAGGTCACGGCACCAGGGTGGCTGGCCGGATCTTCCTGAGCGGCAGGGGCTTCGGCCACGGCAGGCGCAGCCGCAGCGGCAGGAGCTGGTGCTGCCGCAGGCACGGCAACCTGAACTGGTGCAGCTGCGGCCTGTGTCATGCGGCTTACGCGCACGTTCAGGCTGTCTTCCTCGCCATATTCGCGCTTGACCTGCAATTCGGTCAGGTCATTGTCACGCAGCAACTCGGCCAGAGCCTTGATGAATGCCACATCCGCTTCGTGTTTGGTGTCTGTCATGAGTGTCCTCGACGGTTCCCCTTTGGCCCGTCTGTTTCTTGCGGGCTCTGATCAAATTACGCAGGGTTATAGGCTAAGCGGCGGTGCATGAAAAGCGCCGACTCGCACCATCACAGGCGGGAATCCCGCATAATTTAAAGGGGCGGACAGGTTACAGAGGCATCCCTGACAATTTGGCGACAAGCTCGGACAGTTTGCGGGCGCCGAATTTCTCAAGCAGACGGGCGCGATAGGCTTCGATTGTGCGGTAACTCAGGCCCAGTTCAGCACCGATTTCCTTGGCGGACAGGCCACGGCAGGACAGGATCGCCACTTCGCGTTCTCGAACGGTCAATTCGACAAGGGGACGTTCTTCCGAGATGTCGGAAAAGCTCCAGATTCCATGGCGGAACGGGTCATCGGGCGTCAAAGAGCGGCCACGGGCGCGGCACCAGAACAGATCACCATTGCGGCGCCGCATGACGCGTTCATCCGTGTAGTACCCGGTGTCTCGCATCACTTGCAGGCTGCGTTCCCCGATCCTCTCCCAATCCGCGACCGAGGGATAGAGATGCAACAGCGGCATATTGCGGTAATCGGCCTCTTCCCCGCCGAAAGTGCGGGCGAATTGCAGATTGCAGCGTCTGATGATCCGGTTTTCCAGTTCAACAAGCCCGATCGGTGCATATTCAAAGGCGGGGTCACTCATCCGCTTATCGTGCCGGGAAACCACGCGGAATTGAAGGGGAGATGCGGCTTATTGTGGCCATTGATGCGCATTGGCGGCTGCCGCTTTTGTTAAGGTTGTAAATATGGTTTGAAAATATCTCGGTAAACTAGCGAAACACATGATATGTTCTGAAAAAAGTGGTTGAAGCCTGGTCAGGAGAATACGATCATGCGCGATATGTTGACGGGAAGCCGTATTCGGGAAAGACGGCAGATTGCCGGGCTTCGGCAGGCGGAACTTGCCCGCCTTGCCGGGATATCCGCGTCCTACCTGAACCTGATCGAACATAACCGCCGCCGGATCGGTGGCAAATTGCTGGTGGATATAGCGTCAGCGCTTTCCGTCGAACCCTCTGTCCTGACACAGGGGATCGAGGCAACCCTCGTGTCGGCCTTGCGGGAAGCGGCGGATGACGCCGTCGGGCAGCAGGCCGAAGTGGACGGGCTGGAGGAATTTGCCGGGCGCTTTCCCGGATGGGCCGGGGTTCTTGCGCAGATGCACCGCCGGGTTGTTTCGCTTGAGCGGAATGTCGAGATCTTGTCGGACCGGCTGACTCATGACCCGCATCTTGCGGCATCAATGCACGAAGTGCTGTCAACGGCGGCGGCGATTCGTTCAACAGCGGCAATTCTTGCAGACACAGAGGACATCGAAGCAGAGTGGCGGGAACGGTTTCACAAAAACCTGCACCAGGATGCAGAGCGGCTGGCCGGGAGTTCAAAGGCACTTGTAACCTTTTTGGACGAAAGCGACTCGTCAATTGATCCGCGCGGTGTTCCGCTTGAAGAGGTCGAAGCGTTCTTCGAATCCCGCAGGTACAGTTTTCCGGAATTGGAACAGGGCGAGGACGTGGATGCCGTTGATCTGAGCAGTCTCAACACGTCGGCTGCCCGAACTGTGGCGCGTGAAGTTCTGAAGATGTATCGCGATGATGCAATCGCTTTGCCGCTGGATGCGCTTCGATCGAGCCTGCAAAAAGGCGACACGGATCCCTTTGCGTTGGCTTATCGCTTTTCCGTGGACGTCGCCACCGTTCTGCGTCGATTGGCGTTCATACCCGATGACGTGTTACCGCAGCCGGTTGGCATGGTGCTGTGCGATGCATCCGGCAGCGTATTGTTCATCAAGCCGATTCCGGGCTTTGCTTTGGCGCGGCATGGTGAGGTTTGCCCGCTGTGGCCGTTGTTCACGGCTTTGAGCCGCCCACTTGTTCCGGTGCGCAAGCAGGTTGTCCAGATGGGGCGGACCCCGGCTGAATTCGAATGCTTCGCCTATGCTTGGCCTTATGCGGTATTGGGGTATGATCAGGATCCCGTTTATCGCTCGGTTATGCTGGTCCGTTCGGGCAACGAGGCGGCAGGTGCCGCTCCGGTCACGCAAGTCGGGCCAAACTGCCGCGTCTGTCCCAGCAATGCTTGCGAGGCCCGCCGCGAACCGTCGATTTTGAGCGAAGGCTTTTGACACTTTCCCGACAGAAGGCTTAATCTGGCGGGGACCGATCTGAGGATGGAGGAACGGTCTTGGGGAGGAACTGAAAATATGAGCCGTAAGGTTCTGTTAATCGAGGACGAGCCGAACATTGCCGAAGCAATCCGGTTTCTGCTGACCCGCGAGGGATGGCAGGTGGACACGCATGGCGATGGCACGGATGCGGTTCAGGTGATTCAGAGGGCACAGCCCGATCTGGTCATTCTGGACGTCATGCTGCCGGGCAAGAGTGGCATGGATATCCTGCGGGACATCCGAGAGATGGAAGAGCTGGCAGGTTTGCCGGTTTTGATGCTGACGGCGCGCGGTCAATCGCGCGACAGGGAAATGGCGGAAAACGCTGGTGTCAGCCGTTTCATGACCAAACCGTTTTCCAATGCCGAAGTTCTGACGGCTGTGCGCGATCTTCACGCGCAGGCGACGCGAATATGATGTCTGGCGAGGGCAAAAAGGGCGCACCACAGGGCGCACGCCCCTCGCTTTTTCTCGAACGTCAAAGCTATCGCCGACGTAGGCTGGCGGATGCGGCGCGGCTGCTGCCGTTCTTGGGGGCGGCTCTGCTGGCGCTTCCGCTATTGTGGCCCGATCAGCCCGGCAAGGGCGAGGCTGTCCCCTTGTCTTCAGCAATGTATTACATCTTTGTCTGCTGGGGCGCTCTGATCGTGGTTGGGTTGGTTTTTGGAATTGCCGCCCGCCGTTTGGGCGTGCGCGAGGATCAAGACGCGGACGCTGAGTGATGGCAACCATTAACACGCTGATCCTGGTCTGCCTTGGCTATGTCATTTTCTTGTTCGCCGTGGCTTTCGCCGCCGATCGGATGGCTGCGGCAGGGCGGGGCAAGTGGCTGCGCTCGCCCCTGATCTATACCTTGTCGCTGTCGATCTATTGCACGGCATGGACGTTCTATGGTGCGGTGGGCAATGCCGCGCGGTCCGGGTTGGAGTTTGTAACGATTTACCTTGGCCCAACCCTGGTGATGGTCAGTTGGTGGTGGGGACTGCGCAAACTGGTGAGGGTCGGGCGCAGTCAGCGGGTGACCTCTATCGCGGACCTGTTGTCATCGCGCTATGGCAAGTCGAACACGCTTGCCGTGTGTGTGACCATTCTTGCCGTGCTTGGCGGAACACCCTACATCGCGCTCCAGTTGCAATCAATCACCTTGTCCTTTTCGATTTTTGCCGAAGCTGATTCATCGGGTCTGTACCGCGAAGGGTCCAGTGTATTCTGGATGGCAGCGGGGCTTGCGGTGTTCGCAATTCTTTTCGGCACGCGCAATCTGGACGTGAACGAGCGCCACCACGGTGTGGTCACCGCCATTGCAGTGGAGGCCGTTGTCAAATTGTTTGCTCTTATCGCCGTGGGCGTTTTCGTAGTGTGGGGCATTGCCGGTGGCGTTGGCCCGATGATGGATAGGATAGATGCCTCGGAAATCGGAGAGTGGAACGTCGATGCCGGGCGCTGGACGACTTTCATATTCCTGTCCGCCGCGGCCTTTATCTGCCTGCCGCGCATGTTTCAGGTTATGGTGGTCGAAAATGATGACGAAAGCCATCTGCGAACCGCCGCCTGGGCGTTTCCGCTCTATCTGCTTTTGATGAGTCTTTTTGTCGTGCCAATTGCCGTCGTTGGTCTGGACCTGTTGCCAGAAGGGGCCAATCCCGATCTGTTCGTGCTGACGGTACCGCTGTCGCAGGGCAATGACTGGTTGGCCATGCTGTCCTTTATCGGCGGGTTTTCGTCCGCAACGTCGATGGTCATCGTCAGCGCAATGGCCTTGTCGACGATGGTTTCGAACCATGTGGTCATGCCCATTTGGTTGAACACGCATGAGGGTACGGGCTCGGTTTCGGGCGATGTGCGCAGCATCGTTCTGGTTGCGCGCCGCGTGTCCATCGCCGTGATCATGGCGTTGGGTTACTTTTACTATCGGTTGTCCGGTGGTGGTGCGGCGCTGGCCTCGATCGGATTGATTGCCTTTGCCGGAATCTCGCAGATTCTACCTGCTTTGGTCGGGGGATTGTTCTGGCGCGGAGCAACCCGGACAGGGGCGCTGGTCGGGTTGAGCGTCGGTTTCGCACTTTGGATATATACGCTTTTGTTGCCAGGTATGGGCGCGCCGTGGATGCCGGAGGCCGTCATGCAGAATGGGCTGTTCGGCCTTGCCTGGTTGCGTCCTCATGCCCTGTTCGGGATCGAAGGGATCGATCCGATGGTCCATACCGTGATGTGGTCCCTGTCCCTGAACACCATTGCCTTTTGCATAGCGTCCCTTCTGAGCTTTCCCAGCCCTCTGGAGCGTTTGCAGGGTGCGCAATTCGTCAATGTTTTTGACCACTCGGTTTCACCTGGTGGCTGGTCCGGCTCGGTTGCGCAAAGCGAAGACCTGATGATCATGACACAGCGTATTCTGGGCACCGCGCCAGCGCAGGAGTTCTTTCAGGCAGAGGCTGAAAAACAGGGCGGCCGGTCGCATATGCCGGAACCGACCCCGGGTTTCCTGAACCGGCTGGAGCGAGAGTTGAGCGGGTCGGTCGGCACCGCCACGGCGCATGCGATGATTGCCCAAATCGTCGGAGGGTCTTCAGTTTCCGTAGAAGATCTGCTGGCGGTGGCGGATGAATCGGCGCAGCTTCTGGAGTATTCGGGGAAGTTGGAAGAGAAGTCGTCGGAGTTGTCCCGTACGGCGCGCCAATTGCGCGAAGCAAACACCAAGCTTACGCAGATTTCCGAACAAAAAGACAGCTTCCTGAGCCAGGTCAGTCACGAGTTGCGCACGCCGATGACCTCGATCCGGGCATTTTCCGAAATCATGCGGGATACAGAGGGGCTGAGCCGTGAGGAACAGACCCGTTATGCCGCAATCATTCACGATGAGGCCTTGCGCCTGACCCGGCTTCTCGACGATCTGCTGGACCTGAGCGTGCTGGAAAACGGGCAGGTCAATCTGAACCTCAGCGATGACAGTTTGCGTTCGGTTCTGGACCGGGCGGTGTCCAGCGCGCTGGCCGGAGCAGAGCGGAAAATCACGGTTCGCCGGACTCTTACGGCCGAGCGAATGTCCCTGCATACGGATCTGGACCGGTTGGGGCAGGTGTTCATCAATCTGATCTCGAACGCGCAGAAATACTGTGACGCGGAAGAACCGGTATTGGTCATTTCAGCCCACGACGTCGGCGGCAGGGTCATCATAGATTTCATCGACAACGGCAGCGGCATTCCACCCGGCGCGCGTTCGATGGTGTTCGAGAAATTTGCTCGTGTCGGGGTCGACAAGGCAGGGGGCGCAGGTCTGGGTTTGGCCATTTGCCGTGAGATCATGCAACGGTTGGGCGGTGAGATCACATATTTGCCCGGGCAGGGCGGTGCGGCCTTCCGGGTCAGCTTGCCTGTGGCTTTCCAGCAGGCCGCGCAATGACACGGCCATAAAGAACTTCGTAACGCTCGGCAGGGTAAACCAATAGCCAATTATTGAAGCAACTGGTGATCGGGCGCCATGTCACAAACCGTCAGCGCTGCTTTGGCGCGCAAACTGTCTGTTGGACGAAAAGATCTGGGCGATCGCCCGCGTTCGGTTTTGCGGGCGCTGCGCTTGGGGTTTGCGCGGGCAGCAAGTGATCGATTGAACCTTCCCCTGGCTGTCATCGGGGCAAAACAGGCCAGCCGCACGCAGGATGACATGGCGGAATCATTCGCTCAGGATTGGCTTATGTTGGTGTTTGACGGGCCGGAGGGGCGCGCAGGGATTTGCCTGAGCCCGCATGTGGTGTCCGCCATTGTGCAAACCCAAACCATCGGTGAAATACTGCCCGGTGATCCGGCCCCAAGGGCCTTTACGGATACGGACGCCGCCATGGTGGTGCCATTCATCGAAACCGCTCTGACCTTGACTGCCGGCTCAATAGACGCTGCGGCCGAGCAGGTCTGCCTGACGGGATACGAGTTCGCGGCACGTACGAAAGATTCGCGCGGCTTGTCGTTGGCCATGACAGAAGATGAATACCGCGTCTTCGATCTGACGGTTGATCTGGCCGGCGGGGCGCAGCAGGGACAGATCTCGATCTTTCTTCCAGAGCATCTTGCCACGCCGGAAAAGGCAGAGGAGGTCACGGATCTGGCCGGTCCCCGGCTTGAGCAGGCATCGGGTGTTGTTCGGGCGGAACTGAAGGCCGTTTTGTGCCGGATGTCGCTGCCACTGTCCGATCTGTCAGAGATTCAACCTGGATGTGTTTTGCCATTGCGCGGGGCGCGCCTGGACAGAACTGAGATATTGACCATCGACCGAAAGCCAACGGGTATTGGCCGCCTTGGTCAATGTGGCGGGTTGCGCGCCGTTCGGTTGAACGAACATTCGACCCTGCCCGCCTTGTCGGGGGACGAAGCGCAGGAGTTTATCGAAAGCCGAGGGAGAATGCAGCCGCACGATGACCTGGTCGAACCGGTTTCCGGCGCGGTGGATGCCATGCCTCCGGAAATTGAGGGCGCGGGTTTGGATCTGACGGACAACGATCTGTCATTGAACGATTCCGAGCGGATGGTCGCAGAGATTTCGCAACTGGCTGGCCTTGACGCAGCCGACAGAAATTCCGACGCAGAATAGAGTTTAGTCTGCCTGGCTGCGAAAATGCTCTAGTGCAGGGCGCAGGTTTTCCAGTTGATATCCGGCATTTGTCGTGGCGGCCAGAATGTCGTCCGTGCTCATGCGGTCGCATTGACCAAGGGCCCAGACCACCGAACACCGAGTGCCCGAGGCGCAATAAGCCAGAACCGGGCCATCGCAGCTTTCTGCCAGGTCACGCTGCTGCTTTGCAATCTCGGGCGTCATGGTCTGGTGGGTCAGCTCCAACACCTCGTAGTCCATGCCTGCCGCACGGACGGCTTCACCGATCGCGTCGGATTGCATGATCGCGGGAACCTCAACATCGGGCCGGTTGCAGATCACCTTGACAAAGCCTGCCTCGGCAATTGCCGGGACGTCTTCTATAGTGATCTGCGGTGAGACAGCATAGCGGGGCGTGATCGGTCGAATCTCCATGCCAAATCCTTAGGCCGCGTTTGCGGCTCTGTCCAGTTGCGCCCCCAGCGTTGGCGCGATGAACATGCCTGCAACCATCGCGATCAGGAAGACCAGGCCACCCAAACCACCATAGGTCAGCGAGGCCATCGCCGGTCCCGGGCAAAGCCCGGCCAAGCCCCAGCCCATTCCGAACAGGACGGAACCAATGATGAGCCTGCGATCAACCTCGGACCTTGCAGGGGGTGGAAAATCGCCTCCGGTCAAGGCCTTGCGCCCAGAGGTCAGCCTCCAGGCTACAAGCATCGGCAGGATGGCGCCGCCCATCACAAAGGCCAGGGTCGGGTCCCAGTTTCCGAAAACATCCAACCATCCCTGAACCTTGGTCGTGTCCGTCATGCCCGAAATCAACAATCCGGCACCGAACAGCGATCCTGCGAGCAAAGCAATCAAAAGGCGCATCAGATCAACCCCCAAACATGGCGCAGCAGAACGAGGGTCATTCCGCCGGCAAGGATATAGAATACGGTGGCCACGATGCCGCGCAGAGAAAATCGCGAGATGCCACAGACCCCGTGACCCGACGTGCAGCCATTGGCGATACGCGTTCCCACACCGACCAGAAGCCCGGCCACAACAACAAGGCCCAGATTGCTGGTGAGATGCGTTTGGGCCTCGGGGGCGATCAGTGGCCGCAGCAGAAGCGGCACACCGATCAACCCGGCGATAAAGGCCACGCGTTCGGCTTTGGTGTCGCGGGCCTCACCGTCGACAAGGCCACCCAAAATGCCACTTGCACCCATGATCCTGCCATTTCCAAGCAGGTACACGGCTCCGCCCAGGCCAATCAGCAGGCCACCGCACAGCCCCCAGATCCACTCGATGTTCATGTGGGATAATCCTTTTTAGAGTGACTTGTCTCGCGTCAGATTTTGTTCACCGGCAGCTTCAGGAATACATCGCCTTGCTCATCGGCAGGCGGCATCTGCCCCGCCCGCATGTTGACTTGCAAAGAGGGCAGGATCAGGCGCGGCATGGCAAGGGTGGCGTCCCTTGCGTCACGCATTTCCACGAATTCTTCGATGCTGCGTCCTTGTCCGATATGGACGTTCAGCGCTTTCTGTTCGCCTACCGTCGTTTCCCAGGCGTATTCATCGCGGCCCGGCGCTTTGTAGTCGTGCCCGACAAAGATGCGCGTTTCGTCCGGCAGCGACAGGATTTTTTGGATCGATTCAAACAATGTGGCTGAGGAGCCTCCGGGAAAATCGCAGCGGGCCGTGCCGAAATCCGGCATGAACAGCGTGTCGCCCACAAAGGCGGCGTCGCCTATCACATAGGTCAGGCAGGCCGGGGTATGGCCCGGGGTATGGAGAACATCGCCGCGCATCTGCCCAATGTGAAAACTGTCCCCCTCCGAGAACAAGGCGTCGAACTGGCTGCCATCGCGCTGGAACTCGGTTCCTTCATTGAAGACTTTGCCGAACGTGTCCTGCACGGTGACGATCTGAGCGCCAATTCCAATTTTGCCGCCCAGTTCCTGTTGCAGGTAGGGGGCCGCAGACAGGTGATCGGCGTGAACGTGGCTTTCCAGAATCCATTCGACCTTTAGATCGCGCGCGCGCACAAAGTCGATGATTGCGTCAGCCGATTTTGTCTCTGTGCGCCCCGAAGCATGATCGAAATCCAGAACACTGTCGATGATGGCGCAGGCACGCCCTTGCGGTTCATGAACAACATAGGACACCGTGAAGGTTTGATCGTCAAAAAACGCTTTCACTGCGGGTGTCATGATTTCCTCCGTATCGGTTATCATTATCATATATGTAAAATGGAATGTGACGCAACATCGAACCTGTGTTTGATGCGCGTCAAGGCATTCACGATTAAATCAGCTTAAACTTTAGCCCATCCGCGCCGGATTGCCGAAAACGCGAATGTGTTGGGCAATATCCTGCACAATTTCAGGTTAATATCAGCGGGTCTTATTCCCGTTACCTATATCTGGGATACTGGCGACACTTGGGAGGGTACTATGACATCAACAAGTCTTTATTCCGAAGCAGAACGGCTTGAACAAGAGCTCAGAAATGCGAGCCTTGATACGCGTTTGGCGCTTCAACCGAGTGTGAGCAAGGTTGTCGACCGTATGCGACAGCAGGGGATGCAGGTGCCGTCCCGCCTGCGGCGTCTGGATGCAGCCCTGTGCGAAGACGCCATGGAAGCGCAGTTCGATAACCTGCCGATTTGAAACAAGTGGTCATCCAAAGGATATCCCGAGGATGACCAGCATCAATCCAAGGACGGACAGGAACAAAGACGCCAGGTTCCAGGGCAAAACGCCCTGAACGGTCGCGCGCAGTTCGTCGTCTGACAGACCCGCCTTGCGCGCTTTCATCACGCGAAGAATGCACCAGATCAGGCCGGCGAGGCCGGTCAGAGAAAGGGCTGCGCCGCCCCAAGTGATGAATTCGAACATGGTGCCCTACATCTCTTCGTGAACTACCCCAGCGCTTACCGGAACGGATCACGCCGTACAAGTGCGCTTGGGGATTGGGTGGGATTGGGTGCTTGCGACCCGGGCGGCGGCATTGTATCCGGCTTCCTGCATCAGATTTCAGCCCTTGGGACCGACGCGTATGGAAGGCATCATCAAAGATCAGACTGCCGCCAACTGTCGCGTGACTGCCGATGAGCCGTGCCAGTTCATCGAACGGTTTGAGGGTCTGGATGCGGTGAAAACAACCTGGTGGAACAGCGGAAAGAAGCCATGGCCGAGGCCCGGGCACGTCGTTGCTTTTGCCTCCAGAAAACTGTTTTGTGTGTAGCAACCACAGCTTGAGACGAATACACGAGGTATGAACTGTATTCTCTTAGCGGTGATGATCCAGAATTGGGAAGAATTGGATGAGCATGTCGGAAGAAGCAGAAGCAAGTTACAAGGTCACCTCTGGGGAGCTGCGCCAATTTGTTGAGCGTATCGAGCGCCTGGAGTTGGAAAAGAAAGACATCGCGGATCAAATAAAGGAAGTGTACGCAGAGAGTAAATCGCGCGGCTACGATGTGAAGGCTCTTCGCAGCATCATTTCTCTCAGAAAAAGAGACAAGGATGATATTGCCGAGCAAGAGGCTGTCATCGAGATGTACAAAGAAGCCTTGGGCATGAACTAAGGCCGGTTCTTGGCAAAAGCGCTAATTCATTCAGGCTGACAAAAGCTTTACGAAGAAATGCGTGTCACTTGACGAGACTGCAACATGTGCAGCCAGACAGGGCGGAGATTTCAAATATCGCAGACCTGGCTGGCTGTGCGGTGACGTCTGCTGCCTCAGTGGCCTTGTGGGTTTGCAGGGTCTTTGCTGACGACGAATTCTCGTTTTCGCTGGAAGATCTTCAATGTGTCAGAAAGCCGAAGCTGCGGTTGCTGAAGACCTTGTTGCCTTTTTTGATAGTTTATCCGAGGCAAGACCTGCCTCGTGATTGCCTGAAGGCTTGCGGCTCAAAGGCTGGGTTCTTTTAGCATTGAAGATCGTTGAAGATTCCTGTTCCGCCTTTTGCGGAGTGACACATGCGATTGGGCTGTGGAGGTTTCTCGACCGACCCTGCGGCATTGCGGGTGAGAGCGCTGCAAACCATCCTGTCGGTCAACCAAAGGCCGTTCATGCACCAACTTACAAAGCCAGACCACTCAAGTGGGGCTAATCAGCGCGACCAACACCTTTTTGGCATAAGGCATGGTGGTGTTAAGAACTCAGCGCTCGGTAATGAAGGACAGTCCGGACACGAGCTGTCTCAGTCCAAGCGCCGCGCCCGCAAAGATCGCGGCGAATGTCACGGGCGCGCTGTATGCCAGAAGTGAAAAGGCAGATATGCCTTGTCCGACGCTGCAACCGACTGCGATGATCGCTCCGGGGCCCATGATCGCCGCGCCCAGCATCTGCCGTTTCAATTCGCGTGGATCTTCGCAGGCTTCCCAGCGAAAATGACCCTTTGACCAAGACCCCAAAAACGCGCCGATCAGAACGCCCGAGACTGATCCGACGGCAAAAGACAAAGTGTTGCCGGACGCTGTCATCAAGTAGAATATCGTGTCACCCAAGGGTGCAGCGAAGGTATGGGTTTGCACCGGCTCACCGTCAAAGCCGTGGGTCGCTACCCAGTTCGTGCCAAGCCAGCCCGAGACAATCGCCAGCCCAACCACAGATCCCCAGAACACCTGCGCTGGCGTGCGGCGGAATTGCTGGTTCGCCAAAGCGAAGACCACCAAAATAACACCGACGGCAGAACCGACGAGCCACGCCGGAACTGAGGTCAATCGTTCAGCTAGAAAGCTGACGCTTTGGGGCGCGCTGATATCCATTTCTACTGGAAACAGCCAAACCCGCAGATATGCCAGGGGGCCGGACATTACGACATACGCCGAAAGGCCCATGATCAGTACGATGACGAAGGATCGAAGGTCGCCACCTCCCAGCCTTGCCAGCGCCCCATAACCGCAGTTCCCGCTGATGGCCATTCCATAACCGAACATGAGGCCGCCCACGATCGAACCGATCGGGTTCCAGGTCTGGGCAAGGTAGCGTGTTCCGACCGGGTCAAGCCACCCGAACGCCATGGCGGCATGGCTTCCAACAATGGCGACGCCAATCGCAACCGCCCACATGCGAAGTCGCCGATCATCGCCTGCGTAAAGGAAGTCTTCGATTGCACCCAACGTGCAAAAGCGACCGATGCGTGCAGCCAGCCCCAAAGCGATGCCCCCAATCAAACCGATCAGAGCAACGGCATTTGCGTCTCCCAATGCTTCGAACATTGCCAGTCTCCTCCCAAAGCTGGCGGCGTCTTGACCGGCTTCTACGTCTCCCGGCAGAAAAGATCGTAAACGACTTCCAGTATTTGCGTCGAACGATCATCAGCCAATCTGTAATAAATTGTCTTACCCTCGCGCCGTGTTTTGACCAAGCCTTCAAAGCGCAGTCGGGATAATTGTTGGGATACGGCGGCCTGTCTCGCCGACAGCATCTCTTCCATCTGGGTGACGGACTTTTCACCCGATGACAGATAGCACAAGATCATCAGACGCCCTTCGTGGCTGATGGCCTTCAGGAAGTTTGATGCCGTCTGGGCATTCTCCATCATTCGGTCCAGATCTTCTGCACACATGTCCTTTGTGAACACCGGCAGTTTCGATGGTTTGTCCAAAAGGATCGCCTCGCTTTCTCAGCTTCACGCATTCAAAACAGTTTATGTAATTTGCCGCCGATTAGCCAGAGGTCTCAACCTGTACCCCTGCGTCACGTAGCATCACGCCCAACAACCCCCAGAAAAAGTCTTCGCCGGGGTAGCCTTCGATCCGGCCGACTTCGTGGCCGTTGTCCAACAAAACAAAGGTCGGAGTGTAGTGGAGAGGTCGTTTTAGGGTGATCCCATCCGGCAGGGTTTCATGGATGTCTACACGCCGAAGCGGGGCGGCATTTCCTTCCTGTGTTTTCGGGTAGATCCCCGAGATTTCGGAATCCCATCGGGCACACCACATGCACCCATCTTCTTCGGCCATCAGAAGCGTCATTTCAGCCCGTAAAGCCAAAGGCGAAACAAGCAACGTGACCGCAAGCACAAGCAGGAAAAGGTGGCGCATCTCAAGCTCCGATTGACCGCAGCGTTATATCTTTATTACTTTGAATGTATGAATGATAGCGTGCCAGGACGGGTTTGACCATGCTCGACATCACTTTTGCAGGGGCTTTGGTCGCAGGGGTGTTGTCATTTCTGTCCCCGTGCATCCTGCCGATTGTGCCGTTTTACCTCAGTTACCTGGCGGGTGTCGGGATGGAGCAGATTTCTGCAAGTTCAGTCATTTCCGGCAACGTTCGCCGCAGGGCAACGCTTTCTGCAATCGCTTTTGCAGCAGGGATCATAACGATTTTCATGGCGCTTGGAGCCACGGCTTCGATATTCGGTCAAATGATCCGCGAATACTTCGATATCCTTCGATGGATTGCCGCGGCCATCATCATGGCGATGGGCTTGCATTTCCTGGGGCTGATTCGCATCGGATTCCTGTATCGCCAGTTTCAGGCGGATGTCGGTGAAACATCTAACCTGAGCCTGATTGGTGCGTATGTTCTGGGACTGGCATTTGCTTTTGGCTGGACGCCCTGTGTCGGGCCCGTGCTTGCTGCAATCCTGTTTACGGCGGCCGGAACCGAGACGGCTTGGCGCGGTGCGATGCTTCTGTTCGTTTACGGGGCGGGAATGACTGCCCCCTTTGTTCTGGCGGCCTTTTTGGTGCGCCCCTTCATGCAGTGGATGGCGCGGTTCAGAAAGCATTTACCCCTGATCGAGAAGGCCATGGGCTGTCTGTTGATTCTGTTCGGCGCTCTGATCGCAACCAACTCAATCAATCGCGTGGCCCAATGGATGCTGGACCATATGCCCTGGCTTGCGGCCATCGGATAATACGGGAGGAAAACATGAAGCGAACATTGTCAGTTTTGATGGCATGCATAGTGGGCGTGGCGGTTTCCGCCGCCGAGCTTGGCGACGACGGGTTGCATAAAACACCGTGGATGCGCGACACGTTCAAAGACCTTCGCGAGGATCTTGAAGAAGCGTCAGATGAAGGCAAGCGCCTGGTTTTGTTTATCGAGCAACAGGGCTGCATCTATTGCAAGAAAATGCACGAAGAGGTTTTCCCCCAGCCCGACCTGGCGGCGTACATCGAAAAGAATTTCTTTGTCGTCCAACTGGATCTGCACGGAAGCACCACGGCCACCGACTTTGACGGGGAAGAGAGCGAGCAAAGAGCGTTGATGCGCAAATGGGGGATTCTGTTTACGCCGACCCTTGTATTTCTGTCGGAAGAGGTTCCCGAGGACGCCACCGCCATTGATGCAGCGGTTGCAGTCATGCCGGGGGCGTTTTCGAAGGGAACAACTTTGGATCTGTTCACCTGGGTCTTTGAAAAGCGGTACGAACTTGAAAATGGTGAAGATTTTCAGCGCTACCACGCACGGCGCATTCAGGAGCGAAACAATGTTTCACAAGACTGAGGTCCGGGGATATAAATAAAAAAATTCATTGTAATGAATTTAATGTTGCGACAGACCGCCCTCGTCGACTACGGTACACAAATGCTTTGGGTCGCAAAGCGCCGTCGGCGTGTTAGCAAATGGGAGGGATCATGAAGCTGAGACTCTTAACATTGGTCTGCGCAATGACAGGGGGTGCCGCGTTTGCCGCGGATACCGACCCGAAAAACGTAACCTATGGTGAATATGGTGCCGTAGAGGTCTCGTTGACCGGCGCAGCCGGTGACGCGGCAAATGGCGCGCTGATCGTTGGCGACAAGTCAAAAGGCAATTGCGTGGCGTGCCATGCGGTCTCGGCTTTGGCCGATATTCCGTTCCATGGCGAGGTTGGCCCGGCACTGGATGGTGCCGGTGATCGTTGGTCCGAAGCCGAGCTTCGCGGATTGGTTGCAAACGCGAAAAGGACGTTCGAAGGCACGGTGATGCCGGCATTCTACAAGGATGACGGCTATATCCGCCCGGGCGACGCCTATACCGGCAAAGCCCCGACCGAGCCCCTGACGTCGATCCTGACAGCGCAGGAAATCGAAGACGTGGTCGCGTTTCTTGCAACCCTGAAAGAGGAATAGTCGCGCTTCGATAGCGTGATTGTCGAAGATTCAAAGGAGATTGAAAATGGAACTCTCTCGCCGCGAAACTCTGGCCCTTGGGCTGGGCGCCGCGTTCCTGACAATGATGCCGTTTCGTGCAAATGCGGCCGCCGAGGATGCGATTGCCGCGTTTACCGGTGGGGCGGATGTGGCTGACGGCGGTGTTACACTGACGGCACCTGAAATCGCCGAAAACGGAAACACCGTACCGATCGAAGTAAGCGCCCCGGGTGCGGCGTCGATTCTGATCGTTGCAGCAGGCAACCCCGAACCGGGCGTCGCAACGTTCAACTTTGGCCCGCTGGCTGCTGAACAGGCTGCCTCAACTCGTATCCGCCTTGCCGGAACGCAGGATGTCATTGCCGTGGCGAAGATGGCAGATGGCAGCTTTGCCAAGGCATCCGCGACCGTGAAAGTGACAATCGGCGGCTGCGGCGGCTGATAGCCACGCGCGCCTCGAAGAACAGGAGACTAACCAATGGCATCCGGTGTGAAACCCCGCGTCAAGGTTCCGAAGAAAGCCGCAGTTGGCGAAACCGTCACGATCAAGACATTGATCAGCCACAAGATGGAAAGCGGTCAGCGCAAGGACAAAGAAGGCAACGTCATACCTCGATCGATCATCAACCGTTTCACCTGTGAGTTTAACGGCGAAATGGTGGTCGATGTGACGATGGAGCCGGCAATCTCAACCAACCCGTATTTCCAGTTTGAGGCAACCGTGCCCGAGGCAGGTGAGTTCGTGTTCACCTGGTACGATGACGACGGCTCTGTCTACGACGAGAAGAAATCGATCGAGATCGCCTGACGGCTCGACCAATAAGGCAGATCAGCGCCGGACATGACGTTTGGCGCTGGTCCACCAAGGGAGGAACGTAATGAATACAAAGGTATTAACGGCGATCGCAGCAGTTCTGGTTTTCCCAGTGGCAGCATTGGCCGGACCTGACGAAGACAATCTTGTGATCAATGACGAGCTGGACATGACCTCGGTCACCGAAGCGCCGGCGCATCTGGAAAACCTGGACACGATCTATTCCGGTTGGCATTTCCGTACGGATGAAACCCAGGCCCTTCAGATTGATGATTTCGACAATCCGGCGATGATCTTCGTCGACCAGGCTGCCGACCTTTTTGAGACAGTCGATGGGGCTGCCGGCAAAAGCTGTGCCTCGTGCCACGACGGGGTGGAAAGCTTCAAGGGATTGCAGGCTTCCATGCCGAAGGTTGATGCCGAAACCGGCAAGCTGGTGGTCATGGAAGATCTGATCAACGCGTGCCGGACCGAGCACATGGAGGCCGATGCCTGGAAATGGTCCGGCGGCGATATGCAGGGCATGGTCGCTTTGATCGGCCTACAGTCACGCGGGATGCCCATGAACGTTGCCATTGACGGTGACGCCGCCCCGTATTGGGAACAGGGCAAGGAAATGTACTATACGCGCTATGGCCAGTTAGAGCTGAGCTGTGCCAACTGTCATGAAGACAATTGGGGCAATATGATCCGGGCAGATCACCTGAGCCAGGGAATGATCAATGGGTTCCCGACGTATCGTTTGAAACAGGCCAAGCTGATTTCGCGACACAATCGTTTCCGCGGTTGTATTCGTGATACGCGGGCGGAAACCTTTGCCGAAGGTTCAGACGAATTTCGTGCGCTGGAGCTTTATGTTGCCTCGCGTGGCAACGGGCTTTCAGTCGAAACTCCGGCCGTACGCCAGTAACAACAGGCCCGCGTAGGAAGTGTCCAGCGCGGGTTTTTCCGTTAGTTTAACATTCACACATTTATATGTGAAACAGGAAAGCCGAAAGATGATTTCTCGACGTGACTTCTTGCAGGTTTCAATGGCGGCATCGGCTCTGTACGGGGCATCCGGGTTTGGCAATTGGGCCAGGCTTTCCGCACAGCAAAGTCTGACGCAGGATCAGCTGCTGGAGTTTGAGACCTTTGGCAATATCAGCCTGATCCATGTCACCGACATTCACGCACAACTCAAACCGATATTCTTCCGTGAACCCGAGATAAACCTGGGTATCGGTGAGGCAAAGGGGCAGATGCCGCATGTCACGGGGGCCGCGTTCCGCAAGGCCTACGGGATCGAAGATGGCAGCTCGTCGGCCTATGCGCTGACCTACGACGACTTTTCAGCCTTGGCAAAGACCTACGGTCGGGTTGGTGGTTTGGACCGGGTTTCGACGGTGATCAATGCCATCCGTGCGGACCGGCCCGATGCCCTGCTATTAGATGGCGGCGATACCTGGCACGGGTCTTACACCTGTTACCAGACGGCTGGTCAGGACATGGTCAATGTCATGAACGCGCTGAAACCTGATGCAATGACCTTTCATTGGGAGTTCACGCTGGGCAGCGACAGAGTCAACGAAATCGTCGAAGGGCTGCCCTTTGCCGCCTTGGGTCAGAACATCTTTGATGCCGAATGGGATGAACCTGCGGAACTGTTCAAGCCCTACAAGTTCTTTGACCGGGGAGGTGCAAAGGTTGCCGTGATCGGACAGGCGTTCCCTTACATGCCAATCGCGAACCCGGGTTGGATGTTCCCTGAATACTCTTTCGGCATTCGGGACGAAAACATGCAGGCCGTGGTGGACGAGGTTCGCGATGCCGGTGCCGATGTCGTCGTCGTCCTCAGCCATAACGGCTTTGACGTGGACAAGAAAATGGCAGGCCGGGTGGAGGGGGTCGACGTGATCCTCAGTGGCCACACCCATGATGCGCTGCCCGAGCCCGTTCTGGTGGGCAAAACGCATATCATCGCGTCCGGCTCGAACGGCAAGTTCGTCAGCCGCGTGGATCTGGACGTGCGGGATGGGCAGTTGATGGGGTTGAAGCACAAGCTGATCCCGATCTTCTCTGATGTTATCGCTCCGGATCCTGCGATCACCGCCCTGATAGATGAGCAGCGCGCGCCCTATGAGGCGACGCTCAGTGAAGTGATCGGCAAAACGGACTCGTTGCTCTATCGTCGCGGCAATTTCAACGGAACCTGGGATGACCTGATCTGTGATGCCCTGCTTAAGGAGCGGGAGGCAGACATTGCCATGTCCCCCGGTGTTCGTTGGGGGCCGTCGATCCTGCCGGGGCAGGAGATCACGCGCGAGGACATCTGGAACGTCACTTCGATGTCGTATCCGAATGCCTATCGCACGGAAATGACGGGTGAATTCATCCATGTGATCCTTGAGGATGTTGGCGACAACCTGTTCAATCCCGATCCCTACTACCAGCAGGGCGGGGATATGGTCCGTGTCGGTGGGCTGGGTTACCGCATCGATGTGACCAAGCCGCAAGGGCAGCGGATCAGCGAGATGACCCTGCTGAAGACGGGTGAAGCGATTGATCCGTCGAAAACCTATGTCGTGGCCGGCTGGGCCAGCGTCAACGAAGGCACCGAGGGCCCGCCGATCTGGGATGTCGTCGAAAACCACATTCGCAACCTTGGAACCGTAACGGTGCAAGAGAACACCAGCGTCGATGTCGTCGGCGTCTAAGAAACAGATGGAGACCTAAGAGATATGGATGACGCGTTCAAACCGTCCCGCCGGGCCTTCCTGAAAGGCAGTGCTGCGGTCGCCGCGGGGTCAGTTGCAGGTGCGGCAGTGGCAGAAACGCCCGACCCCCTGATAACAGAGCTTCAGGATTGGGCATCGTACACGGGTGCAGGCGTTGACGAGACACCCTATGGCATGCCGATCAGCTATGAATCCCATGTCGTGCGCCGCAATGTGGAGTGGCTGACCGCCTCTCCGATTTCGTCGATCAACTTCACGCCGATCCACGCGCTTGATGGTACAATCACACCCCAGGGCTGCGCCTTTGAACGGCACCACTCGGGCGCAATCGAGCTGCGCAAGGAAGACTATCGGCTGATGATAAACGGTCTGGTCGATCGCCCGCTTGTCTTTACGTATGACGACATCGAACGTTTCCCGCGCGAAAACCACGTGTATTTCTGCGAATGCGCAGCGAACACCGGGATGGAGTGGGCGGGTGCGCAGCTCAACGGCGTGCAATTCACCCATGGTATGATCCACAACATGGAATACACCGGTGTTCCGCTGCGCACGCTGTTGCAAGAGGCCGGCGCCGATATCTCGCCCGACAAATGGGTCTATGTCGAGGGCGCGGACGCGTCGTCCAATGGCCGCTCCATTCCGATGGAAAAAGCGCTGGATGATGTGTTGGTGGCCTTCAAAGCAAATGGCGAGGCCCTGCGGATGGAACATGGCTATCCTGTGCGCCTGGTCGTGCCAGGCTGGGAAGGCAACATGTGGGTCAAATGGCTGCGCAGGATCGAGGTCGTCGACAGGGCGGTCGAAAGCCGCGAAGAAACATCAAAGTACACCGATGTTTATGCTGATGGCACGGCCCAGAAATGGACTTGGGTGATGGATGCGAAATCCGTCATAACCTCGCCCAGCCCGCAAATGCCGATCAAACATGGGCCCGGGCCGCTGGTGATTTCAGGGCTTGCATGGTCAGGCCACGGACAGATTACCCGTGTCGATGTATCCAAGGACGGCGGCATCACGTGGGAGACGGCACGCCTTGGCAAGCAGGGCGACACCAAGGCTTTGACACGTTTCTATCTCGACACGAATTGGGACGGGGCGCCCATGCTCCTACAGGCCCGAGCAATGGATGAGACCGGCTATGTACAGCCAACCAAAGACCTGCTGCGCGAAAAGCGCGGCGAGAACTCGGTCTATCACAACAACTGTATCCAGACGTGGTACGTAAGCGCAGAAGGGATCGCCGAGAATGTCGAAGTCTCTTAGCCATGTTTTCCTGCCCGTATTCGGCGGCACAGCGTTACTGCTTGCGGGGGCGTTGGTGTTCGCCAACCGAAACTTCGGCCAACTGAAGATCGAAACTTTGGAAACCCGGATTGGTCAGGTTGAGGCCCACGCAGCAGCCGCACAGGAAAAAGCGAAGTCAGAAGCCGAACGAGCAGCCCAGCTTGAGCTCAAAGTCCAGGAAATTCAGGCCGCCGCAGCGGAACGGGTTGCGAATGGCGCGAACCTGACCGCACCTGCGCCCAGCCGCGAGGGCACCTATGGGCTTGGACGGCCTGCGCTGGAGGAAGAGATCGCGGCCTGGGACGTTGACGTTTTGCCGGACGGGCGGGGCTTGCCTGTCGGATCGGGCGACGTTTGGACCGGCGAAGAAGTGTTTGCCGACCGCTGTGCGTCATGTCACGGAGAGTTTGCCGAAGGTGTGGACAACTGGCCCGTTCTTGCCGGTGGGTTCGATACGCTTGCAAACGAAGATCCCGTCAAGACCGTCGGGTCCTACTGGCCGCATTTGTCTACTGCCTGGGACTACATTTCCCGTTCCATGCCATTTGGCGAGGCGGGCACTTTGACCGCGGATGAGACCTATGCGATTGTTGCCTACATCCTGTATTCAAATGATTTGGTGGATGACGATTTCGAACTGAGCAACGAAAACTTCGCCGAATTCGAGATGTACAACAAAGACGGTTTTGTCGTCGATACGCGACCCGAGACCGAGTACGCCGAATCGCGCAAAGAGCCTTGCATGGAAAACTGCAAGGCAGAGGCCGCTGTCACAATGCGTTCCGTTTTTCTGGTCGAGACGCCGCCCGAAGGTGGGTCGAACTCGGTGATGAATGATGCCACCGTTGAGGGGTTGCCGACATTCACTGCGGACGGCCCGTCGTTCATTCCGGCAGCGGCACCCAAGCCCGAGGAAAAAGCCGCCGCGGAGCCAGCCGTTCAAGAGGCCGAAAAGACCGACGAAGCAACGGAACTGGTTGCCGCCGGAGCGAAAGTCTTCAAGAAGTGCAAAGCCTGCCATCAGGTGGGTGAAGGTGCAAAGCACGGCACCGGGCCGGCGTTGAACGGAATTGTCGGGGCCAATGCAGGATCGGTCGAGGGGTTCAAATACTCCAAGGCGATGAAAGCCGCATCCGAGGCCGGCCTTGTTTGGACGGATGAGGAAATGGCGGCCTTCCTGACGAAACCCAAGGATTACATGAAGGGCACGCGAATGTCTTTTGCGGGGCTCAGGAAGCCAGACGACGTTGAGGCCGTGATTGTCTACCTCAAATCGTTTGGAAGCTGATCATGCGGTGGCCGGACATACTGGCGTGCACGGCGGTCTTGGCGGCTTTCGCCACATCGACCTACGCAACCGAAGACCTTGGTGATGCCGAGGCCGGGAAAACAGTGTTCGCCAAGTGCAAGGGCTGCCATCAGGTTGGCGAAGGAGCGGAAAACAAAATCGGCCCGCATCTGAATGGTGTCTTTGGGCGCAAGGCCGCGGGCCTTGACGGTTTCAATTATTCCAAAAGCCTGGTGCGCGCGGGAAATTCGGGTTTGGAATGGCACGCTGACACTCTGTCAGCCTATATCGAAGATCCACGTGCATTTGCGTCGGGCACAAGGATGAGCTTTCGCGGTCTGAAAGACCCGGAAGACCGGGCCAATGTGATTGCCTATTTGCGGGGGTTTTCAGACAACCCTCGGGATATTCCCGAAGCGGACCCAACCGCGAAAGGCACGGACCATTCCGTCGATCCAGCGATCCTGGCGATTCAGGGAGATCCCGAATACGGCGCATATCTCAGCAGCGAATGCACGACATGTCATCAGATCGAAGGAAGTGACGAGGGTATCCCGTCGATCGTGTATTGGCCCGACGAGGATTTTGTCGTCGCCATGCACGCATACAAGGACAAAAAGCGGCCACACCCGGTTATGCAAATGATCGCCGGAAGGCTGAACAATGACGAGATCGCGGCCTTGGCCGCATATTTCAATAACCCAGAGTGATTGTGCCCAAGGGGAGGAAACGCGATGACACTCAATAGACGTACATTTCTAGGAGCCGCCGGGGTGGCGGCAGCCGGATTATCTGCACCGATGGTTCTGGCTCAGGGCAGGCCTCGGGTCGTTGTTGTCGGCGGCGGTGCAGGCGGCGCTACGGCTGCCCGCTATATTGCAAAGGACAGCAAAGGTGAGATCGACGTGACGCTGATCGAGCCGTCGCGGACCTACTACACCTGCTTCTTTTCGAACCTGTATCTTGGAGGGTTCCAGGAACTGTCGGATATCGCGCACAGCTATGGCACGCTTGCCGCCGACTATGGGATAAACGTGGTCCACGATTGGGCCATCGGTGTTGACCGCGATGCCAAGACTGTATCATTGGCCGGGGGTGGCTCGGTTCCGTATGACAAGCTGATCCTCAGCCCGGGTATCGATTTTGTCGACGGGGCTGTTGAAGGCTGGGACGTCTCGGCGCAAAACAAGATGCCGCATGCGTACAAGGCCGGCTCGCAGACAGAGCTTCTGAAAGCTCAGATCATGGCGATGCCCGAAGGCGGTACTTTTGCGATGGTTGCACCACCAAACCCGTACCGCTGCCCGCCCGGACCCTATGAACGGGTCTCGATGGTTGCGCATGTTCTGAAAGCAAACAATCCCACTGCGAAAATCATCGTGGCGGATCCGAAGCCGAAGTTTTCGAAGATGGCATTGTTCCAGGAAGGCTGGGCAAACCATTACGAAGGCATGGTCGACTGGATTGGTGAAGACTTCGGTGGCGGCAATGTCTCGGTAAACCCGGACGCGATGACGGTGACCATCGACGGAGAAGAGACCACAGTCGACGTCTGCAACGTGATCCCGGCGATGAAAGCCGGACGCATTGCCGAAATGGCCGGAGTGACCGAAGGCAACTGGGCGCCGGTGAACGCCGCGGACATGTCCTCCAAGGCGGATCCGGACATCTATGTCCTGGGCGATGCCAGCCAGCAGGGTGACATGCCGAAATCGGGTTTCTCGGCCAATAGTCAGGCGAAAGTGTGCGCGAATGCCGTGCGGGGCGCGTTGACCGGATCCAAGGTGTTCCCGGCCAAGTTCTCCAACACATGCTGGTCGCTGATCGACACGGATGATGGCGTGAAGGTTGGCGCAACCTACGAGGCGACGCCGGAAAAAATCGCCAAGGTGGACGGGTTCATCAGCCAGACCGGCGAAGATGCCGATCTGAGAAAAGCAACGTATGAAGAGTCGCTGGGTTGGTACGCCGGTATCACCTCGGACATGTTTGGATAGAAGTTTTCGGGGGTTTTGACACGGGTCAAAGCCCCCGAAGCTCAATCTGAGAAACTGCGGCTCAGGAGGAGGATCAAGATCATGAAACACTCAATCATCACGGCCGCGTTCTTTGCAGTCTCTGCCAGTCAAGGGCTTGCCGAGGATATCATCACGACCCCCTTTGACGGAAGTTTTGATGATGCCACCTTTGCGGTCGAGTCCGCAATTGTCGGGCAGGGGCTGGTCATCGACTATGTGAGCCACGTTGGCGAAATGTTGAACCGAACGGGCGCTGATGTCGGCAGCGACAAACAGATATTCGCGGCGGCGGACATCTTTATTTTTTGCTCGGCAAAGATTTCGCGTGAGGTGATGGAAGCTGATCCGATGAATATCGGCTATTGCCCATACGGGATTTTCGTGGCCGAGGACGATGACGGGGTGAAGGTCGGATACCGAAGCTATCCGGACGGCCCAATGCAAAAGGTCCAGACCCTGTTGTCTGGAATCGTTGAAGAGGCTGTTGGGGATTGAAATGAACTACCGGCAGTATTTTCGAGATCAACTTGATCTACTGAAACAGGAAGGAAACTACCGGGTTTTTGCAGACCTCGAACGTCAATGCGGAGCGTTTCCAACGGCGCGCAGTTACGCAGGGGGTGGTCCCGAACAAGTCACTGTCTGGTGCTCGAACGACTATCTTGGAATGGGACAGCATCCCAAGGTTCTTGCGGCCATGCACGGGGCGATCGACAAATGCGGTGCAGGTGCCGGTGGGACGCGGAATATCTCGGGGACCACGCACGAACATGTGCTGTTGGAGCAGGAGCTTGCGGACCTTCACGGCAAGGATGCAGCATTGCTGTTCACGTCCGGCTACGTATCCAATTGGGCGGCCTTGGGAACCTTGGCGTCCCGCATCCCCGGAATCACGGTACTGTCTGACGAATTGAACCATGCCTCGATGATCGAGGGGATTCGTCACAGCCGTTGTCAAAAGCGGATCTGGAAGCACAACGATCTTGAAGACCTTGAAAGGCAACTTGCGGACCTGCCTGCAAATGCGCCCAAGCTGATCGCGTTTGAAAGCGTCTATTCCATGGACGGCGATATTGCACCGATTGCCGGGATCTGTGATCTGGCGGACCGGTATGGCGCGATGACCTATCTGGATGAGGTTCACGCGGTCGGGCTGTACGGTCCGCGCGGCGGGGGCATCGCCGAGCGCGAGGGCCTGATGGACCGCCTGACCGTGATTGAAGGGACTTTGGGCAAGGCGTTCGGCGTGGTCGGCGGGTACATCGCGGCGTCGAAGGAGCTTGTCGACTTTGTCAGGTCCTTTGCCAGCGGGTTTATTTTCACCACTGCTTTGCCTCCGGCCGTGGCGGCAGGAGCTGCGGCTTCGGTGAAGCACCTGAAGCAAAGCAATGCAGAGCGGCAACAGCACAAAAAGCGCGTGCGCGAAGTCCGGGACAGGCTGGACGATCTGGGTATTCCCCATACACCGAACCCAAGCCATATCATTCCGGTCATGGTCGGCGATCCGGTCAAGTGTCGATTCATTTCGGATGTGCTGATGCGTGATTATGGGATCTACATCCAGCCCATCAACTATCCAACTGTCCCCAAAGGAACGGAACGTCTGCGGATTACGCCGTCGCCGGTGCACACCTGTGAAGACGTGGACCGACTGGTATCTGCATTGGGTGAGTTATGGACGCAATGCCAATTGGCACGCAGGCCAATGGCTGCGCAATGACGCTGACGAATTGACCAAAGACAAAGACACACACGCAACGAAGTGAGAGTTTCTGTCCATGGAGAGGCTCATCGATTTGCTAGGAGACCCGGGCACCCTGGCGTTTGCCGGAGTGCTAGTCGGTATCCTGTTCGGCGTGACGGCTCAGAAGTCCCATTTTTGTTTGCGCGCATCGACGGTGGAAGTCGCCGAAGGTAAGTTTGGCCCCCGCTTGGCGGTTTGGCTGATCGCCTTTACCGCGGCACTGACGCTTGTACAGGCGCTTGTCTCGCTTGAATTGCTGGACCTTTCCGAGGCACGCGCCATCGCGTCCACCGGCAGCCTTAGCGGTGCGGTTATTGGTGGGGCGATGTTTGGCATCGGCATGGTTCTTGCGCGCGGATGCGCATCTCGCCTGCTGGTATTGGCCTCGTGCGGCAATCTACGAGCACTTGTGACAGGGTTGATTTTGACCTTGGTGGCTCAGGCCGCCTACACAGGCGTTCTCAGCCCGGCCCGTGAAGCGATTTCCGGTCTGTGGACCATCTCAGGAGGTGCAGAGCGCGATCTTGCAGAAATAATGGGGTTCCCCCCATCGGTCTATTCGGCCGTCGCCGCAATTGGATTTGTCTTGTCGATCGTGTTTGCCCTTCACAGGAAAGTCGCGCCTGCAAAGATCGTGACAGCCGCCGGAGTTGGCGGGGCAGTGGCGCTTGGCTGGTTCATGACGTTTTCCATCGCGCAGGCATCTTTTGAGGTCGTCCCCGTGTCTTCGGTGACGTTTACCGGCCCGGCCACAGACACGCTGATGGCGTTGGTTGCAGAGCGAAATGTGGTGCTGTCTTTCGGTATCGGTCTTGTGCCGGGCGTGGCCATTGGGGCTGCAGGATCTGCCATCATTTCCAGCGAGTGGAGGATCGAGCGTTTTGGCTCGGACACTCCGATGGAACGGTACCTCGTCGGAGCTGTCCTCATGGGATTCGGGGCGATGCTGGCCGGAGGTTGCGCCGTGGGCGCGGGACTTTCAGGCGGGTCCGCCCTGTCATTGACAGCCTGGCTTGCAGTTTTCTTCATGTGGGTTGGGGCGATAGGAACGCACAGGTTTTTGATGCGGCTGCCGGTATTGCAGCATTCCTGACTTACTCGAACTCCATCTGTTCGAAAACGCGCCCGGCGTTCTTGGTTGCCAGTTCCTCGAACGCGTCCAGATGGGCATAGGGGGACTGATCGACATA
Source organism: Ruegeria sp. P10 (assembly GCF_056534925.1). Taxonomy (NCBI): domain Bacteria; kingdom Pseudomonadati; phylum Pseudomonadota; class Alphaproteobacteria; order Rhodobacterales; family Roseobacteraceae; genus Ruegeria; species Ruegeria sp. P10. The sequence goes on from NZ_JBQERJ010000006.1 coordinate 272,880, forward strand.
ATAGGCTTCAGTCAGATCGCCGCCCGCATCCATATGTTCTTGAATCCTGGTTCGCAGATACACCAGGTAATCGCGCGTATAACGGCGCACCTGATCCATATTCGTGGGATGACCGTGCCCGGGTATGACATATGTGGCATTCAAAGCCTCGAACTCGTTGTCCCAAGTTTCCAGCCAATCCGCGGTATAGGTATCCTGAAAGATCGGCAGCATGCGCTCGTGGAATGCCATGTCACCCGCGATGACAAGGCTTTGGTTCGGCAACCAGATCGAGATATCGCCGGGGCTGTGGGCCGGTCCGAGGTATTTGGCCTCGATCCGGAAGTCTCCCATCTCGATCACGTATTCATCATCGAATGTCTCGGTTGGGCCTGCCAGAAACGTGCCCTCTGCCTTGTCCTGATTGTATCGTTTCATTCCCTCCAGAATCTGAGGGCCATATTCCTCGAACTCAGCTGCTGCATCCGAATGAGCGACGATTGGAACCCCGATTTCCGACCAGTAGGCATTGCCAAGCATCGCGTGCCCCTGACCGTTCTCGTTGAAGACAAGCGTGACCGGCTGATCCGTAATCGCCTGAATTTCCTTGTGAAGTGCCTCGGCAAGGACATAGGCGGCACCGCCGTTGACAACGACCACGCCCTCACCTGTTACGATGAAGCTCAGGTTGTTGTTGTGACCAGAGTTTTCGTAGGTCGGCGGAGCGGTTGCGCCAATGGCGGAATAGACGCCAGGGATGAATTCGACCGGCTTGGAATACAGAACGCTTTGCGGATACTGGTCTGCAATATCCTCGCTTGCCCAGGCCGGTGTGACGAAAGCAATCGCAATCACGAATGATCGTATCATGACGCCTCTCCAATGAACCTGTAGGCCGAGCCGGTCTTTTCGACGCGGCCAATTCCACCGTTCGGCAGGTGGAAGCCGATTATTCTCATTTCCTCTTCGGAAACCTGATCCAGAAGTGAGTAACGCGCAGCTGCGGCGACCTGGGGATCCTGATCCGTTCCACTGTGCCAATCGGGGTGTTCAAAGGCCACGTGCGGATTTCCTAGCGCGTCGCCGACGACCATCACGGCCTCATTCCCATTTCGAAGCTCAAAAGCCATGTGACCGGGCGTGTGCCCAAAGCTTGCCCGTGCCGCAATGCCCGGAAGTATCTCTTGCCCATCCTCGAAGAACGCGACCTGATCCTCAATTGCTTCCAAACGCCGCTTGGCACCGGCCGCGAACGCGGTGCGATCGTCACCTATCGTGTCCACCGTTGAGGGGTTCCACCAGTAATCCCATTCTTTGCGTCCAATGAGGTGCGTCGCATTAGGGAAAAGCAGGTCGTCGAAATCATCCAGAACACCCCAGATATGATCCGGGTGCGCGTGGGTGAAAACCACATGCGTGACACTTTCGGGCGACAAGCCAATTGCTTCAAAAGTTTCCATAAGTTTGCCCGATGTGGGCATGAAGTCCGGCCCCGCTCCAGCATCGAACAGCACGGTGTTTTCGTCATCCCGATAAAGCGTGACGTTGCACTCTGGCTCGTACTTGGTCGCGTCCGCTTGATTGCGGGTCAGGAATTGCTCGACCGCCTCTTTGGGCATGGCTCCGAAAACAACATCAGGTGGCAATGACAGGTATCCGTCTGACACGGTCGCAATTCGGGCTGAAGGACCGAGCCGCAGCTCTGCCTGAACGATCCTGGCTTGAGCTCCAAGTGCCGCAAGACACGTGGCATTGAACAGGAAGCTGCGTCGGGACAAAGGAATTTCACTCATACGCAATCATTAAAATGAATATTTTTATTTGTAAACGATGGAAGCACCAACAAAGGATCATTCCAAGACGCTGAAAAACCGGCCAGGTCTTCTTTGCGATTGGGCGAAGAACGGTTTTCAGCGGTGGCAAATGGACGCGACACCAAGGTCATGCGCAAAGTGAACGCACAGCGCAATCCGCGCGAAGATGGATTGCCGAGGAAGGGATGATGTCGGAAATGCGATTGTCACGTGACCTCGAAACAGGGAAGGGACCCAGCCGAAGAACGACGGCGATGGCAGACACAGCTTTCCACCGAAAAATCCCGGTCCATCTGCGTCAAAGCGCATTGTTCTCATCCCGCTGTGCTTGTAAGGAAATTGCACGGCCCCAGGGGCTGCGCCGTGCGGGCGTGATGGAATGGTAGACATATCAGACTTAAAATCTGAAGGGCGTATGCCCGTGTGGGTTCGAGTCCCACCGCCCGCACCAAAAAATCTCGGTGACTTATGCGTGCGTGGCAGGTGGCGCCGTGGGGGACGCGCGGGTGCTGCGAGGGGCCCACTCAACTCTGCTGTGCGACCGAGCCTAAACCGGAAACCCCAATTGTCGGATCAGTTTCCAAATGTCCCTGTTCGCGGCTGACAGCTGATCAACGACTGCTTCGATTTGGAGCAGGGCATTGTCGTCGACGGTATCTTCGCGGCCTAGTTTTATGTCGGTTTTGCGGTCAGCGATCCGCATAAGGATCGTTTTCGGGTTTCCGCTTTCAGGGTCGAAGGAATAGATGCAATGGTTGTACTTGTTGCGGATGCCAGAAAGCTTGGCCAGCCTTTGCGTATGTTCGAGGATCGGATCTCGGACCTGGGCAGGGCGCCCTTCCATTTTTGCAAGTCTTTCAACCAGATCTATTCGCGCGCGGGTGGTGTTCAAAGTCAGAAAGATGATTACGGCCACGTCCTTGGACGTTCCGGTTAGGCCGGCGATCAGATGGATCAGCAGGCTTTCGGTGTTTGTCCACATATAGTTCAGCCTGCCGACCAAAAGGATCAGGCGGTCGAACCGGGCTTCGAACGGATCAGTCAAGGGCGGTCTGCTGCGCCTCATGAGGCGCAACCTCGAAATAGAAATGAGCAGCCGCCGTCCGGTTGCTGACGCCAATCTTTCCGACAACGTTATGCATGTGCAGCTTGACCGTGTGTTCCGTGATGCCCAGCTTGGCCGCAATCAATTTGTTGCTTTTGCCTTCTGAAACCAGTTGCAAAACCTGTTTTTCGCGGCGTGTCAGCTTGGAATACTGTACGTGCCGATCTGCGCCGTTGGAAGTAATGGCCTCCCGTCGCCGTGGTCTCTCGGGCGCGCGCTGACAGTGGGGTGAAACACAGTCAGCCAGAAAGCTGGGAAGATAAAGTTCCTCGTGCATCAGCAGTCTGAGGATGGCGCGCCACGCGTCCGGTGCCACGTTCATCGGTAAAAAGCCGACATCTCCAAACTGCGCGCGGTTCCAGCCTTCGAACAGGTGTCGGGCGGATTCCTCTTTGCGATAGGCGAAAGCAAGACAGCCGGAACCTGCACTTTTGGTGTATGCATCGGCGCGCGTCAAAAGGTCCTCGATCAACATCTGATCCACAACGACGATCTTGCCGCTGTCCGGAACATGTGTGTGCATTGCCTCGAGTGTTTCGAAGCGAAAAGCGCGGACGCCAAATTCAGTTTGAACGCTTCTTAGAGTTTGATTTGAATAGAATAGTTCTTTCCCGAGGAAGACAATCGAAAAATCTTCTGAATAATAACTCTGATTGCCAGTTTCATTGTTCAAAGACTCACTCATTATATTCCCTCACAAAACGGTGTTAACCGGAAATGGCTTTATCGAAATGGAATTGCCGGTGAAAAAGTAGTTAACTAATCAAAGAATTACGTGAGGTTTATTGTAGCTGAAAACGTGATTTTCTACAACCAGACGGTATAGTTCAAGTGCCTTAGATATAGAACTATTGTTTAGGTTTTTCGGTGTGGCATTGTGTAACCAGCGGAAACAATTGCATTATTTTTTATTGCTTTCTTAATTTAGAACTTCTTGATCCAGTTCGGCTAAAGTTCCACTGCATTCTCAAAATAAACAATAAAAACAATATGTTATTCTCACCAGAACTTTCAGTTAGCTAGTCGCAAGCGTGCGTCACTGCGAACATGGTCAGGCTTTAATTGTGAAAGCGTCTGTCCCTGCCGCGCCCGTTCCTTGCGTATTTCAGCATCGATTGTGAACGGTCGCGTATTCGGCTTAGCCGGGAAAGGAGGTGGCCTAAAGAAAACGACGGTGGACCGCATTCAACGTGTTTGAACGCTGTGCGGGTATTTTAGTTTCAATCACGCCCGTTGCCGCTTTGTAGATGAATGGCGGTCAGGCGTTCCAGAAATGGGAATTTGTTATGAGACGTAATGTAAACAATACAAACGTAACGACCGTTGACGAAATTGTTGTCGAAAACCTGGAAGCTCCGGTTGATGTTGAAATTCAGGTTGATGAGGCTCTTGTCGAAGCCGATGTGACTGCGCAGCAACAGCAGCAGGACCAAAATGTAGAAAACGCCAACGAGCAGGGCCAGGATCAGGGCCAGGGCCAAGACCAAGGTCAGGATCAGGGTCAGGATCAGGACCAGGGTCAGGATCAGGACCAGGGTCAGGATCAAGACCAGACGCTTAATGCCGGCGACAACACCAACGACAACTCCAACAGCAACTCAATCAATATCGATTTCGGCGGCGGTGAGTGGATTCCGCGCGACGATGATCAGGTTGATCTGGATCTTGGTGACTCGGCGACAGTGGGTGACGTGATCACTGCTGGCCGCGATCTGACCTATGATCCAGGCGATGACATGAATCTGGATATCTCGATGGACGACGCCGGAACGGCAATGTCATCCGTGAACAGCCAGGTCGCCAGCCTGAGCGACGACGACACGCTTGATTCACCGACCGTATCCAACAACGCCGACTTCACCCAGAACGGCGATGCCAATGGCGGCACGGCAACTGCGGCTGAAGGTATTAGCTCGGATGCTAACGGTGGAAAATCGGGCGACGGTGGAACCAGTTACGGTGGAGCGGCCGATTCATCAACCTTGGGCAGCCACGCGTGGGCTGACGGTGGTGATACCGGCAGTGCAGATGCCGATTCCAGCGCCGGCCGGGGCGGATCGACCGGTGACGCAAGCAATGCCAGCAATGGTGTTGGTATGGCGGGCGCAGGATCCGACGGTGACAGCGCCGGTGGAGATGGCGGTGCCGCGGATAGTTCGGCTTCGTCCGACAATGATGGCAGCACAAGTGCCGATGGCAGCGGAACCGGCGGAGCCGGCGGCAGCGCGGATTCGTTTGGTCTGGGTCTGGGCCTGGGTCTGTCTGGTTCGAACGCAGCGGGTAACGCAAACGGCGGCGACAGCGATTCCGACTCGACAGGAACCGGGACCGGAACGGCGGACAACGCTGCGGATGCGTCCGGCGCGGATGGTGGCGACGGTAATGCTGCGGCAGATGGTTCGGCTTCGAACACCAGCGACAGCAACACCGATGCAAATGATGCCACTGCGGGTGACAACACTGCGGATGGTTCTGCTGACAGCGGCGCGGACAGCTCGGCTGACGGCTCTGGCGGAACGGGAACCGGTGGTGACGGATCCGGCGGTGACGGCACTGGCGGTGACGGCACCGGTGGCGACGGTACCGGCGGCGACGGCGAAGGTGGATTCGGCGCGATGGTCGAAGCTGCAATCATGGCTTTGCAGGAAGAGCTGGGCATGATTGACGCCGAAGCAGGCGAAGGCGGCGACGGTACCGGCGGTGACGGCACCGGTGGCGACGGCACGGCCGGCGACGGTTCAGGTGGCGACGGCTCGGGCGGCGACGGCTCCGGTGGGACCGCTGATGCGGATTCCGATGCGCAGGGTGTTGGCGATCAGTCGGCAAGCGGGCCGGATATCGACCAGAGCCCAGGCGACGTGAACGGCGCGGCCAGCAACTCGCAGGACACCGACGGCAGCGGCGGTGACGGCGGGTCGAACGCAGCAGATGGCGCAGCGGATGCGGCCGGTACCGGAACATCGGCTGCCGACGGCGACGGCGGCGCGGGCGGTAGCACAACGCCAACATCGACGTCTACCGGCAACGGAGCCGGGTCTGCCGACGCGGCCAATACCGCAGGCAACGGCGGAGCTGCCGACATCTTCGGAGACGCCGACACAAACGGTGCGGCTGACAGCTTGGCCGAAGCAATTGCCGGATACGGTGGCGAAGGCAGTTCCGACAATGATGCCACATCGACTGGGTCGGGCGACGCAGCTGGTGCGGCCGACTCGGGCAACGGTGGTGCCGGTGGCGCATCCGCCGCGAACGGCGGAACCAGCGGAGCTTCGATGGGCACTGCAACGTCAGGCGATACCATGGGTGGCATGATCACCGGTGGTAACGGTGGCGGCGCCTATTCAGGTGACGGTGGTGCCGGCGGCAATGGTGGTGCCTGGGGCGCGAACAATGGTGGCGATGGCATCGTGACCGGCGAGTCCTATGCATCGGCGGCAGCTGTCGTTGATACGTCTGCGTTCAACCAGTCGATCATCATGGGCGCCAACGTCCTGGGCAACACGGTCGATACGACCATGGTGGGTGGTTCGATGACCATGTCCCACGCCAGCGACGACACGGACGTTTAAGTCAAAAGGCGGGGCTCGCATTTTCGGGCCTTGCTACCCTTCGAAAATGCCGGGGCCGCAAAACGCGGCCCCGGCCCAACTGAACCCAAAGCGGAAATTACGAGCCGCCGCGGGCAAAAAGGAAAACCGACATGGCACTTGACGGTATTACGGAAACGATAGCGCATTTTGTTGGAACTTTTGAGCTTACGATAGAACAAGCCCGCCTGAGGGATCAGTACGAGGAATTCAGCGCCCTGAGGCGTAAAGCCGAAATAGACGGGCTTGACGAGCCTACCTCGATCAACATCAAAGCTGATCTGGATATCCCAGCGGGCGAATACAAAGCCCTGCCATTCAATTTTCTTCCCTCTCAACCAGAACTTCCGTTGCCAAAAGCTCCTGTCGGGCCGGTGCATGAGTCGGTCATCGTCCTTAACGGTGACAGCGCGGAATCCACGCGATTTGTTCCAGACAGCATATCCGGCCCGTCTTCTGCACCGGAACTGATTATTCTGCGACCGGATACGGTGCCATTGGGTTCGGCACTGACATTCACCGTGCAAAAGGTGGTCATGCGCGACAACGACACGGTGGGAGAAGGGGACTTTCGCGATACCGAAGCGCTGATCGCCCAGGGCGAAGAGATGATGGACATGGCGCTGTCGCTTCATGCCATGGCGGCCCCTACGCTTTCGCTCGCGGATTACAAGTCGACCGAAATGCTCGAGGCGCTGGCCGAACAGATGTTGGCCCCGGCAAACGCGAATATAGACGGGGTCACGGTACATCAGTTTCATGGCGATGATGCGTTGGGGGTGATCGTAAACGGCAAGTACGTTGACGAATCTCCGGTATGGACAGACATCCTGCCTGCGTTCCATCAGCCGGATGAAGCCGGAGAGGATGAGACAGAGGCCATGCTTCCGGCCGAGTGGGATCAGTCGAAAGATCCAGACTTTGACGACGGACACCTGGTCGTGACCGGAGGGAACCTTGCGATCAATGCTGTCTCGGCATCTATAGGTTGGGTTGATGCCCCCTATATCGCCGTCGGAGGGCAGGCGATCAGCCTGACCGCCATCAGCCAGGTCGCGCTTGTGTCAGATTGGGATGTGGGGGCGCCGGGAACGGGCAGCGGCACCAATGTGATTCAGTCCTCGAAGATCGAAGTCGAAGGCCGAGAGGCCCCCTGGCTGGACAATGGCACCGGAACAACCGGACAGCCCGAGTTCATCGTTGTGGATTGGGTCCACGGTGATCTGGTTGTGGCCAACTTCGTCAAGCAAGCTATCGACGCCACGGATATAGACAACATACAGACCGAGATTTCGGCCGCATCGACCTTGTACGCGCTGGGCGACAACGAAATGTTCAATGTCACCGACATCGTGCAGCTGGGCAGCTTTTACGACCTGATCATGATCGACGGGAATATGATTTCCGTGGACATGTTGTACCAGACCAACGCCCTGATGGATGACGATATCATCAACTGCGGTATGCCCGGCGCAATGGCTGGAGATGATGAAAACGTGATCATGAATGACGCGTCGGTCAAAACGATAGGCGCAGATACACATCAGGATCTGCAGCAGAACCTGTCCGACGCCATGGCGCTTGATCAAACGGATATGGATGCGTTGGAGAACGCGCTGCTCAACGATCCCTTGTTCGCAGGAATGGAACAGTTGCGCGTGCTCAAGATCGACGGAGACTTGTTGCAGGTGAACATTGTTGAACAGGTCACCATGATGCTGGATCAGGATCAAATTGACCTGTCCGGTCCAAGTGCCGCCGATACCGATGTCGTCGCAGGCAGCAACGCCCTGTTGAACTCTGTCAATCTGACCAAAATGGGTGTGGATTCGACGGTTATGGCCGCTGACGGATCTTATTCTGACCTGCTGCTTCATCAGGCCAGCCTGATTGACGTGCCAGACAACCAAGAAATCACAGATATGACCAACGAGGCGATCGCCGCAATCATGGCGGACATGTCTGTGCCGCAACCGGATGCCGCCCTGGAACTGGACGCACAATCCACTGACACAACGACACCAGATGACGGCCTGCAATCCATGCTGGCCTGACCCCCCAAGTTTTTATCGAGTGACCAGAAGGTTTGTATATGTCGATTGTTTTTTCGTCGCGCCGTCCACTCTTATCCAGTCCACTGGACAGGCAGGGCGGTTTGGGCCCGAAGCGCCAGCGCGCAGACGGTGGGGCAGATCCAGCGACACAACGGGTCAAAGCCCGGTTGCACCTGACGCAGGAGATGCGCGTGCCTGAGTCAGATCCAGATTCGACGGTTGAAACCGAAGCGCCACAGCAATCCGAAGACCAAAAACACTCACGCGAACGACGGCGCGCTGATCCTCCCCATCAGCGTGCGCAGCCGCAACCCGCGCAAGATGAAGAAACGGCGGGTGGCGGCAATGGGGTGGCCGACGCCGACGGCCCGGATCCGGCATCCGCCGGGGACTCGACTGCGCGCAAGACCCCCTCTGCACGCTCATCCGGTGGGAACGGCATAGGCACCACGATCGAGGCCAAGGCAAACCAGCCACTGTTGCAAACGAATTCCGGCGGCGGTGATGGGAACGGGCCACCCCAAACCTTCCACAAACGCACCCCGCCCGAAGATTTCCAGCGCACGCTGCGCGTTTCGATGCGGGCGATCCGGCGCAATCTTGCGTTTGTTCTGGTCCTGACCTGCGCCACGAACATCCTGATCCTGGCGATCCCGATCTATCTGTTCCAGATCAGTGACCGTGTTCTGACCAGCCGGTCGCTGGATACGCTGATCATGCTGACGGCCATCGTGGCAGGGGCGGTGATCTTCCAGTCTGCTTTTGATGCGGTGCGGCGGTTCATGCTCATGCGGACCGGGGTCGAAGTGGCGGCCCGGCTGGGCGCACCGGTTCTGAGCGCGGCGGCCCATGCGTCGCTGCACGGAAACGGGCGCGAGTATCAGACATTGGGCGATCTGCAACAGCTTCGCGGTTTTCTGGTCTCGGGCACGCTGCTTTCATTTCTGGACGTGCCGTTTGCGCCGCTGTTCATCCTGATGATTTTCCTGGTGCATCCGCAACTGGGCATGATCGTGGTGGTTACTGCGCTGATCCTGATGACGATTGCGCTGATCAACCAGAAAATGACTGCCAAGCCGTTTGCCGAGGCCAACAAGGCACAGTCCATGGCGAACCTGCATCTGGATTCGATGTCTCGCAACAGCCAGATCATCAACGCCTTGGCAATGATCCCCGAAGCCGTGCGGATCTGGGGGCGGGACACTGCCCAATCGCTGACCTGGCAGGTGCGGGCGCAGGACCGCAACGTGATCTTCGCTTCAATCTCGCGCGCCGTTCGCCTTTTGACGCAGATCGGAATTCTGGGTTGGGGCGCGTTTCTGGCGCTGCAAGGAGAGATCACAGGCGGTATGGTGATTGCGGCCTCGATCATTGCCGGACGTGCCTTTGCGCCAATCGAAGGTTCGATTGAAGGGTGGAACAGCTATCTGCTGACGCGCGGAGCTTACGGCCGGATCAAGGCGCTGTTGTCGACCTCGGCCCTGCAATACGAAAAACTGCGTCTGCCGCGCCCCGAAGGTCGGCTGGATGTCGAACGCCTGCTCTATGTACCGGGCGGAACCAAACGCGTGGTTCTGAACGGCATCACGTTCTCGCTGGTTCCCGGTGAAACTTTGGCCATCATCGGTAATTCCGGTGCCGGGAAAACCACGCTTGGGAAAACTCTGGTGGGATCCATTCTGCCCACATCGGGCAGCGTAAGGCTTGACCTGATGGACATCCGAAACTGGGACCCGCGCCAGTTTGGCGAAAGCATCGGCTACCTGCCGCAGGATGTTCAGCTGTTCCCGGGCACGATCAAGGACAATATCGGCCGGATGCGGGCGGATGCCACTGACGAACAGATCCACGATGCCGCCGTTCTGGCCGATGTTCACAACATGATTGCAACGCTGCCGCAGGGATATGAGACCGTGGTGGCCGCTGATGGCTCGCCTTTGTCCGGTGGTCAGAAGCAGCGTATCGCACTGGCGCGGGCGTTCTTCGGCAACCCCAGAATGGTTGTGCTGGATGAACCGAATTCAAATCTCGACGTCGCGGGCGACAAGGCGCTGGCATGTGCGATCGAACAGGCGCGTCAAAGCAAGATCACCGTTGTCGTCATTACGCAGAAGCCAACGTTGTTGAATGTTGTCGACAAGATCATGCTGCTGACGGACGGGCGTGTGGCCCTGTTTGGTCAACGTGATCAGGTTCTTCAGCAGATCAACGGGCCGCGCAAGCAGACTGGAATTGAAGGCCAGCAGGGGGGCTGACCATGAATGATCTCGTACCTGTGAACAACTCAGACAATGAACCAGAAGTTTGGTATGCCGAGGTTCCGCGCTCGATCAACAGGTTGATAGTGATCGGGGTGGTCTTGCTTGTCGTGTGCTTCGGCGGTTTCGGGGTATGGTCCTTCAGTGCCCCGCTGGCCGCAGCGGTCATCGCGCAAGGCAGCTTTGTGGCCACGGGCCGCAACAAGATTGTCCAACATCTTGAAGGCGGCATCATCGAAGACATCAAGGTTGTGGAAGGTCAGGCGGTTCAGGCAGGTCAGGTTCTGATGACCCTGGACCAGACCTCGGCCCAGGCCAATGAACGTGAATTGCATATTCGCAAGCTGCGCCTTCAGGCCATGACCGAGCGGTTGCTGGCCGAGTACGGGGAGCGCGACCGCCTCGTGTTTTCGCAGGCGCTTGTCGAAGCATCCGACGATCCTGAAGTAATGGCCATTCTGGATGGGCAAAAGCTCAGCTTCGATGTGTCGCGCAAGACGCTGCTGAATGACTTAGCCCTGCTGGAGCGCAACATGGAAGCACTGAAAATCCGATCAAGCGGATTTGAGGCGCAGCTGGACAGCATGGCACGGCGCGCCGAGATCTTGCAGGAGGAGTTCGAGGCCAAGAGCCAACTGTTCGAAAAGGGCCTTGTCCGCAAAGGAGAGCTGAACACCATCCGTCGTGTTCAGGCCGAAGCCGAAGGTCAGCAGGCCCGGTTGCAGGCGGAAGCCGCTGAAATCAACCAGATGCTGCTGAAATATGACGAACAGATCGCGCGTACGCGGTCCGCCTATCGTGAGGCCGCACTGGATGAACTGGGCGTGATCGAAGCTGATCTGGAAAGCGTGCGTGAAAAATCCCGACAGGCGCGCAGCGTTCTTGACCGGGCCGTGGTGCGTGCGCCGGTAACTGGAACGGTGGTGCGATTGCATTATCACACGCCGGGCGGTGTGATTGAGACCGGGGAACCGATAGCCGAGATCCTGCCCGCAGATGCGCCCCTGATCATCGAGGCACAGATTCCGCGTACCGAGATTGACAGTGTCGTCACGGGGCAGACCGCCACAGTCCGCCTGATCGCATTGAACCAACGTACGACGCCTGTTTTGTATGGCGAGGTCTTCTATATCTCGGCCGATGCGCTGCTTGAGGATTCGACCGGTGTTCCGCAGGAAGTCTATCTGGCACGAGTCTCACTGACCCCGGATGAGTTGCAGCGCGTGCGCGGCTTTGTTCCGACACCGGGGATGCCCGCTGAAATCATGATCCAGACCGAGGAGCGCACCTTTGCGGCCTATATCGCCAAACCGGTATCAGACAGCATGTCGCGCGCGTTTCGCGAGCAGTAACACGCGCGTTTCCTTCCATGTCTACACCTTCCAAAATTCGCATGTTAACCTCTGCGCGGTGACGTAAAGGAGAACTCACATGCCGGTGACGGTGAAAGAGATGATGGAGGCGGCCAACGCGGTGGTCGAGCGTATCGATGCGGCCAAGGCAAAGGCGATGACCGAACAGGGGGCGCTGCTGTTGGACATACGCGATGCGAATGAGCTGGAACACACGGGCCGCGCCGTTGGGGCGCATCATATACCCCGGAGCATGCTGGAGTTTCGAGCAGACGATGCATTGCAATCACATGACCCTGCACTGCGCAAGGATCGCCCCATCGTGTTGTACTGCGCATCAGGCGGGCGCGCGGCTTTGGCCGGAAAACTCCTGAAGGATATGGGATACCAGAGGGTGTACAATCTTGGTGGATTGACGGACTGGGTGAATGGGGGCGGTGAAATCGCCAAATCCTAGTTTCGGAACCGTCTGCATCTGACACAAATCAAAGCGCAACACATTCGAATCGTGAAATATTTGGCCGGAAGCCATCAAAAGGAAAACCCGGTCATGTTTCGCCTTGCCGCTATGCTGTATTCCCTGATTGCAACTGCTCTGTCTGGTTCGGCCGTTATTGCCGTGCTTTCAGCTGGAATGGTATCCGTCAGCGCAATTGTGGGCGCCGCGGCCGCTGGGGCCGTAATCGCGGCTCCGGCATCCTGGATGGTGGCCAGGCGGCTGTATCAAGGCGCTTGATCAGGCGTTCAGGAAGGTCCTGACGGCAGCTTCGAACTCGCGCGGTTTTTCGGCGTGCAGCCAGTGCCCGGCGCCGGGGATCTTGGCAAATCGCGCGCCGGGAAACAGAGCGCGGATCTTGGCCCGATGTTCCGGCAAGACGTAATCTGACTCGCCCCCCGACAGGAACAGCGCGGCGCCTAACCACTGGGCGTCCAACTCGGGAAAGCCCATGATATTTGGCATCTGGTCCGCCAACACGTCCAGGTTCAGCAACCAACGCTTTCCCTTGATGTCCAGCGATTGGGTGAAGAAGCTCTGCAATGCTTTTTCAACGCCTTGCTCGGCCAATTGTTGCTCGGCATCCGAGCGGCGTGCAATGCGCGAGAAGTCCACGGCACGCATGGCCTCGATGAACTGAATTTGGCTGTGCGTGTATTTCACCGGCGCAATATCTGCGACCACCAGTTTGTTCACCAGCGCGCCGTGTTGCAGCGCAAGTGTCATCGCTGCCTTGCCGCCCATTGAATGCCCAAGTACGTCCGCCGTCCCGCCGATCCGTTCGATGACCTCGGCGATATCCTGCGCCAGATGGGGATAGTCATGACAAGCGTCCCACGCGCTGTAGGCATGGTTACGCATATCGACGGCCACAACCTGCCGCTGGTCTGATAGCCGTCTGGCAATCACGCCCCAGTTTCGGGCCGATCCATACAGGCCGTGGGCAATGACAAGGGGCGGTCGGGCGGTCGGTTCGCCGTGTATGATGGTGTTCAGCATGTACCGCGTGATACAAGCCACCGCCGGAAACGACCAGCCCCATTGTAGGTCATAGACGCTGCCGCTAGATTGCCTCCGCAGGAGGCCACCAATGCCGCAGGACCCAGACATTCAGACCCGGATCGCCGAAACGGTTGTGTTGCTGCGCGCAAAGCTCGGAGTGCGCGACAAGACGCTCGAGGCATCGATCCGCAAGGCCAGGCGCCGACTGCCGCGGCGCGTCTATAAGCAGGCCTTGATTCTGGCCCGGGCCGAGGCGATGGCGTCTCATCCCAAACTGAGGCTGGTTCTGGATAACCCCAGGCTGATCAAGGCGTCCGACGTGGTGCAGGAACATCTGGGGTCTATCAATCTTGCGGATCGCAGATGGGGGTGGTTCCTTGGCCTGCTGGGGGGGCTGGCCTTCAACATGCTGGCACTGACGACACTGTTGCTGGTTTTTCTGTGGTGGCGCGGCTTGATCTGAGCTTGGATTCCGGACAACGCGCCAAGGTCTGAACATGGCGCAAACCCCTGTGTGCGGTAACATCGAATGCACGGAGCCGGTGTGACCAGCGCGAAAGGCTGATCGGGGCGGAAAAAGCGCGTATTGACCAGAATGGCTTGGGCGACCGTGGGGCCCGGGACCTTGCCCAAAATATCGGATTTGCGCTGGGCGAGATCCAGACCGTTTTCAGGAATCTGACGCAAAAAAACGGCGCCTCAAGGCGCCGTTCCGTGTTTGAGGGTGGACCAGTTACAGGTTCGGATAGATCGGGAATTTGGCGCAGAGGTCTGCGACCTCGGCCTTGACCTTGGCTTCGACGGCGCCGTTGCCGTCTTCGCCA
>NZ_JBQERJ010000007.1:0-265272 GCF_056534925.1 Ruegeria sp. P10
CGCAGATCCAATGATCCCGAACGCATGCTCAATCCCGTGCATCTGCAAAACCTTAACAAAGGCCTCTTCCGTCGTCATTTTCATAAGGGTGTTTCCTTATCCTTTCAGGGCGCCGAAGCCCCTGTGAGTTACAGTATTTCGTCTTTGAGGTAGTAGCCGACATACGCCATGCGCTGTCCCAGTCGGCGGAAAGGCGTCAGAATGCCGTGGCTGGGCAGCGGGGACGTGAAGATCGGTAGTTCAAACGCCTTGTCTTTCTTACCCGCGATCAGCTGTGCCATACGACGCCCGGCCTGAGCCGAGTACATCACGCCGTTGCCACCGTATCCCATCGCGTAGAACACGCGCTGTTGCGGGTCCGGCTGGAAGATACGCGGCATCATATCATGGCTGACATCGACCCAGCCCCACCACGAGTAGTCGAGGTTGATATCCGTCAGCGCCGGGAACTTTCGGGCGAGACCCTTTTTCAGTAGCTCCAGATGTTTTTCGTTCTCGGCATCACGCCCTGTCACCGCGCTGCGGCTGCCGATCTGCATCCGATTGTCCGGCAGCAGGCGGTAATAGTGGCGCAGCGTACGCGTGTCGGTCAGGGGGGATTTGGTCTGAATGCCACACTCATCCAGTTCGGCCTGGGTAAGCGGCCGTGTCACCATCGAGTTGGACAGGATGGGCATCAGGCGGTGCTTTGTGCGCGTGTTCAGACCCGGCGGAGTATAGCCCGCGGTTGCCAAGGCCACCGTTTTGGCGCGGACGATGCCGCCCGGTGTGCGCAGGTGATGCACGCCGTTCTTCGTCTGCCATCCCATGACCGGGCTGCCGGTGTGAATTTTCACCCCCAGACGGCGCGCCATGTTGACGTAGCCGAAGGCCAGTTTACCCGCATGGATGCAGGTCCCGTCAGGTTCCCACATGGCACCTGCGGCCTCCATATCGCGCACGTGCTTTTCGTGAAGTTCTTCCCGAGAGAGAATCCGCGAACCATAGCCGAACACGTCGTTGAGCAGCTTGCTTTCTTTCTTGAGGGAGGGCATGACCTTGTCGCGATGCGCGATGTAGTAGTGGCCGCCTGGCTGCGGGTCGCAATCGATATCGTCCGACGCAATCAGATCGTTGAACAGCTGAAACGCTTCTGTGACCTCGGCATGCATGCGCTTGGCCACGTCCGTGCCCCAGCGCTGAATCCATTGCGACCGTTTCAGCCGTCCGGATGAGATCTGGGCCTGCCCGCCATTGCGGGTGGAGCAGCCCCAAGAGACTGTATTTGCTTCTAAAACAACGGCTTGAATGCCGTGTTCCTTGGCAAGATGAATGGCGGTGGACAGGCCGGTATACCCCGACCCGATCACCACCACATCCGCATCCATATCGCTGGACACAGGTCCATCATCGGCCGGAGGTGTTCCGGCCGTTCCAATCCAATATGTGGGCGCGTGGTCGCGATTGTGACCCGGACCCGCATCTATGATCGGGTCATATTTCGGGTCATAGCTGGCCTTGGGCCAGTGACGCGGGATGCTGTTATCCACCATTCTTGTTTTTCTCCGAGGCTGCGCGCAGGGCGGCGGATCAGGCTTTGAACATTGGACGCGTCTTTCGAAGCGCCTGTTTTACGACGATTTTACCGTCACGAACGGTGAACAGATCCGCACCTTCAGCTTCGATCCGCATACCGTTTGCGTCGGTTCCTGAGAAGGTCCACTCGGACACGGCACGATCACCGTGGACAAAATGGCTGTGATGGTCCCAATGGGCGTCTTTCATGCCTGCCCAGACGCCTGAAAACGCGGCGGCTATGGCTTCGGCACCTTCAACCTTGTTGCCGTATTTCTCGTCACCAGCCACGGTGTAGAACACGCAGTCGTCGGCGAAGTGGGTCATTACGCCGTCGATGTCATGGCGGTTGAACGCGTCAAACGTGTCCGCCAGGTCCTGCGCGGTCAGAGTTTTGCTCATTTTGTACTTCCTTGTCAGTGGGGTTGTTACGTTTCGTCCGGGTTCGGAACGATCAGTGTCGGTATCTTGGAGCGCCGCAAAACGCGTTTTGCGACGGTGCCCAGAAACGTATGCGAAAAGCCGTGATCATGCGCACCCAGCACGATCAGATCACAGCCCAGTTCGACCGAGCGGCGCAGGATCACTTCGGCCGGGTGGCCATCGGTGACTTCGACCGAGGTGATCTGATCGCGAATTTTTCCATCGCCGCCGTCGAACTGCGCCCAGAATTTGGCTTGCCGTTCGGCCAGAACCTTGCGCACCATCTCGTGACGACGCTCGATCGCGGTCTTGCGGGTTTCTTCATTCAGGATGAAGATCTCCATCGTGATCTTGGCATCGTCCGACAGTGGCTCATTCACATGCAGCACGTGAATTTCGGCCCCCGTGGCCTGCGCGATGCTGGCGGCATGGCGCATGGCGTGACCCGAGTTTTCGGACAGGTCAGTGGCAAAGAGGATGTTTGTGACCATCTGTTTCATGTCGTCATCCTTTCAGATCAGTAGCCAAACAGCCGTGGGAGCCACAGCGACAGTTCAGGGAAGAAGGCGATGATGAAGATCGCAATCGTGTTGGCGGCCGCAAAAGGCAGCGCACGCAATGAGATCTGTTCGATCGTGATGTTCGAGATACCCGAGGCGATGAACAGGTTTTCGCCCAGTGGTGGAGTCTGGAAACCGATACCCAGCGTGCAGACCATCACCACGCCAAAGTGGATCGGATCGATACCCACCGAATAAGCCACCGGCAGCATCACCGGAACCAGGATCAGGATGGTGGCCAGCGTCTCCATGAACATGCCGACGAACAGCAGGAAAAAGATGATCAGCGTCCAGATGACATAGAGGTTGTCCGTGAAGCTGAGCATCGAATCCGCGATGATCGCCGGGATCTGGTTTTCCACCAGCAGTCGGCCAAACACGGTCGCGGTGAACAGGATCAGCAGAACACGGCCCGTGAGCCAGGTGGTGGCCTCGAGCGACTGGAACAGCGACTGCCAGGTCAGTTCGCGGTAGATAACCACGCCCACGAACAGGGTGTAGAAAATCGCCACGATTGCCGCCTCGGTCGGAGTGAAGAAGCCGGTATAGATACCGCCCAGGATCACCAGCGGCGCCATCAGTGACCAGAAACCGCGATACATTTCGCAGCCCACGTGACGGATCGACCAACCTTCGGAAACGCCCTTGTAGCCGCGCTTTTTCGACATGAAGAAGTTCAGGATCAGCAGGCTGGTGGCGATCAGGAAGGCCGGGACGAATCCGGCAATGAACAGTTTCGAGATCGAAACCGACTGAAAGGTTCCGAACTTTTCCACGGCTTCCGGCGGCGGCGCCATGCCGAGCGCGGCAATGCCGAAGATCACCATCGGGATGGAGGGAGGAATGATAATCCCGAGGCCGCCAGAGGACGCAGTGATCGCCGAGGCATAGCCGCGCTCATAGCCGCGGTCGATCATCGCAGGGATCATCAGCATCCCAACGGCCGCGGTTGTTGCCGGGCCCGAGCCCGAAATGGCGCCGAAGAACAGACAAGCCATGACCGTTGCAGCCGAAATACCGCCGGTGAATGGACCGGCCAGGCTTTCAGCAACATTGATCAGGCGTTTCGAGATACCGGCGGCCTCCATCAGGGCCCCGGCAAGAATGAAGGCAGGCAACGCCATCAGGGGGAAAGCACCCACCGAGGTAAAGGCGATCTGCACGAATTTGATCGGGTTCTCGTCCAGGTAAAGGAATGAGACCAGCGATGCCACACCCAGCGCCACAGTGATCGGCGCACCAATGAGCAGCAGAAACAGGAAAGACCCAAACAGGATTGTGACGATTTCGGATTCCATGGTTTATCCCCCTGCCCTTAGGATTTCTTTGCTGCTTCAGTCGCAGCTTTGATTTCGTCGAGGTCGATCTGATCGGGATCGTGAATATCCTCGCCCTTGATAAGGCGGCGGTAATTCACCTGAATGATGCGGACGGTCATCAGCGCAAACGCGATGGGCAGCACCATGTAGACGTACTTCATCTCGATACCCAGGGTCTGGGATTTCCAGAACTTGTTCATCTTGTTGAAGACAAAATCCGTCGCCAGATACAGGAAGTAGACATTGAAGAAGAGCCAGAAGAGATCGGCGAAGGCTTCGATGTATTTGATCGACCCATCGGGCAGGAACTTGAACTGGAATGTCACGCGGTTATGCGCACCTTTCAGAGCGGCGTAACTTGCGCCGAAATAGACGAACCAGACGAACATGTAGACCGAGAGTTCCTCGATCCAGCTGACCGAAAAGCCGAAGATCTCGCGCGCGATGATCTGCACGAACAAAAGGCAGACGAAGCCGGATAAGAGGATCCGGCAGATGACACTTTCTATGTTGTCCAGAAATTTCCAGAACATGTGGTTTCACTCCTCCCTGAAGTGAGAAGAGCGCCGCAGCGCTCTTCCCGGTATCGCCGTGCGACGATTATTGCTGGACCGGCTCGCGGCCGATGGCTTCGAGAACTGCATTCAGTTTCTCGACACCACCAATGGACTCGTAGAATTGCGGCCATACAGCTTCGGTCGCCAGTTGAATGAACTCGGCTTCGTCGTTCTCGGGGTCGATGATTTCCATCCCCTTGGCCGTCAGCTCTTCCTTGATGGCTGCTTCCGAGTCCCGCAGGAACTGGGCCGAGACCTGAGTGGCTTCCTGCCCTGCTTCCAGGATCATCTGCTGTTCCTCTTCGGACAGGTCCTGGAACACGGCTTCCGAGATGATCAGTGGTTCGATCGAGAAGATGTAACGCAGGTTGGTGACGTGGTTCTGAACCTCATAGAACTTCATCGCATTGATCGTCAGGTAAGGGTTGTCCTGACCGTCAACCACTTTGGTCTGCAGGCCGGTGAAGGTTTCCGACCAGGCCATCGGGGTCGGGTTGATGCCCCATGCCTTGTAGGTTTCGATCATGATTTCGTTTTTGGGAACGCGAATGATCAGGTCCTGCAAATCCGCAACCGATTTGACCGGCTTCTTCGAGTTCGTCAGACGGCGGAAACCGGTATAGGTCCAGCCGATGATGCGCACACCGGCATCACGGATGGTGTTTTCGACCAGTTCCTGACCGATTGGACCCTGGGTCAGTTTTTCGGCATCTTCCAGGCTGAGGATCACGTAAGGCAGTGTGAAAACGCCGACCGAAGGCGAGAACGGCGTGATGTTGTTGATCGCCAGCAGCGACATATCCAGCGTGCCGATCGCCGCCTCGTTCACAGTGTCCTGCTCGGAACCGAGCTGACCGTTGAGGAACAGTGTCGCGGTGTGCTCACCACCTGATTTTTCTTCGAGCGCTTTTACGAACGCGAGCCCCAGCGCCTCTTGTGCGCTGCCCGCGCTGTCGCCGACAGCGATCTTGAAGTTCTTCGCCTCGGCCGTGCCTGCAACCATCAGTGCGGCAACGGAAACGGCTGCGCTGAAAGTGCCAAGCTTTTTGATAAATGACATGGATTTCCTCCCATATGTCGTGTTTCGAGGTGCGCGCTGACCTGGGGAGAAGGTGGCCAGTCCGATTCTACCTCGGCGACACGAAGCTAACTTGCCAACTTGGTTTCGTCGTTGTTAATATTTGCGCGAAAGGTTTCATAAATTTCAAACATACGATATGAGACAGAACAAACTTGATACCCGGATCGGCGACACGGACATCCGTCTGCTGCGCGTGTTCAAAACCGTCGCGGAAAGTGGTGGCATCACGGCCGCCGAGATCGAGCTGAACATCGGTAAATCGACGATCTCGAAACACTTGTCTGACCTGGAACTGAGGCTTGGCCTAAAGCTGTGCAACCGGGGGCCGGCAGGGTTTTCACTGACGGAAGACGGCGAAAAGGTGCTGGCCGCGGCAGAAGACCTGCTTATTTCCGTGGCGCAGTTCAGAACCGAGGTCAATGAAGTCAAACAACAACTGGCCGGCAGCATTCGCGTGGCTCTGTTCGATCAATGTACGACCAACCCGGAAGCCCAACTTGCCCGCACCATTCACAAGTTCAATGAGGCCGCACCGGCGGTTCACATCGAACTGTCGCTGGAACCCCCCAACGTGATCGAAACAATGGTCATCAGCGGGCAACTGGATGTCGGTATCATCGCTTTGCACAGACCATCGGCAAGCCTGGAATACACGCCGCTCTACGGGGAAAACATGTATTTGTACTGTGGGCAGGAACACCCCCTGTTTGACCGCTCGGATCCAGAGTTGAAACTGAGTGTTCTTCGCAAGTTCAACTACGCCGGCCTGCACGTGAACTCTCCGAACCTCATCGTTGGTCAACAACTGGGGTTTCGACGTGCGGCCAAAGTGCAGAACGAACAAGCCCTTGTCATTCTGATACTTTCAGGTCGCTACCTTGGGTTTCTTCCCGATCATCTGGCGCAGGAATTTGTCGAACATGGGCTTATGAAAAAGGTTCTGCCCAAAGAGATCAAATACAGAACCCGTTTCGCGGCCGTGGCCAGAAAACAACCTGCGCCAACACGCGTGGCCAAGCTGTTTCTGGAAACTCTGGTAAAGGTACATTCTCAGGTACAGTAGGAACGCGGGCAGGACGTCTTGTTTCCCAGACCCAAACCCGCCCACGCCTGAAATCAGCACACGGCGCAAGGCCGGGCGGATCAATCGCAGGCTGCGGTAACGATCATCTCGACCTTCAGAACATCACGGGCCAGTTTCGCCTCGCCGCAGGCGCGGGCCGGGGCGTGGCCCTCTGGCACCCAGGCATCCCAGACCGCGTTCATTTCGGCAAAGTCGGCCATGTCCGACAGCCAGATCACGCATTGCAGGATACGCGTCTTGTCGCTGCCAGCCTTGGCCAGAAGGTCCTCGATCTTGGCAAGGATGTCACGGGTTTGATCGGCAACGGTTGCGGCATCGGAAACCTGACCGCACAGATAGGCGGTTCCGTTATGTTTGACGATGCGGCTCATGCGCTTGCCGGTCTCGATCCGAGTGATGGTCACGACTGCTGTCTCCTGTCACGAAAGGTATGTTCCAGTTGGGCGATAGAGCGAAACGACGCCAACCGCCAGCCCAGACCTTCAATCATCGAAAAATTGCCAGCCTGCCGCGCGGGAGTTTTCAGCCTAACAGCACGCTTATGTCCGGTGCGCGGCGACGGGATAAGCGGTTGCCAGCGCCTTGCGGACAGGTCGTTTTCACTGATGCCTTTTCCTTCCTGTCTTACCCACCTCGGCCAACGTATTCGGTAAAACATGACGGCCTTGGTTCACAAGGCGTTTGACGGAGGTTTCCCAGTCTGCTTTCAATCGGTCAAGAGCTTCTCCGCTCGCCCCAATATCGGAGCGCCATATGCCACCCGGCACTGCCGAAACACTGCTTTTTGCATGTCCGATGCAGGACAGCGAAGTTGGTCGACTGACGTCAATGGTTCCAACAAAGGACGGGTGGTCATGACCCGCGATGTGCTGCTGCAACCCTATCAGCTGAAGCATCTGACGCTGAAGAACAGGATCATGACGACCAGTCACGAACCCGCCTACCCCGAAGACGGTATGCCGAAAGAGCGTTACCGCGCCTATCATGAGATGCGCGCGAAAGCTGGGGTCGCGATGACCATGACGGCGGGTTCCGCCACCGTCAGTCGCGACAGCCCACCGGTGTTCAACAACATCCTTGCCTACAAGGACGAGGTGGTGCGCTGGATGGCTGAATTGACGGATGCCTGCCATGCTCATGGTTGCGCGGTCATGATCCAGTTGACCCATCTGGGGCGGCGCACGGGTTGGAACAAGGGCGATTGGCTGCCGTCGGTCTCTTCTTCGCATTATCGTGAACCGGCCCACCGGGCCTTTGCCAAGAAGATGGAAGACCATGATGTCGAACGGATCGTAAGCGACTACGCCGATGCAGCCGAGCGTATGAAGGCCGCGGGTCTCGACGGAATCGAATTGCAAGCCTATGGCCACCTGATCGATCAGTTCTGGTCACCACTCACCAATACGATGGACGCGCCCTATGGCGGCAGTTTCGACAATCGGTTGCGGTTTGGCTTCATGGTTCTGGATGCAATCCGCAACCGTGTCGGGCAGGATTTCATCGTTGGCGTCCGCTATACCGCGGATGAAGTCGAAAAAGGCGGCATCACCGAAGAAGACGGGCTGGAAATCGCCCGAAGGCTGCGCGACAGCGGTCAGGTCGATTTCCTGAACGTCATCCGCGGGCGCATTCATACGGATCCGGCCATGACGGATGTGATCCCGGTACAGGGCATGAAAAGTGCGCCTCATCTGGATTTTGCCGGGCGCGTACGAGCCGAAATCGGGATGCCGACCTTTCATGCATCGCGCATTCCCGATGTGGCAACCGCACGACATGCCGTGGCCTCGGGGTTGTTGGATATGGTCGGCATGACCCGCGCGCATATGGCCGACCCGATGATCGTGTCCAAGATCCGGGCCGGTCAGGAGGATGACATCCGCCCCTGCGTCGGTGCAACCTACTGCCTGGACCGAATTTATCAGGCGGGTGAAGCCCTTTGCATTCACAACCCCGCTACCGGGCGCGAATTGTCGATGCCGCATGTGATCCCCGCAGCCAAATCCCGCCGCCGGGCGGTCGTCGTCGGCGCAGGGCCCGGAGGGCTTGAAGCCGCGCGGGTCGCGGCAGAGCGCGGGCATGACGTTACCGTTCTGGAAGCGGCCCCTGAACCCGGAGGT
This sequence comes from Ruegeria sp. P10, assembly GCF_056534925.1. Taxonomy (NCBI): domain Bacteria; kingdom Pseudomonadati; phylum Pseudomonadota; class Alphaproteobacteria; order Rhodobacterales; family Roseobacteraceae; genus Ruegeria; species Ruegeria sp. P10. Next base: position 8,699 of record NZ_JBQERJ010000007.1, read on the forward strand.
CAGGTGCGTCTGGCCGCGCAATCCCGACGCCGGGCCGAGATGATCGGGATCATCGACTGGCGCATGGCGCAATGTGCTGCGCGCGACGTCAGGTTTCAGTTCAACACGTTTGCAGAGGCGGAGAACGTAACAACCTTTGCCCCGGATATGGTCGTGATTGCAACCGGAGGCTTGCCCGAGACGACAATATTGGAAACCGGCAACGATCTGGCGGTTTCGGCCTGGGACATCCTGTCGGCAGACGTGCAACCGGGCGAAAATGTCCTGATCTACGATGATGCGGGCGACCACCCGGCCCTGATGGCGGCCGAGGTCATCGCCTGGTCCGGTGCGCGGGTTGAGATCATGACCCGCGACCGCAGCTTTGCGCCCGAGATCATGGGCATGAATCTGGTGCCATATATGCGTGCGCTGCAAAAAACGGGGGCGGTGTTCACCGTTACCCGAACGCTGAAATCGCTGGTTCGCTCAGGCAATCAACTGGAAGCGGCGATTGGAACGGATTACTCGAAACTTGTTGAAAAGCGCGTGTATGATCAGGTCATTGTCAATCAGGGCACCTTGCCTCTGGATGATCTCTATTTCCAACTCAAGCCGCTTTCGCGAAATCGTGGCCGTGTGGATCACGACGCTCTTGTCGCCAATTCGGGTGACGTGTTTCCGCAGGTGAACCCGAATGCCGGTTTTGATCTTTACCGGATCGGAGACGCCGTTTCTTCGCGCAACATACACGCGGCAGTCTATGACGCGCTGCGCCTAGGCCTTCGGTGGTGACGCCATCTGAGAATGCGTTGAACACGTACAGCCGATTGCCCGCACGGCATGAAACCCCTTATGCGCCCGAACGAAAAGGACCGGACATGAGCAATATTGAGGTCATCGAGACTGTTTGGATACCGCTGCCTGACGGCACGAAACTTGCGGCGCGCCTGTGGCTGCCGGAAAGCGCGAACAACGCCCCTGTGCCCTGTATCGTGGAATACATCCCCTATCGCCGCCGGGACAGGACACGCATGCGGGATGAAAGCATGCATCCGCAGTTTGCCGCCGCCGGTTACGCGTCGATCCGCGTTGATATCCGAGGCTACGGCGACAGTGATGGTGTTTCCGAAGATGAGTATTCGCATCAGGAGATTCAGGACGGTCACGACCTCATCCAGTGGATCGCCGATCAGGACTGGTGCGATGGGAACGTCGGAATGTTCGGCAAAAGCTGGGGCGCATATAACGCGTTCCAAGTGGCGGCGACGCGCCCTGCGGCGTTGAAGGCGATCGCACCGGTGATGGGCACAGACAACCGGTGGCGCGAGGACATCCACTTTTACGGCGGATGTCTAGCCAACGACAATTTCTGGTGGGGCTCGATCATGCAGCTGTACAACGCCATGCCACCAGACCCAGAGATTGTCGGCCCGGACCGCTGGCTTGACATGTGGCGCGAGCGGTTGGAAGGCGCCGCGTTCTGGCCGGCCATGTGGCTGGAACACCAGACCCATGACGAGATGTGGCGGCGCGGTTCGATCTGCGAGAACTATGCCGACGTGGATATACCGGTCTACTTTTTCGGCGGCTGGATGGATCTATACCGCGATACCCCATTCCGCATTGCCGAACACCTCAGCGGACCGGTCAAGATCCTGATGGGGCCCTGGGCGCATCTTTACCCGCATGAAGGGGTGCCCGGCCCCAAGGCTGATTTCGTCGGCGAGGTCATCCGGTTCTGGGATCACTGGCTGAAGGGAAAAGACACAGGGTTGATGGACGAACCACCCTTGCGTTTTTTCCTTCAAGACAGCGCAGCGCCGACCGGAACGCATCTGGAACGCACGGGGCGCTGGGTCGAAGAGCCGAGCTGGCCGTCACCGAATATCACCAACACGTCCCTGTGGCTGAATCATCTGACGCTTGAGGCAGACCCCGTTTCCGCGGCAGAGCTTGCGATTTGCTCGCCGCAAAGCTTTGGGGCGGCCGCAGGTGATATGTGCTCTTTCGCCATTCCCGGAGACATGGCGGCAGATTGCCGGATCGACGCCGCCGGCGCGTTGCAGTTCAAAGCGGCGCCACTTGAAGACGCACTTGATATCCTGGGGCAACCATCGGTCGATCTGAAGGTGTCAGCAGATCAGACTCAGGGCTTTGTCGTTGTATTGCTGGTGGACGAAGCCCCGAACGGTGCGCAGACGCTGATTGCCAGGGGATTCTGCAACCTCAACCACCGGATCAGCGATACAGAACCCACGCCGATCACACCCGGGGAAGAGATGGCTGTTACCGTCTCGATGTATGGAACAGGATATCGGGTTCCGTCAGGTCATCGCATCGTTTTGCAGATCGCTTCGGCTTACTGGCCGGTACTCTGGCCCGCCCCCGAACCTGTGACACTTACAATCCGCCCGGGTCAATCTCATTTGCACTTGCCCATCCGCAACCCAGGCGTTGACACAACCGAACCCCGCCCGCTGCCGGAACCATCGGCTTCCGGTGAGGCCGCAAGAAAGACCAAGGTGCGCTCGGGCTCGATGGAACGCTCGGTCCACACGGACCTGACCAATGGCAAGGTGACACACAGGTTTTTTCTGGACGGGGGCGTCTTCGGGCCGGTGGGTGATTTCCGCCTGGACGATATTGGGACGGTGCTCAGCGACGTGTCGGATCGAAGATATTCAATCCATCCGGGTGACCCGCTTTCTGCTGTTGCCACGATGGAGCAGACCGCCGGTTTCGACCGTGAGGACTGGTCGGCCAGGATATGGACCTATTCCCAACAACGGGCAACGGCCACCGAGTTTCATTTGATCTCGCGCCTGAAGGCATGGTCAGGGGAGGAGCTGATCTTTGAGGAAGAGAAAGCGCATGTCATTCCGCGCAATGGAATGTAGTTGAAAACACGTTGGAAAAATTGCGTTGAGACCCGTGACGGGACTTGCCTTCGCAGTCCTGTCAACCCAACCGAATGGTCCAGACTTGCGCGGACATGTCTGGACGGTCCTGTCGTTGCACCATGTGCCGGTCAGAACCCCAAAGCACTGCCGGATTTGATGGTATCCATGGAAACGAAGGTTCTGAACTTTCTAATATTGCCGTTTTCAAAGAACATCCTGCGGGTGAAATCTTCGTAAACCGCCATGCTTTCGACGACCACGACAACCATGAAATCAACCTCTCCGGTCACGTAAAAGCATTGCTGGACTTCCGGAGCATTCAGCAGGGTTTTCTTGACGGCATCGATCTCGTCCGGGGTTTCACTGACCAGTTCAAGTTCAACGAAGATGGTAAGTTGAAGACCTACGGCCGCCGGGTCAACGACGGCCACATTGGCTCGAATCACGCCCTCGGCCTCCATCCGGCGGATACGGCGCTGCACCGAGGGTGCGGACAGATTTACGGCCTCGCCAATCTTGTGCTGCGTGGTTCTGTTGTCTTGTTGCAGAATCCGCAGGATCGCGCGGTCGAAGTCATCCAATTGCGTCATGTGAAAGAAACTTGCATGGCTTGCCACTAACTAGAGCCCTTTTCTCAGGTCACTTGCAATAAACTTGTTTCTCACATGTGAAGCAACACGTCGAAGGGGAAGTTTTGCCGTGACAGCATTGACAGAACGCCTGCGTGCGTTGCGCCATGAGTTTCATCGCAACCCCGAGCTTGGGTTTCAGGAAGTCTGGACCAAGAACCGGATTGCCGGGCATCTGCGCAACCTAGGCATCGAGGTGTTTGAAGGGGTCGGTGTCGTGGGCGTCTTGAAGGCGGGCAATGGCAATCGCGCCATTGGGCTGCGCGCGGATTTCGACGCGCTCCCGATTACCGAGGTCAATACGTTTGCGCACAAGTCGCAGAACGAAGGTGTCATGCATGCCTGTGGACATGATGGCCACACGGTGATGCTGCTTGGGGCCGCCGAATTGCTGGCCAAGGATCCGACGTTTGACGGCACGGTTGTCTTTCTGTTCCAGCCCAATGAAGAGCATGGGCTTGGGGCAATAGCGATGATCGATGAGGGCGTTTTGCGGACCTTCCCGATTGATGAGGTTTACGGCGCGCACAATCTTCCGGGTGAGCCTGTCGGGCGGGTTTCCACCCGCGCCGGTGTCATCTGTTGCAGTGAAAGCCTGTTTGAAATCACGCTTTCCGGTCAAGGCGGTCATGCCTCGATGCCCCATGTCGGGCGCGAAACGATCACGCCTGCGGCGGAACTTGTATTGGCCCTGCAAACCATCGTTTCACGCAAGCTTGCACCTTCATCCGGCGCCGTGGTGTCGGTGACCGAGTTCACCACCGACGGGCAGCGCAATGTCCTTCCGGGGCGTACTGTTCTGAAAGGTGACGCGCGGGCCATGTCACCGGCAGACCGCAAGCTGATCGAACGCACCATGCGCCAGATCGCAGGCGGTGTGGCCGAAAGCCATGGCGTCGAGGTGAGTGTGGATTTCCGTACCGCATTCATCGAGGCAAACAATGATGCCGATGCCGCATCGCATGTCGTTGCAGCGGCTTCGGCCATGGGTCTTGAGGTGGACGGAGACCGCTCTGCCATGTCTTTCTCGGAAGATTTTGCTGAATTTGCCGCCGTTGTGCCCGGGTGTTTCCTGCTTATCGGCAACGGGACCGAAGGATCAAACGGCCGTCCGCTGCACTCGGCTGATTACGATTTCAACGACGCACTGCTCCCGCTGGGTGCAGAACTCTGGGCAGAGCTGGTACGGCAGCGCCTGCCGCTGACCCCCTGACAGGATACACGACCATGACAGAAATCATCGCCCATCAGGCAGGCAGGCCGAGCTTTGGCCCCGCTGCCGAAACCGTTTTGACACAACAGGATTTCGATCGCGCAGCAAGGGAAATCACCCAATGGGAGGGGTATGCCCCAACGCCTCTGCATTCTTTGCCATCGTTGGCAGCCGAGATCGGAGTCGCGGAAGTCCACTACAAGGATGAAGGTCCCCGGTTTGGTCTTGGAAGTTTCAAGGCCTTGGGGGGGGCCTTTGCCGCCTTGCGTGTTCTGCAACGCGAAATATCGCGCCGGACCGGTCAGGACGTGTCATTGGAAGATATCCGTACTGGCCGCTGCGCCGACATGGTTGCCAGTATCACGCTTGTTTCGGCAACCGATGGCAACCACGGTCGGTCGCTCGCATGGGGGTGCAAGCGGTTCGGCGCGCCGTGCCGGATCTACATTCACGCCGAAGTCAGTGAAGGCCGCGCGCAGGCCATGCGCGAACTCGGGGCCGACGTCGTGCGCATCGATGGAGACTATGACGCCTCGGTGGATCAGTGTCGGCGGGAAGCCGACGAGAACGGCTGGTTCGTGGTTTCGGACACATCCTGGCCAGGCTACACCGACCCGCCGCGCGACGTGATGTCGGGCTATGGTGTCATGGTCAAAGAAGTCGTGGATGTAATGGACGCGGCACCGACGCATGTCTTTCTGCAAGGTGGAGTTGGAGGGCTTGCCGCGGCAGTTGCGGCAGCATTGCGTCAGGCCTGGGGTGATGCCGCGCCGCGCGTCGTGGTCGTGGAACCGCATCTGGCGGCGTGTTTGTTCGAAAGCGCAAGGCAGGGGCAAGCCGCGTCCGTAGATATCGATGAAGAGACCATCATGGCGGGTTTGTCCTGCGGGGTGCCGTCACCGATGGCGTGGGAGGTTTTGCGCAGCGAAGCCTCGGACTTTCTGACAATCGACGATCAGCTGATACCGCCCACCGTCCGTCGCCTGGCGCGTCCGCATGGTAGTGATCCGGCGATCGAAGCCGGAGAGAGCGGCGTTGCCGGATTGGCCGCATTGATCGAAGCGGCCAATAACCCCGAGCTTTTCCAGAAGCTTGGATTGACGCCGCAGTCTCGGGTTTTGACGATCGGCTCTGAAGGCGTGACGGATCCCGATATCTATGCCCGGATCATGCAAGGCGACGTGTAACTCAGCCGCAATTCCTGCGGGCACAGAGGCCAATCCGTTTAGCCGAAAACCCAGTTTCAATGGGCCTTGGGACGGTTGAATCCGACATAGTGGCCCGCAACGGAGAAGTTCCATCAAACGACATCCCGATGTCGTAGGAGTTGTATACAGGCCCGCCCCGCATCAGTAGCGGTTCGCTATGATACGCGCGTTAAACGAAAACTGGGCACTGTTCCTTGGGATGTTCATGCTGATGGTTGCCAACGGTCTGTTGGCGACGTTGCTGACGATCCGGGGGGCCAGTCTGGGCTTTAGTGACTTCACGATTTCCGTCATGCAGGCAAGCTATCCCCTGGGTGCGCTTGCAGGGACGGCACTTGCCCCGAGGCTGGTCGAAAATGTCGGGCATATTCGGGCATTTTCAGCCCTCGCCTCGCTGGTTTCGATTGCGGCCATCGTGCATCTGCTGACCAGCGACGCGATCAGCTGGAGCGTGATGCGTCTGTTGGGCGGATTTTGTTACCCGGGGCTTTACGTCATCACCGAAAGCTGGCTGAACGCGAAGTCCGAGAACAACATGCGCGCTCAGGTCCTGTCGCTGTATTTCATTATCCAGCTTGCCGGCCCGGCGCTTGGCACCACCATAGTAGGCTTTCCCGACCCCACTGGGAACCTGCTGTTCGGGCTTGTTTCCATCCTGATTTCGCTTTCGATCGTGCCGCTTCTTCTGTCGGGCAACAAGGCGCCGGAATATGCCGCTCCGGAACGCATGTCGGTTCCCGTGCTTTACAAGGTTTCGCCCATCGCAGTCATCGGTATCGTTCTGGTCAGCATCGGTGTCGCGGCGTCTTATATCTCGTTGCCGCTTTATGCGTTGCAAAACGGCTTTACGACGGCGCAGGCGTCAGGGGCGCTGGTGGCGGCGCTGATCGCCGGTGCGGTGGTGCAATACCCGATCGGCTGGCTGTCTGATCACACCGACAGACGCTATGTGGTAATCGGGCTGGGTGTCGTTACGACTCTGTCCAGTCTTTGGATGGCCATCGATACGTCGCCGTCTCATATCGTCTATGGTTTTGTTCTGATCGCAATCGGGCTGTATCCCGCGTATTCGATCCTGACGGCGCATGCCAATGATCAGCTCAAGCTGTCTCAGATCGTTCCCGCCAGTGGCACGATGGTGCTGCTGCTGAATGTCGGCCTGCTGGTGGGAACCATGCTGGGGCCGAACTCTATCTCATTGTTCGGCGGGCGCGGTCTTCCGTTTCTTCTGGCGGCTATCGGTATTGCGGTCGCCCTTTTCGCATTGATCCGGCGTGTTCAGGTGGCCGCTCCCACCGATACCGGCGATGTGCAGGTCGTGGGGATTATCGGCACCGGGCAACCCGGGGTCTTGCAGGCCGAAACCTGGGTTCGAGAGGAAGAATTCCGGACAAACCCGGACTCATCCCAAGGGTTCAAAGCATAGGCTGTTTCATTCGCGTCCGGCGCGACGGACGCCGTGCCGATGCGGCGGTCAAACCGAGATCGAAGCCGCCTTTGATGCACCGGACCATTCTGCACCGCAGGACCCCTTCAGAAATCCGTCGCTCAACCGAATATCAGGATCAGCGCCACGCAGGGCGCGCTCCACTTCTCCTTGGGGAAGATCACCGTCGATACGTTTTCGATACAGTTCGCACAGTTGACGGAATCCGCCAGATTGCGGCGACAGACGCAACGCCGAGATGCCAGCCTGTTTCAGCAGGTCGATCTGATGGTCCGTACAGGCATGGCTGTCTGACAGGGTCTGCACACCGTTCATGGCCATAAAAGGCTTGCCGTCACCGGTCAGAACGTCCAACCCGTCCGGATCGTCTTCGCAGGCAAACTGGCAATTGTCCTTGCTGCGCCCATGCAATCGCGCGTGGTAACAGCGCCCGGAAATGGCCAGCGGCAGCCTGCCATGCCCCCATATTTCGATCGCGACGCCCAAGTCCGAGGCAGCTTGCGCCAGCGTTTTGACCGAAGCGATGGGCAATTCCGGCGGAAGACAAACCCGGCGCGCACCCCGAGCAGCCAACCATTTCAAAGTACCTTCGTTGTAGACATTTACCAGCGGGCCAACGGCAAACGTGCAGGTGCCGGGCAAATGTGCCAGCGCGGTCAGATCGTTGATCTCGACCATGACGCCCATTTCTGCAAGCTCAGCCGTGAGTTTGCGCTCGCGTTTCAGGGTCACAAGGGCCAGGCTTGTCAGCGCAACCTCTTTGCCCGCCTCCACCAGCCGGGAAATCGCCGCAGGGATACGATCCTGGTAAAACGGCAAGCGCTTGGAACAGACCAGTTCCCCAAGCACGACGCGGTCGACGGGCGATCGGGCCAGATCATCATAAAATGCAGCCCAGGTTTCGGAGGGCCAGAAGAACTGGTTCGGGCCTATTGTCAGTTCCATCGGATCACCTCCACGTCTTTTTGTAAGCGCCGGTCGTCATGGCCTGCCCTTCCGACAGTCGCGCAAGCATACCTTCGGGCATCGGCTGGCCTGACTCCAGCGCATCGACCGCGGCGCGAAAATTCCGAACGACCTGTGCGACATAAGATTTTGACCGCTGGCGCCCTTCGATCTTCAAGGCTGTCACACCTGCCTTTTGCAATTGCGGGATCAGCTGTTCTGCGTTCAAGCTGACGGGATCCTCGAACAGGTGCCCGGTTTTTTCACCTGCGGAAAAACACCCTTTGCACAAAGTCGGATACGGTGCGGGCTCATCCCGTTCGACCCGGTGGATCAGGTACCCGCCAAGGCGCGCGTTCAACGCGCCCTGTTCTTCTTGATACTGCACATGGCTGGCAGGGGAGCAGACACCATTCATGTTTGGAGACAACCCGGTGGCATAAGAGGACAGCGAGCATCGCCCCTCGGCCATGACGCAAAGACCGCCGAACACGAAGACTTCGGTTTCGACGTCGGTTTCAGAGTTGATCGCGGCAATTTCCGGAACGGACAAAACGCGCGGCAAGACCACCCGCTTTACACCGAAAGTTTCGGCATAGAAATTGATCACGTCAGCATTGGCCGCCGCGGCCTGCACGGACAGATGTCTGCGCAGCTTGGGATGATGTCGCGCCGCGTAGTCCAGCAAGCCCAGATCGGCGAGAATGACAGCATCTGCACCGCAGGTTTCGGCATCCGCCACCGCTTGTTTCCAAATCCCTTCGTTGCCTGCCTGCGGGAAGGTATTGATTGCAATCAAGACCTTCGATCCGTGATCATGGGCAAAGGAAATTCCGGCCCGCATTTCAGCGCGGTCAAAGTTGAGCCCCGGAAAGTTCCGCGCATTGGTTTCGTCATTGAAGCCACAATAGACCGTGTGAGCCCCGGCCCTGACGGCTGCACGCAGGGCCGCGGGCGTTCCCGCCGGGCAAACGATTTCCATTACCATAGAATCGCGTCCTCGGGTCGGGTCAGGCACAGGCCGGTCCGACGCTCTGCAAAGGCGATGATCTGCTTCAGCTGGCGTTCAAGCGGGCCGGAAAGGGTTGCGGCCTCGTGCGCGAGGTCCAGCTCTGCGTCGTCAATTGCGTTGCGCAGCGCCAGTGCCGCGGCTGTGTCGCCCTCGATCACCAGATCGCGCGAAAAGAACAGGGCGTCACCGTCAAACGCTCCATGTACCAGCCCCAACAGCGCCGCCAGTGGGCCGGAAATTCGCGCGGCCCCGTCCACGCGCCCGCGGCTCAATCTTATACTCGGTGCGCCGTCATTCGGTTCGAGCAGAAGGACAACGGGCAGATCCGTTGGATCAAGCACAAAGGCTGCCCGGCTGTATTCCCCGAGCCGGTTGAGCAAATCGGGGTGTTTCTTGGTTATTTTGCGGGAAAACGCCGTCAGTGACAGCGACAAGGGTGCAAGCGGAACAAACCGCAGGGCTGCGGCCAAAGCGGTAGGGCATTGCGGTATCTGGTTTAGGGGATCGGACAAACAGACCTCCTGCTGTCTCAAAAAAGTGAACCGGTGCGGCCTTCCTAAAGCCGCCCCGGCGCCCGGGACTTGACGGTTGTCAATTCGACCGGTCTCTTTCGCTGCTAGAGGGTAGGCACCATCGCCGGAGCAAACCCATTCGCACTCTGCCGCCATATCCCAGCCTTCGACATTTTCTGAAATGGTGTGAAGAAAAAGGGCAGTTCAGGCGCATCGCCGAACCGGTTTCCGTGCGCCATCAAATGACCGCTGTCCACCGCGCCGTGTTAGAGGCCAATGGGCCCGTGTTGCAATTCGACACGCCGACGGGCGTGCCCTCGGGGCAGTGCAACATGCCGGTTGTGGTCAACCTGTTCGGAACTTCGGAACGCGTCGCCGCCGGGCTGGGCGTTTCTTCCGATGGGCTGGATGATCTGGGCGCGTTTCTGGCCGCGCTTCGGGCCCCGACGCCGCCGGGCGGGTTGCGGGATGCGCTGTCCCGGTGGCCGATGCTGAAGGCCGCATTGTCCACACGACCGAAGCAGGTCAAAACCGCCGCTGTTCAGCAGGTTTGCCAAAGCGGAGCCGATGTTGATCTTTCTGCGCTGCCGATCCAGACACACTGGCCCCGGGACGCGGGGCCCCTGATCACCTGGCCTGTGGTCATCACCCGCCCCCGTGGCAGCGAACCCGACGCGGTACAAACTTACAACGCCGGCGTTTATCGCGTTCAGGTGCTGGACCGGAACCGTCTGATTATGCGCTGGTTGCCACATCGCGGCGGGGCTGCCCATCATCGCAGTTGGGCGCAGCACGGCGAAAAGACGCCGGTCGCAATAGTTCTGGGCGCAAACCCCGCGACCTTGTTGTCGGCGGCTCTGCCCCTGCCCGAAATGGTGTCTGAGCTGACATTTGCCGGGGCCCTGAACCAGAACCGGCCACGATTGGTTCCGGCCAAATCCGTCCCTCTGCTTGTACCGGCAGATGCCGAGATCGTTCTGGAAGGCTGGGTGTCGCCAAGCGAGACAGCACCCGAAGGGCCGTTCGGGGATCATACCGGGTACTACAACCCCGCCGAGCCGTTTCCGGTGATGCATGTCACGGCCGTGACCCATCGCGAGGCACCACTGTATCTGTCAACCTATACCGGACGCCCGCCTGACGAACCTGCGATCATTGGCGAAGTGTTCAATCGATTGGCCTTGCCGACCATTCGCGCTCAGATCCCCGAAATACACGACCTTTGGCTGCCGCCTGCCGCCTGTTCCTATCGCATCGCCATCGTCGCCATCGACAAGCGATATCCGGGCCAGGCCCGGCGTGTGATGATGGCGCTTTGGGGGATGCTGCCGCAATTCAGCTATACAAAGATGATCGTTGCGGTAGATGCCGATATCGACCCCCGAAACTGGAACGATATCGCCTGGGCGCTTGCCACGCGAATGGACCCGGGCCGCGATGTGATGATCCTGGACAGGACACCCATGGATTATCTGGATTTCGCCTCGCCGGAACCCGGTCTGGCCGGAAAGCTGGGCATCGACGCCACGACAAAAACAGGCAGTGAAACACAGCGGGAATGGGGGACGGTCATGCGCACCGACAAAGTTGATCACGCATTTGCGGAAGACCTGATAGACAGATTGATGCCAGAGCTGAGAACATGACGAAAACCCGAGTAGTCTTAGGCGTGTCAGGCGCTTCCGGTGCGGTTTTGAGCCTTGCGGTCGCACGACATCTGACATCGGCGGATATCGAAATCGACCTGGTCGTCAGCCCCGCTGCCCGTCTGACGCTTGCGCAGGAATGCGGCCCCGATGCCCTGAAGGAACTGCGGCAGTCGGCAACCCGTCATCACGCGCCCGCCGATATCGGGGCCAGTATAGCGTCCGGTTCGGTGCCGGTATCCGGGATGATCGTCGCGCCCTGTTCCATGCGCTCATTGGGTGCGATCGCGCATGGACTGGACGACAACCTGCTGACACGAGCGGCGGGCGTTCAGCTCAAGGAACGACGCCCACTGGTACTGCTGACACGAGAAGCGCCGCTGACACTGGCGCATTTGCGCAATATGACGGCGGCCGCAGAAATGGGAGCCATCATCCTGCCCCCTGTGCCTGCCTTCTATTTAAACCCGGTCAACATAACCGAAATCGCGGATCAGATCGCAGCGCGCGCTGTTGATTGTCTGAAGGTTTGCGCACCGGCCGCGAAACAGTGGCATCCCGAAACCGAGGCGGACCCTGTCGAACGGTTCGAAAGCAAATTGCACATCCCATAGCCACAGATCGCGGATGAGATCTGCGGCTATGGGATGACCTTGATCCGGCGGGCCGGTTGTTTCAGTCGCGCAGCCTGCCGCCCAAAGGATCGAACGGCGCCTCTGCCAGCACCCGAGCCTTATGCGGTTTGCCAATCACCTGGATCACCACTTCATCCCCTGGCTGCGCCACCTCGGGGTTGCGGAAACCCAATGCCAGAGATTTCCCGACTGAATACCCGTACGCCCCCGATGTGACACGGCCGACAGGCGCACCATCAGGTGTAAAGATCGGCTCACTGCCGGTGGCGTCGGCATCCTCGGTCACGTCCAGTTCAAAGATGGACAGGACCTCGCGCGGAGCTTTGTCCTTGATGGACAGATAGGCGTCTTTGTGCAGGAAATCCTTGTCCAGCTTGATCAGGCCCGTCAGCCCGACCTCTTGCGGCCAGTATTCCTGGGAATATTCCCGCCCCCAGGATCCATAACCCTTTTCGATGCGCAGCGACCCAAGCGCCCGTCCACCCACGGGGCCGCCACCGCAGTCTTCGGCGGCTTCGAGCAACGCAGAGTAAAGCGCGACCTGATCGGTTTCGGCGCAGTGCAGTTCCCAACCCAGATCGCCGGTAAAGCTGACCCGGATGGCCACGCAATCAACACCTGCTACGGTGATCTTCCGGGACCGCATGAAGCGGAACGCTTCGTTGGAAAGGTCTGCATTGGTCAGGCGCGCCAATGCCTCGCGTGATTTCGGGCCGGCGATGTTGAACCCGGCGATGCGGTCCGTTGCGACGTCAAGAGTTGTGCCCTGAGGCATTTCCACCATCTGAAAGAAGCGCTGATGATAGCGTTCAGCCATGCCGGAGCCAATCATCATATATTCGTCTTCCGCCAGCTTGGTGACGGTGAAATCCCCCGCCACGCCACCGCGGACCGAAATCAGCGGCGTCAGGCAGCTGCGCCCAATTTCGGTCGGCACGCGATTGGCCACCAGGCGGTCCAGCCAGTCGTAGGCACCAGGCCCTTTGATCACGTAATTGGCGAAGTTCGAGATATCGATCACGCCCACGCTGTCGCGCAGCATCTGAACCTCGCGCCCGACCGGATCAAACCAGTTCTGGCGGGTGAAACCAGTGGTCTCTTCGGTGCCGGGTACATCGGCAAACCACAACGGGTGTTCCCAGCCACAGTTGAGACCAAAGACACAGCCCATCTGTTTCTGCATCTCGTAGGCGGGGCGCACACGGGCCGGGCGGCCTGCACTGCGTTCTTCATTCGGGAAGTGAATTTTGAACCGATGGGTGTATGCGTCTTCGACCCGGGCCTTGGTGAACTTTTTGTCGGCCCAGTCGCCAAAGCGGGCGAGATCCCAGGCGAACATGTCATATTGCGGCTCACCCACGATCATCCATTGCGCCGCCAGCAGCCCCAGCCCGCCGGATTGCGAGAAGCCGGGGATCAGACCGCCGCAGAGGAAATAGTTCTTCAGTTCGGGCACCGGCCCCCACAGCATATTGGCATCGGGCGACCAGATCATCGGGCCGTTGATTACCCGTTTCACCCCGGCTGTGGCGGCAACCGGCACGCGTTCGGTGGCGCGGATCACATTTTCCATGATCCGGTCCAGATCGTCGGGAAACAGATCATGCGCGAAGTCAAGCGGCGTACCGTCTTCGGCCCAGAACTTCATGTCTTTCTCATAGGCCCCGATCAGCAGGCCGTTGCCCTCTTGTCGGAAGTAATACTCGCCGTCCCGGTCGGCGATTGACGGCAGACGACGGCCCAGACTGGCCACTTCGTCGATGCTTTCGGTCACGAAATACTGATGTTCGGTCGGTTGCAGCGGCAGGGTCAAGCCTGCCAGCGCCGCCACCTCGCGCCCCCAGAGGCCCGCCGCGTTGACCACCCATTGGGCATGAATGTCACCCTTGGGCGTACGAACGATCCAACTGCCATCGGGTTGCTGTTCCGTGGCGATCACCGGGCAGAACCGTTCGATGGTAGCCCCCATCGCACGGGCCCCGGCGGCATAGGCATGCGGTACGCCGGACGGGTCCACATTGCCGCCATCAGGTTCGTACATGATACAGCGGATGTCATCAAACTGCGCCAGCGGGTGCAGCTCTTTGGCCTCTTCCCGGCTGACCTCGTGAAAATTCAGCCCATAGAACCGGGCCTTCGCCTCTTGCAGGCGCAACTGCTGTTCGCGCTCTTCGGTCTGGGCCAGATAGAGCGATCCGGGCTGGAACACCCCGCAGCTTTGGCCGGTTTCCTTCTCCAGCTCTTTGTACAGGTTCATCGTATAGTGCTGGATGCGGGTGATGTTGTTGTTGTCATGCAGACCGTGGATGTTGGCCGCCGCGTGCCAGGTCGATCCGCTGGTCAGCTCATCGCGTTCCAGCAGGATCGAGTCCGTCCAGCCGAGTTTGGCAAGGTGATACAGGATCGACGTACCGGCAAGGCCGCCGCCGATGACAACAGCTTGTGCATGGGTTTTCATGAGGGAATGTCCTTGGATATGGCGCGGCTCAAGCGGCGATTTCTTTCATGACGGCAAGGAATTTGGCGACTTCGCCGATCGAGTTGTAGTGACACATCGAGACCCGTACACAGGCATCATAGCCAAGCGGTGTCAGGATATTGCCGGAATAGTGGTCCGCCTTGCGCAGATGCGTGCGGATACCGTGTTCGTTCAGCCGTTTGACGACCTCGGACGAGGCCACGCCTTCGACACGCAGCGATACCAGACCTTCTCGTGCCGGGTTGTCGGCCCCGCCCAGAATGGTGACTTTTTCCATCTCGGCCAGGCCGCTCAGGTTACCGGTGCCGTGGATCATCGCATCGGTCAGCGCCTTTTCCTGCGCATGGATCGCATCACCCGCCGCCAGAAACTTGCCGCGCCGGTCTTCGGCATCGCTGACCTGACTGCCCAGCCATTCGAAATAGAATACGACGTCGGACATCGTGGCATAAGCTCCGGTGTCGCGCGTGCCCATTTCCCAATTGTCCGCGGGGCCATTCAGCAAGGCGTTGTGCTCCAGCGCGGTCAAGCGATCAGAGATCCAGGCCACGCCGTAGCCATGACGCGAAAACACCTTGTAGGGCGAAATCACATAACCATCGACGTCATAGGCGGTCAGATCGATCCGGCCATGCGCTGCGTGCTGGATGCCATCGACGATGATGAAACAATCCGGAGCCACGGTGCGGATGGCCTGAGAAACGGCAGCGACATCAACGCCCATTCCCGTCACCGGAGAGGTATGCAGGATCGTCGCCACTTTGGTATCCGGTGTCACGGCCGCGGCATAGGCTTCGGCCAAGACGGTGCCGGTGGCGTCATCATGGGGTACCAAAACGTGGGTTTGCCCGGAAATGCGGGCCCAACGATCACAGGCCGAACGCGTCGCCGGGTGTTCCAATGTGGATCCCAGCACAACGCCCGGACCCGTTCCCAGACATGCGTTCATGATCAGCCGGAACAACAGTTCTGTACCGCTTTCACCCACAAAGAACTGCCCGCCGGGTGCGTTCATGAAATCCCGCATATCCGCCTTGGCCGCGTTGATCGTGGCGACCAGCGCATGGGATCCCGGATTGTCGCGCCCCTGGTTGTCCGGGATGGCGGCGTAACGAACCGAGCTTTCCAAAACTGAATTCAATGTCAGTGCGCCTCCGGCATTCTCGAAAAAGATCCGCTCACCCTGTTCGGGGCAATGATCGATCTGGGCAAATCGGCTGCGGATTTGGTTCAGCAGGCTCTCTGATATTTGGCTCATGGTCAGTGGTTCTTGTTTCGTTGTGTGTGCAAAGCTGTGCTTTGCCGACCCTAGGACGGTTCTTGCCGCAAGACATGCAAAAAAAACTGTGGCAAAGCGGTTGAATATTCTGTGCAAGTCGCGCGGGTGCCAGTCCAAAGCTTGTCACGACAGATATTGCCCATCGCCAGGCCCGGGAGCCCGTGCCTGCGGCGGCGGATGGCATATCTTCTTGATTTCCGAACCGTCTGTGGCTGGTCGGCTACTCGGGCAAGTACTTTTCCGACCAGCTTTCGGCGGCCGATCCAGCAGAGATCATCGCGTCGATATCCTCATCTGCATAACCGACGTTTCGCAGAATGCTGCGTGTATCCGCGCCGTATTTCGGCATCGGTCCGGGAATGACGATCCGGGCGCGTTCGGGTCGCACGGCATTTGGGGCAACCAGATCGCACCACCGGCCCATGGGATGCATGTCATGCCGAATGACGTTGAACGTTCCCCGCGTCAGGTCGATATTCCCGGCGCTTTCCGGCTGCAACACGGCGTCGCGCGTGTCATGCAACGATCCAAGAGGCATGACAGTGCTGGCGGAACCGGAAAACGCCTTTTGCCAGTATTCAACAGGTTGCCTTGCAAAATGATCCGCAAGCGCATCCGGCAATTCCTTTTCCGGCATATCGGCCACGCTGGCGAGGTCCGAGACACGGCGCAGGGCTTTGCGTTGTTCGGTGGGTGCGGCAAAGAACATCCACCCGTCCGCCGCGCGGTAACAATGGTAGAATGGTCCCCAGCCCATAGCTGCGCTCCCGGCCGGTTCGTCAAAGGGCGCGCGGCCTTCGAAATCATACATCAATTGCGCCTGAATGAGGTTGCCGGCCGCCGCCAACGCAGCCCGCGCAATCCCGCCTTTGCCGGTTTTCTGCAATCTCAGCAGGGCCGCACCAAGCGCAACACATGCGCAATAGCCGGTCAGAACGTCAATGGTACCGAAATGCGCATGCTCTTCGGGCGTGGCCATGCCACCGCCAAAACGCACCATGACCCCTGTCGCCGCCTGCGCCAGGTCGTCATACCCCAGATGGTCCGATTTGGGTCCGCGCGCAGGACCGCCAAAGGCATCGAGTTGCACCAGTATGAGACGGGGGTTGATCGCCGCCAGCTCTTCCGCGCTCAACCCCAGGGCATCGCGCTGCTCATCCGTGCCGTTTATGGTGATGACATCCGAGGAGTCGATGAGCCGCCGTAACGCCCGCTTCCCGTCATCCGAGCTCAGGTTCAGCAAAACGCTTTGTTTTCCACGATGTGCGTGCAGGCCGAAAACCACGGTGTTCCACGGATCAACTGATGGCTCTGCCGGCTGAACGGAAGTCACCTGAGCGCCAAATCGTGCCAGCGTGGACCCGACCGTCGGACCGGCGATCACGTTGGTCAGGTCCAGCACCTTCAACCCCTCCAGCCAGCCCTGGCCGCTTGCGGCTGGTGGTCCGCTGCGCGGCGGTTCGGCAAGGATCGTTGAAACGGGTGCGTCATCGGAATCGGGGCCCGGTTTTTTGACCAGCGCAGCGCCATCATCCGCAAGCCACGCAACATTTCCCATCTGCTGCATCTTCCCATGACGCGGGTCCTCTACCTCCAACACCAGGCCCGAGGCCAAAGCGTGCGGATCGGCCAGCCATTCCTTGCTGAACCGTTGCGCCGTTCCGGGCGCCTTGGCAGACCCGAAAAGGGCTTCCCACTCATGAGAGGGCCTTGTCAGAAAGGCCTTTTTCATTGCGTCGGATACACGCGCGCGATCCCTTGCTCCGACAGGGTAGTTGCGCAGCGACCATTCATCCGGCCAGTCTGCGGTATCGAGATAGGCGTCGAAGTCCGGCAATTGATCGGCAAGGTGTTTGAGGCCAAGCGTCTCCAACACCCGCCGGGGATGTGTTTTCACACTGCCCGCCACCACATAGAACCCACGCCCGTCGGCGCAGGTATAAGTTCGATAGAAAGGGTCCAGGAACTCTTCCAGTTCCGCAAAGCTCAGATCCATTGGCAAGCCTTCGGCTGCGCGCCTGTCAAGTTCCACTTCGCGAGGGGACTTGTAACGTTCGGGATAGTCTTCAATCTGCTCACAGTTATACACCAACCCTTCCAGCAAGGCCGAAGCCAGAGGCACCTCGATGTGGTCGCCTCCGTTCCGGTCACGTGCAGCCAAGGCGAACTGCACGGCCATCGCGCCGAACGAAGCGCCATAGGCGGATGCCAGCGTCAAAGGTGAAAAGGATGGGTTGATGCCCATCAGGCGCCGGTTCAGCCCCATATCCGTGAATTGCCCAGTGCGGGCCGCGATCACGGCTTCCCACGCCGGAAGATCGGCCAGCGCGGGATCGGTTGAGGCAAACCCCGGCAATGACAATGACACGATGCGCGGATTTATTTCGCGCAGAGCTTTCGGACCCAGGCCCAGCCTCTCCATCACGCCGGGCCGGAAGTTCTCGATCACCACGTCAGCCCGCGCCACAAGTTCGCGCGCGACCTGCAAACCCCCTTCGGATTTGAGGTCGATCGTCACGGCGATTTTGCCACGTGACAGCATGTCTGTGGCCGGTTCTTTCAATCGCGGGCCACAGGGCGGGTCGATGCGGATCACCTCTGCCCCCAAATCAGCAAGCATCATGCCAACCAGTGGACCAGCCAGGTATTGGCCAAAATCGAGGACACGAATATGATTGAGTGGCCTTGCAGTCATTCGTTGTGACCCTCCCAGGGTGTTTGGTGAGTTTGTTGCGAATCGGCGTGCAGGCAAGAGGTCACAACGCCCTTCTCGGAACAGGCTGAGTTTTCGGGCTTGGGACATAACGCGATCAATGCAACACCTGCCCTTGTTCAACACGCGACAAGGCGGCCACGGCCGAGCTTCACAGCCTTCTCCGGCGACCGCTGGGCGTACCATGCAGCCGAGCAATGCCAAGAAGTTGTTCGATTTGACCAAACCATGTCGCAAACGAGAAACACCGCTCAAAAATCCGCGTGTGACGCGAACTTGGAAGCGCTTCGAGGCTTGGATGGAAGCGGATCAGTCGGCTTGAAAGATCACCGGACCGTTGCGCCCGGCAGTCAGAAAACAAGTTATTGGAATCGCTCAAGAACGTGACGCTTCCCAAGTGTCAGGCAACACAAGACAAAAGGTCACGGCGCAATCGGGCCAAGGGCCACGTTGGCACGTGGCAGGACCTGTCGCGACACATGGCCGGCAATTGCGCTTCCGATAATTTATCCCTTTTTCCGACAATTTGACAACCATCTACATCAATTCGTCAAATTGGCACCTATGAATTGTCGTGGCCGCGCGTCACGCTTGCGACAGGATGGGAAACAGCGGAGATCTTTATGTCCTGGAATGTGTGCGTTGTCGGCGCTGGAAAGATCGGACAGATGATTGCAACCCTGTTGAAAGGGTCGCCGAATTACTCTGTGACGGTCGCTGATCATGATCTAAAAGCGCTTGGTGATATCTCGAAGATGGGCATTGGAACCAGACAGATCGATGCCAATGACGCGGACGGGCTGGCCCGGGAACTGACCGGTTTCGACGCAGTCATCTCGGCAGCGCCGTTCTTCTTGACCCCTTCCATCGCCAAAGCGTCCAAAGCGGCGGGGGCGCATTATTTCGACCTGACCGAAGATGTTGCGGCCACGAATGCGGTACGTGAACTGGCCGGGGACAGCGCAACTGCGTTTATGCCGCAATGCGGTCTGGCGCCAGGTTTTGTCGGCATCGCCGGAGCTTCGCTGGCGGCGGAGTTTGACCAGATTGACAGCCTGCACATGCGGGTGGGGGCATTGCCGCTTTATCCGACGAATGCGCTGAAATACAACCTGACCTGGTCCACCGACGGGTTGATCAACGAATATTGCAACCCATGCGATGCCATCGTGAACGGCAAGCTGGTCAAGACCGCGCCGTTGGAGAACTACGAGATTCTGGGCCATGACGGCGTGGAATACGAATGCTTCAATACCTCGGGCGGTCTGGGCACGTTGCCGGAAACGCTGGAAGGCAAGGCGCGGGATGTGTCCTATCGCTCGATCCGCTATCCGGGTCATTGCGATATCCTGAAGCTGCTTTTGAACGATCTGGGACTGGAACGCCGCCGCGACCTGCTGAAAGAGATATTCGAGGCCGCTCTGCCCCGCACCGATCAGGACGTGGTGCTGGTATATTGCACCGCAAAAGGCGTCATTGATGGCGTGCTGCGCGAAAAGTCCCTGATCAACAAATCCTTTGCCCGCACCATCAATGGACAGGTCTGGAGCGCTATTCAGGTCACGACCGCCGCAGGCGTGCTGGGGGTGGTCGATCTGATGCGGATCGGAGCTCTGCCCTCGAAAGGCTTTGTCCGGCAGGAACAGGTCAAGCTGGACGATTTCCTCAACACTGAATTTGGCCAGCTGTATCGCGCTGGCGACGTCACCGAACAGAACAAGGCGGCCTGAGATATGAAAGACATCGTAATGACAGCCCAAACCACGCTTGCAAACCTGGATCTGACCGAGGCCCAACTAAAAGGCGGCACGCTCAGGGTCACGTCGCCGATTGACGGAAGCCTGCTGGCCGAAGTGCACGAGACGCCGATCTCGGACATGGACGCCATCTTTTCCCGAGCCAAGGCTGCGTTCAGGGAATGGCGCGTTGTCCCCGCCCCGCGCCGGGGTGAACTGATCCGCCTGTTGGGTGAAGAGCTGCGCGCAGCCAAGGACGACCTGGGTGCTCTGGTCAGTTGGGAAGCGGGCAAGATCACCTCGGAAGGTCTGGGCGAAGTGCAGGAGATGATCGACATCTGTGACTTTGCCGTCGGCCTGTCGCGTCAGCTTTATGGCCTGACCATCGCGTCCGAACGTCCGGGCCACCGGATGATGGAAACCTGGCATCCTGCTGGCCCGGTTGGTGTGATTTCCGCGTTCAATTTCCCGGTTGCGGTTTGGTCGTGGAATGCTGCTCTGGCCATCGTATGCGGTGATCCGGTGATCTGGAAACCGTCCGAAAAAACCCCGCTGACGGCGCTGGCCTGTCAAAAGGTTTTCGAACGCGCCCTGGCCCGATTTGGCGATGCGCCGGACGGTCTTCTGCAAACGCTTATCGGTGGCGCCGATCTGGGAAAAACACTGGTGGCCAGTGAAGATGTTCCGGTGATCTCGGCCACGGGATCGACCCGCATGGGCCGCGCTGTCGCCCCCATCGTCGCACAGCGCTTTGGCAAGTGCATTCTGGAACTAGGTGGCAACAACGCAATGATCATCGGCCCTTCGGCTGATTTGGAGATGGCCGTGCGCGCGATTGTCTTTTCGGCAGTTGGTACCGCCGGTCAACGCTGCACCACGTTGCGTCGCCTGATCGTGCACAACTCGATCCGCGAAGAACTGGTGAGCCGTCTGAAAAAAGCCTATTCGGGTCTGCCCATCGGCAATCCACTGACAGACGGCACGTTGGTTGGGCCGCTTGTGGACGAAGCCGCGGGCGCGGCGATGACCGCCGCTTTGAAAGCGGCCGAAGCGGAAGGCGGTTCGGTGTTCGGCGGCAACCGCGTTACCGAAGGTGTTCCGGCAGGTGTATACATGGAACCTGCGATCGTCGAAATGCCGGGTCAGACCGCGACCGTGAAAACCGAAACCTTTGCGCCGATCCTCTACGTCATGGGCTATGACGATTTCGACGACGCGGTAGAGCTTCAGAATGACGTACCACAAGGCCTTTCATCCTGCGTGTTTACCCTGAACATGCGCGAGGCCGAGCAGTTTCTGTCTGCGGCCGGATCCGATTGCGGAATTGCCAACGTCAATATCGGGCCCTCAGGGGCAGAGATCGGTGGCGCCTTTGGCGGAGAGAAGGAAACCGGCGGCGGGCGCGAAAGCGGTTCGGACGCGTGGAAAGCCTATATGCGCCGTCAGACCAACACCGTGAATTACTCGGCCGAACTTCCACTGGCCCAGGGCGTCAAATTCGACATCTGAGTATCGCTGGATAGTCGTCGGGCAAAAACTTGAAAGGCCAGCAAAAAACACCACCCGGGACGCCCAGTCCCGGGTACTTTGTTCTGCATGTTGAGGCGGTCTTTTGGCCAAGGGTTCCGATGCCGGCGCGACGACGGCCATTCCGGTGCTGATGGATTGTCTTGTGTTTCGGCAAGAGGCCTTCCTAGGCTTTGCGGCATCCTCGATACAACTGCCACGAACGGCCGTCGGCCTGATTATTGCCGGTTATCCCGTTGCGCCATTTACTCGCCCAACAGCTGCGACAGTTTTTCCGCCCCCCGGCGCAAGGTGTCGAGAAATGACTTCAGACTGCCGACATCATGCCGTTGCGTCGGGGCATGAACTGAAAGCGTGGCAACCAGCCTGCCCTGCGCGTCCTGCACCGGCACGGCGATCGCCACCATGCCCGCCATGAATTCTTCGTCGTCGGTGGAAAATCCCCGCTCGGCCGTGATCTTGATTTCACTCAGCAGGGCCTTCGGCTCTGTCAATGAACGGGCGGTCTGCTCCTTCAGCTTTCCGGCTGACAGAAACCCGTTTAGAGTTTTGGGGCGCAAGGTGGAAAGGTACATCTTGCCACTGGCCGTGCAGTGGAACGGCACCTGGGTTCCGATCGGCAATTGAATTCGCAACGGCCATTTGGTTTCTACCCGGTCAAGATAGATCATGCCTTCGCGATCCGGGATGGCCAGATTGCATGTTTCGCCCACTTCGTCGGCCACGCCGCGCAGGATGGCGAGACGCGCGGTCCGCAGATGCTCGGCGGACATGGTATTCACGGACAGCAGCCGCAGTCTTCTGCCCGGACCATAGGACCGTCCGTCAAGATCGCGTTGCAGGAACCCTTCTGCCTCTGCCGTTTGCAGCAAACGATGGATTGTGGGTTTGGCCAATCCCAATGCATCGATCAGATCCGAAGGTTTGACCGCAACGCCGCGCCGTGCCACCTCTTCAAGGATCAGCAACAGGCGCAGGTTGGTGGGAATCTGAGTTTCTCTGTTTTTAGTATCAGTCTCGGCCATCCTTCAACATTCTAGTTATTTGGCAGAAGGATCAAGGCCAGTTCGGGCACCAGCGACACCAATATCCAGACCGATAGCAGGGCCACCAAATAAGGCACCGTATAGCGCAGCAACCGGAAGTACGGCACGCCCGTCACGCCTGAAGCGACATACAGGTTAAGCCCGTATGGTGGTGTGATAAACCCGATGGATGCACCGACCAGGAAGATGACTGAGAAATGAATTGGATCAATTCCAACCGAGGCTGCGATTGGCGCAAGGATCGGGGCCAGGATGATGGTGACCGGAAGGCTTTCCAGCACCATGCCTGAAAAGAAGACGATCACCATCGATGTAAACAGAACCGCATGGTACCCCCCCATGGAGGTCACGAAGTTTCCGATTGTTTCCTGTGCGCCAAGTAGGGACAGGATCTGCTGCATCACAACCGAAATTGCGATCAACGGGGCCAGGATACCCGTAATCTGGGCAGACCTGATAACGATTGAGGGGATCTCAGGGATCGTGAACCCCTCGACCACGAACATTTCAGCGAAGCTCTTTTCGGTTGGCGGTATATCGTTCCGGGCCCCCATGATGCGGTTGATCGGGTAGCTGACCAGCCCCGCAATGACACAAAAGCCCACGGTCACGCCAGCGGCCTCTGTCGGAGAGAACTTGCCGGTATATATGCCCCAAAGCACAAGCCCGATGGCGAAAAAGCCGAGCCAGGCCCCGAAGGCGGTTTTCAGCACCCGGTTCAATTGCAGTGGGATCAGATAGCCCCACCCGTTCATGCGGCAGATGATCCAGCACGCCAGCTGCATCCCGATGACCATCAGCGCACCGGGCAGAATACCGGCCACGAACAATTCGGAAATCGGCAGGTTCATCAGAAAGCCATAGACGATGAAGATGATCGAAGGGGGGATGATGATACCGACAGTACCGCCCGCAGCAGCGGTCGCGGCGCTGAACCGTTCGTCATAGCCGCCCTTTACCATCTCGGGGTGCAGCATCGACCCGATGGTCGCCGTCGTGGCCGAGTTCGACCCCGAAATCGCCGCAAACAGCCCGCAGGCCCCCAGCGACGCCATTGCAAGTCCGCCGCGTATCCAGCCCAGGCAGGCATAGGCAAAATCACTGAGCCGTCGCGCGATGCCGGATTTGTTGATCAGGTCGCCGGTCAGGATGAACAACGGCATCGCCAACAGGGCGAAGCCTTTGTTGAAGACGTTCAGAAGTTCGGCCCCCATATTGTCCAGCGTCAGACCAAGGACAAAGGAACATCCAATGACCCAGTAACCGATGACCAGCAGCACCGGCACGCCCAGCATGAACAGAAAGGTGACCCCCAGCGAGATCAGTGTAACAAGTGTTCCGTCTGTCATCAGTCTGCCCCGATCACGGCCTGCTTGATCAGCGGCTCGCCTGTTTTCCAGTTGTGCAAATCATCGGCGAGGTTCTGAAACACGCGACCGACCATCAAGAAGAATGACAATGGTGCAGCCAGCAGGAACCACCACTGCATGATATTGTCCGTGCCCAGTACGATCTGAAAGTTCGAGGCCGAAAGCGCCACCAGTCGCGAGGTGGTCACGATGACGATCACCGCGAAGATGAACCACAGCACCGCGTCAAGAAACAGGCAGGCCAATTGCCCGCCGCGGGGCATGGCGGTGCGGAATTCACTGAAACTCAGATGCGTGCGCAAGCGTACGTTGTAGGACGCACCAAACCAGGCCATCACCATGAAAAGAAGCGGAGGAATGGTTGTGGACCAGGGTTCCTGATCATTGAAGACAAACCGGTCGATCACGCCCCAGAAGATGATCAGTGCGATGGCAAGATAAGAATACACCATGACCGACCGTTCCAGATGACGTTCGATCAACGGCACCATGCGATAGATCAGCATGACCAGCAAACCCCCGATCGCGGCAACGATCGCACCAACGATCCAAGCCGCGTCGGATTCCAGAGCAAGTTGAATCTCGAAAGAATCCTGGCTGAGAAAAGCGCTGAATATTGCGCCAATGTCTGCCCAAAGTGACATGAAGCCCGTCCTCCCAGTGGGTATTGATTGAACCGGCCCGTTCGGGCCGGTTCTGGCAGTCTAATCAGGCCTCGCCCTTCCACCAGCGGCGCGGCTCGACATTTTCCGGCAGCGTGTCCGCTGGGATCTCGCGCGCGATGTCGTAGATCTCCTGGTAAGTATCGATGCCACCGGCCCATTTGTTCAGCCGCTCGCGCCACTGCGCCCACGGCTCGGGGTTGTAGTTCGGAGCACACATTTCTTCGGCCAGCTTGATCTGGTCCTCCGGCAGGAAGGCCGGGCGCACGCCGTTTTCCGCAAAAATGGTTTGCGGCAATTGCGGATCCGAGAATCCGACCGTGTTCAGCAGTGCCGCCTCATTCGCGCCTTGGATCAGGGCCTGGGTGAAATAGGACGATTCCATCACGGCATCCTGCAATTCACCGCCCAGGCCATCGAATACTTTGGCAGACATCGAAGTGTGTTCGGTACCGCAGAAGAACTTCAGGTTCACCGATTGCGAAACCACAGGCGCCATGTTCGCATATGCCACCGCCGAGGCCCAGGTTTCCGCACCATCGATCAGACCGGTCTTGAGCGCATCCAGCGTTTCTTCCCATGCCACCGGAACAGGGTTCAGGTTCAGCAGTTGCATCGCGATCCGACCCAGCTGCGTACCGGTCACGCGGTTCTTGGTGCCGAACAGCTCTTCCAGCTTGGTGACGGTCGGCTTGTCGGCAAAGGTCGAGCCCATTTGCAGACCGCGCAGTTCACAATGGGTGAACAGGAATTTCAGCCCGTGACGCTTTTCAAGCGGGTCGCGCAGGATGCGCTGGCTGGCGGGGCTGTAGAAGAAATGATACTGCGCCGCCCGGCTGGGGAACATGTAGGCATAGTCCAGGACGTTCAGATAAGGCGCACCGCCGGCCGAATTCTGGGTCGAAGCTGCGTAGATATCGACGATTCCCTGCTGGGTTTTTTCAACACAGCTGAGTTGTCCGCAGATCTGGTTGTCGCCGATGAACTCGATCCGAATCTCGCCATCGGTGCGTTCTTCGAGGTCGCGTGCAAATTCGATGGCGCCGGCGCGCTCGATCAGCAAGTTGCGGGTGTTGAAGCCCGACGCACCAAATTTCAACGTGTACTTCGGTTCTTTCGAAAAGCGTTTTTCATACGTGGATTCCGCCGCCTGCGCCAGATTGGCCAGGCTCATCGCACCGCCAAACCCTCCTGCTGCAAGCAGCGTCGAGCTCATGCCATAGCGCCCCGCTACCCGGAAGAAATCCCGCCGCGAAATACCACTCAGTTTCCGACCAATCTCCATTGCTTACCTCCCTGTTCGCAATTATTGAGACGTTTTGTATCAAAAAAGGCTAGTATATTTCTAGCATCTTGCATAGAGTTTTTTTCAACGACGTTGGAAGGAGGCGGTCATGGAAGTGGATTATGCGGTAGTTGGCGCGGGGTCTTCGGGCTGTGTCATCGCCAATCGGCTAAGCGCCGATCCCAACACTACCGTCGCGCTGTTAGAGGCCGGCGGCCGCGACACCAACCCCTGGATCCACATCCCGGTTGGCTATTTCAAAACCATGCACAACCCTTCGGTGGACTGGTGTTACAGGACCGAGCCCGATCCGGGCCTGAACGGGCGCTCGATCGACTGGCCACGCGGCAAGGTGCTGGGCGGCTCATCCTCTCTGAACGGTCTGCTCTATGTGCGCGGCCAAAAGGAAGATTATGACCGCTGGCGCCAGATGGGGAATGTCGGCTGGGGCTGGGACGACGTGCTGCCGCTGTTCATACGCAGCGAAGATCAAGAACGCGGCGAAGACCCGTATCACGGTGTCGGTGGGCCGCTGTCGGTGTCGAACATGCGCATTCAGCGACCGATCTGCGACGCTTGGGTCGCGGCAGCGCAAGCCGCCGGATACCCGTTCAATCCGGATTACAACGGCGCAGATCAGGAAGGCGTAGGGTATTTTCAGCTGACCACCCGCAATGGGCGCAGGTGCAGCTCGGCTGTGGCGTATCTGAAACCCATTCGAAACCGACAAAACCTGAACATCATCACCAACGCATTGGTGACACGCATAACGCTGGATGGAAAACAGGCGACCGGACTTGTCTATCGGGATCGCGCAGGCAATGAGAAAACCTTGAACGTTCGGCGCGAAATCATCCTGTCCGGCGGTGCAATCAACTCTCCTCAAATTCTGATGCTGTCGGGTATAGGCGACCCGGACCACCTGAAGAAAAACGGCATCGATCCGGTCCATGCCTTGCCCAATGTCGGCAAAAGACTACAGGATCACTTGCAGGCCCGTCTCGTTTTCAAATGCAATGAGCCCACATTGAATGACGAGGTGCGCAGCCTGATCAATCAGGCCCGTATCGCGCTCAAATACGCTTTGTTCCGCGCCGGTCCGATGACCATGGCGGCCAGCCTTGCGACCGGATTCATGAAAACGCGCCCGGACGTAGAAACACCCGACATTCAATTCCATGTACAGCCGTGGTCCGCCGACAGCCCCGGCGAAGGCGTACACCCGTTTTCCGCCTTTACCATGTCCGTGTGCCAGCTGCGGCCGGAAAGCAGGGGTGAACTGCATCTGAACGGCCCGGATCCATCACAGCATGTAAAGATCATTCCGAACTATCTGTCGACGGAAACGGATTGCCGAACCATCGTTGACGGCGTGAACATCGCCCGCAGAATCGCACAGCACAATCCGCTGGCATCGAAGATTTCCGAAGAGTTCCGCCCGACATCCCAACTCTCGACCGACGATTACGAGGGCACGCTGGACTGGGTCAGATCGAATTCCGTGTCGATCTATCACCCAACGGGGACCTGCGCGATGGGTGCGAACGAAACCGCAGTCGTAGACCCCGCGCTAAAGGTGCGCGGCATCGGAAACCTGCGGGTCGCGGATTGTTCGATCATGCCGGAAATCGTCAGCGGCAACACAAACGCCCCCGCGATCATGATCGGAGAAAAGGCGAGCGATTTGCTTGCCGCCGGAACATAGCGCGGCAGGCCGCGTATCCGAATGCCAGGAAAACTGGGCAACTCGGCTTGCGTATCTTAGGGATATTCCGGTGATGCCATCCCTTCCCAGACCTAGCGCAGAGGCGGTGTCAGCCACTGCGCCGACATCCCATAGTTGGAATTCTTCAACTCCTGTTTGGCAATGGCCTGAAGATGGACCTCATCCGGTCCATCCGCATAGCGCAACGCCCGGGCCCAAGTGTAACTGTCGGCCAATGGCGTGTCGGGTGTCATGCCCATTGCGCCAAAGACCTGCATTGCACGATCCGTGACCTTTGCATGTACCTGGGGCGCCACGACCTTGATCAGGGATATTTCGCGGAAGGCCTTTTTCGCCCCCACCTGATCTATTTTCCAGGCCGCCTTCAGGGTCAACAGCCGCGCCTGTTCAATCTCCAATCGGGATTTGGCGATCCATTCACGGATCACGCCTTGTTCCGAGAGTTGCTTGCCAAAGGTCTTCCGTTCCTGAGCACGTTCCACCATCAGGTTCAGTGCCATTTCCGCCGCCCCGATCGAGCGCATGCAATGATGAATTCGCCCGGGCCCAAGCCGCGCCTGAGCCAGTGCAAAACCGCTGCCATCTTCGCCCAGCAGATTGCCGACCGGGACGCGCACGTCCTTGAACACCAGTTCAGCATGGCCTTCGGGATCGTGCATGTTCAGGATCGTCGGATTGCGCACGATCTCCAAACCGGGCGTATTCTTTGGAACGATGATCATGCTTTGCTGTTTATGGCGATCGGCGTTCGGGTCGGTTTTGCCCATGACGATGAAAAGTCTGGTGTTGGGGTGGCACGCATTGGTGATGAACCACTTGCGGCCATTGATGACGTATTTATCACCCTCGCGCCGGATGGATGTTGTTATGTTGGTCGCGTCCGAACTGGCCACGTCGGGTTCGGTCATGGCAAAGGCCGAACGGATCTTGCCGTTCAACAGCGGCACCAACCAGTCTTCGCGCTGCTCGGGTGTGGCGAACATGTGCAGCAATTCCATGTTCCCGGTATCCGGCGCGTTGCAGTTGAAGACTTCCGAAGACCAGCTCACCTGGCCCATCAGCTCGGCCAGGGGCGCGTAATCAAGATTGCTGAGCCGCGTTCCGGGCTCATCATCCCGCAAGGAGGGCAGGAACATGTTCCAAAGCCCTTCGGCGCGGGCCAGCGACTTGAGATCTTCCATGAACGAAACGGGGAAATTGCCGGCTTCTATTTCCTCTTTGTGGTCGCGAATGCGCGGATAGATATGCGCCTGCATGAAGGCTTTCAGCCGGTCATGCATTTCCGTGGCGCGTGGCGATGGAGCAAAATCCATTGTGGTCCTCTTCAGTGCGTTGCAGCAGCGATTTCGTCGAGCGCCATTTGCGCCAGAGGGGCCACCAGCCCCTTGAACGCCATTGCGTTCTCGTTCGATGCGTTTCCCGCCAGCGCACGGCTGTAAACACCCTGTGCAATCGCAGCCATCCGGAAAAAGGAAAACGCCAGATAGAAGGTCCAGTTTTCAATCTCTGGCAGGTCACGCAGCGAACAATACCGCTCGATCATCTCAGCTTCGGAAGGGATGTTCAAAGCAGCGCGATCCAGCCCTTGCAGCCCCCGGATCAGACCGGTGGGCGGCAATCTGAGACACACACAGAAATAGCCCAGATCAGCCATCGGGTGGCCCAGCGTCGACAGTTCCCAATCCAGAACCGCGGTGATCTGCGGGGCATCCGAAGCGAAGATAAAATTGTCTATGCGAAAGTCACCGTGGATCAGACTGACCGAACCGTCACCATCGGGCAGATTGCGGGACAGCCAGCCCATAAGCTGTTCCATCTCGGGAAGTTTACTTGTTTCTGCGGCGCGATACTGTTTGGTCCAGCGGCTGTATTGGCGTTGGAAATAGTTTCCCGGCTTGCCGAAGTCGGACAGGCCGACGGCGCCTGTGTCAACCGAATGCAGCGCGGCCAGAACCCGGATCATTTCATCGAACACCGGATGATGGTCGGCCACGTCCAACTCGGGCAGCGCCGGGTTCCAGAAAATCCGGCCCTCCTGGAAGCTCATGACATAGAACATGGAACCGATGACATCCGTGTCCTCACACAGCACGTAAGGTTTGGCGACCGGAACCGCAGTGCCATGAAGTGCCCTGAGAACACGATATTCCCGATCCACGGCATGGGCCGAAGGCAGCAGGTCACCTGGCGGTTTGCGGCGCAGCACGTATTTCGAACCACCGGCCTTCAGCAGATAGGTTGGGTTCGACTGCCCGCCCGAAAACTTCCGATAGGACAATGGGCCGGCGAAACCTTGGATATGGCGCCCCAAATATGTCGAAAGCCGCTGGGTATCGAGTTCGAGGCCGGATGAGGTCATGCATGAAACTCCGTATTCCGCCGGGATACCATTCAGCTTACCGCCCTTAATGACATTTGTGAAATTTACTTGCATGATCATCAGCATAATTCTGGTGAATGACATGACGACCAAGCTCAACAAGATCGACCTGAACCTTTTTGTTATTTTTGACGCCATCTATACCGAACGAAATCTGACCCGCGTTGCCGAACGCCTGTCGATCACGCAACCGGCCGTCAGCAACGCCCTGACCCGGTTGCGCAAGACACTGAACGACCCGCTTTTCGTGAAGACCGGCACGGGGATGCAGCCCACGGCGCTGGCAGAGAGCATTTCGGACAGGGTCTCAGCCGCTCTTCACCAGTTGCAAGCCGCATCGGCGCAGGGTGAACGGTTCGACCCGTTTACCAGCAAACGGCTGTTCCGGGTCAGTTTGGTCGACCTTCACAGCCTCATCATCCTGCCCGGGCTTTTGTCCGGGTTTCAATGCACGGCACCCCAGGTCGAACTCAGCCTCGTGCGCATTCCCCGCCGGGATACGCGCAAGGCGTTACAGCAGGGCACGATCGACATCACGTCGGACATTCCGATGCCGGACAGTTCGGATCTGATCAGCCGGACCATCATGAAAGACCGCTATGTCTGTGCCATGCGACCCGGCCACCCGCTGGGTTCGGGTCCATTGACGCTGGAGCGTTATCTTCAGCTGACACATCTGCATGTTTCCTCACGGCCTCAGGGGGCGAGCCCGGTCGACATCGTCCTGCGCAAACTGGGCGCACGACGCAAACTCGGGATTCAGATGCAAAGCTATCTGAACATCCGGGATATTCTGCACAAGACAGATATGGTTGCCACGCTGACCGAATGCAGCGCGCGTGAAATGGGGCTGCGCATGTTGAGGCTGCCGGTTGATGTGCCTCCGATCGAACTTCGCCTTTATCGGCATATCCGGTCCGACGGCGACGAAGCCGTACAATGGATGTTCGACCAAATTGCAGGTCGCACCGTCAGAGCGAACGATACGGAACAGCATCATAGGGTCGATCAGAATTGATACGCAACCCCGGGCAACGTGTGACGTCCGGATATCAGAGGCGCCAACCGTCAGGTCCTCGAAACCTCAAGGTCGAAAACATCACGTGTTGATCTGACTTTCAGATTTCTTGGGTAACGCGTCATACGTCGCCTGAAGATAGGCAAAGCCATATCTTCGGTCAGGCTCCAGATGAGTCCCCTCTGCCCACTCGTTCCACGCGTTTATGAAAACGATTTTTTCGTCGGCACTGTATTTTTCCTGCGCAAGAACCTGGCGACACAAATGTTCCGTCCAGCGCTTGTAGGCATTGATTGTGAACCGTCCCATAATCCGAGGGGCATCCTGATTGCGCGCGGTATTGTCCCACGAGAGCGTGGAGGACCGAAACAGCTTGTACCGGGGTTCCGGCTTTTGAAGCTCTGCCTCGACCACGGCCTGGTAATCCAGAACGGCACCCGTGAACTCTGGATTGTAGATCCCCATCTCATCCGTGATGTCGGTGCGCTTTACCTGATGCGGAGGGAACTCCATAGCAGCGTCAAAACCCAGTTTCTCAGGATCGCCGATATCAAAAGTCTGGGCAGCTATGAGATACAGGTCCGGCTCGCCCCAGCTTTGTGCCTCTTTTCGCCAAGCTGCGGTCGTTTCCTCGATATTCGGTATGATGTTCGCTCGGTAAACGATGAAAACCGGCTTCCCATCTATCCGAACGTAGCGCGGATCATCAAAGTATTTTCGTATATGACGCAGAAGGTTCAGGGAATCCTCGATCGAATGGTTTTGCGCGATAAGAACGTCGTGCGCCCGCCCGTCCCAGCGGCGCGTCCAGTTTTCATTTGCCCATGTCAGACAAAACGGCATGTCGACTTCCGGATTGCCCAACATTTGTTCGAGCGGGTGCTCCATCAAGGTCTTTCCACCGAACCAGTAGTAGTAATAGGAGAACCCTCCTATCCCGTAAGATTTCGCGATCCGCGTCTGTTCGACCATGATTTCTGGCAACCGCAAGTCGTAGTAACCCAGATGAATCGGACAATGAGGTTGGTAATGGCCCGGATAATTCGGGACGGCCTTTCCGACATTGGACCATTCGGTAAAGCCTTTGCCCCACCATTCATCATTCTCTTTGAAGGGATGAAATTGCGGCAGGTAATGCGCAATTGCCCGTACTGCGGGTTCAGCTTTCGCAGGCGGGTCGAAGGGTTTGAACTCTTCAGCCTGACCGATGGCTTCAAAACCCTGCCTGTTGGATTGCCCCGGTTTGTCCCAACCTCGTTTGGGGTCTCTTTTCTTGGCTGAATTTCTGAACCGCCTTGCCGTACGTGGCGACAAAGGTGGGCTGAGTTTCGACGCAGCGGTCAGCAAATAGTAAAGCAGGGTATCTTTGATGGACATGCAGTTTCTCGTACTAAGGCGCGTCGTGCCGACTATGACAAAGAAAACCCTTTTTTTCACGCAAAGCACGAGACTGAGTTGCATGACAAGTACTTGGGACTTTCATGCAACTCAATCCGGCGTGGTTTTCTATTTTGTGCGGGCCGCGGACAGCCATTGTTTCAGCAACCGACCGCTGACCGTATCGCGCAAAAGACGGAAAGCCCGTTTGGCCAACGGCTTGTTGGCACCATATGGAACAGGATGCGCGATGCCTTCCGTGGTTTCGCCACGGCGCGAAATTTCCGGGACACCCACATGCGTCCAGTCGGTCAGCTTTGAACCTTGGAGAGCGGCCTTGGTGGCGTGCAAAAACGCATGCCCGTACTCGCGATCCGGTTCCAGGTGACATCCTTCAGCCCATTCATTCCATGCATTCACAAAAACGAAACGTTCCTGGTCGGGGAAATCCTGAGCGGTTTGGTGCAAGGCCCGCGAAAGCCAGTATTCATAGTTTTCCGGCGTTCCGTTCAAAACGACCATGGCATTTTCCTTCCGCCGGGCCGTGTTGTCCCAGGACGGAAAAACCGATCGATGAACGTTGTTCTCAGGCCCATAGCTGTGACCCAGGTACTGTTCTGCGATCGCAGAAAAATCAACACAATGGCCTTGGAAATCGTCGAACAAGTCCACTTCTGGCGAGAGGTTGGGCACGTTGATGCCGTGGGGCGGGAATTCCACACCGGAATCAAACCCGTATGACGCATAGTCCCAGTTTCGGTGCGTAAGCGCACAGGTCAGATGGATTTTCGGAATTCCGACAGACGCGCAATAGTCACGCCAGACCTGCACGGTTTTGCGCGAGTTCTTCAAATGCTGCGGCCGATAAACAATCAGGATCGGAGCGCCATCTATTGTTATGTAGCGGGGATCCCGGAAAAACGGCTCGATCGACTTGATGAACTCCAGATCATCCTCGGGCTTGTACTTCTGCTCAATGAGAATCTCGTGCTCGGCCGCATCCCAGCGGCGCGTCCAGTTCTCATTCGCCCAGCAAAGACAGAACGGCATATCGCTTTCGGGATCCGCAAGCATTTCGTCGACGGGCCGCTCAAGAAGTCTTTTCCCGGAAAACCAGTAATAGTGGTAGCAGAATCCATCAATTCCGCTGGCCTTGGCCATCTCGATCTGCTCAAGCCGCGTTTCGCGGACACGCAGGTCATAATACCCCAGATCCGTAGGAAGATGAGGCTGATAATGCCCGGTGAAAAGCGGCTTGGCTTTTGCGACATTTGTCCACTCGGTGAACCCTTTGCCCCACCATTCATCGTTTTCCGGGATCGGATGAAACTGAGGAAGGTAGAAGGCAATTGTCCTGATGTTGCCGAATTGACGATCCGCGGTGTTTGAGGACATTACTTCTTCAACCCCAACAGCCGCGCCAGCGATTTTTTTTTCTTCTTGGCCAGTGGGCCGGGCTCGACTCGGGAAGCGGCGCTCGCGTCCACCGGCCCGATAGTCGATTGCAGATCAATCTCTTCGGACAGGGGCAGGCCTGCCATCATGTTGGTCCAATGCTGCCGGGTCTCTTCATCGGGTCGTTCGACGGGCAGGCCCATCAGGTAGATGTCATTCTCTGCGCGGTCCTTGGGGACCGATCTGCTTACGACCTGGAAGACATGGGAATAGCGATTGCGCTGCAAGGCGGCCTGAACATCCTGTGGCAGACGGCTCCAGCGTTGACAAAACTCAGTCATCTCTGGCGTACGAACCACAAATTCGGCTTGTTCAATGCTCATACCCTGCGAATTAAGCAGGTGCTGAACGTTTTTGATGCCAAAAAACCGGACATGGGTCCGATCCAGCAGGCCCCAGTCACGGTATTCGAAATCTTCATCGACAAGACAACCGGCAATGGCTGCATGGCCAACATGCGGCAGCGAAAGAATAACCGATCCCGTGTCGTTCAACAGCGATTTCATGCCTGAAAGTACGCTCCAGGGGTCGTAAACATGTTCCAGAACGTCCGCTGCGATCACGTAGTCGAATACCCCGTCTTTCTCGCGAACTATGTCACTCCACGAAGCATCGTTGAGATCCATCGGGTACACAGAACGTGCGAACGGCTTTAGCTTTTCGATCGCCGAAGGGTCGATCTCAAGCGCCACAACATCACATTCCAACGTGCCGGAAAGATGTCGCGTGATCGAACCTGGCCCGGCCCCGATCTCAAGCACCTTGGACCCGGGCTTTACCATGCGCAGCACGCGTGCGGGTGCTACATCACTGTTCATGTCAATGTCGTATTCGTAAGTATGTCTATCGCTCACTGTAATTCTTCCGTGATGCTTATTTCGTGCTTCAATTCGGCTGCTATATAGTTTGGTCTGGTTCTGCAATCCCCAATACCAAACCGATACCTAAGGCTTTGGATGTTGTACCCAAATTATGTTCAACTCAGAGAACACTGTTGCACAAAACTCCCCCAGCGGCAATGACCACTCACCCGGGGATCATTCACACCAAGGGCGCCACGCAACCTTCTTCAAAGAACCGTGTTTTGACAGGGTTTTATTTCGTGGCCTTTTCTGCAAAAGAAGCGGCATCCGCGTGGGCGTCGGGTTGAACCTCGTGAGCTCCCGCCGCACTTCAGTTGAGGTATGCTTGATACGCTTTTCAACAGCTTACCGATATCACTGGAAACCACGGCTTTGGCACTGTGAGATCATGCGAACGCGCGCAGGGTGTTGAGCGCACAGGCTTGCGTCCGCAACCATTTGCAGAACGTTCTGAGAACCGCGAACGCCTTCGTTCCGGCAAGTGGTTGGCGCCGGAATTTCGATATCACCTTCAAGGAAGTTTGCGATTTACTGGTTTCAACCCGACGACTGGCAACAATCTGCTCATTCACCACGGCCACCGGAAATCGAAAATTTCCAAAGAGGTAAATCTTATCGCTCTGATCAAACAGGCATTGCATCCCCTGACGCGGCTTCGCCATCCGGCCGCGCTTGATGATCGGTTTCCCGCCTTCGCTTCATAGGGGCAGAACCATTTCAATCATTTCTCAGATTGTCGTCGCGGAGCGCACAAGATCACGGACCGCTGCAGCAGCCCGGTTCCGTCGTACTGTAACCGGGGTTGACCCTAACTGTGTTTGAGAGGAAGTAACGATCAGGCCCATTCCACAGATACGGCAGGCAGGATTGTCACAGATTACGATCATAAGCGTTTGTTACAACAGCAGTGGCGTGCTGCCGGAGATGCTGAATTCCATCCCAGAGGGCGTGCCGACAATTTTGGTCGACAATGGCTCGGATGATATTGAAGCGGTTCGGCAAATGGCCGAGGTACATGGCGCAACTCTGATCGAAAGCCGCGACAACATCGGGTTTGGCCGCGCATGCAACCTTGGTGCCGCCAAGGCAACAACGGACCTGCTTTTATTTCTGAACCCGGATTCCCACTTGCTGCCCGGAGCATTGGACGCGTTGCAAGAGGGGGCTGACAATCATCCGGATGCGTCAGCCTTCAACCCTGCAATTCTGGACCGGAAAGGGGCACCTCGTTTCAGGCGATACAGTGTGATCATTCCCCGAAATGAAACCCTGCCCAGGAAAACAGCCGATTCCGACTTTGAATTGCCGGTCCTCGTCGGCGCTGCGTTCCTGGTCCGCCGCGAAGCGTTCGAAGAGGTCGGCGGGTTTGATCCCGAAATCTTTCTGTATCATGAGGACGATGATCTGAGCCTGCGGCTCAAAGCCGTTTGCGGGCCACTGTACTATGTCCACAACGCTCAGATGCGCCACGCCAGAGGCAAATCCTCGCCGGGAAGCCCAGCCATCGCTGGCCTGAAGGGCTGGTATATGGGGCAATCACGCGTTTATGTCGCCCGCAAGCATGAAGTCCCGATGGCTTTTGGTCGAGCCCTGGCATCGGCGCTTCTGCAAATGCTGTCACCGGTTGTGTTGTTTTCTACGAGAAAACGCGCCAAACAATGGGCTTTCTTGCGTGGCGTTTGGCATGGCCGGAATGTCCGACCAGCCCCGTTCAGACCTTGATCACAAAGCGTGAAGCAGCTTACCGCCCGTGCAAATTTCCGCCTGAACACGTAACCATGATACAGTTCGCGGCCTAGCTCAAAAGACCTTTCAGATAGGTGCCATAGGTGGACTTGGCGAACAGTCGCGCACGCGCCTCAAGAGCCTCGTCGTCGATCCAGCCATTCGCCCAGGCGATTTCATCCAGGCTGCCGGTCTGCATACCCTGACGTTCCGTGATCGTTCGCACGAAGTTTCCCGCATCCAGCAAAGACCCGTGCGTGCCGGTATCCAGCCAGGCAAAACCGCGTCCCATGGTCTGCACATCCAGCAAACCTTCGTCCAGATACATTTCCAGCAGTGACGTGATTTCCAGCTCGCCGCGATCTGACGGTTTGACCTCATGCGCGCGGGCCGGAGCGTCGCCATCCAGAAAATAAAGACCTGTCACCGCGTAGTTCGACGGAGGCACCT
This sequence comes from Ruegeria sp. P10, assembly GCF_056534925.1. Lineage (NCBI taxonomy): Bacteria > Pseudomonadati > Pseudomonadota > Alphaproteobacteria > Rhodobacterales > Roseobacteraceae > Ruegeria > Ruegeria sp. P10. The sequence continues at coordinate 45,919 of NZ_JBQERJ010000007.1, forward strand.
TGGGTTTTTCGACGATCGCGCGGGCTTTGTTCCCTTCGAAATCCACAACTCCGTAGCGTTCTGGGTCAGCGACCCGGTACGCAAAAACCGTACCGCCGCGCTTCAGTTGATCCGCCGCGAGCAGCAGGTCCGGAAGGCCATGTCCGAAGAAGATGTTGTCACCCAGAATCAAAGCAGACGGGGCACCGTCCAGAAAATCCTCGGCCAGTGTATAAGCCTGCGCCAGACCGTCAGGAGACGGTTGCACAATCCATGTCAGGGACAACCCGTATTGACTGCCATCCCCCAACAGGCGCTGAAACTGATCCTGATCCTGGGGGGTGGTGATGATCGCGATTTCGCGGATCTGCGACAGCATCAAAACACTCAGCGGGTAAAAGATCATCGGTTTGTCGTAGATCGGCAGCAATTGCTTCGATATCGCCATGGTGATCGGGTAAAGCCGGGTTCCGGACCCACCGGCAAGAATAATGCCTTTGCGCTGCATAATCTGTCCTTTCAAGGTTCAGCTGGTCGCTGACTTCAACTCGTTCAATATCTCGGCCAGTCCGGCTTTCCAGTCGGGTCTCTGGATTCCGAACACATTTTCCAGCCGCGAACAGTCCATACGTGAGTTCAGCGGCCTGGGCGCCGGCGTTGGGTAAGCCTCGGTTGGAATATCCTCGATTTCGACCGACAAGCCGGATTGAGAAACAATTTCACGGGCGAAATCCGCCCAGCTGGCATCGGGTGCACCGGAATAGTGAAACACCCCCCCTTTGGTTTCGAGGCCTGCCTTGGCCATTTTCAGCAAGGTTTCGGCAATGTCGGCAGCAGGTGTTGGCCCGCCGATCTGATCTGCGACGATAGTCAGCTTGTCACGGGTTTCTGCCAATCGGAGAATGGTCTTTGCAAAGTTCTTTCCGTGTGCCGAAAACACCCAACTTGTGCGCAAAATGGCATAGTGGCCGCCAGCCTCTGCGATCTGGTGTTCGCCGTCCAGCTTGGTTCGACCATAGGCCCCCAAGGGCCCCGTGGGGTCATCGGTGTTCCAGGGGGTCGGACCAGAGCCGTCAAAAACGTAATCCGTGGAAACATGCAGAAAAGGCAGGTCGCGGGCCGCGGCGGCACGCGCCATTGCACCGGGTGAATCTCCGTTGATTCGTTGCGCCAGGTCGCTTTCCTCTTCGGCCTGGTCCACCGCCGTATAGGCGGCCGCATTGATGATCACGTCCGCATCCGTATGCCGGATGGCGTCTGCACATTGCGACGGGTCAGACAGGTCCGCCGCGGCGCGATCCAGAGCTTCAACCAAGACACCATGCGCCTGTCCGCGACGCCGCAACTCGGTCGCCACCTGCCCCCCGTGGCCGAACACCAGCGCCTTCATTTGGCAACACCCAGCCGCTCACCCACGCCACTGCGGGCCTGCAAGGCGTTCAACCATGCGCTGTTGTCCAGATACCACTGAACCGTCTGTTCCAGCCCGGTTTCGGGCGTGTAGGAGGGACGCCAGTTCAGTTCGGTGCGAATCCGGGTCGGATCGATGGCATAACGCTGATCGTGACCCGGGCGGTCAGCGACGAACGTGATCAAATCCGCATAGGGCGTTTCACCCGGCTTGAGGCGATCCAGGATCGAACATAGCATTCTGACAAGATCAAGATTGGTCATCTCATTCTCGCCACCGATATTGTAGCTGCGGCCCAGTTCACCCTTTTCGAGCACCAGCAACAGGGCTTCGGCATGGTCATCGACATGCAGCCAGTCGCGAATGTTGTCGCCTTTCCCGTATATCGGGATCGGTTTGCCCGCCAGCGCACTGAGGATGACAACGGGGATCAGCTTTTCCGGAAACTGGTAAGGGCCGTAGTTGTTAGAGCAATTGGTAAGAACCACTGGCAGGCCGTATGTTTCACGCCACGCCCGCACGAGATGATCCGATCCCGCTTTCGAGGCCGAATAGGGTGAGTTCGGCTGGTATGGGCTGTCTTCGGTGAAAAACCCGGTTTTACCCAAGGACCCAAAGACCTCGTCGGTTGATATATGGTGAAACCGAAAATGCTCGGGCCGGCCGGCACCCACCCAATAGGCGCGTGCGGCTTCCAACAATACATAGGTCCCGGTCAGGTTCGTGTCGATGAACGCGGCTGGGCCATCGATCGAACGGTCAACATGGCTTTCAGCGGCCAGATGCATGATCGCGTCTGGCTGGTGTCTGTCCAGTATCGCCGACATGGCGGCGGCATCCCGGATATCCGCATGTTCAAAAACGTATCCCGGCGCATCCGCGACAGAGGCAACATTGTCCAGACAGGCCGCGTAGGTCAGGGCATCGACATTGACGACCGAATGCCCATCGGCAATCGCACGACGGATAACGGCAGACCCGATAAAGCCCGCCCCGCCCGTAACCAGAATTTTCATTGTGTGTCCTCGAATACGAAAGGAGATTCAATTTCGCGCAGAAGTGGTGCGATCCGATCTTTCTCGGACAGCTGGGGTTCTGAATTACTCTGTGGCCATTCAATGCCGATATCGGGATCGTCCCAACGAACCGCGCCTTCAGTTTCCGGCGCGTAGGTATCAGAACACTTGTAGACGATCTCGGTCTCCGGCTCCAACGTCACGAACCCATGCGCGAACCCCGCAGGAACCAACAGCATCCGCCCGTTCTCGAAACTCAGTTCCTCACCGACCCAGTGACCATAGGTGGGCGAACCTTTGCGGATATCGACCGCGACATCAAACAGCCGTCCACGACCGCAGCGCACCAGCTTGGCCTGCGCTCTTGGCGGAGCCTGAAAATGCAATCCGCGCACCGTGTTCACCGTGCTCGAAAGGGAATGATTGTCCTGAACGAATTGCGTATGAATCCCTTGTGCCGCAAAGCTGTCGACATTGTAGGTTTCCTCAAAGAACCCGCGGTGATCGCCAAAACGCTTCGGGGTGATCAGTTTCACTTCCGGAATGGAAAGCGCCAATATTTCCATTGTTACTAATTTTCATCTCTGTGTTGAAGTCTCGGCCTGCTATGTCACATTTGCTCCACCGACGCCAAGACCTATGTTGTCCGACCAGCAATTTGAGCGGCTTATCGGTTCCAAAGGTCAGGCGATTATCGCAGGCAACTTGCGATTCTGATAGAATTCATTGAAATTATTGGACCATCTGCAAATGAAAACACAGGGATGGAACAGATAACGAAGCCGCCGGCGCGACAACACTTGGGCCGAAAGCTAAAGCACCGCGTCATGGGGCGGCATCCGAGCGCTGAGGCTGGGTCGTGTCGATTTGGCGGCAAAAGCCAATCCGCACCTTACCGCTAAAAAAGATACAACTTTGCTTTGGCCTAGATATCTTTCGGCACTCAGGCCGCTTCGAGATTTCCCAACAGGATGGAGGTCATGTCCACGTTGATGACCCCATCCACCGCCACAACATCGACACCCGTCTGATAGGTTACATTGTCCTTGGTTATTCCGGAAAGGTCCGCGTTCTCATCCAGAAATACCCATTCAGGGTCATGGGCCGTGGGCTGCCCGACGGCGACTTGCAAAATTGCAAGCGCATCCAGGGCGTTCACGGTGCCATCCCTGTTGACGTCTGCCGCTATCAGGTTTTCCGCGGTCGCTGGACCCCATGTCGGGTCAAGACCAACCGAGATACGCAACACTTGCAAAGCGTCCAGCGCGTCAATCTTCCCGCTTGCCGTGGAATAGTGTTTGGTGATGTCCAGCACTCCGGGAAAGGTGCCATCGGGCAATTCCAGATCAAACCGCCCCTGACTATCTGCGGTGGCGGATACCGTACCCCCGCCGTCCGGCGTGAACCGGATTTCCGCATCCGTCAGCCCCGGATTCGCAACCTGGCTGTCCACCGTAATCTGCCCGACCAATCCATCAGAGCTGCCCGGTGTCAGCCCGCCCAGGTCCCCGAAATCTACCGGGATGTGATCCGGTCCGGCGAAGCCTGCGCCAAAGATATCCGTGCTTGTCAAAGCGCCGCCCGACGCGGATTGGATCTGCACGATCTCGCCGCGATATTCGATCTGAGCCCCGTTTGCTGTGCTGGTAAAGGTCAGTTGCTGAGGCGACCGCAACAGCAGGTAGTCGAACATATCCAGACGATCCAGGCCCGCCTGAAAATCGGTTATTGTGGTCAGACCGCTACCGGACTGCATCACGAAGATGTCGGCCCCTGCACCACCTGACATCGTCGTCGCACCCTTCCCCGCGATGAGAATGTCGTCTCCGGCGCCTCCTAAAAGGGTCGTGTCCAGAATACCGCCGCTGAGGATATCGTCCGACGCGCTCCCGTTCACGGTACCGAACCCCTTGCGCACCACCCCCAGATCATCGACCGGGACCGTCAGGACGTTCACCCCGGCATCCTGTTGTGATGTCACGAGAATTTGCAGCTCGTCGCCCACATGTGCAACCGCCAGCGATTCGACATTCTGCAATCCACTGGCCAGCGTATCCGCGAAACTGTCCATATGAACAAGTTGACCTTCGGGTGTCAGAGTGAACAGAGACAGGCCATCATCGCCGCCGCCTGCAACCACAAACACCCGACCGTTCACGTCTATGACCGCCAGATCCTGAACCGATTCAAACCGCGTATGAAGCGTATCAAGCACATGGTCCGTCGCCTTTAAACTTCCATCGCTGCTCAATTGAAGAACACTGAGAGAGTTGCTGCCGGACCCTGCCACCACGACCCAGGATTTGCCGTATGCCTCTACGGTCTCGACATCTGTTGGGGTTGAAACACCTAGGGTTCCGAGAGCCGAGTCATTGTTGATCTCGGTTAACGTGCCGGTGCCGGAATCGATGCGATATGTCGAGACAGAGTTTGTTGCCGCGTCACTTGAGATCAGAAAATGTTCCGAACCCGACCGCAACGTCTGCATGGCATCCGCCGTGCCGGCAATCAAACCCGCAAGACTGAGCGTCCCGTTCGCGTTCACATGATAGGTTCCGATATTGCCAGTACCCTCATGCGCCATCGCAAGGACATCCGAAGACCCCAGTGAAAACTGTATGATGGCCGAGATATCTCCGCCGCCGTTGAGCACACCCGTTTCCTTCAGGTTACCGATCGTTCCGTCCGCGTTCACGTCATACCCGACCAGGCCCGTGGCAGTATTGATATCCAGCGCGATCTGCTCGGTTCCCGCCAGCGTTATCGGCGTGGCACTGCGCCCCACCTGGAAGGTGATCGAACCGCTGTAATACTCGGTATCAACCAGCTGCGGCAGGGCACCGTCGGCCAGCCGCCAGACCGCGACACCGCCACCCGGGCCGGTCACCGTGTAGAGATACGTATTCCCGTTAAGCGTTTTTAAAGCCGTATCGCCGATACCTGAATCGAGCGCCGTGCTCCCCGTTGCCACTACACTTTCGAACTGAAGCATCACAGCCATCACCTCCTGCGCCACCCCTGGCAGTTACGGCAAGATGACCAGATGAGCAGACCGAAACCGAAGCAGAATTGTGGTGAAAACGAGAAGTTCGGTTTCAGTTTAACTCAATTTTTTCAGGTCCGATCGCAACGGCAACAAATGGGAAAGACAGATGAGCAAAACGCCAAACAGCACATCCTTTCCTGTTGCGGTGATCGCGGACACCACATGCGAGGGCACGATGACCAAAGCACCTGAGGCCAACAACCGTCCGGCGGCTGACTCAACGGACGGAGATCGCAAATCTCAAGTTCAACAATGGATCAAGGGAAAGCTTGGTCGTTGGGCGGGTCGCGGCGCGGCTGGCGGCCTCATGTCAACATTGATGGCCTTGCCTGCCTTGTCACAAGCAACCATCGAAGAGCTTTACGCCTTCCAGTTTGCAGAGACAATTCCGGGTGTGCGCTCCGCCAAGTTGCTGAAAAACGGCGATGTTCTTCTGAAAATGGCTGACGGTCGGACGATGATCGTGGCGGCGGAAAACGTGCAGGTCCTGGACAGCGGCGCAATCATGATCGCAGAAGAGGCGGTTGCTGAAATCGCCCAGTTCAGCGCAGCTGAAGCTGGCGCAGCAGCTGGCGGAATCAGCGGCGCCGGGGCTGCGCTGGGCGGCCTCGGGCTGGCTGGTGCAGCTGCCGCTGCGGGCGGAGGTGGCGGCGGCGGCGGCGGCGATTCCCCGGAACCTGTCGCGCCAGAGCCTAAACCCCAACCCCAACCGGAACCGAGCTATACCAGCCTGAACCTGGCCGAACTTCAGTCAACGGCATTGAACAGCGCCCTTACCAATGCTGCCGCACCCGAAGGAACATCGACAGTCGAGGTCACGATAGGTTCGCTTGTCAAAACCGTAACGCCCAACGATGACGGCAGTTGGAGCGTTTCTCTCACGTCGGCCGAAGCCAATGCGCTTCCGCAAGGCGTCTCTACGGTGACAGTCAGGCATCTGGACGATTCAGGCACGGAACTGTCAACCGAATCCGTCAAGTTCGATATTGATACAATTCCTCCAACCCTGTCGATCAGCGGGTTTTCCGATGGCGCTGTTTTGAATTCGATCGAACAGGCAACGGATCTGACGGTCACCGGAACAACCGATGCAGAAGACGGGCAGACCGTTACCGTCTCAATGAACGGGCAAAACTATTCGGGCACGGTATCCAACGGACACTGGAGCGTCACTGTCCCGGCGGCAGACCTCTCGGCCCTTCCTGATGGCGCGACGATTGACGTTACCGCGGATGTTGCCGACGCGGCGGGAAATTCCGCACCACAGGCGAGCGGAAGCTTTGATACTGATTTCACTGCACCAACTGTTTCTCTGGATCCCGTGGCTGGCGGCTCGATAGAACTGATCGACGTAGCCGGCGACCTGGCCTTGACCGGTTCCACCACGGCAGAGGATGGTCAAACCATCATCGTCACGTTCAACGGACAAGTGCATACAGGCACCGCTTCTGGCGGAAGCTGGAGTGTAACGATCCCCAATTCCGATTTGAGCAGTCTTTCCACCGGAGTGCCGGCATCTGTTCTGGTAGCCGTCGAGGACGTGTCGGGCAATCCGGCAGTACCGCTTCTTGTATCGGTTCCCGTGGACCTGACCGGCCCTTCCATTTCTATATCACCGCTTCCTGTTGGGTCCGTACTGAACGCAGCCGAAGCCGGATCCGACTTGACCATCAGCGGGCTGACGTCAAACGTTGAGGATGGTCAGCAAGTTACTGTAACCCTCGATGGTCAAACATATTCCGGCACAGTATCTGGCGGGGCCTGGAACGTGACTGTGCCAGCTGGGGATCTGGCGTCCTTGTCGGATGGAGGCAACTTCTCTGTTACCGCAGATGTCGACGACGCCGGTGGCGTCACGGCACCGCAGGCCGCAGTGACATTTTCCAAGGATGTGACCGCGCCGACGCTTAGCATCGACAGTTTCTCGGACGGAGCTGTCATGAACGCATCCGAGAGGGCCACGGATCTTTCCATCTCGGGCAGTACGACAGCTGAAGACGGACAAATTGTAACCGTCAGTCTGAACGGGCAGTCCTATAGCGCAACGGTTTCTGGCGGCAATTGGAGCGTAACCGTACCTGCTTCGGATCTGGCAGGTCTTTCTGACGCGGCGACCGTCACCGTAACCGCGGATGTCTCGGACGCTGCCGGGAATCCGGCCTTGCAAGCGAACAACAGCTTTACCACCGATTTCACGCCACCGACGATCGGAATTTCAACCGTATCCGACGGGGCCGTCATGAACGCCGTTGAACAAGGAACCGACCTGACAGTGTCAGGAACGTCCGATGCGCCGGACGGAACAGTTGTTACCGTCGAAATCACGCGCGCTGACGGCACTACGGACGTTTCCGGAACAGCAACGGTAACCGGGGGCACTTGGACCTATACGGCAACCGTGACAGATTTGTCTGCTCTGCAAGACAACGAAACTTACAATGTCAATGCGTCGATCTCGGACGCGACGGGAAACCACAATCAAACCACGACAAGCTTTGCCACTGACTTCACAGCACCTTCAATAACCATAAACAGTCTGCCTGTGGGTGCCGTGTTGGACGTGACCGAAAGGGGCGTGGATCTTGCAATCTCAGGCACGACCACAGCTGAAGATGGCCAGACCGTTTCGGTCACATTCGGCGGGCAAACCTATACTGGCGTCGCATCAAATGGCTCGTGGGCAGTTACCGTTCCAGCAAATGATCTTGGAATGCTCTCTGACGGAACGAGCTATTCCATTTCCGCCACTGTTGACGATCTGGCCGGAAACAGCTCGGCCGCGGCGAACAGCTCACTTTCCACAGATTTTCGCCCCTTGTTGACGTTGAACGATGTCGGGGTCAACAATTCGATTGGTCTTGCCGATGCCAAGGCCTCCGGGATTACTATCGGCGGGTCATCGACCGGATTGTCAGTCGGCCAGTCGGTGGATGTCACGTTAAACGGCAGTTCGGTCGGATCTGCAACGGTGGCCGCAGACGGATCCTGGTCGCTGGCTGTCGCGGCGTCCAACTTTTCGGCAGTAGAGGCAGGTGATGACCTTGTCTTTTCCGCGCAGGCGACAGTTGCGGGTAGACCAGATCCGCTGCTGGTTTCCGAGCAAGCCGTTGCGCACGAACCCGCCGCCTATGTGATTTCTGAAGTTGGGCGCTCGGGATCTACTGTGACGTTCGCAATCTATGCCGAAGCCGACCGCGATATCTCTGATGGTCTGGCGTTGACGGCAGAGCTCGGATTTGACCCTTCGGTTGTCACCTTCAACTCTGCATCGGTTTCGGAAAACAACGCCTTCGATTTGTTTTTGGCCAGCCCAGGCGCCGGGGGCGCGACGAATTTTGCCGGGGCCGCGACAACCTTTACAGATCTTTCTCAGCCGCTTGTCACTTTCACGATGACGATCCAGGACTCCAGCCAGCCTATTGAACTGACAATCAAAACGTCTGATGGCGGGCCAACGACAGTGCAGTTTGGCACCAATGGTGATGACACGCTCAACGCTGCGAATACGGACACTATCACGCGCGGCGGTGTCGGCGACGATACCATTGATGTTTCTGCAGCAGGGCGAGACATCGTCGTCTTCGAGGCGGACCCGGCCAGCAATGGTACAGATATTGTGACTGGCTTTACGATTGGCCCGGCTGCGGATGTAACTGACGCACTGATGTTCCGCGGGCTGGACACCAATACGCTCCGCGGTGATGGCACCGGGTTCGAATTGCTTTCCACCGGGGACACGTTGGGCACAAACACCGGATTTGTCGGCCTCAGCACGGTACTCACAGACCTCAACCTCAGCACAATCGAAGCCGCTGTCGAGAGTCTTGCCGGAGCCATGGCGGGCGATGAACTTTACGTGATGGCAACCGACGGAACAAACAGTGTTTTGGTCAAGGTAGATTTCCAGGCGGCGAACGATGCCAGCGTTGAAACCGTGGCCACGTTCCAAGACCTGAGCGATCTGAGCGGCCTGACCGCAGATAACATCCTGCACACCGACCCGACCGGGGCAACGGCCTGATCCAGACCGGCGCACATACAGACGTAATTCAACATCATGAGGCAGTTATGGCACAGAATGGCTTAACTCCGGTCAGTCTTGGACGACATGGTCATCGGTTCTGGCGGCGGTTCACCTCGTTCGATTTCGCAGGGACTATGGCAGATTGCCCTGTGGTCGAAGCAGAAATTCTTCAGGCCGCCGCCACATTTCCAATCACTTTTCGGAAATCTGAACACGGCTTTTACCCAGTGGCTGTTTTGTCCATGCAACCAGACCAGCCTACGCCATTTGTATCAGCACATGGCAAATGGCTGGCGACTTATGTGCCATGCGTCTTGCGCTGTGCTCCGTTTCGGCCACGACTGATTGAATCGGATGGTGACGGCAGTGACGAATTGCTTGTCGACGAAACGGCGGGGCTTATCACTGACAATCCGGAGGACGAGGTATTCTTCGACAAATCTGGGCAATTTGCGCCGGAACTGAAAAAAGTCGCAGCCTTCTTTCGCGCCCTGAAAGAGTCGATGAAATACACAACTCATCTGTGTCGTGTTATTACTGACATGGGATTGTTTGGTCCGCTTACCTCTTTTCAGGGGGTTGAGTTCCCGTGCGGGCATTTTGGCGTCACGCAGAAAGCCCTGGAGAAAATTCCCCGCGCGCACTTGTCACTGCTTACATCGAATGGGGGTTTGCGACTGATTCACGCTCATCAGATTTCGCTGACCCATAGTATCTGGCTGACACATGCACATGCTCGCTCACATCGAGAAGCTGATGGTTCTCTGACACAACAGACCACCGGTGTTTCAGGGTTCTTGGACGCGTTGGTTGCGGCGCAACAGAAAGAAGAAGCCATGGACCATTGCAGTCAGGAGGGTCATCATGCGTTCCTGTAAAGCAGTGTTGTCCTGGGTTGCGTTCGCTCTGCTTGCAATAGCGTTGTCCGCCTGCACGCCCCCTCCTGATTTGACTCCAGTGGCAGTGTCCTTGGCACCCGGGACCACCGGTGCAGGGGCAGCAAAGCCATCGGCAAAGCTCAGCAGTAGTGCATTCGGGCAACGCGTGCGCCAGGCGGTGGAGACAAGCCCGACACTGGCGCAAAGTAATACCAGGATGGATATCGCATCAGCCAATCAAGATGCAGCGGAAGGCGCCTTTCTTCCGCAGATCTCGTTGGGAATAAATGCACGGTCCGAACGGGTCGAATCTGATATTGCAGATGTTTCACCCTATCTGAGAATTTCACAATTGGTTTATGACGGTGGGGCTGCCTCGGGGGATCTGACGGCAGCCCGGGCACGTGTTCTGGAAACACGGGGCGATCAGATTCAGACGGCATCGGCCACGGCGCTGGCCGCCATCGAGACCTATGTGCTTGTCATTGATCAAAGAAAAATACTCCGCATCGCGGCCGACAATGTCTCGGTTCATGAAGAACTGGTGCGTCAGATTTCGGACCGCACAGCGGGCGGCGCCGGTTCAAATGCAGATGTTCTGGCCGCTCAGTCCAGAATGGCAGATGCACGCACAAGACTGGCTGACGCGCGATCACGAACTGATCGGGCCGAAGCGCGGTTTCGAGAAGTGTTCGGGACTTTTCCCGGATCATTGCCCCCTCCTGTACCAGCCCCACCGCTGAATAGAAGTGATGCCCAGGTCGTGATGAACAGCCCTCAGATCCGTAGGGCGGATGCCAGCTTGCTGGCAGCCAAAGCCGAATGGTCGGCCGCTCAGGCACGTCGCAAACCGAACGTTCGGGTCGCCGCATTTGCCAACCAGGATGACACTCGGGATGCAAATTTTGGCGTGGATCTTTCTTTCAACTACGAGCTGGACAGCACCGGCCAACGCCGCGCCGCCATCGCCGCCGCAGAAGCAAAGGTGAAAGAAGCGGAGTTCGCGCGAGAGCAACTGGTTCGCGAAATCATGCGGGAGCTGGGCTTTATTCGATCCGATCAAAAAGCAGGCGCGGAACGGCTGCGCGCGGCCCGTTTTGCGGCAAGTGCCAATGCCGACAGTGTTGCTGCATCCCGCGCACAGTTCTCGATCGGGCGTCGCAGCCTGATCGAAATCCTGGACGCTCAACGCGATTACGTAAATGCGCAAGAACGCCTGATTCTGGCCGAACAGAGTTATTTTCTGACCAACTACGCGGCTCTGAGCCTTACCGGAGACATTCTGGACCTGCTCGGAATTTCGCTTGGCAATTGGAACGAGGTAAAATGAGCACGTTGAAATCAATGTCGGATCGCGCCCGTTTGACATGCTACGAAGCCTGCCTTCTGAATATTGCTGCGACGCTTGAACGCCCTCTGACCCTTGCAACGATCCAGGCGTCGCAGACCGGTTCGGACGGGGATCTGACTGTTCGTGACATCCTCTCGGTGGCGGAAAACACAGGTCTACAGGCGGGCTATGGCGAGCGGCGCATCGCGAGTTTTGACGAAGCATTGGCCCCGGCCTTGTTGCTGATGACCGAAAACAAGGCTGTTGTGTACCATGGCCGCGCAAAAAACGGTGCCTTGCTGATCTATGACCCGGAACTTGGTGAAGGAATCGGCGAAGTTTCAGAAGAACAGCTGGCCAATTCATACACCGGTTTCGCGGTCTTGTTTCGGCGAAATCATACAGATGAACTGGACGCCGGTCACACGGGTAACCGAGGTCATTGGTTTCGCGCGGCGTTGTCCGCCAATCGATGGACTTACATACAGGTTGCTCTCGCTGCGGCTCTGGCAAACCTTCTTGGCTTGTCGACCTCAGTTTTCATCATGGTTGTCTATGATCGCGTGTTGCCCAATGAGGCAACCGAATCGCTTATTGCCTTGACGGCGGGCGTAGCTCTGGCGCTGCTATTTGACTTCGTGCTGAAATTGCTGCGAGCGGCGTTTATCGACAAGGCCGGGCAAAAAGCCGACTTGTTCATGGGGCGGCGAATTTTCGACCACGTTCTGAACATCCAGATGAAGTCACGCGCGGGTTCCACCGGCGCCATGACCAGTACCATCCGTGACTTCGAGACCCTGCGTGAGTTCTTCACATCCGCAACGCTTGTTGCCGTCGTGGATCTGCCGTTCATCGGGTTGTTCGTATTTGTGATTTACCTGGTCGGCGGACAACTGGCATTGGTCCCGGCTCTGGCCGTGCCTGTGGTTCTGCTGACAGGTTTGGCCGTACAGCCGCTTCTGTCGCGCATGGCAGAAAAGAGCCTGTCCGACGGGCAATCCAAACAGTCGGTCCTCGTAGAAGCCGTCTCGGGCCTTGAAACGATAAAGACAACAGCAGCGGGCCGGCAAATGCGTTCCCGATGGGAGCAGGCGATAGAACGACAATCCTCGCACGGTGCTCAGAGCCGGGCCGTTACACAATTTGCTCTCAACCTGACCGGTTTTACGCAACAAGCGGCACAGGTGTTGATCGTATTTTATGGTGTTTTTCTGATCACAGACGGCCAGACCAGCATGGGCGCTTTGGTTGCCTCGGTAATGCTGACAGGGCGGGCCCTGGCACCCTTGGGGCAGTTAGCGCAGACGTTGGCAAGGCTTAACCAAGCCCGAAGTGCATACCGAAATCTCAACGCGCTGATGATGGCGGAAAGCGAACGCCCACTAGGCCGAACATGGGTGAACCGGCCCCATTTCAAAGGAGCGATCGCCTTCAACAACGTGTATTTTTCCTACCCTGACCAAGGGGAAGATACCCTGCAAGGCGTTTCATTCACGATCAAACCGGGTGAAAAAGTGGCGATCCTTGGTCAGATTGGCTGCGGTAAAAGCACCATCGCACGTCTGATGCTGGGATTGTACGCGCCGCGTGTTGGATCTGTTACGTTCGACGGTCTTGATATCCGCCAGATCGATCCTGGCGATCTGCGCCGCAATATCGGATCCGTCTTACAGGACATATGGCTCTTTTCCGGATCAGTCCGGGACAATATCGCAAGCGGTGCAATCCGGCCAAAAGATCACGAACTGATCGAAGCAGGCCGCGCCGCCGGGGTTGAGGATTTCGTGGCCATCCATCCCGGGGGTTACGATCTTCAACTCGCGGAACGCGGCGAAGGCCTCTCTGGCGGACAGCGTCAAGCCATTGCCCTGGCAAGGGCACTAATAGGCCGTCCGCCGGTTCTCTTGCTGGATGAACCAACAAGCGCGATGGATGTCAAAACCGAAGCCCAGGTTATCCAACGTCTGAAAGAATGCACGGCAGAGTCCACCATGGTTGTCATTACACACAGAACCAGCCTGTTGGAGCTTGTTGACAGAGTCATCATCCTTGAACACGGGAAAATCGCGGCGGATGGCCCCAAAAGCATGCTGACGCAACATGTTCGCCGGACAGGGAGGCACCTGAATGTCGCAGCATCCTGATCTGGCCACCCTGGCGCGCGAGATGCAGGGACGCTCTCCTGTTCGGAGTTCCTTGCTGCTTTTGGTGATTTTGCTCTGCCTGATCGCCGCCCTATTGTGGGCGCACCTGACTGAACTGGACGATGTCACGCGCGTGGACGGCCGGATCGTGCCTTCCGGAGACATCCAGCTGATCGAAGCCACCGAGCCCGGCGTATTGCAGTCGTTGCATGTGCGCGAAGGCCAACTGGTCGAAAAAGGTTCTCTGCTTATGGAACTGGAAACAACCCAAATTGACAGTCAGCTCAGTCAGGAACAGCAACGCGCGTTCGGGCTGATGGCGCGCATCCAACGCCTTCGGTCCGAAATTGATGGGACACAACTGGATTTCGATGTTCAACTGATCAACGGCGCGCCTACCGTCGTGCAATCTGAAACTGCACTGTACCAAGGCCGGCGGGCCGAGTTGGAGGCAGAAATAGCCATCTTGGAGCGTCAGCGTCAGCAAAAACAGCGAGAATTTGAGGAAGGCCTGGTCGATCAAGTGACGGCAGAGGAAACCTTGCTGGTCCTGGCTGAAGAAAGGGCGATCATGGCGCCGCTGGTCGAGCGTCAAATAGAGCCTGCAACAACATTGCTTGCGTTGCGACGAAGTGAAGCCGAATGGCGCGGTCGCAAGGTGCGGGCAGAAGCCGTAACCAACAGATTGCAAACGGGCTTGGACGAAATCGACGATCGAATTCAAGCGGTGCGAAGCCGGTTTCGCAGCGCCGCGCTGACGGACCTGGCGCTTGCCACTGCCGAGCTGGCTGCCTTGCAACCCGCCCTGCCCGCTTTGCGCGACCGGGCCTCAAGGGCGCAGGTTCGGTCTCCGGTACGCGGCATTGTAAACCGGATTCATCGCTCTACCATTGGCGGTCTTGCCCGCAGTGGAGAGGACCTTGTTGAAATCGTGCCGCTGGACGACACATTGCTGGTTGAAGCCTATGTAAAGCCCGAGGACATTGCGTTTCTGCATTCTGGTCAGCCTGTGAAGGTCAAAATCACGGCTTATGATTTTGCACGATACGGAGCGTTGGATGGGGAAATCATCCGCATCGGAGCAGACACGGTCACTCGATCTGAGCGTAATGACGAAGAGGTCTTTGTGGTCGAGATTCGAACCAAAAGCACCATGCTTGATGGGAATGGCATAGCAGTCGAAATCATACCTGGAATGATCGCCGAAGTCGACATTCTGTCGGGTCGCAAAACAGTGCTGGACTATATTCTGCAACCGGTTGTGAAGATAAAGGATCAGGCATTGCGCGAATGAGCGATGGGGCAATTGGGGACAGACGTGTCACTTCCGATACGGAAATCTCGGTGTCAGCAGCTTCAGCACGGAAGGCTCGAAAGGGTCAAACAAACATGGAAAACAACTCATCTGACCAAGTCTCGGCCGGTTGGATCTGCGACTACTTCCAACCGACATCACCCAAGAATATATACCCCGCCCCATAGATCGTCTTGATCAACCGCGGGTTCTTAGGATCTTCTCCCAGCTTGGTGCGCAACCTGGAAATCCGAACGTCCATCGCCCTGTCAAAACTGTCTCCGGCTGCGCCACCCAGGGACTCCTGCATTTGCCCTCTGCTGATCAGCCGCTTGGGGCTTTCCAGAAACAGCCGCAGGACTTCCCCCTCTGCATGGCTGAAAGGCGTTTCGTCACCTGATTCACTTTCAAGGACGTATCGGTCAAAATGTGCGGTCCAGCCGTTGAATTCCGCCGTATCCGAACGAGAGGTCTGAGTGCGAGGTGTTCTTAATCTTGCCCTGATCCGCGCCACGACTTCCGCAGGGTCAAACGGTTTTGTAATATAATCGTCTGCCCCAAGTTCCAGCCCCGTAACACGGTCCTGCACCTGCGCGCGCCCCGAAATGATGATCACTGCCGCGCCTTGTTCCAACGCCAGACGATGAACCAACGCCAGCCCATCCGTATCCGGCAATGACAGGTCGACCAGACAGACATCGGGCGTCACACGGTTGAGCGCAGCCTCGAACTCTCGTGCGCGGGAAAAACTCTGCGTACGGAAACCGGCATCCTCCAGAGCGTCCGTCAGGATGCGCCGGATTTCGGGTTCGTCGTCGAGGATGGTAACCAGCGGTTGCGTCATCAGGCGGCCTCGGTTTGGATCAGGGCTGACAATTGAGCCTGCGAAAACGGTTTACGCAACACCGGGGCCAACGCAAGGGCGCGCTGGTACAACGGGTCCGAACTGGGCAGCGACGTCATAAGGATACATGGCAATCCCGGCTTCACCTGCCGCAAAATGTCCAGACCGGTACCACTTCCTTCGAGACGGATATCGGACAGGACAAGAGAAATGTCTTCAACGCTGTTAATCAACGCCAGCGCCTCATCTACCGAATTGGCCTCGATGACGGCGAAGCCCAGCTCTACCAGCATATCCCGAAACTGCCCCCGCAAATCTTCGCTGTCTTCGACCAGAAGTACCAGACCGTCTTGCACGGGCGGAGCTGGCCGATAGGGCAACCGCAAAACGACGGACGCGCCTGATACCGTGTTCTTGAGATTCAGATCGCCCCCGGCCAGCTTGACAGTGTCATACACCATGGGCAGACCAAGCCCCGACCCGTCGCTTCCCTTGGTGGTAAAGAACGGGTTCAGCGCCTTTTCCAGCGCCTCTGGAGTAAAGCCCGGGCCAGTGTCCGATA
This sequence comes from Ruegeria sp. P10, assembly GCF_056534925.1. Taxonomy (NCBI): domain Bacteria; kingdom Pseudomonadati; phylum Pseudomonadota; class Alphaproteobacteria; order Rhodobacterales; family Roseobacteraceae; genus Ruegeria; species Ruegeria sp. P10. The sequence goes on from NZ_JBQERJ010000007.1 coordinate 62,447, forward strand.
CGGTGATTTCAACCCAGATTTCTCCGATGGTATGCGCGCTGATTGTAATCTGACCCGAACTGCCGCAGGCATCCCGCGCATTCAGCACTAGGTTCAGCAACGCATCCTGCACCATTCCCGGGTCCAGCATCAAAGCCCGGTCGGGCAAAGTGTTGACCACCGACAAACCGACGCCGCGCGGCAAGGAAGGCGAGGCCAATATTCTCAGGTCTTCCAACAGCGCCTTCATGTCCGTGGCCTGAGGATGTGGCGTTCGGTTCCCGGTCATATCCGCAATCCGGTTCAGCAATTGCCCACCCCGACGCGCCGTTTGCTGTGTCGCGGCAACCAGCTCATGTGCTTCATCCGACAGGTCCATTTTGTTCAGTTTGGACTGCATCCCAAGGATGATCGTCAGCAAGTTGGAGAAGTCATGGGCCAATCCACTGGTCATCTGGGCGGCCATAGCCCGCCGACGCGTTTGCTGCAAAACGACGCGCGCCTGCGTTTCTTCGGTGATATCAACCGACATTACATAGACGCCACCGGCGTCATCGGGCGTGAATGAAACGCGGATACGGCGGGAATCCTGATCCTCGGTGAACTCGAATACGGAGGTTTCTCCGTCATATGCTTTTGCCAGATGCGCTTTGACCCGCCGATACGCGGCGGCACCAAGAGCTTCGGATATGTGAAGCCCAAGAACCTCCGACGGACGTCCGGGAAGGACCGCGCTCAAACGGCGGTTGGAGTAGTCATATCGACCAGTGCTATCCAAATGCGCGATATGAGCCGGCATCATTTCGGTCATCATGCGTGTGCGGGCTTCGATTTCGGTCAGCTCGCGTTTGGCCTCTTCCAATGCCTTGATCGTGGCCGCAAGCTTTCGGTTGGTTGCAGACAGTTCTTCGGCGTGGCCGAGTAATTGTTCCGACAATTCTTCCGATCGCGCCCGCAGCAGGTTTTCTGCACGCCGGGTGCCGGTAATGTCAGTGTAAACCGCAACCCATCCGCCCTGTGGCAACGGCGCGCCTTCTATCGAGATAACCTGCCCGTTGGGCCTTACGCGTTCCATGTAATGAGGCTCGAAAGCCAAAGCCTGCTCGACGCGCAGGTTCACCATTTTTTCCACACTTTCTTCGTCACCGTATTCGCCACGGCTGGCGAGAAAATGGATGGTATCCCGAAACAAGGCTCCGCGTTCGACCAGCTCGTCCGGCAGGTCGAACATTTCCTTGAACCGACGATTGCTCAGCACCAGTTTCAGGTTGCTGTCATAGATCGAAAGCGCCTGACCGATGAGATTCAGTCCGGCAGTCGTCATCGCCTTTATGCGCTGTTCGGTGATGTCCAGGTTCGTCTTCTCCACGCCCCATGGGTACCATCAGAATTGATGCGCCGGTAGTGGAATTGATGAACGACAAAACTTCTCATGCAACTTCCATGATCTAACTGAAAAGAGCGCGAAAGCGTGCAGTAATCCTAATATCTGGAACGGGACTTCGCGCCTTCGGAAGTGATGGAGTGCAACGACAAGGTATGATCCATGTTTCGCATCCGATGGCGCAGCATCTGTCTGCCCAACCGGGCAAGATCAGCCGCAAACGCGGGGTTATCCGCAAGGTTTTCGAATTCTCCTTGTCCCTGGTGATCAAACAGGATCGGCGGCAGGTCGGCTGCAAATTCGATCAACGTGAATCGTTCGTCCCGCAATATTCCCAGACAGGAATCACTGTTGCCCGTTCCCAACCGCCGCTGCCAGAGGGTCGGTTCTTCGGGTTCCGAAAAATCCAGCTCGCTGAAGGAATAGCTGCGCCAATCACCGGGAACGTCGCCTTGCAACAAGGGCAACAAAGACCTGCCATCCATAGCGTTTGGAACAGTCTGCCCAATCCAATCAAGGATAGTCGGCGTGACATCAATCGACTCGGTAGGAACGGTCACTTTCGCGCCGGCCATGGCCTCGTTCCCCGGCAGACGTATCATCAACGGTGTGTGATAGGCCGCGTCGTACACAGTCATTTTGCCCCAGCTGTACCTGTCGCCCAGCATTTCGCCATGATCAGCCGTTATGACCAGCATGGTATCGTCGTATTGCCCACTGTCCTTGAGATACTGAACGACGCGCCCGATATGGTGATCGACCTCGGTCGCCAATCCCAGATAAACGGCGCGCAAAGTGCGGATGTTTTCATCCGTTGGCTCAACGTCAGCAAAGCCATGAACGAACTTTTCTGCCGTATAGGCGTCCAGCTTTGGTCCGAAAAACGGATGCAGTGCCTTTTCAGCGGCTTCGCTTGGCAGGCGTTTCGGCAGAGGGATTTCCGCCGGATCGTACATGTCGTTATACGGGGCAGGCGCAACCAAAGGTGGATGAGGACGGATGTAAGTCAGATGAGCAAACCATCCCTCGCCTTGATGAGGTGCAATCCCGTCCAGAAACGCATCGGTCAGGAAGGCTGTGTCGCTGTGTTCTGCCCGATACATGGCCGGGTCGTTCAGCTTGGGCGTTTGACCATCCGGTGAGACAGGCTTGTAAACATCCCAATATGTATCGAACGTATAGCCATTTTTCATTAAATATGATCGCCAGGGGTATGACTCTTCCAGGCGCATTTCGACAACTTCAAGGAACCCGTTCATCGATTGCTCGTAAGATTTGAGCACGGGATCGTTGGGATCATGGACTCGGGGATCGGCAGACGTATCGGTGTACCCGAACAGCATCGGCATATAACCCGCCTTTCGCATTTCCGTGGCGATGTTCGGCGTGTCATGACGCAGCGGAGTACCATTTCGCACGGAACGGTGGTTCATCGCGTATTGGCCGGTCAAAATCGATGCGCGGGATGGCCCACAGGGATTGGTGACAGAGAAGTGGCGCGTAAAACTTACCGCCTCGTCCATGAAAGCCCGAAGGTTCGGTAGCTGCACGTGCTCGGCCAGAGCGCCGTTCAGGCAATCTGCCCTCAATTGATCGATGATGATGAACAGAACGTTCTTGGCGTGATGCATACCGACTTCTCCGAATTCCGCACCCAGGGTTCCGCAGCGGAATGTGTCCCGCTTCCGTTTTTCGCGCAACCGATTAGTCGAACAGCCCTGCGTTTTCTTTTCCGGCCTGACTTGAGTCGAGAAAAGTAACACCCCTGTTTACAGTTACGCTTGCTTCAACTCATGGTCCGGCGTGACGCCAAGGTCATCCTGTGCGGCAAAAACCACGTCAAAGGGCACAAAGTCATTGCAGACATTGAATGTTTTACTTCACATGGCACCATGACGCAGCCAACGATCACATCAGAGCGCGACGCCAGCGGCAATCAAGTGCGCATTTCTGGTGAGTTGCTCACACAATCCCTGCAAACCGTGGAGCGTGATTTTGCTGCGGTCCAACCTTGCGGGGGCAAAGTCGTTATTGACCTGTCCGGTATAGAAGCATTGGATACGGGCGGAGCCTGGCTGGTTGCGGACCTGGGCCGGAGGTTCACGTCAAACGGTGCCACGCTGGAGTTTCAAGGTGTGAAACCCGCACATGCGACACTGATAGACACGGTGACACGCAGCATCCCGGACAAACCCGGCAAGCTTGAGGACCCTCGTGGATTTCTGGACTGGGTCGCACATGTGGGTCAGGGCACATTCGGAGCCTGGAAGGATACCCTGTCGATTCTCGAATTTCTGGGCCTCACCCTGCACCGCTTGTTTCGGACCCTGGTCATGCCGTGGCGTCTGCGCAAAGCGGCCCTTGTCACTCATATGGAGGAAACCGGGGTCAAAGCCCTTCCCATCGTGGCCCTGATGGGTTTTCTGATCGGTGTCGTGCTGGCCTTTCAGGGTGCGACACAACTGAAACAGTTCGGGGCCGAGATCTTCGTGGTCGAACTGATTTCAATCTCGATTCTGCGAGAGCTGGGAATTTTGCTGACCGCGATTATTGTTGCCGGCCGCTCGGGTTCGGCATTCACGGCCTCGATCGGTTCGATGAAAGTACAGGAAGAGATCGACGCCATGCGGACGCTGGGCCTTGACCCGATCGAGGTTCTTGTCATTCCACGTGTTTTGGCGTTGCTGATCATGCTGCCCATTCTTGGCTTTGTCGCAGATGTTGCCGGCCTCTTCGGCGGCGCGCTGATGAGCTGGATCGATCTGGGCGTAAGCCCTGGCATGTTTGTCACCCGTTTGAAAGAAAACACCGATGTCTGGCAACTTGCGGTTGGGTTGATCAAGGCACCATTCTTTGCGCTGGTCATCGGGGTCACAGCATGCTGGCAGGCCTTGCAGGTCAAAGGGTCGGCCCAGAGTGTGGGGCAGCGTACAACAGCCTCGGTTGTGCAATCCATTTTCATGGTGATTGCAATCGACGCATTGTTTTCGATTTTCTTTTCCGAAATCGGAATCTGACATGAACGATAGCACGCAACACGAAACGGAACAGAACGCAGCGCAGCGTGACGCCGTGATCCGCGTTCGCGGTCTCAGAAACCAATTCGGAACGCAGGTGGTTCATGACGATCTGAACCTTGATGTCTGGCGCGGCGAGGTTCTGGGCATTGTTGGCGGGTCCGGAACCGGAAAATCCGTCTTGCTACGTACAATTGTGGGTCTGAACAAACCTGCTGCTGGCAGTATAGAAGTGTTGGGAGTGGATGTCCTGAACGGTCCCGAAGAGGAACGCCGCAGGATCGAACGCCACTGGGGCGTGGCCTTTCAAGACGGTGCGCTGTTTTCATCGCTGACCGTATTGCAAAACGTGATGGCCCCACTGCGAGAACATACGGGCATCAGTGAAAAACTGATGGAATCTCTGGGTGCGTTGAAGATCAGCCTTGTGGGTCTGCCCCAGCTGAGTTGCGGCAAATTTCCATCGGAGCTGTCAGGCGGCATGCGAAAGCGCGCGGCGCTTGCACGGGCACTGGCGCTTGATCCCGAAATCGTTTTTCTGGATGAACCGACTGCCGGATTAGACCCGATTGGCGCGGCTGCGTATGATGAGTTGATCGGCGAATTGCAGCAGGCACTTGGGTTGACTGTTTTCATGGTCACCCATGATCTGGACAGCCTTTACGCCATCTGTGACCGAATTGCAGTGCTTGCAGAAAAACGCGTGCTGGTTGAAGGTCCGATTGAGGATATGACCAAAGTGGATCATCCTTGGGTGCAGGAATATTTCACAGGCCCCCGCGCCCGCGCGGCGCAACAGAAGGGTCAGGACAGGTAAAGGCGATGGAAACCAGAGCAAATTACATCCTGATCGGCGCGTTCACCCTTGCGGGACTGTTGGGCGTATTCGGCTTTTTCCTGTGGTTGGCGAAATTCGAAGTGACCCGGCAATACGCTTACTACGATGTATTGTTCGATAACGTCTCGGGGCTTTCGGCGGCGGGCGGGGTGAATTTCAACGGCCTTCCTGTTGGGCAGGTGATCTCTCTGAACCTGGACGAGGACGATCCGTCCAAGGTTCGCGTGCGAATAGAAGTGGATGCAGATATTCCGATCACCGAAGAAACGATCGCCCAGCTTCAATCGCTGGGTGTTACCGGCGTCGGTTACGTTGAACTTACTGGCGGGTCGCCTACTGCCGAAAGATTGCCGCAGGACAGCGTGATCAAAAGCAAGCGCAGCACCATCCAGTCATTATTTGAAGGCGCACCAAAAGTGCTGGACGAGGCCGTTACACTTCTGGAAAGCCTGAACAAGGTCGTCGACGACAAGAACCGGCAAGCCGTGAGCAGCATTCTGGACAACCTTGCCTCTGCGACTGGCCGGCTGGACAAAACATTGACAAGCTTTGAATCCGTGGCCAGCGACATAGGCAGTGCAGCCAAGGATATTGGTGAATTTTCAAAACGTCTGGACCCTTTGATCGAAACGGCGGATACGACCCTCAAGACCGGCACGGACACGCTCAATTCGGTCAAGTCCGCGTCCGAGTCAGCCAGGGCTGCGCTGGACGAAGCGAAAACGACGATCGAAACGGCAGACCGCATCTTGCAGCAGGACGTTCGACCTTTCATCGAACGCGGGTCGCAACTGGCCGAACGGTTGACCCTCTTGTCGGACGAAGGCAGCGTCACGCTGGGGATCGTGAACGAGACCGTGTTGAACGCCAACACGACACTTGGTTCGATCACATCTGCAATGGACACGGCCAAAGGTGCGCTGTCTTCGGCGGAAACGGCCTTTGAATCGGCCAACCGCGTCATGGAAGAAGACGTGGCGCCCGTAGCGGAAGATATCCGGAAGGCGGCCAACCAGGTCACCGAAACAGTCTCGAACATCACCGGTAAGATCGATCAGATTTCAGACGATGTCCTGAGCGCTTCGAACTCTGCGTCAGAGCTGCTGGGGACAATTGACGGCATCGTTCAGACCAACCGCCGGCAGGTGTCAGACTTCTTGCGGGTGGGTCTGCCGCAATTTATTCGCTTCGTCGAAGAATCCCAACGCCTGGTAATCAGCCTCGACCGTCTGGTGGACAAGGTCGAACGTGATCCTGCGCGGTTTCTGCTGGGCACCCAAGCATCGGAGTTCCGTCAATGATCAAGCCTGCAATTGCAATTCTGACGTTTGCATTGGTCGGTGGATGTGCCGGTTTGGGCACTTTGAAACAAGCCGCGAAACCCAACGATCTGTATCTGTTGACACCCAAAAGCACATTTTCGTCGGCGTTGCCGCGAATACAAAAACAGATCGTAGTTGAAGAACCAACAGCAACCGCCGCTGTGAATACGGATCAGATCGCCATTCAGCCCACCCCGTTACAGGTTCAGTATTTGCCGCGGGCACGTTGGGTGGATCGCGCACCCCTGATCGTTCAGACGCTGTTGATCGAAAGCTTTGAGAATTCTGGCAAAGTCGCTGCCGTTGGCCGGTCAACGGTCGGTCTGCGTGCTGATTACGTGATCGCACCGGACCTGCGCGAGTTTCAGGGGATTGTTGTCGCGGACCCCGAGAACGGAGATAAAATCCGTATCGAAGTGCGCATGAACATCAAGGTCATCGATGAATACGACGACAAGATCATCGCTTCGAATTCGTTTCAGGAAAATGTCGTTGCCGCAAGCGACCAGACATCAGATCTGATCAAAGCGTTTGATTTGGCCTTGGGGCGCGCGATGCGAGATTCTGTTGAATGGAGCATTCGCAGGATCAGCACGCATGTGGCCAACAATCCCAGATCGAACCCCAGTTGAGTTAAGCCACATGTCAAAACAGTAAGTGCGGGCGCAGTTCGCCCACACCTGTTCTGGGTAAACGGTTGTTAACGGATCGGGTCTCAGAAACGAGATGCCGAAGCGCGTTCCCAATCCGCCGCGAATTCCTCGGGCACAACACCTGCTAGCAGCGCACCATCCTCCAGATAGGTGTAGAGGTCACCATAGGTTCGCTCATGCTCGTCCGCCGTGCGCCGCAAAATGTCGCGTGGATGCAGCTCGGACACTTTTTCCTTTCCCATCGCACCCAAGAGTTCGCGGAAACTTTCGAGTGTTGCGTCGTGATACCGGTGAACGCGCCGCCGCTTTTGCGGGATGTTCACAGCGCGCCCGCGCACGGGATCCTGGGTGGCGACCCCGGACGGGCAACGGTTGGTGTTGCAATGCAAAGCCTGAATGCAGCCCACCGCGAACATCATCGCCCGTGCCGCGTTGCACATATCCGCACCAAGCGCGAATTTCTCGACCATGTCGTATCCGGTCGCCACTTTGCCCGCGCAAATGATCCGGATCTTGTCGCGCAGCCCAACGCCACGCAGGCAATTGTTTGCGAAAATCAGCGCCTCGTTCAGGGGCATACCCAGACGGTTGGTGAACTCGACCGGGGCCGCGCCTGTACCCCCTTCTGATCCATCAATGGTGATGAAGTCCGGCAAAATCCCTGTCTCGAGCATGGCCTTGCAGATCGACATGAACTCGGAAGGTTTGCCAATACACAATTTGAAGCCGACAGGTTTGCCGCCGGACATTTCGCGAAGATCTTGAACGAAGTGCATCAACCCCGAGGGCCCGTCAAAAGCGCTGTGAGTTGGGGGGGAAATCACATCCTGATGCTCGGGCACCCCGCGGATTTCGGCAATTTCGGCATCGACCTTGGCAGCGGGCAGAACGCCCCCATGCGCAGGCTTGGCACCTTGGGACAACTTGATCTCGATTGCCTTGACCACATCCTTTGTGGCCTTTTCGGCGAACTTGTCCTTGTCAAACCCGCCTTCCGGCGTTCGACATCCAAAATAGCCCGTCCCAATCTGCCAGATGATATCGCCGCCTTCGGCCAGATGGTGAGGAGACAACCCGCCTTCACCGGTATTGTGGGCGAAACCTCCGTCTTTTGCCCCGCCGTTCAGCGCGCGGACGGCGTTGGCGCTCAGGGCGCCGAAGCTCATGGCCGAAACATTGAGACGCGAGGCGCTGTAAGGCTTTGTGCATTGTGGCCCGCCCAACATGACGCGATCTTCGCTTTTGTCCACGTGCTTGGGCGCAAGCGAATGATTTGCGCGGTGATATCCGACCTCGTTTATGTCGTATTGCGTTCCGAAGGCCTGCGTATCCATCTGGCCCTTGGCGCGGGAATAAACCAGGCCGCGTACGATCCGGTTATAAGGTCGGCCGCTTTCGTTGGTTTCAACGAAATACTGTCGAATTTCCGGGCTGACGAATTCAAGCATGTACCGGAAATGCCCCAGAACCGGATAGTTGTTCAGCACATTGTGCTTGGTAGTCAAAACATCATAAAGGCCGATGACCGCGTAGGGCACCAAGATGACCAAAAGCCAATGTACGGGTGGCCAGAAGAACCCCAACAGCAACACGAACGGCAGGCAGACATAGCTCAGAAAATAGTAGATCCTGCGTACAATCATGTTCCTGTCTCCTCATGTTTCCGACCGGTGGTTGCGCGTTCCAACAGCACTCAACGTGAAACAGATTGATTTTTAATTGCAAGCTTTCGCGGGAATTTATCCGCCCAAAGACGAAAACGTGAAAGTGCGTTACGGTGGCTCAACAGTTGAACAGGGTGTCGCCAGTGGATATGCCACGCATACCAGAAGGCGACAGGCATACACTTGACAAAGACGCATTCCCAACCCCGACGCGACCGAAAGAGCCTTATGTTTCTCGCCGTCTTTGTCGGAGGGGCGCTGGGATCGTTGTTGCGCGAAGTTTTCGCGCTGGAAATCCCCGGCCTCAGTTTCCTCACGTCGACCTTCGGCATTAACGTGGCGGCCTGTTTCGTCTTGGGGTGGCTGTATTCAATACGTCACAAGGTGCACGCGCATGTTCTGCATCTGGGCGCGGTCGGATTTTGTGGTGGGTTGTCCACCTTTTCATCTTTTGTAGCTGATCTGGAACGTATTGCCGAAAGTGATCTTTGGGCCGTGCCGCTTGCTGTCGGGTTGGAAGTCGCGTTAGGCATTGGCGCTGCCCTGGTCGGAGAGAAGCTGGGCAACCATTTTCATTCCGAGAGGTCACCGTCATGAATGACCTCTATCTTCATGCGATGTTCGGACTGGGCGGAGGCCTGGGGGCGGTCCTGCGTCATTGGCTGGCTTTGAAAGTGCGGCACGATTTGCCCTTTTCGACGTTGATCGTCAATGTATTGGGCAGCCTGCTGCTGGGGATCTGGATCGGCTATCTGGGCGGCCCTGTCGACATCCCCGAGGATCAAAGACGGCTGGTCTTTGGATTCTGCGGCGGGTTCACCACCTTTTCCAGCTTTGCCTATCAATCTCTTGAACTTCGGCGCGAGCGGACTCTGGTTCTGGCAGCTGGCAATATCCTGATCAGCCTGGTGCTGTGCTGGTTCGCCCTGTGGCTTGGGCTGACCTTGACGCGCTAATGCACATGAGCGGCAACATGTGACCCGGGCTTCGGAGCGCGACAAAAGAAAAGCAATGGAATTGTCGCCAAGGCAAGCAGACCCAGATTGTTGAAAACGGTCAAATAGGAAATCATCTCGGCCTGCTTCATGATTTCCTGGCCCAGAATGGCAGCACCTTCAGCGCTGTCCGGCGCAAGGCCAAGCGGGCTCAGATACGCCTGGGCCGCGGGGTTGTAGGGCGTCACATTCTGGCTGAGCACCGCCGTATTGGTCTGCAACCCGCGTACAACCCAGGTGCCGACCAGCGAGATGCCAACCGACGACCCCAGTTGCCTTGTCACGTTGAACAGACCAGAAGCTTCGTCCTGCCGGCCTTTACTGATGCTCTCGAAAGCCAGTATCGACATGGGCACGAACACAAGACCCATCCCGAGGCCGCTGATGGCCCCCGGCCATGCGAGCTCCCAAAAACCGGCATTGAGGTTGATGGCCCCCATCATGAAATTCCCTATTGCTGTCAGCAACAGGCCGATGCCCGCCAGCAGGCGCGGATCGAAGCGGTTTACCAGAACTGCGCCGGTCAGAACCATGGACAGCCCTGCGGTCAGGCCACGCGGAATGAACAGATGGCCCGACGCGATGACTGGGAAATCCAGCAGACTTTGAACAAGCGTCGGCAAAATCGCGATGCCCCCGAACAGAGACACGGCAAAACCCGCGATGATCAGATTGCACAGGGCAAAGTTTCGGTCTGCGAACAGACGCAGGTCCACAACCGAATTGCGAGAGGTCAACGCGTGAAAAATGAAACCAAACGCCCCGAGAATTGCTGCGATCACAGCCACCTGGATGACGCGGGACGACATCCAGTCCAGTGTCTCGCCTTGATCCAGAACGAATTGAAGGCACCCGATCCCAAGAGCCAGCAGAGCAAGGCCTTTCCAATCGATCTGAACCTCCTCGGTTTTGTCTTCCGGCAATTCTCCGGCCAGCAGAAGCAGCGCAAGGGCCGCCACAGGAACATTGACAAAGAAGACCATCCGCCAGGAAAAATATTCGGTCAGGATTGCACCGACCGTTGGCCCCAGTACCGGCGCCACCACGACGCCCAGACCGAAGATGGCCATTGCCTGTCCGCGCTTTTCCCGCGGGAAGGCATCAAATAGAATGGACTGGGACAAAGGGATCAGGAAAGCGCCGAACATGCCCTGAGCCAACCGAAAGGCAACGATGACCTCAAGGCTCCAGGACATGCCGCACATCATCGACATGACGGCAAAACCAGTCACCGCCGTCAGGATCAACCGTCGTCGGCCCACGCGTCGGGCGACGAACCCTGTCAACGGCATGATGACCACCGCGGAAACGATATAGCTGGTCAGAATCCATGTCGCCTGATCGGTCGTCGCCCCGAATGCGGCCTGGATATGCGGCAACGCCACATTGACAATCGTACTGTCCAGGACTTCCAGAATGGCGCTGAGAACAACGGCGATCACGGTCACCATGTTCACATGGCCGGACGCCACAGGGGTCATTTGCCGTCCACCGGACCTGTTGTATCTACGACAACTTTGCTGCTGCCTCCGACACGCAAGGGCGCATCGGTCGGGTCAAGCGCGATCCGAACCGGAAATCGCCGGGTGACCTTGACCCAATTCCCGCTCGCGTTTTCCGAGGGCAACAAGGAAAACGTGTCCCCAGACCCTCGCCCGATTGACGCCACCTTACCTGTGAGCGTCGTTCCGCGGAGCATATCGACACGTATTGTGACCGGCTGCCCCGGACGAATGCGCGCCAATGCGGTCTCTTTGAAGTTCGCGTCCACCCACCAATCGGACGATTCGACAATCGAGAATTGCGGGGCATTGGCGGACACCGAGGATCCTGGTCGAAGAGTCAGATTGGCGATCCATCCGTCGGCCGCAGCATGGATCTTGGTCCAGGCAAGGTTGGTTTGCGCAATTTCAAGTTGTGCCCGCGCAGACAGGATATCATCCTGTTTTGCCTGCAACCCGCTATTCAGTGCCAAAAGGCTGGACTGGCTGGTCGTCAACCTTGCAGAGGCTTGGGCGAAATCCGATGCCGTCTGATCCAGCGATGCCTGCGCGATATCGCCTGATGCGAACAGGGCTTTTGCACGTTCAAAACTCTTCAATGCAGTATCGTAGGCCGATTGGGCGCTGTCCACCGAAGCCTCTGCCGCCGCAATCTGTGTGGAATAGGATTTGGCCTGTTGTATCGCACTATCCAGATTGGCTTTAGCTGCATCCACAGAAGCCTTGAATTGAGTGTCGTCGATCGTGAAAAGCAGATCGCCGTTTTTCACGGGCTGGTTTTCGATCACATGTACATCGGCCACCTGCCCTGTCACCTGTGCAGCGACATAGATGATGTTCGCGCCCAGATATGCATCCTGAGTGGACGGGTAGCGCTCTTCGTGCCTCCAGAACAGAACAAGACCGACTGCAATTGCTGCAAGTATCAAAGCCACGGCTGCGATTTTGAGTGGCTTCATTCTCATATCCCTTTCTGCACGCGCCCCATGCGCATCACATCACATGCATGTGCATTCGAATTGCCAGATTGCCCAGCACCCAGACCGTTCCAAAAATCATGATCAACAGAACCATCGTGGAAAACAGAACCAGATGCAGGTCTTCGCGGCTGCTGCGCCGGCGATCGATGTGCAGGAAATAAACAAGTTGCAGAACAAGTTGGGCCAGACCCAGCAATCCAATTGTCAGGTAAACACCGGGGGTTTCGATCCCAAACAGATGGGCCACGCCGAAGGTCGCAAAAGTCAACAGCAGCGAACCACCGTATCCGATCACATAGCGCCGACGCTCGCGACGGTGCATTTCAGAGCGCTTATCCATAGGTCAGACCTCCGAAATAAACGATGGTGATGATCCCGATCCAGATCAGGTCCAGAAAATGCCAGAACAGGGCCAACCGAACCACGCGCGAGATAATGACGTCCGTCATCCCTTTCACGCGCAACTGGATACCCAGAACGATCAGCCACAAGCACCCAGCGGCGACGTGCAAGCCATGCAGCGGAACCAGTCCGAAGAAAGCCGACAAGAAACCGCTGCGCTGCGGAATGCCACCTTGTTCCGCCATGGCCATGAAATCACGCACCTCTAGCACTAGGAAGCTGATGCCCAGAAAAAGCGTGACGCCAAACCACAAGACAATGCGAGCGCGCGGCAGATTGTATTTCAGCGCCAGCATGGCAAGGCCAACCGTCAGACTGCTTGTCAACAGGATGAGCGTCTGCGCAAAGACGCTTTTGAGATCAAACAGCTCGTGCGGGCCGGGACCACCGGCCTGTGCATCGATCATCGTGATGTAAATCGCAAACATCAGGCCGAAATAGACCAGGTCGCTCATCAAAAAGACCCAGAACCCGAAGGTGACGACCTCGGTCGCCTTGTCAGCACTCGCGTGACGTTCCCCCAGGTTGATACCCGGATAGCTGTGGGTGGGCGCGCGCTTCATGTCACCGCCTCCAGATCGGGGCGGGCGAGGCCGCGATTTTCCGAAGACGTCTCGAAATCGCGATCCACCGCCTTTTCACCGTGAACCAATGCAAGCCAGGCTTCGTGATCCTTGCGCACTTCTTCCGCCGGTATGGTCAGCTCGGTACTGTCGTCGAACGTCCAGACGATCACCGCCAGGATCATCAGAACCGTCATCAATGCAGCCAACCACCAGATCCACCAGACCAGCGCGAACATCCAGATACCACTCATGACACACAGAACGAACCCAATGCCTGTATTGCGCGGCAAATCGATATCTTCATAGGCGTCGGGCGTTGGGTAGGCTGCCCCCTTTTCCTTTGCTGCCGCAAAATCATCCCGGTCCGTAACGGTTGGGATGATCGCAAAGTTGTACGGCGGCGGCGGCGACGGAACAGACCATTCCAACGTCCGTCCATCCCATGGATCTCCAACGGGAACGCGGGTCTTTTCGCGGTCACGGATGCTGACCCAAAGTTGGATCAGAACCGAGAACAACGCGCAGGTAATCACCAGCGCCCCGACGATCGCCACCATCATGAAGGGATGGAAAGATGGGTCATCATAGCTGAAAGAACGGCGCGGCATCCCCATCAGTCCGACGAAATAAAGCGGCATGAAGGTCAGCAAAAATCCTATGGTCCAGAGGGCAACCGTGACGCGGCCCCAGAATTCGTTCAGGCGAAATCCGAATGCCTTGGGGAACCAGTAGTTGTAGGCGGCCAAAAGTCCGAACAGCACACCCGGCAACAGTACGTTGTGGAAGTGGGCCACCAGGAACAGCGTATTGTGTACCTGATAATCCACGGTCGGATTGGCCAGGATCACCCCGCTCAGGCCACCAATCACGAACAACATCAAAAATGCCAAACCATACAGCATCGGCACCGAGAACCGGATGCGCCCCCGCCACAAAGTCGCCATCCAGTCATAGACTTTTACACCGGTGGGAATGGCGATCAGCATGGTTGCGATACCAAAAACGGCGTTGATCAGGGCGCTCTGCCCCATGGTGAAGAAGTGGTGCAGCCAGACGGTAAACGACAGAACCGCGATCGACATCGTGGCGATGACGAGCGAGTTGTAGCCGTAGAGCCTCTTGGCCGAAAAAGTCGCAAAAACTTCGGAGTAGATGCCGTAGGCAGGCAGAACCAGCAGGTAAACCTCGGGGTGGCCGAACAGCCAGAACAGATTGGCATAGTTCATCATGTTGCCGCCGAGGTCATTGGTGAAAAAGTGGAAGTCCAAATAGCGGTCCGCGGCCAGCAAAAGCGCCGCGACGCCCAGCGGCGGCATGGCAAAGACGATCAGGATCGAACTGCATATGATGGTCCAGCAATACATCGGCAGCCGCATGAAGGTCATGCCCGGCGCGCGCATCTTGTAGATCGTAACGGCAAAATTGATACCGGTAAGCGTCGTGCCGATACCCGATACAACGATCGCCCAGATCCAGTAGTCCGGCCCAACGCCCGGATTGAAGGCGGCCCCGGTATACGGTGGGTAGGCCGTCCAGCCACCGGTCGAGAACCGCCCCACGACCAGCGAAACCATAAGCATCATACCGGAAGACACCGTCAGGCCCAGACTGATCTGGTTCAAGCGAGGGAACGCCACATCCCGCGCCCCGATCATCAGCGGAACGACATAGTTCGCGATACCAAAGACAAAAGGCACCGCGACAAAGAAAATCATGATCGTGCCATGGGTGCTGAACAGCTCGGCGAAATGTTCGGCTTCCAGGAACCCGTCGCCCGGGCCCGCGGCTTGCTGCGCGCGCATGACAACGCCTTCCAACACGCCGCGCGCCAGCATGACGATGGCAAAGACGACATACATGATCCCTATCTTCTTGTGATCAACACTGGTCAGCCAATCGCGCCAGAGGGGCGTCCACAACCGAAACCAGCTGAGCAGGCTGACCACGACGACAACGCCAACCAAGACGATTGCGGCCGCGGCGTTGGCAACGATCTCATTTGCGTTCGGGTTCTGGATCAACCCTGTGATCGGAAGCGCATCCCAGTCGAGGCGGCCAAGGAATCCTGAATGGGACGGCGTCATTGCTGCACCACCTGCCCGAAGGATGCCGTTCCCGGCTGTTGATCAACCGGCAGCGCTTTGCCGCTGTGATAGCGGTGCAGGATCGTTTGAAACAAATCTTGTTCCATCGTGAAGTACAGCGCGTCCTTTGGCATCTTGTCGGTGCCCAGCGCCGCCTGCACCTCATCCCTGTCTGTCCGCATCGCGAGCATCTGATACGTTTCCGGGTCCAGTCGGATACCATTTTCGCGCACTTTCTGGGCCCAGCTTTCAAATTCATCACTGTTCATGGCAACGGTACGAAATTTCTGTTTGGTAAAACCCCGCCCGTTGTACTGCGTGTTCTCGCCTTGCATGACCTCGGGGACGTCCGCGACCAGATGCAGTTGGGTGGTCATTCCCGGCATCGCGTAAATCTGGCCCGCCAGCGCAGGGATCATGAAGGATTGCATGACGGTATCGGTGGTCAGCGTCATAGCCACTTGCTTTTTGGTGGGAATGCCGAACTCGCCCACACTGGCAATACCAAGATCGGGATAGATGAACAGCCACTTCCAATCCAGCCCGACAACCTGCACGCGCAAGGCCGGATCTTCACCAAACGCCGACGCGTATGGATCAAGCCGATGGGTGGCCTTCCAAAGGTAGAACGACAGGAGCGCCACAATCACAACGGGCACACCCCACATGAGGAATTCCAGTTTCGCGGAAAAATCCCAATCCGGTCGGTAAGCTGCGTGACTGTTCCTTCTGCGGCGATAACGAAACGCGATCAACGGTACCAGTATCAGCACAGGGATAACAGCCACCATGATCAAAGCGGTCGCCCGCAGCAGATGCGTTTTCTGGATGGCGGCAATGGGTCCTTGCGGATCCATGAAACTGTCGCTGGCGGAAACCATGTGCGGCATCGACACAAACAGGATCACCGCCATCGCAAGCAAAGGGATTGGATTGGGCGTTTTTACATGTGCCATGACTGACTGCCCCTTCCTCAAACAAAATATCATTCGACTATCGACAAGTGCGTGAATTTTCTCAAGAGTTTTTCAAACCACCAATTGCCCAAGTCTATCCCGATTCAACTTCGGGTAAATGGGCCCAAGCCATTGCGGCATCTTCCCGTTGACTTGCAATCCCAACCGGGACAGACAAAATGACGATGCGTATTCTGGTATTCTCTTTCGGGTTCATCCTGCTCTTTCAGCCCTTGTTGGCACAGGATCGTGCGGCGATCGAACGCCAGTTTCAGTCGTGGTTGCAAGAAACCATTTGGCCTCGGGCAAAGGCCAAAGGTGTGACACGCGAGACGATGCAAGCAGCCCTTTCCGGCGTGACCCTTGACTGGAAATTGCCTGATCTGGTGCCTCCGGGAAGCGCGCGCAAAACGCCCAAGGTCCAGAAGCAGGCCGAGTTTGGCTCACCCGGTCGCTATTTCAATCCGGGGTCGGTACAAGGCGCAACATCGGCAGGACGGAAAATGGCACGGCGCCATGCCGCAACTCTGGCGGCGGTCGAAGCCGAAACCGGCGTTCCTGCCCGCATTATTCTGGCGATCTGGGGAAGAGAGAGCGGATACGGACAGGTTCCGATCCGGCATGATGCTTTCCGGGTACTGTCGACCAAGGCTTTCATGAGCACCCGGGCAGACTATTTCACAGCCGAGCTTGTTGCCGCGCTGCAAATCGCAGAAGCAGGGCACCAGCCCGCCCGGCAAATGAAAAGCAGTTGGGCTGGCGCTTTGGGTCAGCCTCAGTTCATGCCGTCCAACTATTTGTCCTATGCTGCCGACGGCAACGGCGACGGAGCGGCTGATATTTGGGGGTCACCCGAAGATACGATTGCGTCAATCGGAAACTACCTCATGAAACACGGCTGGGTTCCTGCACGGGATTGGGGATTCGAGGTTGTCGTACCCCAAAATGTCTCTTGCGCTTTGGAAGGCCCCGATCAGGGGCGACCTATTCAGGACTGGGTTGAGATGGGTGTACGTCGCGTCTCGGGCAAACCCTTTCCAGCCCATGAGCTGCGTGGTGACGGGTACTTGATGATGCCCGCAGGACGACATGGTCCGGCATTTCTGGTCACGCCAAACTTCTACGTTCTGAAGGAATACAACAAAAGCGACCTGTATGCCTTGTTTGTCGGCCATGTTGGCGACCGTATTCAATACGGTATCGGAGATTTCAATGGTGCTTGGGGAAAGGTCGGCGGGCTGTACAGATCTGATATCGCCAAGATGCAGCAGGCGTTGGAACAAAAAGGGCATGATGTCGGAGGGGTCGATGGGCTGCCGGGGTTCAAAACGCGTCGTTCGATAGGTCGATGGCAAGAGACCCTGGGCATCGAACAGACCTGCTTTCCGGATGCGCTGATGAAAACAAGCCTGGCCCCGTGAGGCAAACCAAGTTGTTCAGCCGACTCTGACACCCGGCCGGCTCATCGATCCAATGTGCAACAATCAGGCGCTTCCAGAACCTATCAACGGAACCTCGTAACAATTGTTGCCCATTCGAAAACAAACTCTAAAAGGGAAAATCAAAAACTCGGATGCGTTGAACAAGGCGGTCAGCCGCCCTTGTGGAAGTAAGAAACTCTGTCCGTCTGCACCCTTTGACGCGGTATGTCCTTCAGACCCCGTGCTTCCGAAAATGAGGGTTGTGGGCTGCTTTGGGCGGGTCGCGGTTTCCGGTTGGGAAAACCACGCAAAAATAACACGATACGCGGTGCGGCAACACAGTCGGGTCGGTTCGGGGAACCTCGTGATCTGCAAGATACGCCGCGAAGAACAAGCCTATGAATTTTTCGTGATGGACCAATGCGATATATCCCGCTCTTCACCGTGCAGTCAGCCAATGATCCAAGCACATGGTACGCAAATTCAGTATGGATACCGCATCAGAGCGGACTTTTGACTCCTCCCTGGCAAGGTGGCACGATTTGACTGATAGCAGCCTGATCCATCAGGCATCATTGATTGACAGGGCATTGCGGCCTATGAGGACATTCCGGACATTTCCTGCTCTGCTGGCAAAACTTGATAATTGAGAGGCACCATGACACGCAAAGTTACCAAAGCGGTTTTTCCTGTAGCGGGCATGGGAACGCGTTTTTTGCCAGCGACAAAATCCGTTCCAAAAGAAATCATGACGCTGGTGGATCGTCCATTGGTGCAATACGCAATTGACGAAGCCCGTGCAGCCGGGATCAAGGAATTCATTTTTGTAACGTCACGCGGGAAATCCGCGCTGGAAGACTATTTCGACCACAACCTGGTGCTGGAGCAGGAGCTGAAAGCCAAAGGCAAAAACAAACTTCTGGACGTGCTGAACAAAACGAATATGGAAAGCGGCGCGATCGCTTATATCCGCCAGCACAAAGCTCTGGGGCTTGGACACGCGGTCTGGTGCGCCCGGCGGCTGATCGGCGATGAACCATTTGCCGTCATGCTGCCTGACGACGTCATCGCCGCCGACAAACCCTGTCTGCAACAGATGATCGAGGCCTACGGAGACACCGGTGGCAACATGGTCGCGGCGATGGAAGTTCCGAAGGAAAAGACCAGCTCTTACGGCGTGCTCGATGTTGGCGACAATATCGGGTCCGTCGTCCCCACCCGAGGCATGGTTGAAAAGCCTGACCCATCAGAAGCGCCATCCAATTTGGCAGTCATCGGCCGGTACGTGCTTCGGCCGTCCGTTTTGAACAACCTCAACGCAAAAAAAACCGGAAGCGGTGGCGAAATCCAGCTGACCGACGCCATCGCCCAGGACATTGCCGCCGGAGTGCCGGCCTACGGCTATAAATTCGATGGTCAGCGTTTTGATTGCGGTTCAAAATCAGGCTTTTTGCAAGCCACCGTTGCTTTTGCTCTTGCCCGCGAAGACCTGCGCGATGATCTGAGCCAATATCTGAATGACATTGTCGCCACGGGGAAAGCTGCTCAGTAGTCACAGATTGTTTTACTTGACCAAAAACATGGCAATACTGTCAGTCACCCGCAATTCGAAGGCACGTGCATGACCAATACAGTCTACCCCGTCATTCTTTGCGGTGGTTCGGGAACACGTTTGTGGCCCCTGTCGCGCAAAAGCTATCCCAAGCAATTCGTTCCTCTGGTCGGTGAAACAAGCCTGTTGCAGAATTGCGCGGAACGGATGCTCGGCCCTTCTCAGGCCCCGTATGCAAAGCCACTTGTTCTGACCAACGAGGCTTTTCGCTTTATTGTCCCGGAACAATTGATGGCCGTCGGAATTGACCCCGGCCCAATTCTGATCGAGCCCGAAGGTCGAAACACCGCCCCCGCTGTTCTTGCTGCAGCCTTGTATCTGGCGGCGCGAGATCCGGATGGCATCATGCTGGTGGCGCCGTCTGATCACGTGGTTCCGGACATGGACGCCTTTCATCAAGCCGTCGCCGAAGGCGTACGGGCAATAAGTGAACGGCGCGATCTGGTAACTTTCGGCATCACTCCAACGCACCCGGAAACCGGATACGGCTATCTCAAACTCCGCCATCCGCCGGATACGTCCCAAGAAGCTGTTCCATTGGATCGTTTTGTGGAAAAACCTGACCGGAAAACGGCCGAGGCTATGCTGTCGGATGGCAGCTATCTTTGGAACTCGGGGATCTTCCTGTTTGCAGTTCGCGATATCCTTGCAGCTTTTGAACAGCACGCGAGCGAACTGATCCCGCCGGTTCAAAAGGCCGTAGCCGAGGCAAAAACGGATTTGGGATTTCTTCGACTGGACCCGGCGGCATGGGCAGGTGTGGAAGACATTTCGATAGACTATGCAGTGATGGAAAAGGCCCTGAACCTGAGCGTGGTGCCTTATTCCGCTGGCTGGTCCGATGTCGGAAGCTGGACCGCGGTCCAAGAGCTGTCGAACCCCGATGAAGACGGTGTGGCGACCAACGGAGAAGTAACAGCAATCGACTGCCGCAATGCACTGATACGGTCCGAGTCTCCAGCACAGGAAGTCGTGGCAATGGGTTTGGAAAACGTAATTGCCATTGCGATGCCCGATGCGGTTCTGGTCGCGAGCATGGACAAGGCCCAGGACGTGAAACAGGCCGTTGCAGCGCTGAAGGCCAAGGGGGCGAAGCAGGCAGAATCCCTGCCGGTGGATCATCGTCCGTGGGGCTGGTTCGAAAGCCTTGTGATCGGAGACAGGTTTCAGGTCAAACGCATCCATGTGCATCCCGGTGCGTCGCTCAGCCTGCAATCTCACCATCATCGTTCCGAGCATTGGATCGTGGTTGAAGGCACGGCCAAGGTCACTATCGATGATCAGGAGCGTTTGGTAACCGAAAACCAATCCGTCTATATCCCACTGGGAGCGACACACCGAATGGAAAACCCCGGGAAAGTTCCCATGGTTTTGATCGAAGTTCAGACTGGCACCTATCTGGGTGAAGACGACATCATCCGATACGACGACATCTACGCCCGAGATTGATTCCCGGGCATTGCTCTGCACGGGAACGCCTATCGGAGGGTTCTCCGCAGACATCAGAATCTTACCAAAATCTTCCCTGGGCGGTCGGCCCGGTCAGACAGGATTGACGCGCTTTGCGGCAGGGTAGCGCGCAACCGAAGCTTCGGACCGACGCCACAGGAGGACCCCCCGTGTCACAAACATCCCCCCGATTGAACCTGCCTTTGCTGCAACCGGCACAAGCGCAAAAACACGTTACCCACAACGAAGCCCTGAGACAGCTCGATCTGGTCGTGCAACTCTCGGTACGGTCCACAGATTCCGGGACACCTCCTGTTGTCCCCGAGCAAGGCGAAGTTCATGCCCTTGGAGCCAACCCGACCGGGGACTGGACAGGACATGCCGGTGAACTTGCCGCCTGGCTGGACAACGCCTGGCATTTTGTGACCCCCGACATTGGCTGGCGCGCCTGGGATGAAGCGGCCGGAGATCTGAAATACTGGACAGGAACAGCCTGGGCCCCCCTTCCAGTCAGCACGCAGAACCTGGACGGAGTCGGGGTCGCGACCAATTCAGACAGTACGAACCGTTTATCCGTTCGCAGCCCGGCGACCTTGCTGAGCCACGAAGGCGGCGGGCATCAGCTGAAGATCAACAAAGCCAGCACAGGTGATACCGCGTCGCTGTTGTTCCAATCGAACTGGACGGGTCACGCGGAAATGGGACTGTCTGGCACAACCGGATTTTCCATCAAAGTGTCTCCTGACGGCGGCAATTGGACTGAAGCGATGACCTTTGATCCCGTAGCCGGAACCGTGTCGGGGGCAGCTGTTCAGGCGGACGCCAGCGACACGACTTCGGGCCGACTGATGCGCGCCGACTACGGATACGGCCCTGGAAACCTTCTTGGAACAGTGGCGGAAAACGCAGGTGTTCCGACCGGCGCTGTCATTGAGCGCGGCAGCAATGCCAACGGAGATTATGTGCGGTTTGCCGACGGCACTCAGATCTGTACGGCCACTCTTGCGCCCGTGGCCTGCACGACTGCTGAGGGTGCTCTTTTCAAAAACG
Source organism: Ruegeria sp. P10 (assembly GCF_056534925.1). Classification (NCBI taxonomy): domain Bacteria; kingdom Pseudomonadati; phylum Pseudomonadota; class Alphaproteobacteria; order Rhodobacterales; family Roseobacteraceae; genus Ruegeria; species Ruegeria sp. P10. The sequence goes on from NZ_JBQERJ010000007.1 coordinate 84,321, forward strand.
GCCCAATAACCTGGGATTTTCCGGCTGACTTTTCGACGCCCCCGAACCTGAACGGTACCGGAGGTATTGCAACCCGTTTTACCGGGTTTGATACACCTTCGTCGTCCCAATCGACATTCATTGTCTTCTCGGCGATCTCGGATGCGGCAGCCTTGGCGCCATCCGTCACGGCCATTGGTCGCTGGTTCTGACAGGCAGGGCCGCCTGGATACCGGAATCAGGCGGCCAATCCGACAGCAGATCGGTTGCGACCCGTTCCGCGTTTACCCGCGCCACCAGATTTGCAGCCCTTCATCACACCGGCAAAAGCAGGATGGTTGGTGGAGCGCCCGCTCACGGAACGCAGCAAACAACTTGTAAGAAAAAGTTTGCACCGACCAAACATGCACGCCTCCCCGACTGACGTCTCGTACCAAGTCAAAGCCGAAGACAATATTCGTTTACAATCAATCAGAATCGGTAGGTCGCCCCGATCACCGGCCCGGACTGATGGAACTCGAAATCATTGCCGCCAATCTCATGGTCGAAGGCGATATAGCGATATCCGCCACGGATCACCCATCTGTCATTGATAGCATAATCTGCCGTCAACAGAACCTGCCACGTTTCGCTGTCACTGCGGAAGCCGCCATAATCAACGAACCCGGTTCCCGTCCATTTGTCGGAAAAAACGTAACGTATTCTTGCGCCAATGACCGGGTCTACCCAATCGTCGTCCACAACGGTCGTGCGCCCAGGTGCCGAACCGGACGTCAGTGTGAAATTGGTTTCGGTGCTGAACCATCTGAAACCACCGGCAATGTCCAGTTGAACGGAAGGATCTTCATAGACCCGATAGGCCACGTACCCACTTAGGAACTGGGTGGTGAATGATGTATCGAGAGTGGATCCAGACGGACCGGCACCACTGTTGCTGAAGGATAAATTTGTATAATTGTAGTCAGCCAGCAGGCTCCAACGCCCATTGGATGCCGCAAACGCGCCCATAAAGGCGAAATCCAGGTTGCTCAGAGCGTCAGAAAAACTCAACGTGCCGTCCAATGTTCCTGACGGGGTCTCGATAGACGTTTCCGTTTCAGGCATGAAAAGGTAAATCGTCGCTTCATGGGACCAATCGCTTTGCTGCGCGGAAGCGGTTGTGCCATACGCCGCAACCAAGGCCAAACCCGCGCCTTTTATTGCCAGTTCTGTTTTCATCTCGTCCCTCCAATATTTCAGATGTAATTCAGCATTTTGGTGATCCAGAACAGGATTTCCGCCAACACACCGATTGCGCCCGCCTTGTCCGTAACCACCAGCGCAGTGCCGGAAGTCCCGAACGGAAAATCTTCGATATTGATCTGGTCCGGAACTGCGATTTGCACCGGATAGCTGGACACGCCAGCCAGATCGCGCAGTGAAGGAAGGCCCGTGCGCGAGTCAACAACGCCCTCTGCCGTTCCCACGGGCAACGATATGACGGTCCCAGGTATTTCGCCGCCCGGCTGGATTCGCAGCGCAAGGCGGATCTGGTCGCCGACGGAAACGTTCATGCGACTTGATTGGGGCAAACTTGCGATCAGATGGCGGTCATCGGGGACAACAAAAGAGATCGCCCCCTGTGCGATAGATACACGATTTCCTGGACGCAGAGAAACGGCGGTGACAAAGCCGTCTTCCGGCGCGCGCACGACTGTTTGTTCCAGATTCCAAAGCGCCCGCGCCAAAGCCTGCTCAGCCTCGACCACGCCGGCATCAATGCCGTCGATCTTGGCGGCAATCCGCCGCTCCAGACCGGCTTTGCGCGCCTCGGCCGCGCGCAGGCTTGCGGACAATTGATCGATGGCAGACACGGCTTCCTGCAACTGGAAGGTCGTCGATGCCCCCCGCTTCTCAAGATCGACAATGTCGTCACGGCGCTGGACGCCAAAGGTCAATTGCGCGGTGAGGGATTCAATGTCGGCTTCCGCCGCTGCCAGATCGGACTGGAACTGATCTGCCGCAGAACGCGCAGTTTCAAGACTGGCTGTCAGCCGGGCGACTTCGATCCGAAAGGGTGTATCGTCAATCCGGAACAGCGGATCCCCTTTCGCAACCCGCTCATTGGGGCGAACCGAAACGTCAACAACAGTACCTGACACATTGGGGGCAATGTTGGTGGCAACGCCTTGCACCGAAACAGGCCCTGTCGGTGTGGTGTGGTTGAGGGCACCGATTACAACCAGAGCAATGATTGCGGCACCCCCATAGACGACAGATTTCCAGAACCGGTTCCATGGAAGCAGCCCCAGCTTGGAAAACACCACCCAGATCACTCCGAAATAGAGACCTAAGACAATAAGCATATGTTTACTCCATTGCGCAGAGCTGCTGATACCAGCGGGGCGCAAGATTGGTTTCGGATGCGGCCAAGAAGTACGCCAACGCTTGCCCTATTTGCGTGTCGATTTCGCGGCCGCGCATTTCTGTTGACGCGCGCGGCCTTGTTTCATTGTTGCGCCGAAGATCGTTTGACCATGAAAGCCTCGACTGCCTGTTGCGTTTCCGGCCGCAGGTTTTCAATTCCTTCATACGGCATTCCTGTGGCCGGGCCAGTATCGGGGAACAGCTCTTTTCTCGCCATGTGGCGTCCCAGTATGCGGACGAACTCCTGCCCGCCCCAAGCACCAACTTCGGTCGAAACCGGGTACTTTTCGTGCGTGTCGCGCATCACATCAAAGAAATCTGCAATGATCGCGTTTTGACCCGGCCCGGGCAGGTTGAGCTTCAGCTTGTCCTTGACGACCGCCTTTGGGGTATTCACCGAATAGATGATCACGTGATCACGCCGACCTTTGCTTTCATCTTGAAACAGGATCGAGGCAGATTGATCCACGCCATCAATCAACCGGTCTCGGGGAATATGCTGAACCGCGCCGCCGAAACGAGCCAGCGTCGTATAAAGATCAGACACATGAATAATGTTGTTGATCATGCTGTCTGGTTCAATCAGAGCCGGCCACCTTATGAAAGCGTCCACGCGAACGCCGCCCTCGGTCGTATCGCCTTTGCCTCCGCGATAGACCATTGGCGTAAAACCAGATGCCGGTGAATACTTGGTGAAGTGGCCGTTATCGCCCATCAACACGACAATCGTATTATCCGCCACGCCAAGCTCGTCCATGCGAGTGAAGATTTCGCCCAAATACGTATCCAGCTCTTGCAGTTTGTCGGCGTACAGACCTCCATTGACGCTTTCCGGCCCGTCACGCCCGGCCCGCGTGTTGTCCAGCGGGATCATCGGCCAATACTGTAGGAAGAAAGGCTCAGTACCGCCGGCCAAGCGTTCCAGTTCACTCAGGGTTTTGTCCTGAAAAGCTTGGTTCATCTCATCATATTTGGCTGCGTTCCAACGCTCACCCGGCTCCATTCGGATCTCACGAACAGGTCCGCCGGCATTTCCTTCGATCACCGTGGCCATGGCCGATGCATCGGGGCGGAACCAGTCGTCGATCGTGTAATCGTCGACAAAATCTGCGATACCAACAGAAACCTGCTCGCGGATTGCATCGTCATTGAAAATCGTCAGCTGACCCTGTTGATGAACGGCGTGCTGCGCATAGTCGAACCCCTGGTTCATTGCCCAGCTCTCGGCAATGTCACCCATGTGCCACTTCCCGACATGCGAGGTTGCATATCCTTCGGCCTTCAGAACCTCGGCAAGCGTCACTTCCTCTCCGGGCAGACCGAAACCGGCGATGTCGACGGTCGTATCACCCATTCCGATCCGAACCGGCAGACGACCGGTCGTCTGGGCCACACGTGTCGGGGTGCAGGATGGCTCTGTATACATGCGCACCATGCGCATCGCTTCGTCAGAAAAATCGTTGATGTTTGGGGTACTGATGCCGCGTACCGCGTTCAATTCTGGGATACCCATATCCCCAAAACCGATGTCATCGACCAGAATACTGATGATGTTCGGGGGGTTGCCACCGTTCTCGTCTCGAAATGCCGCGAGAGCCTGATCAACGGCTGTATCGTCCTGTTCCCAGGCATCCTTGTTCTGGGCCTGAAGGATATAAAACTCGGAATCATGCGCAATGGGTGCATCCTGCGCGTAGGCAGGTGCGCTGATCGCCAGAGAACCCAGCAAAAACAACTTGAGATCCATTTCTTTAGGTTTCCTTTTTCCTTGGGTTTTCTTCTCGCTCCAGACCCTGTGCGATAAGATCGTGGGCGACACTGGAAAGTGTCTGACCGGTTAAATCCGCAAGACGCGTAAGCCTGTGACGCTGTGAGGGTGTAAGAAGGGTCACGATCCGTTCCGACCGCACTTCTGCTTTCGGAAGCGGAGGGCGACCACGTTTGGGCGCGGAAAGCGGATCGGGCAATTTCATTTGAACATATTCCTATGTTTCGACTAAGCTTTTCATGCAAACTACAGGGGAGATATTTTGCACCGCATCAAAAAATCGACAAAACTAGACTTGGCCCCGCCCGAAGCGCCCCGGTTTTTTGCGGCCACTTTCCGTGATCCGAACCAGATCGCCGCAATATCCAAATGGGATATGGATTTCCGTCAGATCGAAGACGGCGAAATGCAGGCTGATTTCAAGGTTAGATCCGGCCCGCTTATTTCCGTTATGAAGTTTGGTTTCTCGCGGCGTGTGCACCAGATCGGCGCGTCTCCGAAGGGGCACATCACATTTGGCATCCCTACCCATTCAAGACTGACGGACTGGAACGGTACCAGCATCGAAACGCCACCGTTTCTGTCCTTCGGCAGCGGCGATGAGTTCGACTGTATCAGCGACAGCGGGTTCGGCGGATATACGATGACCGTTGAAACTGAGAATGCGATGAAAATAGGCGAGAAGCTGGGGATCGCAGTTTCTGATACGGAATTCCGGGCATTTTTGTTACCTGCAACGCCACCTGATCGCTCGGCTGCGCTTTTGAACGACATTCAGACTTTGTTGGCGAACCCAAATTCGTCAGAACAGGGCGAAACCCATTTGATCGAAGAGATACTGCGGATCGCTTTGGGGGGCGGGGCGGATCGCAGGGAACCGCGGATAAACCGAAAAGCTCTGGCACTTGCTGCGGCCATTGATCGGATGACGGCGACCCCGGACGAAAACGTCCCCATCAGCGAGATCTGCGGGGATATCAGTGTGTCATTGCGCACATTGGAACGCGCGTTCAACGAAAAATTCGGTATCGGCCCAAAGGCCTATTACACAAGGTTCCGCCTTAACAGGGTTCGCAGCCTGCTTGCAGAACAAGGCAAAGATCTGTCAATTTCTGACGCCGCAAACCGATATGGCTTTTGGCATATCGGGCAGTTCTCACAAGATTACAAAAAGTGTTTCGGCGAATTGCCATCGGCCACTGTCGATTGAAAACACTTGGCTTTGTGCTGTTTGTGACCATGGCCTTTCATGGAAGCAAAATCGAAACCGCGCAAAAGCTCAGCAGGTCAGGCTCGGGCCGCATTCCATTTCAGGCACATGCGCCGTCATGATCCACAAAATTTTGCTCAACTCTCGCGACTTCGCCACGGTTCAAAAACCGCTTATGCGTTCTATCAGCCAGTACATTGACACTGAGCCGATCCCATACGCGGTCAAGACCGTGGCATGTTTGCCAACCGGAAACGCGATCAGCCGCCAGGTCGCCATCAGAAGAGCCAAGGCAGCAATAAAACTCAGCTGCCCGGCTTCGACACCGAGGTTGAAGGCCAGCAATGCCGCGGGAATATCGTTAGGGGGCAACCCGATATCAGCCAATGCCCCTGCAAAACCTAGGCCGTGCAAAAGCCCGAACCCGAAGCATACGATCCAGGGTTTCTGTTTTGAAAGCCGGAACCGTCCTTCGCCACCTTTGACGATCTCCATCGCCAGAAAAACGATGGACAGTGCGATAACGGCCTCGACCGGTGGTCCGGGAACATTCAAAACGCCCATTGTTGCCAGCGCCAAGGTTATTGAATGCGCAAGTGTGAACGCTGTTACGGCTCCGACAAGTTTCCATGGATCGCGGACCAGAACAAACAGCGCAAAGACAAACAGAAGGTGATCCCAACCTTCCAGTATGTGTTCAAATCCCAACTGGGAATATGCGGCAAACACTGACCATGTCGACTGTTCAGAAGGTATGATTTGAACATTGATATCCGGTGTAAAACGAAACGTAGTAGGTTGCGCATCCTGGGGATACACACGCGCCAGCACGTCGTTTCTCTGAGTCTCAAGGCCCTCAATGGCAATGGGTTGGCCCGCGATACCCGCCTGGCATTCGACGACCCAGGACGAAACCCACCCTCGACCGTCGGATATGGGATCCGGGCCACGCGCCGGAGTGCAGCCATCTGGCAAAACTGCGTCAATCGCCATCGGTTGGCCATTCACGTCGGGCTTTCGCCAATGAACGCTCCAGGTGTCAGAGGCAATCTGACGAATTTCCAGAAATCCCGGATCAAGCGCGTGCGCAGCAGCGAAATTTGCAGGCCACACAAACAGCAGCGCAAACAGGAAGCAGATCAAAGCTCTCATTTAGCCGGGCCTGAAAGATCGGGGGCCACAATCTCGTATTTTTCGGCCAGAGACTGATATTGCGCTTGCGCCAGATCTTCACTCATCGCGCGGCGCCAGTCCCGCAGCACCGTATTGTGAATTTCAGCAAGTGGCGGTGTTCGGCTGGGCTCGACCGCAACGACCTCGACAAGGTGGATACCGTAACCTGACCGGATCGGACCCGTCCACTGACCTGTTTCGACCTCTGTTATGCTTTGCGAAAACCCTCCTCCAAAGACCGACTCGACAACCCGCGTCGCGGACAAAGGCATTGATGCCGGCAGCAAGGTCGAACCGCCCAGATCGGAGATGTCTTGCTTGGCGCGCAGGGTGGCCAGGGCTTTCTCGATTTCGGCCTCTCCGGGCTCCTCTCCAAGAAAGGCCTGATTAAAAGCCACCATGACAGGCGTTGCATAGCGTTCCGCGTTTTCCTGAAGAAAAACCTCCAGATCTTCGTCATTCGGAACGATGGAAGTGGCAATGGCTTCGGTCAGATAATCCATTTTTTGGCTCAGCCGGGTCCTTATCAAGGGATCTCCGCGATCCAGACCAAGTTGTCTTGCCTCCCGGACCAGAACCTCTTCACGAATGGATGCGTCGACCAAAGCCTTCAGTTCCGCATCGCTTGGAGGGCGTTTCCACTGCGCTTCGAAACGAGCGGACAAAAGCGCAACGTCATCCTGGTCGAGTGTTATTTTCTCAAGATATTCAACGTTCTCGCTTTCCGGCGCTACAATATGGAACCAAACAAAAATTGCCGCTCCTATCAAAAAAAAATGGAGCAGAGGTTCTTTCAGTACTCGCATCAAGCCTCCTGCGTGAAACGTGGCCAGATTGTTTGTTCAGATGTTGGCGTCATCGGGTCGGGTTTTTGCATGATGATGCCCTCCGCGTGTTACAGTAACGCGGAGGACGCACCGAGGTAAGGTCATTAACTCGGCTTGTGTTCCAATCGCAGAACGGATCACTCTGCCGGGGTGTACCAGATCGGGGACGAATAGGCGCGTTCCTGATGCGTAAGCACTGCATCCTCGGGCAATTCGATGCCATATCTCAACTTGTCATACAGGATCCAACGCGGCGTTGGAATTTCGATGGCGCGGACGTAGTAAAATGCGCGCGCATTCGGATCGAAATCCGGGTCTGACCATACGGTGACAAGTTCGGCCGTTCCGATTGTGTTGGTCCAGCTGGCAGTATCCACGTCCACAGTGTTTCCAACCGCAGGGACTTTGCCGTTTTGATCGACCTCGCGGTTATCCGACCATGCGACGTCGTAGACCTTTTCCTGCAAGGCACCTTCAGAATCGAGCCATCCCTTTATCACTTGAACACGGTCAAGATTGGCACCAACCGGGTCGCGCAGAGCGGCGATCAGGAAGCTTGGCGCAGCCTCACCCTCGCGCGGGCGCAGGTCCGAACCCATTGGCACCCCTTTGGTATAGCCAACATTGGCCAGAAAACGGGTTTCAACATCAGCTTCACTGAAATCCCATCCGCCAAAGAACCGCAGGCCGATCCTTGGCCCGGTCGTTGCATAGGTTTCCCGGCGCTTGAACGCGTCAAAGATCGCCGCGCGTGTATTCTCAGTAGCCCAGACAGCCGTGTATCCGGAGGCGACAAGCAGGTCGCCGGGAATTTCACCAAGGTCATTGGCTATGAACGGATGCTTGATACGCGAGGCTGAGGGCTCGACGCTGACGGATTTTCCAAAGAAGTTGTCTTCTTCGGCCGTGGCCAAAGAGGTATGGCTGTCCGTCGCACCCCCCATGCCGAATTTATAGGGGTTCACGCCAAACTTTTCTTCCAGCATCAATCCGCGTTTCAATGCCTCTCGGGCGTATTCTCCGGCCAGCATGTCATCGGTTTTCAACTCGGTTATGTCCAGATTGCCGACGTCCCAGTTCTCGTAATCGGCAAATTCATCATCCGGGCTCAGGAAAGGATGCGCTTCACCGTCACCCTTGATCTGGGTGACTTCGTAATGGGGCTCCCATTTTGCGCGGGCCGCGACATATTCCTCGTCAACCTTGCCGCCGTGATAGGTGTCTTCGGTTGGGAACATCCACCCATTCGACAGGTTCCCGTTATGGGCAAAGGCAACTGCACGCCCCCCCGTTTTTTCCTGATACTCTTCAAGCCAGGCATAAAGCGCCTTTGGATCCGTATCACCGTAGGGCGGTTGCGTGACCGGCGGCACCATTTGAAGCGCCCTGATTGGCCCATCCCGCAGCATGACATTACGGTGCAAGTTGAACCCTTTCGGTACCGAGGTCCATTCAAAGCCGATGAAAGCGGTAAAAGTGCCGGGGTCATTGTGCCGCTCTGCCGCCAGAACGATGCTTTCCCAGGTAAAGGCAAATGCATCGGCACCGGGGCTGTACGATTCCAACAGGATTTCCGGCAGTGTCATTTGCGAAAAATTGGTGATGATGTCGAAAGCCGCTTTACCGGCTTCTTCCCCGCCGGCCTTGTACCCCTTGTACCACTCCAGTCCTTTGGGATCAGAAAGAACGCCCGGCTTGCCAGCCTGCAAATCCGGCGCGAACCCCATCAGGTCCGTGTGATCCGTGAGAACCATCCAATCCAATGGTCGTGACAGTCTTACAGGCTGGCCCGTTGAAGAAATGACTTGCTCACCCTTGGCGAAACGCCACGCCTCATCCGGCAGCAAGGTGTTCCCGAAAGCACCCGCATCCAGCGAAAGCCCGGTGTGAAGGTGAGTGTCCCCCCATAATGGACGTTCAGGAAATGTGCGTTGGGCGTAAGGGGAATACGGCTGATCAGAAAACAATCCCTCGGCAGCATCTTCGCTGGGTACGGCGTCGGCACCAACAACAGCGGGGACCAACATGAGTGAGATTATGCAAGCAGATTTCCGAAACAAAGTGACCTCCCAGTTCAGGAATACTTAGCTATGAGGGCGAATTTCATCGCGCCATGATTATATTCCCATTTTCTTATATCATATTCTATCGGCCAAAGGGTATTTTTAATCTCAGAGCTGCAAACCCGCGCAATCAGGGAATTCGGCGAAAGCCCTTAGGGTGATCGCTAATCGTGTTCACCTGACAAGACCCGTCGGATCATCTTATCTGATAGTAAAATGAAAGCTTCCGGCTGACGCCCCCAGGTGGGCGCGGGAAAGGTGCGGCGGTTCGAACCTGTTCTTTGGCTGCGCGCTCTATTTCCGGCGAGCCAGAGCTTTCGACGACATCAACCCAGGCCAATGAACCATCCGGGTCAATCTGAAAAAAAACACGCGCATAGCCACGACCGGCAACGTAAACGATTGGCGCCCTGTTCAGATGAACAAGAACCTGACCTGCATAGTTCGTGGTGTCTGAATTTCCCGGCCCCCGCCCGCCTGAACGTGTGCCGCCCCGGTTTTGTCGGAAGGCGTCGACACCCTCTCTTTGATACGTCGCCAGCGGTGATTCAATCGTCTGTTCCGGAAATCTCAGAGCGTCAAAGTTGCTTGACGGATCCAACGCACCTCGCAGGGTGGGTTGCGGGCGTCGGTCTGGAAGGCGAGGCCGCAATGACGTGGCTACGGCCTGTTCGGATCCGTCCACGCTGGCATCGGGTACGGTCAATTCGGCGTCTCTATCCAGAGGTTCTGACGCTTCTTCCGGTATCACAGGTTCAAGTGGGGACGTGTTTTCCGGAACAACCGGAGCCACCTCGACTGGTAACGCGGCGATCTGTTGCTGTTCCTCGGACACCGGTTCTTCGGCAGAAGAAGGCTCAACCGGAGCAACCGCCTCTTCCTTAGGCACCTCGGGTGTTTCGGCCAACGCTTCAGGCCTTGCCGACGCTGCGCCTTCGGCTTCGGCGGCTTCGCCTTCGTCCTCCAGGTTCTGGTCTACAGGGTCCACAACAACCTCATCCGGCGCCCTCGGCTGGATAATCGTTGAATCCCCGGTATCGGGCGTGAACGTCTCTTGCGGATTCGGCGAGGCCACGCGGGCATCACTTGTCGGAACTTCTGCCTCCTGCGGCTGGGTTCGCGGTTCCACCGGAGGGGTTGGTGGTTCATCCGGCGCGGGCGGTACGGGTTCGATCCTGGTATCGGCCAACTCTTCGAACGCGTTGCTGAGTTCGATTGTGTCGGTACCGGGTTCCCCGGAACCCGGATCTGACAACTCTGGCACCGTGACAATCAGGCCGATCAGATGTACCAATACGGAAATCGAAATTGCAATGATTGCAACAGAAATGGACCGCCTGATCATTCTAGGGCCTGTTCGGTCACCAGAAAAACGGTTGGCGCACCCAACCGGCGCAAACTGTTGGTGATCTCCATCAATCGAGAGGCCGACGCATTCCTGTCCGGAACGATCCGCACAGGCCCCGAGTCATGCGCGGCCATGAAAGCTTCCGCCTCGATCGGATTGCCGCGAAAGCTCAATGTCCCGTCCCGATGAAGAACAAGCGCATCCGGCGGCTCGCGTCCGTCAAGGTCCGCTGTATTCACCAGATCCAGATCGGGATCCAATGGCGGTGCAATCGTACCCGTAATCAGAAAAAAGATCAGGATCAGAAAGACGACGTTGATCAGCGGAATGGTGGAATCACGATTTCGACCGGGTCGGATGTAACGGATCATTGCCTCACTCCAACACCCTGACCGTCAAACCTTCGCGCCCACGCAATGGGACAAGCAGGTCCACAAGACGTTGCGCAGTTGTCTCCGGATCAAGGCTCACCAGCACCTGACCGGCTTGGACCTGATCGAACAATTCCTCAAGCGACAGGGGTTGACCGTTCAGGACAACACGTGTGGGGCCAAGTTGCACGAAAAGGCGTTCGGGCGGCGTTGCGTCGGCATTCCCGCCTGTGGCGGCGCTGCTCAACTCGATCTCGCTAAACCGCGAAAACGTTGAGGACAGCATGAAAAACAGCAACAGCAGAAAGATCACGTCGATAAGGGGTGTCATCGACATGCGCCGCCGCACAAAAGGCGCAGTGTTACGCATGTTCTGGGGCGACCGGGGCCTGTGCCGCTGCCTCTGTACTTTGGATGGAATGACCGGGAACCAGAACCGTACGCAAAGCCTTGTCCGCAAAAACACGCTCGCGTGCGGTTCGGCTTTCAAGCCAGGACAAAACCATCGACGTTGGCATCGCAACGGCCAGACCAACGGCCGTGGTGATCAGGGCCACCCAGATCCCGCCGGCCAAAAGAGACGGATCAACCGATGATCCAGCGGTTTGCAAGCTTTGGAAAGCACTGATCATACCCAGAACCGTACCAAAAAGACCCAGCAAAGGCGCCAGCTGCGCCACGGTGTCCAGCAAACGAAAACCACGTTCCAGCCCGGCAAGCGCCAAACCCGCTTCGGCATCCAGCCGGTCATCGGCCCCCGGAACACCAGATGCGTTCATCGCCGCGCCCACAATAGGGGCAAGATAGCTGCTGCTGTCCGCCAGCCTTGCGCGCGCGGCACTGTGATCTCCTGCGTCCCAGGCTGCCAGAGCTTCAGACAGCACCTTGTGCCGCCCGACACCGCAGGCTGCAAATTGCCAGAGTTTGTAGAGGGTGACGGCCAGCGTCAAAACCGACATGGCGATCAATATCGCCACCACCGGCCCGCCGAGGTCAAATATCTCACGTAGTGCGGCTACAGGACTCATCCCAACAACTCCATTTCCACCCTACTGCTGAGCGTGAGGGTGCTGTCGCATATGTCACTTTCGGAACCATCCACGACGCAGGAGTTCGCGCCGTTGATCAAGGCTTGTCCAACTGTGTCACATGTTCTGTTGGGAAGGTCGAACTGGCGCACCCGGGGCCGGTCGGCGGGCAAGTCACGAAAGTCGAAAAGTGAAAGGTTCAAAACACCACCTTCGGTGTCGAAAATGACGGTTTCGAACACGGCACCGTCGATCGGCTGCCCGGTTTCATTCTTGACCAGAAACGTCAACCTGCACGCGTTGGCGACATTCTCGGCCGAGTTCAGCTCCACAAAGAGCCGTGCAGCAGAATCGGATTGTGCAGGCGCTGTGGACAGCAAACAGCCAGAAAACATGGCCGCGACCATAATGCGACGAAACAGCATGAACAGACTCCGTGTTGCAGCGCTGGAACAATCGGGCAGCGACCGTCAGCTTGCCCATCTGCGTTTCTACCCGAGGGACATGTCACATTAAAGAGCCGCGAAGGGTGGCAAAGTAAAAGGGTCGTCAGCGCGTGTTGATATACGTACGTTCACGGCAAGACATACGCTGCGCAATCAGAATTTCAACTGCACACAATGCTGCTCAGCGCATCTGGACAACCAGCAAGTTGATGTCGGATCTAATTTGAAAAGTCGCACTTTTTCCAAACAGGTGCTTAAGCCGCAACAAAAGGTTCGAAACTGCGCCCGATTAAGGCTGCACAGAAGCGCCCCCAAAGCGGATTTGGAACGTCGTTTTCACTTAATTCTTGCTAAAAGCGCGAAAAATAATGCATATTTGTCTACATTTTTAATGCATATGAATAATAACATGCTTTTCGAGAGGCAAGCGTCGAGCACAGCGCGGTTTCCGTGCTTGAAAGCCCATTGGGGGAAAGGGTTCGAGTTTGTCGTTGTTAAAGATTGTAATGGTTCTTTGCGTTGTCGCGGCCATACCGTCGCAGACCATCGCCAACATCGGAAAAATTATTAGCGTCAAACAAGGCGCCCAAGTTGTTCGCGCGGGAAAAGCACAACCCATTTATTCAGGAATGGAGGTTGCGTCCGGCGACGCGCTCAGCACTGATCAGACTGGCGTAATCCAAATCGTTTTTGTGGATGACACCAAGATTGCCATCGGCCCCAACGCACGCATGGTGCTGGATGTGTCCATGCTGCGAAGTAACCGCAAAGCCAAGAGCTTTGCCGTTCAGGCCTTGGGTGGCAGTTTTCGGTTTATTTCCGGAAAAAGCCGAAAGAAAGCATACTCGATCAGGACTCCGTCGGCGACAATGGCCGTGCGCGGCACCACCTTCGACATGTGGATCGTGTCGGAAAAGCAAAGCGCGATGCTTGTCCTGCAAGGTACGGTCCGCATGTGCGGCAGTCAGGGCGCGTGCAGGTCTTCGGGGCGTCAATGCAACATGTTCGCAACAAGCGGAGACGGAGGAGTTGGACGGCCTGCCGATCAGGCGCAATACGAACAAGCGCTGAAAAGCGGGTTTCCATTCGTTCAGTCTCAGGAAGGGCTGCTGCCCCCTTTGCAGGTACGCGTTGAAGGGTGCTCAGGTGATGGAGCGCCCATACGGCGCATCGAGACAGACCGGTCGGAAGCCCGTAGAGACCCTCCTCAGCAACGTGAAGCGCAGAATACGGTCACTGGACCTTCGCCTTCCGCGAACAATGAACCGGCAAGAGAAGAACCGGACCCTGCGGAACCCGAACGCGAAGAACCTGAGCAGGAAGAGCCCGACAGAGAAGAACCGGAGCAGGAAGAACCTGAACATGAGGAACCCGAACGGGACGAACCGGAACCTGAGGAGCCCGAACGGGACGAACCAGAGCGGGAAGAAACTGATCCGTAATTGCTCGGGAATTGCTGTTTAACACGCAGTTCCAGTTCCATTTGTCTGGAGGATGGTGTGAGCGACAAGGTGCGGAAATCCAGGAACGGGCGATGGGCCTTCCGCCTCGTGGGGCTGGGGCTGATCCTTTTGGGTTGCTTCATCCGGGCGTGGGATCCGTACCCGGTTCGAATGACGCGCCTGATCTATTTCGACGTTTTGCAAAGATTATCCCCGCGGGAGTTCAATCCCGAACTCCCCGTGCGCGTCGTGGATATTGATGAAGCTTCGCTTGCCAGCTTTGGACAATGGCCCTGGCCCCGCACTTTGGTTGCGCAGTTGGTTCAAAATCTGGGTGACTACGGCGCCGCGACGATTGCGTTCGACATGCTGTTTGCCGAACCTGACCGGTATTCGCCGTCTCGCCTTCTGAATGATCCATCGCTGGCGGGCGTACTGACTGTGGAACGCCATGCCGAAAAGCTGGACAACGATGTCTTGCTTGGAATGGAAATGGCCTACTGGCCCGTGGTGCTGGGCGTGGCCGCGCGATTGTCAGCCAAAGGTGAACCCATTGCGGCCAAGGCCGGAATCATTGAATTCGGGGAAAGCCCCGCCGAGGGGCTGATCTCGGTTCCGCATTGGACGCCGATCGCGCCACCATTGGATCGGGCGGCGGCGGGTGTCGGCGGGGTCAATGTCTCGCCCATCGGTGGGACCGGCATCGTAAGACGAGCACCGGTTCTTTGGAACGGTCCGGACGGTCCGCTGCCAAGCCTTGCCGTCGAAGCACTCAGGGTCGCCCTGGGTGAGACCAGCATTTTTGTGGAAGGCGCGCCTGACGAGGCTGGCATCATGCTGGCCGTCGAAATCGCCGGATACCGTTTGCCGACAACCGAGAATGGCGAGCTTTGGCTGAAGTACCGGCGGGACAGCCCCGACCTTTACATTTCAGCCAAGGATGTTCTGGAAGGTACTGAAGACCCTGGGCTGCGATCTGAAATCGAAGGAAGAATTATCCTGATCGGAACTTCCGCTGCCGGTTTGTTCGATATTCACCAGACGGCACTTGGCGAAAGCGTCCCCGGTGTTTCGATTCACGCCCAGATGATCGAGCAGACTCTGACAGGGGAAATGCTCAGCCGGTCTGACATAACCGCAGCACAGGAACTGCTTGCCTTTGCGTTTCTGGGGCTTGTGGTGATTGCCGTCATGTCCAGCTTTGGTGCCATCGCATCCTTCATCGCCGGTGGCATAGCCGCCGCAGCCGTTCTTGCCATCAGTTGGCTGGTTTTTCAAAACCAATCCATCCTGTTCGATGCCACCTTCCCCCTGATTGGAGGCATCGCAAATTTCGGTCTGCTGGCGGGGTATCTTTTTGTTTCGACCGAGCGCGAAAAGCGCCAGATTCGAAAAGTCTTTTCGCATTACGTGGCCCCGGAAATCCTTGATGAAATGGAGAATTCGGGCCACCAGCTGCAATTGGGCGGAGAAAGTCAGGAAATCACCGTGATGTTTTCGGATATCCGGGGATTTACCGCTCTGTCCGAGTCCGCGTCGGCAACGGAACTTGTATCCTTGCTGAACGCGCTGTTTTCCAAGCTCGGAGATCAGATCCTGCATGAGCGTGGTACGATCGACAAGTTCATCGGTGACGCCATCATGGCCTTCTGGAACGCGCCTTTACCTGTTGCGGACCACCCGTGCCGCGCAGGGCTTGCTGCGCTCAGGATGCGGCGTGCCTTGGCACAGTTCAATGCATCCGAGATTATGCGGAACCGAAAGCCGATAGCGCTGGCAACCGGAGTCGCCACGGGGCAGGCCTGCGTCGGCAACATCGGATCGCAAAAACGGTTCAACTATACGGTTATTGGAGACGTCGTGAATGTTTCGGCACGGATCGAACAATGCTGTCGAACGGTCGAGTATGACATTGTCGTTTCAGACGCGGCGTATAAAGCCGGGCGAGATGACCTGGCATTTTTGCAGGCAGGCCAAGTTGACCTGAAAGGCAAAGCCAACCCAGAGCCCGTTTTTGTTTTGGTTGGAGATTCCGCTTTGCGGAAGACCGACGCGTTCCAGGAACTCGTTGCACGGCACGGTAAGTTGATTGCAGCATTGAGAACCCGAAAACCTCAGGGCGACATCGTGCGCATGTGTCAGCATTGCGAAGAACTTGCCGCAGATATCGAACCCGGATTGCGCCAGTTCTATCGCGCTTTGGCGGGTCGCGCCGCTGATTTCCGCGCGGCCTCATCATCCGGGCCGGTCATGTTCACCCGAAACACCAGAATAGCCGGTGGTGTTTAGGCGGCGCTGCATGGAAAAGTCGGCTGACTTCGGCCCCCAGAGCCCTGCGTCAGTGAGTCTCACGCGAGACGCGCGCCCTGTGCGTCGAAGCGATAGACCCTGCCCGGAGAATATCCAAATCGGATGCTCTGACCGGCTTCAACCTGATGCTGCCCGAACAGGCGCGCGGTGATCTGGTGATCCTGCATCATGGCAATCACGTTGGTGTCACCGCCCAAATGCTCGACATGGGTGACGTTTGCGACCACCGGACCGTCGTCAGACAAAAACAGGTCTTCCGGCCGGATACCCGTTGTAATGTCCGCGCTTTCGCCGATCATGCTGGCAGGAAAGAAATTCATCGACGGCGCCCCAAGAAAACCGGCCACGAACTGGTTGGCGGGATTGTTGTAAAGCTCCATCGGGCTGCCGACCTGTTCCACACACCCGTCGCGCAGAACGACGATTTTATCGGCAAGAGTCATTGCCTCGGTCTGGTCGTGGGTCACATAGATCATCGAAGCGTCAAGCTGCCGGTGCAGGTTCGCAATTTCCAACCTTGTATTCATACGCAGAGCCGCATCGAGATTGGACAGAGGCTCGTCGAACAGGAACAGCTTTGGTTCCCGGACGATGGCACGACCGATGGCGACGCGCTGGCGCTGTCCACCGGACAGTTCGGAAGGATACCGGTCAAGGTAAGGTTCGAGGTTCAGCATCTTGCTTGCCCTTTCGACACGCTCGTCGATGACCTGCCTGCTCTGGCCCTCCTGTTTCAGCGCCAATGACATGTTCTTGCGCACGTTCAAGTGGGGGTAGAGAGCGTAACTCTGGAACACCATCGCGATACCGCGTTTCGAAGGCGGGGTGAGATTCATGAGCTCTCCGCCGATGCGCACTTCGCCCGACGTCACATCCTCGAGCCCCGCGATGACACGCAAAAGGGTGGACTTGCCACACCCCGAGGGGCCGACGAAGACGACGAATTCGCCGTCTTCCACCTCGATATTGATGTCTTTCAGAACCTCGACGGTGCCGAAGGATTTGTTCACGTTTTGCAGCGTCAGGGCGGTCATGTGCGTGCCTCTTTCAGCGAAATGGGTTGGCCAGTACGGATGCTTTCATCAGCGGCCAGGCAGATGGCCAGCGATTGCACGGCGTCGTTCATGTGGCGGGTCAGATCGAAATCTTCGGCGATGGCGCGCAGCATATAGGCCTGTTCAGCGTCGCAGAGTTCCTGATGGCCGGGCTCATCCGGCATTTCGATCGTCCGGTCGCCGTCAGGGCGGTGGACCAGAAGACCGCCAACCTTGGTGTGGCCGTCAATATCCGCGGATGCGCCCTTGTTGCCATCGGTGATTGATACCGATCCGTTGGGGGACACGATATCTTTCACGAAAAAGGCAGTCTCGGACATCATCGGGCCCCAGCCAGCCTCGTACCAGCCGACCGAGCCGTCTTCGAAGATCACCTGAAATTGGCCGTAGTTATACATGTCTTCGGCAATCTCATCGCTCAGCCGCAGGCCCATGCCATGCACGCGGACGGGATCGGAATCGGTGATCTGGCACATCACATCGACGTAATGCACGCCGCAATCGACGATAGGCGATGTCGTCTGCATCAAGGCCTTGTGGGTTTCCCATTCGACCCCGCTGCTTTGCTGGTTCAGGTTCAGACGAAAGACATACGGCCCGCCGAGATCGCGCGCCTCCGAGATCAGTCGCATCCATGACGGGTGGTGCCGCAGAATATATCCGATCACCAGTTTCCGGCCGGTTTCCACTGCTTTTGCGACCACGCGTCTGGCGTCCGCAACTGTCGTGGCCAGTGGTTTTTCAACAAAGACATGCGCACCTGCTTCCATTGCGGCGCAGGCGAAGTCTGCGTGGCTGTCGGAATAGGTTGCGACGACGACCAGATCTGGGTTTGTCTCGGCCAGTGCCGCCTGAAAATCCGAATAGGCCGGATAGCCTGACAGTTCGGGGTGATCTACATGACCTGTGCGGTTGACCAGCCCCACGATCCGTGCGTCGGGGTGGCGATGATGGGCCAAGGCATGGCTCAGGCCCATGTTGCCAAGACCAGCGATCAGAACCCGGGTCATTTGACAGCTCCTGAGGTGATACCACGGATCAGCTGGCGCGAGAAGATGACGTAGAGCACCAGAACTGGCAGGATCGCCATGCTGAGCGCGGACAGAACCGCGTTCCAGTCGGTCACAAACTGGCCGATGAAGACCTGGCTGCCCAACGTCAGGGTTTTGGTCTCTTCAGCGGGTGCCAGGATCAAGGGGAACCAGAGATCGTTCCAGATCGGGATCATGTTGAACACGGCGACGGTCGCCATGGCAGGCCGGACCAGAGGCAGCACCAACCGGAAAAAGATCGTGTATTCCGAAAGCCCATCGATGCGCCCTGCATTCTTCAGGTCATCACTGACCTGGCGCATGAACTCGGACAGGATGAACACCGCCAGCGGCAAACCCTGTGCCGTGTAGACGAAGATCAGGGCCCAGAGCGTGTTCACAAGCCCTGTGGCGACCATCATCTCCAGGATCGCCACGGTGCCGATGCGGATCGGGATCATGATCCCAAGCGCCAGATACAGGCCCATCAACATGTTGCCCTTGAACCGGTATTCGCTGAGGGCAAAGGCGGCCATGGCGCCGAACAGCAGGATAAAGGCCAGTGAAACAACGGTGACGATCAGCGAGTTCTGAAAGTAGAGAAAGAAATCCCCCTGCTTCATCACCGTCTGGTAGCCGATCAAGGAAAAGCTTTCGGCATCAGGCAAGGCAAGCGGCTCGCGAAAGATGGCCCGGCGCGTTTTGAAGCTGTTGATGATGATCACGAAAACCGGGAACAGCGCGATCAGAGTGTAAAGGATCAGCGCACCATGCATTGCGGCGGTGTTCAGTGGATTGGAGCGTGCCTTGTTCATTGCAGAGCCCTCACAGCTGATACCGGCGCATCCGGGTTTGGATGCCGAAAAGGTAAATGCAAACACCCACAAGGATGATGGCGAACATGGCGCCGGCAATGGCGGACCCCATATACGGATCACCCAGTTGCAGCTGGAAACCAAAGAACGTGCGGTACATGAAAGTGCCCAGGATGTCGGTCGAAAAATCCGGCCCCGCCAGCGCGCCCTGAGAGACATAGATCAGGTCAAACGCGTTAAAATTGCCCACGAATGTGAGGATCGAGATGATCCCGATCGAAGGCAGGATCAGCGGCAGTTTTATTTTCCAGAAAGCCGAAGCTCCGGTGATCCCGTCGATCTCTCCGGCTTCAAGAATTTCTTCGGGGATCGATAGAAGGGCCGCATAGATCAGCATCATCGGGATGCCGACAAATTGCCAGACCGAGACAAGCGCCAGAGTTGTCAGCGCGTATTCTTCCTTGCCCAGCCAGGGCGCGAACAGGGATTTCAAGCCAACCGCGTCCAGCATCGAGGGCGCAATCCCCCAAAGCGGAGACAGGATCAGTTTCCAGGCAAAACCCACGATCACGAAGCTCAGGATCGTGGGAATGAAAATGGCCGACCGGTACAGTGCGGCAAAGCGCAGCCTCGGGTGTGACAGGATCGCGGCCAAAGCGATGCCGATGGGGTTCTGCACCAGCATGTGGATCAGGAAGAACCAGAAGTTGTTGCCCAGCGCATTCCAGAATTGCTCGGACCAGAGCGGATCAAGGAACAAGGTTCGGAAATTCTCCAACCCCACATACACACGCGCCTGATCGACTTCGGTAAACAGCGCAAGGCGGAGCGTGTTGAACAAGGGCAGGATCATCACCGCCGTGTAAACCAGCACCGCAGGTGCAAGGAAAACGGCGATGTGCCAGCGTATGCGGCGGGTCTGCATGGGGATCTCCGGGGAAAAGGTGCCGGACGCGACGGGCCGCGTCCGGTGAGAGTGGTTCAGGTCTTACTGATGCGGTGCGTACCAGCTGGCCAGCCCGTCTTGCAGTTTCTTGCCCAAAGCCTCAGGGCTTTCGGTGCCCTTGATGGCTGCAACGGACGCACCCCAGGTCTCGTTTTCGAGGTTGGGCGTGCCACGTGACAGGATCTGATAGGTCGAACGGATGGTGCTCTCGCACTCATCCCGCCATCCGACGATTTCCTTGGCAAGGGGATCTTCCAGTTCAACCGGAGTATTGGACAGAGGGAAGAAACCGGGAACCGCATTGCCGAAAATGCTGGCGAATTCCGGGCTTGCGACCCAGGCCAGGAACGTGCGGGCAGCCTCCTGGTTTTCGCTGGCAGCGTTCAGACCGATGCCGATATCGGTATGGTCCGAGATATAGCAGGTGTCACCGGCATTTTGGACCGGCGGCTTGAAGGCGCCCATCTCAAAATCTGCCTGCGTGTTGAAACCTGCGATTTCCCAGCTGCCTGCCGGATAGATCGCAGCGCGGCCCAGCGTGAACAGGTTTTGGCTGTCGGGATAGGTCTGCGCCTCATACCCGTCGCCTAGATACGCGCCCCACTTGGCCAGTGTCGCATAAGGTGCAACCCACTGTGGGTCGGTCAGCTTCTGTTCACCCTTGATCAAGGCCAGACGGCCTTCTTCGCCCTTCCAGTAGTTTGGGCCGATGTTGTTATAGCCCATCGTTGCGGCTTCCCACTGGTCGTTGGTGCCCATTGCCATCGGAATATAGGTGCCGTCTTCCTTGATCTCGTCCAACACCTCAAAGAATTCTGCCTCGGTGGTCGGAACCTCCAGACCCAGTTCGTTGAACGCATCCTTGTTGTAGATAAAACCGTGGATCACCGATGCCATCGGAACACAAAAACTGGCCGACCCATCGTCTGTCTGCCACGCCGATTTGGCTACGTCCGAGAAATTGTCCATCGCATCCAAATCGGACAGGTCGGTCAGATGGCCCGCTTCGTACAGCGCCAGAGAAGCATCGAACGGGCGGCAGGTGATCAGATCACCGGCGGATCCGGCTTCCAGTTTCGAATTCAGAACCGCATTGTACTCCGCCGGGGCTGAAGGCGAGAAAACAACTTTGATACCTGGATTGGCCGCCTCGAAAGCAGGGATGATCTTTTCCTGCCAGAGAGCGAGGTCGTCGTTGCGCCAGCTTTCGATTGTCAGCGTGGCGTCTTGCGCATAGGCGCTTGTGACCAGCGCCGTGCTCATCAGAGCTAGGCTCAGAACTTTGCGTTTCATTTGGTTTCTCCCAGGTTGCTATGTTCGTTATTTTCATTCAGCCGGTTCATCGCATGACGCAGATGGCCATTCGTTTCAGCCAGTCGCTTTTGTGCATCCTCTGCCGATGCGGCACCTGCGGCGACAAGTGCCGCGCATTTCAGGTTCCCATCCGCGGCCCTCAGGGCATCATCAGCACGTTCCGGTGATACGCCGGTAAGCTGGCACACGATTCCGTTGGCGCGTGCGCGCAATTTGTCATTGTCCGCCCGCAGATTGATCATCATGCCGTCCTGAATATGCCCAAGCTCGATGGCCATCAGCGTCGACAACGTGTTGAGAGCTATTTTCTGCGCAGTGCCGGCCCCCATCCGGGTTGATCCCGAGATCAATTCCGGAGGGGTCGCAAGCAGAACGGCATGGTCCGCCAGTTGTAACAATTGCGAACCCGCGTTGTTTGCAATCCCGATCACGGGCGTCCCCCGGTCGCGCGCCAGTTTTGCGGCAGCGACGGTATAAGGCGTGGTGCCGCTGGCCGAGACCGCGATGAGCGTATCGTTGGCAACCATATCCGACACCTCTTGCGCCAGCCCATCAACAGCGTCCTCTACATCCCCCGGCATGTCTGCCGTGATCGGCATTCCACCCGCCATATGAATGCGGATCTGCTGCGACGGGATGGAAAAGGTTCCGCCAAGCTCAAGCGCGTCCGAGGCCGCCATGAGGCCGGAAGACCCCGCCGCAAGATATCGAAGCTTGCCGCCCGACCGGATCGTCTGGGCCATGGCCGTCGCCCCGCTGCAAATCGGGCCAAGCGCATCAAGCACTGCCGATGCCGCTGACACCTGCGACCGCGCCAGCAGGCCGGCTACTTCGGCCAGCGGACGGGTATCAAGCCCATGCGCATCCTGATGCAATTGTTCTGTCGCCGGCGTAATCAAGTGATTCTCCCCCAAGAACTCTCGATATCATACCTTTTAAATACCATTAGTCTACCATTTATTTTTTTCCATATTTTTGGCCGATATAGCACGAAATTCACCGCTTTGGTCGCAATTAGGACTTCAAAACACGTAAAAGGTATTATAAAGGTCTGTATATGGTAAAGTCATCAAAACCCATGTTCCTGGCCGCCGACGGGGGCGGAACGCGTTGCCGCGTCGCCGCTTTTGTTGATGGCAAAACACACAGAGTCGAAGTCGGCGCAGCAAACGTGTCCACGGATTTCGAGGCCGCCTGCATCGAGCTGCAGCGCGGTCTGGAAGCTCTGGCCGCTCAGGCGGGCCGTTCGCCCGAGGAGCTTGCGCAAGCGCCCGCCTATCTGGGCCTGGCCGGGATAACAGGTGACGCAATTGCCCGGAAACTTGCGACGGCATTGCCATTTCGGCACGTCCGGATCGAAGATGATCGCGCAGCAGCTTTGCGCGGCGCATTGGGGGCCATGGACGGGTTTGTCGCACATTGCGGTACCGGTTCTTTTGTCGCAATGCAAAGGGGTGGCACGATGAAGTTTGCCGGCGGGTGGGGCCCTGTTCTGGGCGATCAGGCTTCCGCGCAATGGGTTGGCAAACGGGCGCTGGCCAAGACGCTGGAGCACACGGACGGCACGGCCGGCCCTTCAGCATTGGCGCAGGATCTGCTGTCTCGATTTGGCGATGCCGCAGGAATTGTACGGGCCGCCGCTGACATGACGCCATCGGACTTTGGCGCCCTCGCCCCGCTTGTGACCGAGATTTCCAATCGCGGGGACGACTTGGCCAGATCCATCCTGCAGGACGGTGCGGGCTATCTGATCGACGTGATGAAGAAAATGGGCTGGAACGTTGGCCTGCCCGTTTGTCTGACCGGCGGAATTGGCCCCCTTTACGCGCCCTACCTGCCTGCGAACATGCAATCTGCTCTGGTCCAGCCCGCAGGCGATCCACTGTCCGGCGCACTTGCATTGGCACAGGCGTATCTGGAGGAAATCGAACATGAACATAGCTGATTTCCTGCGGCCCGAAGGATGGTTGGGGCACAGCTCGGGCCCGCGCTATGTACAACTCCGTCAACGCCTTGAACAAGGGATCAAGGACGGCATCCTGCCTCCCAACAGTTCGCTGCCCCCTGAAAGAGAAATCGCCGAGATCACCGACCTGTCCCGTGTGACCGTACGCAAGGCGATTCATGAGCTGGTGCGCAAAGGTGCAATCGAGCAAAGACAGGGGTCTGGGTCGTTTGTTCGCGAACCCGTAGCGAAGGTTGAACAATCGCTGTCCCATCTGACATCGTTCACCGAAGACATGGAGCGGCGCGGGCTCAAGACGACCTCCACATGGCTGGAGCGCGGGGTTTTCCTGCCATCCCCGGAAGAAATGATGGCATTGGGCTTGTCGGCAAATGAACAGGTCGCGCGTATCTACCGCCTGCGAGAGGCAGGAGGACGTCCGATGGCGTTGGAAAAAGCGGCCCTTCCGCTCGATATCCTGCCGAACCCCACCGACGTGACGGGGTCGCTTTACTCTGTTCTTGAACAATCTGGTCTGCGACCGGTGCGCGCGATCCAGAAAATCTCGGCCATCAACCTCGAACCGCCCGAGGCAGAGCTTCTGGATGTTGCGGAAGGTACGGCCGGGCTTCGGATTCAACGCACCTCATATCTGCAAAGCGGGCGGGTCGCTGAATTGACCCGCTCGATCTACCGCGGTGACGCCTATGACTTTGTGGCCGAACTGCGCCTGTCAAATTGAAAGCCTGGGAAAATGCCTGACACAACCACTCAGATGCGGCGCGAGATCGATGAGATTCCCGACGCCGTAGACCGCCTTCTGACCGAGGGCGCGGAATTGATCGCGCAAACCGCCGACGAGATCCGGGCCCGCGACCCGCGGTTCCTGATCTCGGTGGCGCGCGGATCCTCGGATCATGCGTGCAGCTTTCTGAAATACGCCTCGGAACTGCTGCTTGGATTGCCGATGGCTTCGGTCGGACCGTCGGTGAAATCCATCTACGGGGTCGACATGCGCTGCGAGGATGCAATCTGCATCTCTGTCTCACAATCCGGTCAGAGCCCGGATATCGTGCAGCTAACGCAGTCGCTCACATCCGGCGGGGCTTACTCGGTCGCGATCACGAACAACCCTGCCTCTGCCCTGGCCGAGGCGGCTGCGGCAACGCTGCCCATTCACGCGGGCCCCGAACTGAGCGTGGCGGCGACAAAGACATTCGTGACGTCTCTGGTCGCCGGGCTGTGGCTGATTGCGCAGGTGAAGCGCGAAGATCACCTGTTGCGCGCAATCCATGGGCTGCCGGACAGTTTGTCGACCGCAATCGCCTGCGACTGGAGCGCCGTGGCGGACGCGGTGGATGGGCGTTCTTTGTTTACCTTGGGCCGGGGCCTGTCTTTGGCAATCTCCAACGAAGCCGCGTTGAAATTCAAGGAAACCTGCCAGATCCACGCAGAAAGCTATTCGGCGGCCGAGGTTCTGCACGGCCCGGTTTCCATCGTGGATCAGGGCTTTCCCGTGCTTGCCCTGTCGTCCGGAGATGCAGCAGAGGACAATCTGGCCGAAGTTGCGGACGCACTGGCGTCCAAAGGCGCTGTGGTTTTCGCCACAACCGGCCGCGTTAAACACGCCACGGAACTGCCCCATGTCCGGACGTCGCATTGGATGACGGACCCGATACCGACAATCGCTGCGTTTTATGGAATGGTGGAGAAGGTGGCCACACAACGCGGGATCGACCCGGACACACCGCGCCATCTGAAAAAAGTGACGGAAACGGTATGACCCCCTCTACTGTTACCTTTGCGGGCGGCCCGATCTTCGATGGCACTGAATTGCGTGAAGGATATGCCGCACGGTTCAGAAACGGCGTGCTGGATGCGTTGCTACCTGAGGCCCAGATCGCACAGGATGACCAGATCGAGGATCTGCATGGCGACATCCTCAGCCCCGGCTATGCGGACTTGCAGGTCAACGGCGGCGGTGGCGTGATGTTCAACGACGATCCATCGGTTCACACGCTGACTCAAATCACCAGCGCTCATCGCGCGCTGGGTGCCACTCGCATCCTGCCAACCCTTATCACGGACACGGCCGAGAAAACCCGGGCCGCGATTGATGCCGCCATCAAGGCCGTTCAGACGGGTGTTCCCGGCATTGCGGGCCTGCATCTGGAAGGTCCGCACCTGTCTGTGCGACGCAAGGGCGCACATGATGCCGCCCTGATCCGCCCGATGCAGCAAACCGATCTGGAAATTCTGATCGACGCTGCAAAACACCTGCCTGCATTGATGGTCACGCTGGCACCTGAAAGCACAACCCCGCAACAGGTTGAAGAGTTGAAACGCGCGGGGGTCATCGTTTCTCTGGGGCATACGGACGCGCCTTTTGAAACCTGCCAGGCGTTTTCAAGGGCCGGGGCGCAGTGCGCAACGCATCTGTTCAATGCAATGAGCCAGCTCGGCAGTCGTGAACCGGGACTGGTCGGCGCGGCGCTATCCTGCGGATCGCTATCGGCGGGCTTGATCGCGGATGGCATCCACGTTCATCCCGATACGATGCGGATTGCCTGGGCCGCCAAACGCGGACCAGGGCGGATTTTCCTTGTCAGCGATGCGATGGCGGTCGCCGGAACGTCACTGACCGAGTTTCAGTTGGAAGGACGCCGGATCCGGCGGGAAAACGGCAGGCTGACTTTGGAGGACGGCACTCTGGCCGGGGCAGACTTGTGCCTGACAAAAGCGGTGCGGGTTCTGACGGAACAAGCTGGGATCCCCGTTCAGGATGCACTCGCCGCAGCGACAAGCGTTCCGCTTGGGGTGATTTCCGGTAAAAGCACAGGACTGAAACCTAACCTGTCGCAGATGATACGGATTGCCCCGGATCTGTCCGGGGTCAGACCGGTGCAACCCTGACCCAATCCTTGTTGGTCCGACCGGCTGCGCAGCGCACGCATGATGCCAATGCTGCGCGCGCTTAACGACGGCCAAATTCTGATTTTTCAAATCTTCACGAATAGAGCTGTCAACTTTTTGCGGGTGGTCCGCACCGATCCTACGGCGCATATTTCAGGCATATGACATTTTTCAGGAGCATGCATGACCGCCAAGTATTATTCTCCACACGGTGGGCACCCTGGTCAGGAGCAATTGCTGACTGACCGCGCCGTATTTACTGACGCTTATGCAGTGATCCCAAAGGGAACGATGCGGGATATCGTGACCAGTTTTCTGCCGTTTTGGGACGACACCCGCTTATGGGTGATATCCCGCCCGCTAAGCGGCTTTGCCGAAACCTTTTCGCAATACATCATGGAGGTTCAGCCCGGCGGTGGCTCTGACCGTCCTGAGACCGATCCCGAAGCCGAAGGCGTTTTGTTCGTGGTCGAAGGCACAGCGACCTTGACGGCCGACGGCACGACCCATGAGCTGACGCCCGGCGGCTATGCCTACCTGCCCGCTGAATGCAACTGGACCTTACGAAACCGAGGCGGTGAGACCCTGCGCTTCCATTGGATTCGAAAGGCTTATGAAGCGGTGGAAGGGCTTGACCGCCCGGACGTTCTGGTTCTCAACGAAAATGAGATCACGCCGACGCCGATGCCCGGAACCGACGGCAAATGGGCCACGACGCGCTTTGTCGATCCAAGTGACCTGCGGCACGATATGCACGTGACCGTGGTGACTTTCGAGCCCGGCGCCGTCATTCCTTTCCTTGAAACACATGTGATGGAACATGGTCTGTATGTTCTTGAGGGAAAGGCCGTCTACAGGCTGAACAATGATTGGGTAGAGGTCGAGGCCGGCGATTACATGTGGTTGCGCGCGTTCTGCCCGCAGGCCTGTTATGCGGGCGGACCGGGTAAGTTCCGTTACCTGCTGTACAAAGACGTGAACCGTCATATGGCCCTGCGGCCGGGACCAGCGGCTTATCCGCAGCACCGGAGCCTCAAGACAGCGGCGCAGAAATAGTCCCGCCGATGGCCAAAGTTAACTGACGCGCCGCCTCGATGACGGGGCGGCTTAGGCGCGCGATTTCGGCTTCGCTGACGCGGCTTGTCGGTCCGGATACCGAAATCCCGGCTACAGCCTCTCGGTTGATATCGAAAACCGGCGCAGCGATACATCGCATACCCGCGTTTTTTTCTTCGTTGTCTATCGAGAAGCCCTGTGCCCTGACCATGGCAAGATCTTCTTTCAGCGCGGCCGGGCTGGTAATCGACCGGTCCGTGAAGGCCCACAGTTCCGTCTTGGCCAACAGCCGGTCCAGCCGATCTTCATCCATATATGCCAACAAAGCTTTCCCGATGCCCGATGCGTGCATCGGAGACAGCGTGCCCGGTGGGAAAAACGCCCGGATGCTGGCATGGGTTTCAACCTGGCTCAGGAACAACACCATTCCTTCTTTTTCGACCCCCAGGTTTGCGGTCTCGCCGGTGGCCTCCATCAGCTTTCGCATCACGGGTCGGGCCCGGTCCACAAGGCTGGTGCGACGCAGGAAGCGCGAGCCGATTACGAATGCACGAGGACCGATGTGCCAGACCTGCTCGTCATGATCGAACTCGACAAGTCCCCTCCCCTCTAGTGTAACGAGAATTCGGTAAACTGTGGCGGGCGACTGGCCCATTTCGTCGGATAGCGCGGTTAACGCCTTGCCCTGCGCTTCACTCAAATACTCAAAAACTTCCATCGCACGGTCGAGAGATTTGATCGTGTTTTGCGCTGTCTTGTCGTCCCATCCTCGTGGTCTTCCACGGGCTTTTCTGCGGACTTCGCGAGTATTGTCTTGAGAATCCATAAAAACCATTTGATCATTCGTGAAAGACTAATTCATGATATGAAAAATATAAGGCTCTGACAATTATAAATTAAATTCAAAACGTGGTGTTTTGAAAGGCTTTTTCAAAAATATATCGGGCAGAGCGGCTAGAACTTATTGTGTGGTCAACGACGGAAGGAGACCACCCATGAGCTTTCAAAATCCCGTTTTCATTCCGGGCCCGACCAATATCCCCGAAAGCCTGCGCAAGGCTTGCGACATGCCCACGATCGACCACCGCTCGCCGCTGTTCGGGCAGATTCTGCACCCAGCCCGCGCGGGTGTGCAAAAAATTCTGAAAAGCGACAGCGCCGAAATCTTCATCTTCCCGTCGACCGGAACCGGAGGCTGGGAGACCGCGCTGACCAACACCCTGTCCGCCGGTGACAAGGTTCTGGCGGCGCGCAACGGCATGTTCAGCCATCGCTGGATCGATATGTGCCAGCGCCACGGTCTGAATGTCGAGATTGTCGAAACCTCTTGGGGCGAAGGGCTGCCAGCCGATCGTTACGAAGAGATTCTGACCGCCGACACAAGCCACGAAATCAAGGCTGTTCTTGCCACGCATAACGAAACGGCAACCGGTGTGAAATCGGATATTGCCGCTGTACGCAAGGCTCTGAATGCTGCCGGGCACCCCGCAATGCTGTTCGTCGATGGTGTTTCATCGATCGGATCCATGGATTTCCGTTTTGACGAATGGGGCGTTGATGTGGCCGTCACGGGTTCGCAGAAAGGGTTCATGTTGCCTGCGGGCCTTGCCATCGTCGGGTTTAGCCAGCGGGCAATGGACGCGACCAGCACAGGGACCCTGCCCCGCACCTTCTTTGACGTGCACGACATGGCGAAAGGCTATGCCAACAGCGCATACCCTTACACACCTGCGGTTGGCTTGATGAATGGCCTCAATCAGGCCTGTAACATGCTGCTGGGTGAAGGTTTGGAAAACGTCTTTGCCCGGCATCACCGTATTGCCGAAGGCGTACGCGCCGCCGTGGGCGCCTGGGGGCTGGACCTGTGCGCGGCGAACCCTTCGGTTTATTCTGACACCGTCAGCGCGATCCGTACGCCAAACGGTTTCAACGCCACCGATATTGTCACGCACGCGGCCGAAAAATACGGCGTTGCCTTCGGTGTCGGTCTTGGCGAAGTCGCGGGCAAGGTATTCCGCATCGGGCATCTGGGAAGCCTGACGGATGTCATGGCCCTGTCCGGGATTGCCACCGCTGAAATGTGCATGGTCGACCTGGGCCTGAACATCCAGTTGGGCTCGGGCGTGGCGGCTGCGCAGGAATACTATCGCGGTCATTCGGGCGCCATTCAAAAGGACGCCGCGTGATGAAGGATTGCAACATGAATATCCCTACCTACGAGGACATGCTGGCGGCACATGATCGGATTGAACCTTTCATCCGCCGCACACCGGTCCGCACATCAGACTATCTGAACGAGCTATCCGGTGCACAGCTGTTCTTCAAATGTGAAAACTTTCAGGAACCGGGCGCCTTCAAGGTTCGCGGCGCTGCAAACGCCGTGTTTGGCCTTGACGACGAACAGGCCAGGAAAGGCGTCGCAACCCATTCTTCGGGCAACCACGCCTCGTGCCTGTCCTATGCGGCAATGAAGCGGGGCATACCGTGCAACGTCGTCATGCCGCGCACAGCGCCACAGGCAAAGAAAGACACGGTGCGGCGCTATGGTGGGAAGATCACGGAATGTGAGCCCTCCACCTCGTCGCGCGAAGCAACCTTTGCCGAGGTTCAGGCCGCAACGGGCGGGGATTTCGTCCATCCCTACAACGATCCGCGCGTGATTGCCGGGCAAGGCACCTGTTCGCGCGAGTTCATCGAGCAGACCGATGGTCTGGATGCGGTTGTCGCACCTATCGGCGGCGGCGGCATGGTGTCCGGCACCTGTCTGACACTTTCGACGCTCGCCCCGGAAACCGCGATCATCGCGGCGGAACCGGAGCAGGCCGACGATGCCTATCGCAGCTTCAAGGCCGGCCACATCATCGCGGATGACGCACCCAAGACGATCGCCGACGGGCTGCTGGTGCCGCTGAAAGAGTTGACCTGGCATTTCGTGTCGAACCACGTATCCGAGATTTACACGGCATCAGAGCAAGAGATCATCGACGCGATGAAGCTGACGTGGAAACACCTTCGGATCGTGATGGAGCCATCTTCGGCCGTTCCGCTGGCCACGATCCTGAAGAACCCGGACGCATTCAAAGGCAAGCGTGTCGGCCTGATCATAACCGGGGGTAATGTCGATCTGGACAGGCTGCCCTGGCTGAACGCGTGACATCAATCCCGACATAGGAATACGGAAATGAAAGATATGACCAATCTCGACGAATTCGAAGTAGGCTTTGACATTCCGGCCAAGCCCGGAATGGATGAAGAAGATATCCAGACCCCCTCTCTTGTGCTGGATCTCGACGCGCTTGAACGCAACATCAAGAAGATGGGCGACTATGCCAAGGCGCACGGCATGCGCCACCGCGTGCATGGAAAAATGCACAAATCGGTAGACGTGGCCAAGTTGCAGGAGAAGATCGGAGGCGCCGTAGGCGTCTGCTGCCAGAAAGTTTCAGAGGCCGAAGTGTTCGTGCGC
Organism: Ruegeria sp. P10; assembly: GCF_056534925.1. Taxonomy (NCBI): domain Bacteria; kingdom Pseudomonadati; phylum Pseudomonadota; class Alphaproteobacteria; order Rhodobacterales; family Roseobacteraceae; genus Ruegeria; species Ruegeria sp. P10. Next base: position 115,233 of record NZ_JBQERJ010000007.1, read on the forward strand.
GGTGGCATCAAGGACGTTCTGGTGTCGAACCAGGTGCGTGACCCTGCCAAGATCGACCGTCTTGCCAGCCTGCCAAAGCTGGGCAGCCGCATTATCGTCTGTGTCGATGATCTGGACAATGTCGCGGATCTTTCAGGCGCGGCGGTGGATCACGGAACACAGTTGGAGGTCTTCGTCGAAATCGACTGCGGCGCTGGCCGGTGCGGTGTGACGACAACATCCGACGTGATCGAAATCGCCAAAGCGGTCGAAGCAGCCGAGAACCTGAAATTCACCGGCATTCAGGCCTATCAGGGGGCCATGCAGCACCTCGACAGCTATGAGGCGCGCAAGGAAAAGCTCGACACCGCAATTGCGATGGTAAGGGACGCGGTTGAAGGCCTCAAAGCCGAAGGCATCGAGTGCGAATTGGTCTCGGGCGGTGGCACCGGTTCATACTACTTCGAGTCCAACTCGGGCGTGTACAACGAACTGCAATGCGGGTCCTACGCCTTCATGGATGCCGATTACGGCCGTATCCTGGACAAGGACGGCAACCGGATCGATCAGGGCGAGTGGGAAAACGCCTTCTTCATCCTGACCAGCGTCATGAGCCACGCCAAGGCGGACAAGGCGATCGTCGATGCGGGCCTCAAGGCGCAATCGGTGGACAGCGGTCTGCCCGTTATCTTCGGCCGAGATGATGTCGAGTACATCAAATGTTCGGACGAACACGGCGTCGTCATGGACCCGAACGGTGTGCTGAAGGTCAACGACAAGCTCAGGCTGGTTCCGGGGCACTGCGACCCAACCGCAAATGTACATGATTGGTATGTCGGCGTTCGCAACGGCAAGGTCGAGACCGTCTGGCCCGTATCCGCCCGCGGACGCGCTTATTGATCCGCACTTGCCGTGTTTGGGAGGGCTGGCTCGGAAGCAGCCAGACAGCCGCCCGCGTGTATGCTCTCCTTCCGGCGGTGGCACGCGGGCGCACGAATGTTTGATTGGAGAATGAAATGCTGATCGTACCCGAGCGTGAGATCGCTGACCTTATGACCCGACAAGCGGCTTTTGACGCGGTCGAACAGGTCTTTGCCGCAATGGCGTCCGGCGACGCCTACAACTTCGCTGTCGTGCGTGAAGCCATCGGGCACGAAGATGCACTGTACGGCTTCAAAGGGGGGTTTGACCGCGCCGGCCTGACGCTGGGACTGAAGGCGGGCGGCTATTGGCCGAACAATCTGGAAAAACGCGGGCTGATCAACCACCAGTCCACCGTTTTTCTTTTCGACCCCGACACCGGCAAGCCATCTGCGATGGTCGGTGGGAACCTTCTGACGGCCCTTCGAACGGCGGCAGCATCATCGGTATCGATCAAGCATCTCGCACGCAGGGACGCCAAGGTCATAGGCATGATGGGCGCTGGCCACCAGGCAGCCTTTCAGCTTCGCGCGGCTTTGGAGCAGCGCGCCTTTGAAAAGATCATTGGCTGGAACTACCACCCCGAAATGCTGCCGAATATCGAGAAGGTCGCCAATGAAGCCGGCGTTCCGTTCCAGGCGGTCGAGCTTGACGAAATGACTGAGGCGGATGTGATCATTTCGATCACTTCGGCCTTTGCGCCCTCGCTGATGGCAAACCATGTAAGCCCCGGAACTCATATCGCCTGCATGGGCACGGACACCAAAGGAAAACAGGAAGTCGAAGCCGCCCTTCTGGCCAGGGCCAGCGTGTTCACGGACGAAGTCGCGCAATCCGTCAGCATCGGCGAAGCGCAGCACGCGGTGGCCGAAGGCCTGATCCAGGAAAGCGACGTGGCGCAGCTTGGCGCGGTCATCAACGGCACCGATCCGGGCCGGATATCGGACAATCAGATCACGCTGTTCGATGGCACGGGTGTGGGCCTTCAAGATCTTGCGGTCGCCGCGTCCGTGGTTGACCTCGCCGTTCGGAAAGGGGTCGCGATCGAGGTCGATTTCTGAAGCCAGACGGCGTCACCTTCTTGGGCATTGTCTCGGCGGTCCTTTTGGGCGAAGAGCTTTTGACAGCAGATCTCCATTCAATGGTGACCAAACAATGAAACGCGGCGCGCCTAGGCGCGCCGCTTCATGTTTTTTCCAGAACGATCAGTGTATCACGCCGAACGCATCAGACGTGGTCGTCTTGCTCGATGGACCCAAGACCATGTCCGGCCATACCGCCCGAGACCTCTTCCGTCGCTTCGTCGGAAAGTTCTTCGGGAAGCACCAGATTCAATACAATGGCGATGACGGCGGCGGGCAGGATTCCTGATGTCGCCAGAACCTTCAATGTGCCGGGCAAGTATTGCAACGCGTTGGGTTCCAGCTGCAAACCCAGTCCAAGGCTTAGGGCGATTGCAAAAATCACCATGTTGCGCCGGTTCCAGTTCACGTCCGACAGCATCGAAACCCCTGCGGCAACAACCATGCCGAACATCACGATCACGCCGCCGCCAAGAACCTCAATCGGAATGGACGAGATTATCGCCCCGATCTTTGGAATAAGCCCGCAAATGATCAGGAAAACCGCGCCGATGGTCACGACCATGCGGCTCATGACTCCGGTCATGGCAATCAACCCGACATTCTGGCTGAACGACGTGTTCGGCAGCGCCCCAAACAGACCAGAGATCGCAGTACCAAGACCATCAGCATAGGTCGCGCCCTGTGTTTCCTTGTCGGTAGCTTCTCGGCCAGCGCCCCCCTTGGTGATACCGGATACGTCCCCAACGGTTTCAACGGCGGAAACAAAGGACATTGCACAGAAACCGATGATGGCCGCGACCGAAAATTCAAGGCCAAAATGCAAGGGGTTCGGCAGTGCAAAGGATGCCGCGTTGCCGACGTTGCCCAGATTCACCTGGCCAAGCAGGAAGGCCACGGCGTATCCGACCAGCAGTCCGATGAGAACCGCCGACACCGACAACATGCCCCGGGCAAAGAATTTCAGGCCAAGCGTGACCACGATTACGGTTCCTGCCATGAACCAGTTCAGACCCGAGCCATATTCCTCGGTGCCTATGGCGGGTACACCGCCGGCGGCATATTGAATGCCGACTTTGACAAGGGCCAGGCCGATCATGGTCACCACAAGGCCTGTAACCAGCGGCGGAAGAGCAAAGCGAATGCGCCCTATGAACAGCCCGAGGCAGGCGTGGAACAAGCCACCGACAACGACCCCGCCCATCAGGACGGCAATTGCGTCAACGCCCTTGCCAACCACCAGTGGAATCATGATCGGGATAAAGGCAAACGATGTTCCCTGTACGATCGGCAGCCGGGCACCGACCGGGCCTATGCCAACAGATTGAAACAACGTGGCGACGCCCGCGAAGAACATCGACATCTGGATCATGTAGATCATCTGCGGGAAATCGGGGCTGTTCGAGCCAAAGCCGAAACCGGCCGCGCCACAAACGATAATGGCTGGCGTGACGTTGGACACGAACATCGCCAGCACATGCTGAATTCCAAGCGGCACCGCCTTAAGCAGCGGCGGAGTATAATTCGGATCGCGGAGTTGTTCCGGCGATCCGATGGATGCATCTGACATTTGGTCTTTCCTCCCTTGAGGTTCGCAGCCGGCTCCTCTTCCGGCAACGCGCCTCATTCTGTGATTTCAAACGCCTCCTCGAACCAATGCTCTTCGAGGTTGGGCCCGGCTCCAATTCGGTCGACCACCGCAAAAAGTCCGGGCGCATGAAGCGGGGTCAGAACGCCATGCCAAGTGTTGCGATGATAATTCACTCCCTGTCCGGGCGCTGTTTTGAAGGCGATGGGCCGACCGGGTTTTCCGTTTTCATCCGGGGCCACAACCACGACAAATGGTTTCTCCGACAAAGGCAAAAAGGCTTGGCTGCCATCCGGATGGCGTTCAACCATTTCCAACTTGATCGGCAGGCTGAAGGCTTCGGACTGAAACACACTGATACCCGCGCGCCCATCGTGGAAATCCAACACGGCCCGGTCGTGATAGCGGGCGCATCTGCCCTGATTTATAAGCTTGTCCACCCGGCCAGCCGCCTCGATGATATCGCCAAATGGTGCAAATGCCTCTGACGTCAAGGGACGGAGTTTCAAGCCAGCCGTCATTGCGCGAACTTCTCGATCAGACGCAATTCGGCAATGCGCTCGACCTGACGGCAGGCTTCGGCAAATTCGCTGTCGCGGTCATTGTCGATGCGACGGCGAAAGGCTTCCAGAATGCTGGCCTTGGTGTTGTCTTTGACGGCAATGATGAAAGGAAAGCCGAACTTGGTCGTGTAGGCTTCGTTCAACGCCGTGAACGTTGCGCGTTCTTCATCGGTCAGCATGTCCAGACCCGCACCGGCCTGTTCCGCGGTGCTTTCCTTGGTCAGGCGGCCGGCGGCGGCCAGCTTGCCAGCCAGGTCCGGGTGGGCTGTCAGAACGCCAAGGCGCTGCTCGGGCGAGGCGGAACGGAACACACGCGCCAGCGCGTTGTGGACACCAGCGGCATTGTCATGCGTCGGGCCCATTTCCAGTTCATACGCACCTTCGGCAATCCACGGGCTGTGCTCGAACACGCCGCCGAATTCCGACACAAAGGTTGGTCGATCCATTTTGGACGGGGTCAGACATTGCACCGGCGGGTGTTCAATGGCCCAGTGTTCGGCAATCTGCTCGCGCGTTGCGAACCAGACACCTTCGTGTTTCCTGAAATAATCAAGTGCGCGTTTTAGCGCCATGGCGCGACCGGGGCGACCGATCAGACGGCAGTGCAACCCAATCGAGAGCATCTTGGCCGCGCCCGCCTCACCCTCGGAATAGAGCATGTCAAAGCTGTCTTTCAGATAGCTTTCAAACTGTTCCCCATTGGTGAACCCCGCCTGAATTGCAAAGCGCATATCGTTGCAGTCCAGTGTATAGGGCATGATCAGTTGATCCTTGCCCCCTGCCTTGATCCAGTATGGCAGATCGTCGGCGTAGCTGTCGGCGATATAGGCAAAGTCGCCTTCCTGAGCGGCCAATTCGACCGTATTCATCGAACAGCGGCCCGTATACCAACCACGGGGCGGCTGACCTGTAACCTCTGTGTGCAGGCGGATTGCTTCGCGGATCTGGGAACGTTCTTCTTCTGCGCCCATGTTCTTGTGTTCAATCCACTTCAAACCGTGGCTGGCGATCTCCCACCCGGCATGCTTCATCGCCGCAACCTGTGCAGGTGCACGTGCCAAAGCGGTTGCAACACCGTAGACGGTGACAGGCAGATCCTGCAAAAGGCGATGCACGCGCCAGAACCCCGCGCGGCTGCCGTATTCATAGATCGATTCCATGTTCCAATGCCGTTGCCCCGGCCAAGGGGCGGCGCCGGTGATCTCGGACAGAAACGCTTCGGATGCGGCATCGCCGTGCAGAACGTTGTTTTCACCGCCCTCTTCGTAATTCAGCACGATCTGAATGGCGATTTTGGCGTCGTTCGGCCAGTTTGCTTTGGGAACTTGCCCACCGTAACCGGTCATGTCTCGTGGATAAGGCTTCACATCGGTTTCCTTCTTCTTGAATTGATCAATACCCCAGATAATCAAAGATGTTTTTCAAAAAATGCAGAAAGCAGCTTCCCACAGACTGCCTTTGCTCCTGGATGCGAAAACAGACTAGTAACTGTATAACTTGAGGAGTAGCGCAAATGACCGGTTACCTTACAACACATGTTCTGGATACGGCCCGGGGGTGCCCCGCCGAAGGATTGAAAATCGAACTGTTCCGCATTGAAGGTGCAGACCACCAGTTGCTGAAAACTCTGTTCACCAATGACGACGGCAGGACCAACGAACAAATTCTGCCCGAAGCAGAGTTTTCAACAGGTGACTACGAACTTGTCTTCCATGCCGGGGATTACCTTGATGCCTGCGGCACACCACCTGAAAACCCGCGCTTTCTGAACGTCATCCCGATCCGGTTTGGAATGTCCGAACATTCGCATTACCACGTGCCTCTGCTGCTTTCGCCCTTCGGGTACTCGACCTATCGCGGCAGCTGAGCGACCTACCGGGCCGTATTTGCCGCCGCAATCGACGACCCGATGCGTTCGATTATGAATTCCATGAAAAGCCGCGTTTTGGGGTCCTGCATACGGCGGTGCGTAAACAGACATGCCATCTGAATCGGTTCTGGCGGCGTCTTTTCCGCCACCGGAACCAATGTCCCGGCCTTGAGATGTTGAGCGATCTCAAAAATCGGCTTCAACGCGATACCATGTCCGCCAAGGGCCCAGTCTGTCAGCACGTCGCCATCGTCTGACTCGTAGCGCCCGGAAACCCGGAACCGTTTTGGCCCCGTATCGGTCCTCAAAAGCCATTGAAACTCGGTCGCGCCCGGGAACCGCAAATTGAGACATTCGTGCTCATCAGCGATCAACGCGTCCCCGCTTTCGGGCATCCCGCGCCTTTTGATGTATTTCGGGGATGCACAAAGCACTCTTTCGACATCCGCGATCTTGCGAATACGCAGGTTGCTGTCCTCTGGCTGACCAAGAAAAAATGCCAGGTCCAGACCTTCGGTTGTCAGATCAACCTTTCGGTCGGTCAGCCTTAACCGGACGTTCACCTCGGGGTACTCGGCAAGAAACTTCGGGACCTGCGGCGCAATCAACCGACGCCCGACTCCCAACGGCGCCGCGACATAGAGTGACCCTTTCAGGTTTTCGGTCAGATTGACGATCTGGGCTTCGGCACTTTCGACCGCTTCAAGGATCTCTGCCGCGCCGCGATAGAAAGATTTTCCCTGCTCGGTGGGCGTCAGGCTGCGTGTCGTGCGTTGGAACAAACGCACGCCAAGATGCTCTTCCAGTTGCGATATACGCGCCGACGTGACGGCTGGCGAAACCCTCAGATCACGGCCCGCGGCGGACATGCTGCCCAATTCATAGACCCGGACAAAGGTTCTGATGTTATCAAGGTAGGACATTTTTTTGCATTTTTTGATACTGCTTGGTCTTTACCAGCAATACCAGAACAAAACACACTCGCATAGAGTAACCGGAAGCAAAGAATCTTAGGAGCAAAGCCATGTATGACTTGGCCGTAATGTGGGAGTGGATCGCCTTTTCCGTTCGCTGGCTGCATGTGATCACCGCGATGGCGTGGATTGGGGCGTCATTCTACTTTATCGCGCTGGACCTCATGCTAAAGCCGAACCCTGCCCTGCCGGACGGGGCCTACGGCGAAGAATGGGAAGTACATGGCGGCGGCTTCTACCACACTGTCAAATACCTGGTTGCGCCCTCGCGCATGCCCGAGCACCTGACCTGGCACAAATGGCAGAGTTACACGACCTGGCTGTCTGGTGCGGCGTTGCTCATGATCATATACTGGGTTGGTGGCGAGCTGTTCCTGCTTGATCCAACCAAAGTGGACCTTGCGCTGTGGCAGGGGATTCTGATTTCCGGCGGATCGCTGACCATTGGTTGGCTTCTCTACGATCAGATGTGCAAATCCAAGCTGAGCGATCACCCCACCGCTCTGATGTTGCTGTTGTTCGTGATCCTGGTGATCATGTCCTGGGGTTACAACCAGATCTTCACCGGTCGTGCTGCGCTTTTGCATCTTGGCGCCTTCACTGCAACGATCATGACGGCCAACGTGTTCTTTCAGATCATGCCGAACCAACGGATCGTGGTCGAAGACCTCAAGGCCGGTCGGACGCCTGATGCCAAATACGGCAAGATCGCCAAGGTACGATCCACGCATAACAACTATCTGACTTTGCCGGTCGTGTTCCTGATGTTGTCGAACCACTATCCACTTGCTTTCGGCACCGAGTATTCCTGGATCATCGCCAGCCTGATCTTTCTGACGGGCGTCACCATCCGTCACTATTTCAACACGATGCACGCAACTGGGAAAGGCCCGCACTGGACCTGGGGCGTGACGGTTCTGCTAATGGTCGTGATCGCTTGGCTGTCTTCGGTGAGAAACACCGAGACATGGGAAGACGCCGAAGCGCGCGAGCTGACACTATACGAGCAGAAATATGCGTCCGCCGCGGGCTTCGAAGATGCCTATGACACGGTCTTGGGCAATTGCTCGATGTGCCACGCCCGCGAGCCGGTGTACGGCACCATGAAATGGGCCCCGAAGAAAGTTTACCTTGAGACACCCGGAGATGTGGCCCGACATGCTGACCAGATCTATCTGCAAGCCGGGATCAGCCACGCAATGCCGCCACCATCGGCAGTGCAAATGGATGAAGAGGCACGCCAAACCATCATCGCATGGGTGCGTGAAGTCAGAAACCATTAGGCGCCTGCGCGCGAAACCATGACAGCGAACCGGGCCGTGATGCCCGGTTTTTCTTTATGCGAAAAAGCGTTTGCTGTGCTGTGCGATATGTTCGACGAACAGGCGCACCTTGGGATCTTGCAGCTTTTTGTGCGGATAAAGACACCCGAAAATCGTTGGCAAGGGGGGCGTCTCGGGCAGGACCTCGACCAGCCGTCCATCCTCGAGAAACTCCCGCACGTCAAAGCGCGGCTTGTTGACGATCCCACGACCGGACAAGGCCCAGTCGGTCAGAACATCACCATCGTCTGCGTCGTATTTGCCGCCAACTTCAAGCTTTCGCGGCCCCATGTCAGTGCGAAGAGTCCAATAGTATTCCGGAGACCTAGGATAACGCAGCAACAGGCAGTTATGGGGCATGTGCAACAAATCATCCGGTGTTTTGGGCGTCCCAAACCGCGACAGGTAATCGGGCGAAGCGCACAGAACACGATCACAATCCGCGAACTTCCGCAGTTTCATGGTTGAATCGCCAGGCTCTCCAATGAAAAAGGCGATGTCCAGACCGTCAGCCAGAATGTCCACCTTGCGATCGGACAGGCGCATGCGAATCTCTGTTTCCGGGTAACGATCCGAGAATTCCGGCACCAGAGGCGCAACGATTCTGCGCCCGACACCCAAAGGCGCGGTGATGCGGATCGCCCCCCGCGGCGCGTCGGAAAAGCTGGCGACACGCGCTTCGGCGTGATCAAGCGCCAGCAGGACCGCCTTGGCTTCATCGTAGAAAACCGTCCCCACTTCGGTTGGGGTCATCGATCGGGTGGTTCGGTTGAACAGCCGCACACCCAGATGGTTTTCAAGCTCTTTCAACCGTTTGCTGGCCACCGCCGGGGTCAACCGAAGATCTCGCCCGCCAGAGGTGATGCTGCCCAGCTCCATCACGCGGACAAAAACACGCAGACTTTCGATGTAAGACATTGGATCCTCCCAGCAGCGAAAGAATGCGGTATAGCCCCATCTTTTTCAACGATCTGTTGAAAGTATTTGCCATTTGCAGCGATTTTCCATCTCAATCTTTGCTCCTATGGTTCCACTGACCACCCTCCGGAAGGCAGGGGCAGAGGGAGAATTCCATGACGCATCGCACCAACATCCAATTTGTCCTCAATGGCAAGGATGTCTCCGTCCCAGACGTGTCGGCAGGCCAGACACTTCTTGATTTCCTGCGCCTGGAACGCCGACTGACAGGAACGAAGGAAGGCTGCGCCGAAGGCGACTGCGGCGCGTGCACCGTGCTTGTCGGACGGCTTGGGCGCTCGGGCCTGCGCTATGCTCCGGTCAATGCCTGTATCCGGTTTCTTGCCTCTGTAGACGGCTGTCATGTCGTGACGGTTGAACATCTGTCTGGGCCTCAAGGCCGGCTGCACCCGGTTCAACAAGCCATGGTCGATCACCATGGCAGCCAGTGCGGGTTCTGCACACCGGGCTTCGTCATGGCCCTTTATGCGCTTTGGATGCAAACTCCGGAACCGACCGAAGTACAGGTTGAAACCGCATTGCAGGGCAACCTGTGCCGCTGCACCGGGTATGAGCCGATCATCCGAGCGGCCATTGCCGTCAGCCGCTACGGCACCCCGTCATCTGATCATCTGAACACCGAACGCGAAACCATGACCGCGCGTCTGGCGGCCCTGAAGGACGGGCGGCGCGTGGTCTCCGGACCCGAAAACAACCTGAGCATTCTGCCATCCAGCGTCGATGATCTTGCCGAATGCCTGCAAGCTTATCCAAACGCCACGATCGTGGCCGGAGCCACCGATGTGGGCCTGTGGGTGACCAAGTTCCTGCGCGGCATTGGCCCCGCCATTTTCACCGGTCATCTCGAAGACCTGAAAACAGTCGAAAGACAGGGGTCTCTCCTCCTGATCGGTGCCGGCGCCAGCTACACCGATTGCCAGGACCTTCTGTCTGAACACCTGCCACACCTGTCCTCCTACTGGGATCGCATCGCAGGGTGGCAGGTGCGGAATATGGGAACCGTAGGTGGGAATATCGCCAACGGCTCACCCATCGGGGACACGCCGCCGGTTCTCATCGCGCTCGGCGCGGAAATCACTCTGCGGCGCGGTTCCGAACGCCGAACCCTGCCTCTGGCTGACTTCTTCATCGACTACGGCAAGCAAGACCGCCAACCCGATGAATTTGTCGCAAGCATCCGCGTGCCTCTGCCCGGACCCAACGATCTGGACGCTGCATACAAGATTTCCAAGCGGCGTGACGAGGACATCTCTTCCGTCGCTGCGGGTATCCACATGACGATCACAGACGGCACCATCAGCAATGCGCGCATTGCATTCGGCGGCATGGCCGCCACGCCCAAGCGTGCGGCTGCGGCCGAGGCGGCGCTGAACGGTCAACCCTGGGCGCGCGACAGCTTTGAAGCCGCCGCCGAGGCGCTGGCACAGGATTTCTCACCTCTGACCGATTGGCGTGCATCGTCTGACTACCGGATGCTGACCAGCCAAAACTTGCTGCGTCGGTTCTTCCTCGAAAATGACGCCAAAACCGACACTCCCGTTCAACTGGCTTGCGCCTAATCAGGAGACGAGAAAATGAAAGATAACGTTTCCATCATCGGATCAGCCTACACCAACGTCAAACATGACAGTGCTATCAAGCATGTCACCGGGCGGGCCGACTACACCGACGATATTGCTCAGCCAGAAGGCACGCTGCACGCGTATCTCGGGGTCTCTGACGTCGCGCACGCCAAGCTTTTGGACATCGATTTCACCGACGTTCTGGCCACGCCCGGCGTTGTCGGTGTGCTGACCGCAGACGATGTGCCGGGGGCCAATGATATCAGCCCGACACATCTGAACGATGAACCGGTTTTCCCGACCGATGCCATTCAGTTTCATGGGCAGCCTTTGTTTGCCGTTGTTGCCGAAACCCGCGAAATCGCGCGCCGGGCCGCAGAACTGGCAAAGATCAACTACGAAACCCTGCCTCACGCGCTGGACCCGATTGCCGCGCAGGAAGCCGGATATCCGCATGTCACAGCCCCCCTCAAGCTGGAACGCGGCGACGTCGCCCCGGCGCAGACTGCGGCACCAAACCGGATCAAAGGCCGCATGAATGTTGGCGGTCAGGACCACATGTACCTCGAAGGTCACATCGCCTTTGCCATTCCGGGTGAAGACGATGATGTGGTCGTACATTGCTCCACCCAGCACCCGTCCGAAGCGCAGCATATGGTGGCGCATGTCCTTGGGGTACCGTCCAACGCCGTTGTGGTTAACGTTCGCCGCATGGGCGGCGGATTTGGCGGCAAGGAAAGCCAGATGAACCTGTTCTGCGCGGTTGCCGCCGTGGCCGCCAAAAAGTGGAACCGCGCCGTGAAAATCCGCCCTGACCGGGATCAGGACATGACGGCAACCGGTAAGCGCCATGATTTTGTGATCGATTACGACGTCGCCTTTGACGATGATGGCCGCATTAAAGCAGTCGAAGGCAGCTTTGCCGCGCGTTGCGGATTCTCGGCAGACCTGTCGGGACCTGTCACCGACCGGGCGCTGTTTCACGCGGACAACGCCTATTTCTATCCGAACGTCCGTCTGAACAGTCATCCAATGAAAACCAACACGGTGTCGAATACCGCGTTTCGAGGATTTGGCGGCCCGCAGGGTGTGATCGCGGCGGAACGGATGATTGAAGAAATCGCCTATGCCACGGGGCAGGATCCGTTGGATGTGCGCAAGGCCAATTTCTATGGCACCACGGACCGCAACGTGACTCCGTATCACCAAGAAGTCGAAGACTGCATTCTCGACCGGCTGATCGGAGAGTTGGAAGAGACATCGGAATACCGCCAGCGCCGTCAGGACATAATTGAATTCAACAAGACATCGCCAATCCTGAAAAAAGGCATCGCGCTGACACCGGTCAAGTTCGGCATTTCCTTTACCGCGACCTGGTACAATCAGGCCGGTGCGCTGGTGCATGTCTATAACGACGGGTCGATCCACCTGAACCACGGTGGCACCGAAATGGGCCAGGGTCTGAACACCAAGGTTGCTCAGGTCGTGGCCGAGGCCTTCCAAGTCGATTTCAACCGGATCAAGATCACCAGGACGACAACTGAAAAAGTTCCCAACACCTCGGCCACTGCGGCGTCCAGCGGGACCGACCTGAATGGCATGGCAGCGTTGAACGCGGTCGAACAGATCAAGGAACGTCTGGTGAAGTTCGCAGCCGAGACCTGGAACGTCTCGCCAGAGGAAGTGTCCTTCCACGCCAATCAGGTGCATATCGGCCAAGACGTTCTGGCCTTCGATGCATTCATCAAACAGGCCTATCTGGCGCGCGTACAGCTTTCGGCGGCAGGGTTCTACAAGACACCAAAAATCCACTGGGACCGGGCCAAGGGGCAAGGCCGCCCGTTCTATTACTTCGCCTATGGCGCGTCCTGTTCAGAAGTCACGATTGACACACTGACCGGTGAATACCGCGTGGATCGCACGGATGTTCTGCATGACGTCGGGCGTTCGTTGAACCCAATGTTGGACAAAGGTCAGGTCGAAGGCGCCTTTATCCAAGGCATGGGATGGCTGACCACTGAAGAGCTTTGGTGGGACGATACCGGCCGCCTGCGTACCCATGCCCCGTCGACATACAAGATCCCGCTGGCGTCAGACCGCCCGCGCATCTTCAACGTGAACCTTGCCGATTGGTCGGAAAACCGCGAGCTGACCATCAAACGCTCCAAGGCCGTCGGCGAGCCGCCGTTCATGCTGGGCATTTCGGTGTTTGAGGCCTTGTCGATGGCCGTAGCCTCTGTAGCTGACTACCGCGAATGTCCGCGCCTTGACGCGCCAGCCACCCCCGAACGTGTGCTAATGGCAGTTGCGCGGCTGCAAGCGGGGCCCTGAGCCATGACTGCCCCCGGTTCCCTTAGCGAATTCCTGTCCACGCAGCACAGTGTGATCTGCATTGCGCTGACACGCGTGCGCGGGTCGTCGCCGCGCAACGAAGGGACCGAGATGTTCGTGGCACCCAGGGCACTGTGGGGAACCATCGGTGGTGGCCAATTGGAGTTCATGGCCATCAACGCCGCCCGCGACATGCTGCGCGACGGGGTGTTGCATCAGGATCTGGATGTGCCGCTTGGCCCCGAAATCGGCCAGTGCTGCGGTGGGCGGGTCGAGATGAAACTGACCCGCATGCGTGCGTCCGACAAATGGGCCGCCACAGAGCGCGCGACCCAGCGCGACGAGGCTTTGCCACACGTCTATGTCATGGGCGCGGGCCACGTGGGACGCGCTTTGGCCAATCAGTTTCAGCATCTGCCGGTGCGCTGCATCCTCGTCGACACCCGACCCGAAGAGGTCGAGCTTTGCACAGCCAATGTCGAAACCCGCGTCAGCGCGATCCCCGAGACGGATATCTGGGGTGCGCCTGCGGGCAGCGCCTTTGTCGTTCTGACCCATGATCACGGGCTGGATTTCCTGCTGACGACCGCCGCGCTGGAACGAAAGGATGCCGCTTATGTAGGGATGATCGGGTCCGCCACAAAGCGGATAAAGCTCAGGAACTGGGCGCAGAAACACTGTGACGGACAGTCCATCGAACATTTGAAATGCCCCATCGGGGCTAGCGGTAGCCGCGACAAGCGGCCCAGCGTCATCGCCGCCTTCGTGGCGGCCGAGGTGATGGCTGAATTGACCTCTGAAACTGCCGCGACCGCCCTGACCGGGGCAAACCAGGCACCCCTGCGGGGCCACCATCACGACCGGAAAGGGAGATCGGCCTGACACCTGTCGGGCCAAACCGGTCACATCAGAGGAGGAGACCGTCATGGACGGGAGGACCTATGAATACAAGCTGTTTACCCGCAGCGATTTCAGCGCTTTCTGGGCGCTGTTTACCGACAACCTTGTCAACCTGCTGATCCTGTCCGGGGTCTGCCAATTCGTGTTTCAAATGCCTGCGGACATCGTCTTTGGCCGCATCGTTCCCGGCGCTGCCATCGCGATTTTGGCCGGTGTCGCTGTCTACACTTACCTCGCCAAATGGGCGGCAAACGCGCAGGGCAAAGACGTAACCGCGTTGCCCTACGGCATCTCGACGCCGGTTATGTTCGTCTACCTGTTCGGGGTGATCGGACCCATCTATTGGGCGACAAATGATCCAATGCTAGCCTGGCAAGTAGGCATCGGCGCCGGGTTCATGGGCGGCATCGTCGCGGCTCTGGGCGCCGTGGTTGGACCGTATCTCAAGCGGATCACGCCACGTGCGGGGATGCTGGGGACGCTGTGCGGCATTGCCCTGGTCTTCATCGGCTCTGTGCCGCTGGCCGAAGTGTTCGAGAACCCCATCATCGGCTTTACGTCGCTGCTGTTCATCCTCTGGGGTTTGATCGGCCGTTTCCGCCTGCCGGGCAATGTTCCGGCCGGCCTTGTCGCGATTGCTGCCGGTACCGTGATCGCCCTTCTGCTTGGCGAGTCCAAAATTGATGTCAGCGGCATCGGGTTCTACCCGCCGATCCCGTATTTCGGTGACCTGATCGCCGGTGTGCAATACCTGTTCGCCAACCCTGAGCTGTTCCTGGTGCTGATCCCCGTGCAGATCTACAATTTCATCGAAACGATGAACAACGTGGAATCCGCCGAAGCGGCAGGCGACCATTACCCTGTCGGGCTCTGCCAGGTGACGGACGGCGCAGGCACGATGCTGGGTGCTCTGTTTGGTTCGCCATTCCCGACAACCGTCTACATCGGCCATCCGGCCTATAAACGGCTGGATGCCCATGCGGGGTATATTGTCGGTGTGGCCGTTGTAATTGCCGCCGCCGCCTTTCTGGGGTTCCTGTCCTTCCTCGCGGGGCTGATCCCGATCGCCGCAGCCGCACCGGTACTGGTCTTTGTATCAGTCAGCCTGATCACCAACACGGCCTGGGCTGTGAAACCGATGCACATGGCTGCGGTATCCTTCGCGATCCTGCCCCATATCTCGGCCTTCCTGATGGTCAAATGGGGATCGTTGATGAACGCGCTGCGCAGCAGCGGTGTCGAAGGGCTGCCATCCTTGGGAGATCCTGATCTGACCTCGGCCCTTCTGATGGAAGGGGCTCATTACGAGGGGCACCTTGCCCTGAGCCAGGGGGCGATCATCACCGGTCTGGTCTGGGGTGCCATCGTGGCCGATGTGATTGACGGGCGCTTCCGGATGGCCGGCGCGTTTGCTGTCGCAGGTGGGCTGATGTCTTCGATCGGCATCATCCATTCCTACACGCTACAGATGCCTCAGTTCGACGGGATAACCATCGGCTATCTGATCATCGGTGCGTTTCTGTACGTCTACCCGGTGTTCGCCCCCAAAGAGGATCTTGAGCATCGCATCATCGTGCCGGACGAGCCCGACCTCATCGATGACGATTCACCCGCTCAGCAGGCCTGATCGGCAACGGGGCAGTCGCATGGCTGCCCCAGAAACCATCCCTTCCCGTTCAATCGTGGCCGTTCAAGAGGCAGAGTTTGCCCTGCGGTCGCTTGCAGATCTTTCTCCCGCCTATCTCAGAGTGACGGCATGTGGTTCGAATGGGTCTTGCAGAGGATCACCCTTGCGAACCACACATCTGCATCGGCTGGGTCACACAAAATAGACGACCACAGGTGATGTGCGAGGGGTCAAGACCCTCAACTGCAAGCCCCGCAATCGGCCAGGCGTGACGAATTTTGTCGTTTGCAGGCATTTTTGTCGCTTTCCGGCTTGTTGCGCTATGCTGGTGTGAACAAGAATACCTACGTATGAAGAGTTGTTTTCCAAATCCCATGGACCGCCGTGCCACCGGCTGTGACCTTGTGATCCCAGCCTGATCTCAGGGCCTCTGGCCCATATGCATCACGCTGTGATTACGGATTTTTCGGATAACCTCATGACAACTCAAGCGCTGCGCCTGGCCATCGATATTGGCGGCACGTTCACGGATACGGTTCTTGTCTCTGGCGAAGAGACGATACTTGCCTCGACCAAAACCCTGACCACGCATCACAACCCCGCCGACGGAGCCATGCAAGGCGCAACGCGCGTGATGCAACAGACAGGGCACCGTCTGAGCGAAGTCACCGGTTTCATTCACGGCACCACGCTGGCCACCAACGCGCTGATCGAAAAACGCGGCGCGGTCGTGGCAACCGTGACCACCGAAGGGTTCAGGGACATTCTGGAAATCGCCTACGAGCGACGCTATTCGCAATATGACATCAATCTGGAGAAACCTGATCTGCTGGTGCCGCGTGAGCGCGCGCTGACGGTCCGCGAGCGCGTTTCGGCGGATGGCAAGGTGTTGATTTCGCTGGAAGGCACAGCCATCGACGCGTTGTTGAAGGATATCGACGCCAGCGGAGCGGAAGCCATCGCCATCTGCCTGATGCACGCATATGCAAACCCCGAGCACGAGCGCAGGCTGCGCGATACGCTGGCGGACAGGCGCCCCGATCTGACCGTCTCGATTTCGTCGGACGTCAGCCCCGAAGCGCGCGAATTCGACCGGCTGTGCACGACCGTCGCCAACGCCTATATCCAGCCTCTGATGGCAACGTATCTGGCCCGGTTTGTCCGGCAATTCGAGGCCCAGGGCGTCACCTGTCCGATCCTGATGATGACAGCGGGTGGTGGAATGTGCACCATGCGAACCGCCGCGCGGTTTCCGATCCGGCTGGTGGAATCCGGCCCTGCCGGTGGTGCCATTCTGGCTGCCCGCGTCGCCGCCCACGCCGGTCTGGATCAGGTTCTGTCCTTTGACGTCGGCGGTACCACCGCCAAACTATGCCTGATCGACAACGCCCGTCCCCAGACCTCGCGCCAGTTCGAAATTGCCCGCGCCGCTCGGTTTATCAAAGGGTCCGGAATGCCGGTACGAATACCGGTCATCGAAATGATCGAGATCGGCGCCGGAGGCGGTTCGATTGCCGGGGTTGACCGGCTAGGACGGTTGACCGTAGGGCCAAAATCAGCCGGATCCGAGCCCGGCCCCGTCGCCTTCATGCGCGGCGGAACCGAACCCACGGTGACTGACAGTGATATTGCACTGGGATATATCGTACCCGACACGTTTGCCGAGGGGCATATTCAGCTTGATCCCGAAGCTTCGAAACGGGCGCTGAGCCGGGTGATCGGGTCAAAGCTGGATCTGGATGCCGTAGGCGCCGCCGATGGCGTCAGCCGTATCGTCGACGAAAGCATGGCCAGCGCGGGTCGGATGCATGCGGTGGAATCCGGCAAGGACCTTGGCCCACGAACAATGATAGCGTTTGGGGGAAACGGGCCATTGCACGCCAGCCGGGTCGCGCGATCCGCCGGGGTCAGCCGCATCGTGATCCCGCCCGATCCCGGTGTCGGATCGGCCGTCGGCTTCCTGTTCGCTCCGGTGTCTTTCGAGATCGTCCGCTCGCGCTATTCGTCGCTGGGCAGCATGGACCTGAACGGGATCAACACGCTGTTCGAAGCCATGATTTCCGAGGCTAGAGAGGTCGTCTTCCAAGGGGCCGGCGATGTCCCGACCCAGACGCTGCGCACTGCCTTCATGCGCTACAACGGACAAGGGCACGAGATCGAGATCACCCTTCCCGACCGCCCCCTGACCGCCGAAGATATCGTGCCGCTGACCGCTGCATTCGAACAGGAATACCGCAAGCAATTCTCGCGCCCGGTGCCGGGGATGCAGATCGAGATTCTCAATTGGGCGGTACGTGTCGCGACCTGTGACAGTGTCGTGCCGGCGGTTCCTGAAACGCCCCGGTTGAAGACAATCTCGGCGCCGGAAACCCGTTCGATCACCTGTGACGTGGACGGAGTGTCGAAACCAGCGGCCTTCGTTGCCCGAGCGGATCTGAAGCCCGGCGACCACCTTCACGGCCCCGCATTGATCACCGAGCCGCAGACAACCACGCTCGTGTCCGCCGACTTCTCGGCCCATGTGGATGCCATTGGAAACCTCGTCCTCGTTCGGGACCAGAAAGGAGGCGCATGATGTCGTCCGATCTTTCACACGATCTTTCGCCCGCCCGATTGCAGGTGATGTGGAATCGTCTGCTGGCCGTGGTCGAAGAACAGGGTCAAACCCTGATCCGCGCCGCCTTCAGCCCGATCGTACGCGAATGCGGCGACATCTCTGCCGGGATATTTGACGCCGATGGCCGGATGCTGGCGCAAGCCGTGACCGGCACGCCGGGGCACATCAACACCATGGCCGAGGCGGTGCAGCACCTGCGCCGGGCTTTCCCGGTTCAGTCCATGAAGCCGGGCGACATCTACATGACGAACGACCCATGGCTTGCCTCGGGGCACCTGAACGATTTTCTGCTGATGATGCCCGCATTCAAGGATGGCAAGGTGGTGGGCTTTACCTCCTGCACGTCGCATCTCGTTGATCTGGGTGGGTTGGGCATGGGCCCCGAAGGTTCCGACATCTATGACGAGGGCCTGCTGATCCCGCCCTGCAAGCTGGTTGAGCAGGGCACCCCCAACGATTTGCTGCTGGACATCATCCGCGCCAACAGCCGCGAACCCGTCGCCAACGATGGCGACATCTATGCACTGATCGCCTGCTGCGAAGCCGGGGTTGCAAGGCTGCTGTCGATGATGGAGGAATTTGGCCTCGACGATCTAGGGACGCTCGGCTCGTACATCATCGACACGTCGCGCCGCGGCACGCTGGAGGCCATCGCCGACGTACCCGAAGGTGTCTACAAGAATGTTCTGAAGATGGACGGCTATGAGAATGAGCTGGAACTGCACGCCACCCTGACCGTAAGGAAGGACGGCATGCATGTGGATTTCTCGGGCACTTCGGGCTGTTCGCGCAAGGGCATCAACGTGCCGCTGAACTATGCCACCGCCTATACGGTGTTTGCCTTGCGTTGCATTGTCGGCGCGGACATTCCCAACAATGCGGGATCGCTGGAGCCGTTTACCGTTGACGGGCCAAAGGGCTGCATCCTGAACGCGCAGCGCCCGGTGCCGGTTGCGATGCGGCATACCCTGGGTCAGGTCACGCCCGATCTGGTTCTGGGCTGCCTGCATCAGGCCCTGCCCGATGCGGTCCCGGCCGAAGGTGCAAGTTGCATGTTCGACCTGCCCATGCGCCACGCGCCCGAAGTGGCTCGTGATGGCGGTCGCGAATTCGCGGTGGAACCCGTACACAATGGCGGAACCGGCGCGCGACCTCATGCCGATGGACTGTCGGCCACGGCCTATCCGTCCGGGGTGTTCGGCAGTCAGGTCGAGATCACCGAAAGCGTCGCACCCGTGACGATCTGGCGGCGCGAACTGCGCCCAGATTCCGGCGGCGCGGGCAAGTATCGCGGCGGGCTGGGGCAGCGGATCGAGATGACCTCGTCCAACGGTGCTCCCTTTATCGTTTTCCTTTCGGTCGAACGGCTGAAATACCCGGCGCTTGGCCGTATGGGCGGCAGACCCGGCGCGCCCGGTCGCATCCGTTTCAGGGACGGCGCAAACGATATTCCGGGCAAAGGAGAATTGCGGGTGGAACACGGTGATTATCTGATCTTCGATACACCGGGCGGCGGTGGATTTGGCGACCCTGCCGAACGCGACCCGGATGCGTTGGCGCTGGACATCAAACGCGGGTTGGTAACTGCGCAAGGCGCCAGGATTTACGCGGGTGACGCATGATCCGACCGGTTCCTTACATTGGCGCCATGGCCGCTTATGCGCTGGCTGATCCGAACGGCGCAGACACGGTTTCACTGGCGCAGAACGAAAGCGCCTTTCCCGCAAGCCCCGCCGCCGTTGCGGCCGGGCAGGCAGCGCTGGCGGATCTGGCCCTTTATCCCGATCCGGAATGGGCCGAAATGCGCTCGGCCATTGCCGAGGTGCACGGGCTCGTCCCCGCGCGCATTTTATGTGGGGCGGGCTCGATGGAACTGATTGGCTGTCTGATCCGCGCCTTTGCCGGGCCGGGCGATCAGGTGCTGGGCACACAATATGGCTATGCCTTTGTCGCCTCGGCGACAGCTCAGGCACAGGCCGAATATGTGGCAGCGCCCGAGGTCAATTTGACCGTATCGGTGGACGCGCTTCTGGCCGCTGTCACACCTGCCACCCGCATCGTGTTCGTCTGCAATCCGGGCAACCCCACCGGCACGCTGATCCCGAATGACGAAATTGTCCGCCTGCGATCGGATTTGCCTGGCGATACACTGCTGGTGGTGGATCAAGCCTATGCGGAATTTGCCGATGCCACGAACGATCCTGCGGAAATCTTTGCGCTGGTGGATCGGGGCGACACCGTGATCACGCGTACATGTTCCAAGGCCTACGGGCTGGCTGGGGCGCGAGCCGGCTGGGGCTATTTCCCAAGCGAAATCTCGGGCGAGGTCCGCAAGCTTTTGAATCCCAACAATATCTCGATTGCCTCGCAGGCAGCGGCCGCGGCGGCGATGCGCGATCAGGCCTATATGCGCAACGTGGTCGCACGGACAGCCGAGATTCGGGACCGGTTTGCGCAGGAATGCCGCGAACTGGGCCTGAGCGTGCCGGAAAGCCACACCAATTTCGTGCTGATCCGCTTTGCCTCGACCGCGCAAGCACAGCGCGCCGACTCGGCCCTGCGGGCGGAGGGCCTGATGATGCGCGGCATGGGCGGCTATGGTTTGTCGGACTGTTTGCGCGCCACGATCTGTGCGCCCCAGGTGATGGACAAGGCCCGCGACATCCTGAAAGGAGCGCTGACATGACCGAGACCCGCACAGCCGCCAAGATCGGTGTTCTGGTGCCCTTCACCAACACCAATCTGGAACCGGATATGGAGATGCTGCGACCGCCAAACACCACCATCCATTTCCAGCGCATGGGCGGCTATGACGTGGATGAAATTCCCGGCTCGGATCAAATGGCAGGTTTGGGTGCTTCGGATATCAGCCACGATCTGCGGATGATCTCGGGGGTGCGGCCCGATGTGGTGCTGTACGGCTGCACCTCGGCCACCCTGACCCATGGGCCGTCTTTCGACGCTGAGCTGGCGCAACAGATCAAATCGGAATCCGGTGCGCTGTCGCTGACCGCGGCCGGATCATTAATCGCCGCAATCAAGGCACTGGGGGCCACAAAGGTCGGCTTTTCCTCGCCCTATCTGGGCGAAATAAACGTTCAGGCGATGGATTTCATGGCCCAGAACGGAATCGAGACCGTTCGATGCACCGATGTTGGCCGAAAGCTGGGCAATTACGGTCAGGGAGAGCTGACCCCGGACGAGGTTTATGAACTGGCCTGTCAGGCCGATCACCCGCAGGCACAGGCCATAATTCTCAGCTGCACCGACATGCGTTCGGTCGAGGCGATCGACCGAATTGAAGCAACGCTGGGCAAGCCGGTCGTCACCTCAAATCAGGCGATGATGTTCTGCCTTATGCGGGCTCTGAACCTACCGCGTCACGACGCGCTGCCGGGGCGATTGTTCGACCTGCTCTGACCGGATCAGGGCGCAGGGCGACAGTGTAAGGGAGCAAACTCACCTCGAACCGGTCTTGGATCACCCAGACTTGTTCCCAGCTCCAAATCAACCTTTGCAGCAGGCGGCAAGACCGTCGCCGCGCCGTCATCAGGATCAAGGGTGCGGATGTGCCGGTCGGAATGCGTATATACGGCAGCTTCGGCAGATTTTACGTCTGGTCGGCGGGGGCGTAGATCAACGCGCCAAGGTCTGAGAACTTCGAACCTGGCGCGCCCAGCCCCAGAACCGCGTCACGAATTGCGGCAGCACGGGATGCACCCAGTGATGGTGTCGCAAATTCCATGAATTTGTCGATCACTTCTGTCTCATCCATTGGTGCCTCGGGTCCGCCGCGTGCATGTACGTCGCCCGACTCGAGTATCCGCCCGTCGGTCAGGGTGATGCTGACATCGGCGAACCGGCTTTCGGGGAAACGGTCAGAATGGCGTGCGGCCTCTGCAACCGAGATACGCTC
Source organism: Ruegeria sp. P10 (assembly GCF_056534925.1). Classification (NCBI taxonomy): domain Bacteria; kingdom Pseudomonadati; phylum Pseudomonadota; class Alphaproteobacteria; order Rhodobacterales; family Roseobacteraceae; genus Ruegeria; species Ruegeria sp. P10. The sequence goes on from NZ_JBQERJ010000007.1 coordinate 137,463, forward strand.
GACGATCGAGGCGACCAGCGGGTCGGCCAGGCCCGCGCCGGTGATGTTCTCGACCCCGATCCGGCCATGCGCAACCATTGTCGCGACGGCAAATGGCAGCGAATACTGCGCCTTGGACGTATCATCCGGCATGCCCCTGAAAAGGCAGGCGCTTTCCCGAAACGTGTTTACATGAATCGCGGCAACATCCCGGTGAGTCAGGTCGTTTTCACGCATGAGTGCACGGGTGGCATCAATTGCGGCGTGGGCCCAACGGCAGATCGGGTAGGGTTTGACATATTGATGCTCCATTTGCCAGAAATCGCCCAGATCTTGCCAATGGGGGGCAACGTCTGCCGCTTCGATGGTGATGGCCGGTGCCCCGGTAAAGCCTTTCTCGGCCAATACCGCTGAAGAAATGCCAACCAAAGCGCCCCAGCCCGAACCGTCATGCAGCATGGTGGGATTGGCGATCTCGCGCATCATCTGGCTGCGCGGGCCATGGTATTCGGCGATCCCCATGGCCTGCCGCATCTGTTCGGCCTTCAAACCGCGCAAACGCGCCGCCACGGCCACCACGCCAATCGCGTTCCAAGCTCCGGATGTGTGATAATCGCTGACGGTGTCATGCAAAGAAATGCCCGCGCGTCCCGCGACCTCGTATCCAACGATCACCGCCGCCAGCGCTTCGAGGCCTGAAAAATCTTGAACGGTTTCAGCCAGTGCCGCCAGTGCGGGAACGACGACAACCCCGATGTGGCCTTTGGTCGGATTGTATCCATCATGTCCGTCCAAATTGTCGGTCTGTGTGGCCGCTGCATAGGCCGCACCCGCGACGCTGACGCGACGACCGTCGAAAAGCATGCGCGCGCTCAGCCCCGGATCGCCCGCGCCAAACAGCGCTACCGCACTCTCGCGCGCAATCTGTCCGGCCTGCATCGGCCCCGATCCTATGGTGATCCCCAGCGTATCCAGCAGCATCAACGCCGCTGCCTTGCGTGCGGTGGCGGGAAAATCCTGCGCGGCATGCTTCAGCGCAAAATCTGCAACGGTCTGAAAGGTATCTGTCACGGTGTCCAGTCGAGGTTTTTCTTTCGGGTTCCGGATACAAGAAAAAGCCTATGTGAATTTGCGCATAGCGGCACGAAAACAATCATGGGGCAATGGCCCCGGATTATTTGTGACTAGGACCAGATCGCGTTTCGAGGCAGAACCATACGTGTGAGTCGCTCATGGGCAAGACAGCAAGCCCTGGGCTTATTAGTTCTTTGCAACGTGCCTTGCCTGAGAAACATCCGTCATGATGAATCTTCCACACCTGACCTTTCTGCGTTCGTTCGAAGCAGCGGCACGGCACCTGAGCTTTACCGCTGCAGCCGAAGAGTTGAACTGCACCCAATCTGCCGTCAGCAATCATGTCCGCTCGTTGGAAGAGTTTTTGCAGCGCCCCCTATTCGTGCGCCATCCCCGGTCGCTGTCGCTGACGGATGTGGGTGAGGCCTATCTGCCGTCAGTGCGCCATGCCCTCCAGGAAATCAACGCTGCCACGCAATCGGTCATCGTGCGGTCGCATACCCGCAAAGTGGTGGTATCTTGCCCGGTCAGTCTGGCCGAGAACTGGTTGCCAGATGTGATCCGTGGTTTCAACGCGGTGCATCCCGATATTGATCTGACGGTTCACGGCACTGTCTGGGCTGATGTCGAACCAAATGTTTCGGACATCTCGCTGACGATCAATCATGTCGACGATGTGTTGCCCGACGCCCATCGTTTGTGGGTCGAAAAACTGGCCTTGGTCTGTGCGCCCGACTTTCTGGTCGATGGCGAGCCACTGACCGACCCCAAGCAATTGCAGAATGCACCGCTGATCCATATCCTGGGCCGCCCCTCCTATTGGGAGCACGCGGCGCGGCATTTCGGATTGTCCGATCTGAGCCAGAAGGGCGGGTTGCGGACAAATGTCTCGAATCTGGCGATGGAAATGGCCGCCAAGTCACTGGGATGCGTCGCCCTGCCCCGGTCGCTGGCCCGGTCCTATGTCGAGCGGGGGCTGCTGATCGAGCCTTTCCGGTTTGATCTGAACAGCCCCTGGACCTATTTCATGCGTCTCAAGGAAAAACCCGTTTCGCCACCGGTCCGGCTGTTTCAGAATTGGCTGTTGCAAGCCGCCGCTGAAATGGACAGCTGATCGACCTGTCATTTGCCGGGCCATGTCACGCGGCCCCTTTTATCCCTTACGCCGTCTTGTTGGTGGCGAGAACGCGCGATCACCCCCGCGTCTCATCAATACTTAAGGCAGGAGCTATTCCAGCCATCAACAACACCCTCTGTTCAACCGAATTTCAACACCAACCGGTCTTCCTGATCCCCGGCTCCGCTAAACAAAACGGACATGGTCGCGGTTTCGAAGGGCTTTGCACCGTCTGCGTTCTTATTGCCTCAATATCCGCAAGAATCTATGGGATGCACCACACAACTGCTGACGGCCATTGAAACCGGCGTCAGTTTCTTTGATTGTGCCCACGCCGTCCGTGGTAATTGGTAAGAAGGATTTTTGGATGCGTATTGCAATGATCGGCACCGGTTATGTTGGCTTAGTGTCCGGTGTATGCTTTTCGGACTTTGGTCATGACGTGATTTGCGTCGACAAGGCTGAGCAAAAGATCGACATGCTCAAGGCCGGAGAAGTGCCGATCTATGAACCGGGCCTGGATGTGCTGATGGCAAAAAACGTTGCTGCTGGTCGCCTGAGTTTTTCAACCGATCTGAAAACAGCAGTTGATGGCGCCGATGCGGTTTTCATCGCGGTCGGAACTCCGACCCGACGAGGAGACGGCCACGCGGATTTGACCTATGTGATGGCGGCGGCGGAAGAGATCGCCCAAGCGGTTACCGGTTACACGGTCATTGTCACCAAATCGACCGTGCCGGTGGGAACAAACAGAAAAGTTCAGGAGGTCGTTGCGGCCGCCAACCCCGCAGCCGAATTCGACGTGGCCTCGAACCCTGAATTTCTGCGCGAAGGCGCCGCAATCGATGACTTCATGCGCCCCGATCGCGTCGTGGTGGGTGTGGAAAACGATCGCGCCGCCGAAGTGATGGCCGAGATTTACCGACCGCTTTATCTGCGTGACTTCCCGATCCTGACCACCGATCTGGAAAGCGCCGAGATGATCAAATACGCCGCCAACGCGTTTCTGGCGACCAAGATCACTTTCATTAATGAAATCGCAGGCCTGTGTGAAAAGGTCGGTGCGGATGTCAAGGAAGTTTCCCGCGGCATCGGTCTGGACGGACGAATTGGCAACAAATTCCTGCACGCGGGGCCGGGCTATGGTGGGTCCTGTTTTCCGAAGGATACCGCCGCGCTGGCGCGGATCGGGCAGGATCATGCATATCCGATGCAGATCACGGAAACCGTCATTCGGGTGAATGACGAGGTCAAGAAGCGGATGATCGAAAAAATCCGCGACGCCTGCGACGACCGCCTTAACGGCAAGACGGTGGCGGTTCTGGGTGTCACTTTCAAACCCAACACGGATGACATGCGCGACGCGCCATCACTGTCCATTATTCCCGCTTTGATCGGCGGAGGGGCCAAAGTGCGCGTCGTCGATCCGCAGGGCAAAGCGGAAGGCGATGCATTATTGCCCGGAGTCGAATGGTGCGACGATCCCTATGCAGCGGTTCAAGGGGCTGACGTTGTGGTGTTGCTGACAGAGTGGAACGAGTTCCGCGCGTTGAACCTGACCCAGCTGGCCGGTTCCATGAACTCTGCCCGAATGGTGGATCTGCGCAATATCTATTCAAAGTCACAGGCGCTGAAATCCGGCTTTGAAACCTATGTCGGCGTTGGACGCTGAACGCACACCGCCTGTTGGATCAAACGCGCCCACCGGACCCGCTTGGGTCCGGCAGGGATCTGCCTTCACGGGCTATTCGGTGGCCCAGATCTTGCGGCGGCGTTCCTTGACCATGTCATTGCCTTCATCGGTGCCGTCGTGGAATGTGTTGAACCATTCATCCCAAGGGGTTTCCCAGGTGCCGTAATTGCAGTCAAAAAACCGGTGATGCAGCTGGTGAAAGAAATCCCCGACCTGGAACTTGGCCTTGTTGCCGAACTTCACATGCTCGAACCCGGCATGAGAGGTCGGAGCGCCGATGCCGTGATGGAACAGCAGGAAAATGGCGTGGATCGGATGAGACGGCAGCAGGAAGAAGATCATCGTATCGAACATCAGAAAGAAACTTTCGACCGGATGCATCGAAAGCCCCGACCAAGGGCCGGTATTGATGTTGCGGTGATGCCAAGCGTGGACTTTTGTATAAAGCACACCCACATGCAGCAGCCTGTGCAGCCAGTAGAAATGGAACCCGGCCCAGATCGGCACGAAGACGGTCATGGCGATGAACCAGATCGGGTTGCCGTCTAACGTGATCATCGTGATCCAGCCATTGGCATAGGAATAGAGGATCAGACATTCCCAGAACGTCCAGAACGTCAATGCCGGGCCCAAGGTCCAGAACATGTTGTCCCAGACCTGATTTTTGAATGTGAACACCTTGGCGCCCTTCATCATCGGGCGCATGTCATAGCGGTATTCGTCCTGCTGCGTGTGGAACTTCCAAAGGGCCAGATGCAAACCGCCTGCGACCACCATCAGGATACAGAAATTGCGGAACCAGATTTCCGCAACCCAATCCCAGCCGAAGGTCTCGATCCTGCTCAAAGAAGGCGTCAGATAGGTCCAGCTGATGACCGCAAAGACCAGCAGCAGCGCCCGCAATGCAAGCGGGTTCCAGCTTTGCAGCAGGTATTTCAACGCGGCCAGAGGTTTCATCGGCCAATCCCAATAGGGCGCGGTCTGAATCGGCAGCTGTGGCGTGTAATTCCAGATCTTGCGCTTGGCTCGTGGCGGCAGGGCGGGGTCTGACATAGAAGGCTCATTTCATCTGTTCACTGATTACAAGCCTAAGGCGGGGGATCAAAAGCTCAGACCTAATTGTCTTGCCGGTGAGGCTAAGTTCTGCTTAGCCTGTCGGAATGAACGCCCGCGTCCCTTCCCTCAACTGGCTGCGCGTATTCGAGGCTGCGGCCCGAACCGAAAGCTTTGCCCGCGCCGCGACCCAGTTGAACATGACGCCTGCCGCCGTCAGCCAGCAGGTCAAGGCGCTGGAGACAAGACTGGGCACACCCTTGTTTCACCGTCACGCGCATGCGGTTACTTTGACCGAGACCGGGCGCGCCTATCTGCCGTCGGTACAGCAATCCTTGCTCATGTTGGAAACGGCAACCGCCGGTCTGTTCGGTGAAACCCGCGAGCAAAGGCTTTACGTGCAGTCGGTGCTGCTGTTTGCACATGGCATTCTGGCCGGGGGTGTTCCCGATTTTCAGGCGGCGCATCCTCAGATCAACCTTTCGCTTTCGACCGGCAATGTCATGTCGGATTTTGCCAATCGGTTCACTGACCTTCAGATCGTGTTCGGAAACCCCGCGCTGTTCGGCTCGGAAAGTGACGAGTTGATGCGCGAACATCTGTATCCCATCGCCCCGCCCGAGATTGCTGCCCGGATCGAGACGGCAAAGGACTTGTTCGACTTCACCTTGATCGAAGTTTCGACCCATCGGGCAAGCTGGCCGCATTGGTTCGAACACCAGCGGCTGCCAGCAGGCCAGGCACGGTATTTTTTTGCCGACAATTCGGTGATGGCGGCCGAGCTCTGCGCCAGCGGATGCGGCATTGCCTTGGCGCGCGCGCCCGCGTCAGATCGCATTATGAAACTGTCGGGCTTGGTCCCCTGCCTGCCGAACTTCTCCTGCCCGGGGCAGGAAGCTTATCATCTGGTCTATCCCTCCCGCACGGCGCTGCGCCCGGCAGCGCGTACGTTTCGCGATTGGCTGATGGATTACAGCGCCGCCGTCCAGACGCGGTAACGCCCCTGCCCGGTGACCTCGCGAACCAGACCCCGCTGCGCGAACAGGTCGAAATTGCGCTGTACCGCCGCGCGGGAAGCCTTGGTCAGGTCTTCTGCCAAAGGCGCGGATACCATGGGCCAGGCCGTCAATGCAGTGATCAGGCGCGGCGGGGTGCGGCCGCTCAGATCCTGCGTGACCTTTTTGGCTTTCGCCTCCCACGCGCTGATCCGGTCCAGGTGCAACAACGCTGCAAGGGCTGCCTGCCCTGCGCCGCCGATCCATGCGCTCAGTTTTTCCGCCGGATCCCCCGAGCCGCGCAGCGCACGCGGCCCGGACAAGGCCAAGGGCATAAACTGCGCACCGCCACGCCCCATGGAGGCCGCATGCCGCGCGGCTATGACGGCTGCTTCCGTGTCTTGTCCGATGCCTTGTGACACCGCCCGCCACGCGTGAAACGCAATTGCCGACTGCGTCACAGGATGCAGCCCTTCGGCGTTTTGCATGACCTCGGCCAGATCAATGATGGATTCCGGGGTCGCGTCGGCCCCCTGAGCCAGTCGGTCAAGAAACGCGGTCAGCCCCCGTTCCCAACCGCCGGCAGCAGGCGGCGCGCCCGAACTCAGGCGTCGTACAGCCCATCCGGCCCGGAACAGGGCCTGCACGTCATCATGAGTCGCGCCGATCCGCAAACCGGTCCACAAGGCCAATCGATCCACGCTGATCCGGTCTCCGGTCCACCACCCCAGATCGGACGTCTCCATCAATGCCAAGCGATGCGTCCAGCCTTCGGGGCCCGCTCGCAACCGTTCATCCAGCGCGCCAAAAGTCAGGGCCAGATCTGCAAGTTCCGCAGAAAGGTCGGACTGCGCTGCCCGCCAATCACGCGGATCGAACAGCAGGCGCTGTTCGCGTCGCGGCCCGGGCAAAAAGAATCCCTCGTCTTCCTCGACTTCATCCGGCGGCAAGAACCACAGGTCGTCCTCTTCGGACGGATCGCCGTCATAGATGCTGGCGGGGCCAAGATCTTCGGCCTCGTCTTCAGGAAGGGGCAAGGGTTTCTTCGACGTCATACCCCGCATTCTTCGGGCATTCCCGTTGGTTCACAAGGGGTATTCCGTCAGCCCGCAAAGGTTCGGGTCAGAACATCCAGTTCGCTGCTCAAATCGGTCTGCGGAGAGCTGCCCAGCAGCATGTAACCATAGCCATCCTGCGCCCAGGTCGCTGTTGCCAAACCGCTCAGAATGGCCTGTTTGACCTCTGCCTTCGGGGCGTTCGGTCCCTGACGGATAACACAGAAGGCAAAAGGTTGACCCTGCTCATCGGCGAAAACGACCTGAACCAAGGGCTTTCCCTTGAACGAAAGAACCTGTGCTCGCTTCAACTCCAGCCCAGGCAGGGAGTCCAGCGCTTCACGGTTCAGAGACCTGCCAAGTGCTGCCTCGGCCATCGCGAACTGCTTGTCCAGCGATGCCTCGGAACTGTCCAGCGAGACAATCGTCTCGGGCACATAAAGCGACTGATAGATCGCCGCTTGCTGCGCCCAGCCCGGTTCCGCCGGACGCGTCGCCCAGAATGTCAGGGCGACGGCTGCAACCCCGACGCCCGCGGCCACGACCAGAAGGCGCAGAAACCCAGCATTGGTGTTTTGCGCCACGGGTTCCGGCAAATCGACCTTCGGCGCCGCGGTGGGCAGTTTCTCAAAGACCTGCCCAACGACAGGCGCAAACGGATCCAGCGCCATCAAGCGGCGTTCAAGCTCGACATCATCCTCAACCGCGGCCTCGATGGCGCGGCTCTGAGCCTCATCCAGCGTGCCTTCCAGATACGCCAACAGCGTCTCGTCGGAAAACGTCATTTGCCACTCCGTCGCGCGGTGTCTGCCGCCTCAAACTGCATCACGGTTTTCAGTTTCCGCCGGGCATTCGATAGCCGGCTCATGATTGTGCCGATGGGAACGTCCAGCAATGCAGCGGTTTCGCGATAGCTGTACCCTTCGACGAACACAAGCATGACCGTTTCCCGCTGCGCTTCTGGCAGCTGCATCACTTGAGTAAACACTTCAGCCGCAAAAATATTCGTTTCTGAATCCGGCAAAGTTGCGACCAGTTCCGCTTCCGGGGTCACGGACAGCGCCTGTGCCCGCCGGACGGAACGAGACCGCACTTCGTTCAACCAGATTGACCGGCAGATCGTCATCAGCCAACTGTCCAGACGATCATGCGATGTTACCTGATGATGCCGCTCAAGCGCACGCAGGCATGTAGCCTGCACCAGATCGTCCGCCACATCTGATGCCCCCGACAACGCCAGAGCAAACCGCCAGACGCGTCTTGAGTGCATCTGTACGGCGTCACGAACGGCCTGTTCGGAAGTCATCTCGGCACTCATCGAATAAAACACGACCTGTGTGTGTTTGTCAGAAACGGACCCGGCCCGCAGGGCCAAAACTGACATAAACCGCGGAGGAAAGAAATGAAACTTCTGTTGAAGGCAGTCACGTTTGCGTCGGCAATTGTTGCAACACCCATTTGGGCAGCAGATTGGACACTGGAGTCCGACCACTCGCATCTGGCCTATGGAACGATCAAGAAAAACGCGGTGGGCGAGGTCAACAGTTTCACCGGCCTGAGCGGACACGTGACACAGGAGGGCATAGCCGAAATCGAAATCGACCTGTCCTCGGTCGAGACCAACATAGATATTCGCAACGAACGAATGATCGAATTTGTATTCCGCCAAGCACCCACTGCGCGCCTGACGGCCGAATTCGACATGGCGAAGGTTTCAGGGCTGGCCGTGGGTGAAACCACCACTCTGGAAGCTGCTTCCGTGCTTTCGCTGGCCGGCACGGAAGTTGAATTTGACGCGGAAATGTTCGTCGCACGCTTGTCCGAGACGTCAGTGCTTGTTTCGACAAACGACATGGTGTTTCTCAGCACGGAAGACGCCGGTGTGAACGCCGGCGTGGACAAGCTTATGGAATTGGCAAGCCTGCCCGGCATCACCCGAACGGTACCTATTACGGCCCGGCTGATCTTTAACACGGATGAAGAGCAGGCCTCGACGGCATCGGAAGCCACAGAGGATGTTGCTGCCGCAGATGTTCAGGGGGACGCGACGGCGGGCAAAAAGGTGTTTCGCAAATGCAGTGCCTGCCACAAATTGAAAGAAGGCAGCCATGGTGTTGGCCCGTCCCTGCACGGTATTATCGGCACAAAGGCCGGACAGGCAGAGGGATACAAGTATTCGACAGCGCTGGAAAGTTCCGACATCGTTTGGACGCATGAGACCCTGAGCGCGTTCCTGACGGATCCCAAAAGGTATCTTCAGGGCAATCGAATGCAGTTTCGCGGCCTGAAAAAGAACGAAGATATTGTTAACCTTCTTGCATATTTGCAAGAAGAGGGGTGAAGGCAACGCCCGAGAGACCTGGCCGCAGCGCTGAATTTCGATTTCCAACAACCGGCCCCGCACAGGATCGGATACGATACTTGTGCCCGTTCCCTGTCTGGTTTTCGGATCAACACGTGTTCAATGTCCGGAAATACAGCCCTTTGTTAGCGGGTTCATGCCGGACATACGACTCGTTTGTGGCAAAAAAGCCCGTGTTTTACGGCGTTTTTTTGCGAATCCTGTCACGCCACCAACCCTGCCTGCGCCCGTACAAAGAGGCAAATCCTGGTTGTCCTTGCGCTTTCCAACTCTTGTCCGATCGTCAACCAGCCATTATTTAGCGGGCGTACAGCTCAGACAGTCGGGATGGGCCGCTCTGCCGCAGCTTGGCATCTGTCCTTTAGGCCCGACAAAATATAGGTTAACTGAGCGTGCGCACAGTTTCACGATTTGGAGAACGCAATGATAAAGCGCGCCTGGAACAAGTGGCGATCAGGCTATATGGGCCGCCTTGTAGGTGAAAGCTTTTACGCGCAAGGCAAGCTGTATGGTATTGCGGTTCTGGCAATGATTGCCGTGGCGGTCACCACGGCCGGCTCCGCATATATGATGGAATACATTGTCGATGCCATGACCAGCCCCGACTTGCAGGGTTGGGCACATGTAATTGCGTTGGGGGTTGTCCTCCTGTTTCTGGTCAAAGCGGTCGCATCCTATATTCAGGCTATTTACCTTGCCCGCGCAGGCAATCGGATCGTGGCGGAACAGCAGGACAAGGTTTACCGCAAACTGCTCAAACATGGGGTCGCGTTCTTTTCGACCAATGAATCGTCGGACCTTCTGATGCGCACCACCCATGGCGCGCAGGCAGCCAGAAACCTGATCGATGTGCTGGTCACCGGGTTCGTCCGCGACGCTCTGACTCTGGTCGGGCTGGTTGCTGTGATGGTGTATCAGCAGCCCGTTCTGTCCGTCTTGTTCTTTGTCGTGGGTCCGATTGCCCTGTTGGGTGTTCGCTATCTGCTGAAGAGCGTACGAACGATCATGCAGGCCGAATTCAAGTCACTGGCGGAAATCATTAGGGTGCTGCAAGAGACCTCGGCAGGGATCAAGGTCATCAAGGTCTTCTCGCTCGAAGACCGGATGATCAACCGCATGGACACCGCCATCCGGAAAGTTGAACAGCGGTCGAACGATATCGCCAAGTTGCAGTCCATTGCCAGCCCTCTTATGGAGTTTCTGGCCGGCCTCGCCGTGGCGGGTGTACTAGTGGTCAGCACGATGGGAATCGCAGGTACGGAACAACCCAGCGCTGGCCAGTTGATGTCCTTTATCACGGCGTTGCTGATGGCCTATGAACCTGCCAAGCGGCTGTCGAAAATGCGCGTTCAGATCGAAACCTGCATGGTTGGTATCAGCATGTTGTTCGGCCTGCTGGATCAGGACGACACGATGGTGGAAAGCCCCGAAGCCCATGACCTGATCGAAGGCCCCGGCCAGATAACGTTGCGCGATGTGACTTTCGGCTATCAAGGTGCCGTACCTGTGATCGAAGACATGAACGTCACGTTCGAGGCCGGCAAGACCACCGCGCTCGTTGGTCAGTCCGGCGGTGGCAAGTCTACGATATTCGGGCTGATCATGCGGTTCTACGATCCCGATGAGGGCAGCGTCGAGATTGATGGCCAGGATCTGCGCGAGGTCAGCTTTGCGTCCCTGCGAAAAAAAATCTCTTATGTCGGTCAGGATACGTTTCTGTTTTCGACGTCGATCATGGACAATCTGCGCTGCTCGGCCCCTGACGCAACCGAGGAAGAGGTCATTGCCGCGGCCAAAGCCGCACATGCGCACGAGTTCATCATGGACCTGCCGGAAGGGTACGAAACGCAAGTCGGCGAAAACGGAACCTTCCTGTCAGGTGGTCAGAAACAGCGAATTGCGATCGCACGCGCAATACTGAGAAATTCCGAGATCCTGCTTTTGGACGAGGCCACAAGCGCGCTGGACGCTGAATCGGAATCGCTTGTCAAAAAGGCTCTGGACACCCTGACAAAGGATGTGACCGTCGTCGTCATTGCGCACCGACTTTCAACTGTTCTGGAAGCGGATAAGATTATCGTGGTTCAGGATGGCTCGATCGTGGAACAGGGCAATCTGGACGAGTTGATGAAAAAGAACGGAGCCTTCCGCAACCTGTTCGATCAGCAATTCAAAAAACACGAACCCTCGGCGGAAGTGGCAGAGTAGCCCCTGCATTCGGTCTGGCACATGCCTCCCTTCTCCGGGCAAGACCCGTCCGGAAGAGGGGCGGAGTATTCTTGTCACGCGCGTCCGTGCATCGAAGTCATCAGGCCCAAGCCGCCCAAGGGATATGGCCGCTCGGGCCGCACTTGGGGAAATAGACGGTCCTGTCTTACGTACGGGTTCGAAGATGGCGGTCTCGACGATAGCGACACAAACATGTGGCATGGTCGCCCACGCCGGCGCGCCGTTCCTGCCAGCGCCTGGGCACGGAGGTTCTCCGACAAGAAGTCAACGTCGCTTTTCTTGAGGCCGCCCTGTTTGCCACCGTCTCACACCAACGTAAAAACCTACTTGCATTACAAGGGGTACAGACACGCGACCTGATGCGTTTCTCCGGCCAGTTCAGGCAATGTTGCCCTGCACTGATCGGTTGCCAGCCAACATCTTTGCGCAAAGGCGCAACCTTTTGGAATATTCATTGGCGACGGCAGTTCGCCCTCAAGCTTGATCCGTTCTTTTCGGGCCATAGGGTCGGCTCGGGGCGTCGTGGACAGCAACGCCTTGGAATAGGGGTGGCGCGGCGCGGCGAACAGCTGTTCTTTGGGCGCCTTTTCAACAGCGCGCCCCAGATACATCACGATCACGTCGTCGGCAAAATGTCGAACCACGGAAAGATCGTGCGAAATAAACAGATAGGCGAGGTCAAGCCGTTCCTGCAAATCCACAAGCAGGTTCAGGATCTGCGACTGGATCGAGACGTCGAGTGCCGAAACCGGCTCATCCAGAACCAGGACCCTGGGATTCAACATGAGCGCGCGTGCAATGGCGATACGCTGACGCTGCCCGCCAGAGAACATATGTGGATAGCGATCATAATGCTCGGGGCGTAATCCCACCATCTCGATCATGTCGCGCGCTTGTGTCTCGCGGTCTGCGGCGGACATGTCCGGACGATTGATGATCAGCGGTTCCTGCAAGATCTGGCCGATGCGCTGACGTGGATTCAGCGATCCATACGGATCCTGGAACACGATTTGCACCGTTTCCCGCATCTTGCTCCATTGCGACGGGGTAATGTCGACACCGTCAATCGTCAGCCTTCCCGACGTCGGCTCTTCAATCATCGTGACCAATCGCGCCAGTGTTGACTTGCCACAGCCGGACTCTCCGACGATGGCCAGAGTCTTTCCCGGTTTCAGCTCGAAATCCACCCCCGAAAGGGCCTTCACCGTTGCTGACTTGGACAGCAACCCGCCCTTCACCGTGTAAAACCTGGTCAGATCTTTCGCCTGAACGATGGGGTCGGTCATGCCAATTCTCCGGCCGCGATTTTTTCTACGTGGTGACAACGTGCCTTGCCGAAGGCTTCGGCATGGGGGGTCGGTGGTATTTCAGCGCAAGTTGCATCAGCAAACCGGCATCGCGGGCTGAACAGGCACCCTGCGGGACGATCGAATTGGCCCGGCACAACGCCGGGAATCGTCGGGAGGATCTTGGAGGTCGCGCGCTCGGGCAAGGCGCTCAGCAGGGCCGATGTATAGGGATGACGCGGCGTGCGGAACAAATCACGCACGGGCTGCTCTTCGACTTTTTGTCCGGCATATTGCACCTGAACCCGTTCGGCGGTTTCGGCCACCACCCCCATGTCATGGGTGATCAGCACAAGGCCCATATCGTGTTCGTCCCGCAATCGAACCAGCAGGTCGAGTATCTGCGCCTGAATGGTGACGTCCAGCGCAGTGGTCGGTTCGTCCGCAATCAGCAGCTTGGGCTTGCAGGCGATGGCCATCGCGATCATGACGCGCTGGTTCATGCCCCCTGACATCTGGTGTGGAAAGGTGCTCAGGCGGCTTTCCGGGGCCGGGATGCCAACCTGGTCGAACAGCTCAATCGCGCGCTGGTGGCGGTCCTTGCGGTTCAATCCCAGATGGATGCGCAGGGCCTCTTTGATCTGGAATCCCACCGTGAAACAGGGGTTCAGCGACGACATCGGCTCCTGAAAGATCATCGCCATGTCCTTGCCGATGATCCTGCGGCGTTCACGGGCCGAAAGGCCGGCAAGATCGAGCCCCTCAAATCGCATCTCGTCAGCGGTGATCGTCGCGGTCCAGGGCAACAACCCCATCAGCGCCAACATCGACACCGATTTACCCGAGCCGCTTTCACCCACGATAGCCAGCAACTCACCCTTGTCCACCGACAGATCTACGCCATCCACGGCGCGGAACCTGCCCGAGGCTGTGGCGAATTCAACAGTCAGGTTGCGGATCTGCAAAAGGCTCATGCGATCAGCTCCGTTTCAGTTTCGGGTCCAGCGCATCGCGCAGGCCGTCGCCCATCAGGTTGATGGCAAGTACGGTGACAAGGATTGCCAGACCGGGGAAGGTAACCACCCACCAGGCGCGCAGTATGAATTCGCGCGCTTCGGCCAGCATGGTGCCCCATTCCGGCGTGGGCGGCTGTGCACCCATGCCCAGAAAGCCCAAGGCGGCTGCGTCCAGAATCGCTGTCGAGAAGGACAGTGCCGCTTGTACGATGATGGGTGCCAGGCAATTGGGCAGCACGGTGATGAACATCAGGCGTGACCGGCCAGCACCGGCCACGCGCGCCGAAGTGACATAGTCTTTCTGGCGTTCCGCCAGAACCGATGCGCGGGTCAGCCGCACATAGTGGGGCTGGAAAACGATGGCGATGGCAATCATCGCGTTGGTCAGCGACGGGCCAAGGATGGCCACCAGCACCAGTGCCAACAGCAGCGACGGAAAGGCCAGAACGATATCCATCACCCGCATGATCAGCGTATCGACCCATTTGGGGGCAAAGCCCGACAGCAGGCCAATCATCACGCCGCCCGACACGGCCACACAGACGACGACGATTCCGACAAAAAAGGAATAGCGCGAGCCCATGATCAGGCGCGACAGCATGTCCCGACCCAGCGGATCGGTACCCAACGGGAAAGCCCAGCTTCCGCCCTCCTGCCATGCAGGCGGTTGCAGGATATGGTCGCGGAACTGTTCCGTCGGGTCGTAAGGGGCCAGAAGGGGCGCAAAAGTGGCGCAGAATACAAAGGCGGCAAAAACCCACAGCCCGATGACAGCACCGCGGTTTTCGCTGAAGTAGTACCAGAACTCGCGCAGGGCGCTGGGGCGGTCTTCCGTTTTGGGCGGGGTTGCGGATAGTTCGGCCATTACCGCCTCCGAATTTTAGGGTTGATGATGCCGTAAAGGACATCGACCAGCAGGTTCACCAGCATCACGATCACCGCGATCATCAGCAATCCGCCCTGAACAACCGGGTAATCTCGGCGGAAAATGCTGTCGACCATCCACTTGCCTATGCCCGGCCAGCTGAAGATGGTTTCGGTCAGGATGGCTCCTGCCAGCAACGTGCCCACCGACAGGCCGATCACCGTGACAACCGGAATCAGCGCGTTACGCAGCGCGTGCACCCCGTTGATCCGCGTTGGCGACAAACCCTTGGCACGCGCGGTGCGGATGTAGTCTTCGCCCAGAACTTCCAGCATCGCCGACCGGGTCTGGCGTGCGATGACCGCCAGCGGAATCGTTCCCAGCACAATCGTCGGCAGGATCAGATGGCGCACGGCTGATCCGAATGCTCCTTCCTGACCCGACAACAGGCTGTCGATCAGCATGAAGCCGGTGACGCTGGGAAAGTAATACAACAGGTCGATCCGTCCCGAGACCGGTGTCCAGCCCAGATTGCCCGAGAATATGATGATCAACAGCAGCGCCCACCAGAAGATGGGCATCGAGTACCCGACCAGCGCCGAGGACATCAGCGCCCGGTCAAAGAACTTCCCTCGGTTCACCGCCGCGATCACACCTGCGGGCAGACCCAGTGCAATGGCAAAGATCATGGCGCACAGGGACAACTCCAGCGTTGCGGGAAACAGCGAAAAGAACTCGTCCCACACAGGTTTCCTGGTGACAAAGCTTTCGCCCAGATCACCTTGAAGCACTCCGGTGAGGTAATCCCAATACTGCTGCAACACCGGTTTGTCGAAACCCAGCTTTTCGACCATTTCCTGATAACGTTCTTCCGTCATGCCGCGTTCACCGGCCATCACGATGATCGGATCGCCGGGCAGCACCCGGATGAACATGAACGAAATCAGCGTCACGCCCAGGAATGTCGGAACAAACAGGCCAAGACGGGTAAGGAAATAGCCAAGCATCAGCGACCTATGATCGTAAGTTCTTTGGGAAAGCGGGTCAGCGACCGACAGCCATCCCCGGTGACAAGAACGTCATCTTCGATGCGAACGCCGAACTTGTCCAATTCATACAGACCGGGTTCGTTGGTCCAGACCATGCCCGGCAGGATTATCTGACTGTTGCCGCGCATGATATACGGTGCCTCATGCACATCCCGGCCCAGACCGTGACCTGTCTTGGTCCGGATACGATCAGCAAAAGGCGAGGCCTCAAGCACGCTTGTCACCGCGTCGTCGATGTCATGTGCCGTCACGCCGGGGCGGCAGGCTTCGAACCCGGCTTTGTTGGCGCGCAAAACGGTGTCGTAGACATCCCTGCCTTCGTCCGGGACGTCCTGAACGAAAAAAGTTCGCGTGATGTCGGCCGCAAAACCATGTTTTCGAGCGCCGAAGTCGAACAACATCGCGTCGCCTGCCCTGATCCGGTAGTCGGCACGCGCCTTTCCGTGCGGTCGCGCTGAATTGTCCCCCGCAGCCACGATGGGGGAAAAGGCCAGCGACTCCGCTCCTTCTGCGAAGAGGGCCTGTATCAGCGCCTGCTCGACCTGTTTTTCGGTCTGACCTGCACGTACATCAGCAATCACACGCTCCAACGCGCGTTCCGAGATATCGATGGCCGCTTGCAACGCGGCGATATCGTCGTCAGTTTTGAAGGCACGAAGGCCCGAGATTTCGCGTTCACCGTCCACAATCCGCAGATCCGGAATTGCGCGGGTAAACGCCGCAGACACGAAAACCCGCATCACCTGACCTTCGACGGCCAACGATCTGATAGGACTATGCGCTGCCAGCGCGGAAAATGCGCGGTCATAGCCGGTCTGATCGCGCCAGTCGAATACGGCACCCTCAAATCCAACCAGATCCCATGAGGCGAGTTCCAGATTGGGCACGATCGCCGCCGGATCACCCATGGCCGGAATCACCACGACAAAAGGGCGCTCGTGGCTCATGAAGGTTTTGCCCAATGCGCGGGTGAAATTTGGACCCGGCACCAGGGCCACTGCGTCCACTGACATATCCATTGCCAATTGGCGGTATTCGGACAAATCCGGCATTCTGCCCGACCTCCTCAATAAGAAAGCCGGAGCCACCAATCAGGTGGCTCCGGTTTGTGAGTGGTGGTTTATTCGACGCTCACACCATAGAAGATGTGACCGCCCAGAGGGTGCACCTTATAGCCTTGCACCTTGTTGCTCATGGGCATGTAAACGACCGAATGCGCGATGGTTGCCCACGGAGCCTGCTCTTTGAACACAACCTGCGCTTCTTCATACAGTTTGGTCCGCTCGGCCTGATCCGTGCTTTGCTTGGCCTTCAGGATCAGGTCTTCGAATGGCTGATGGCACCATTGCGCCCGGTTGGATGCTTCGACCCCGTCACAGCCCAGCAAAACCGCCAGGAAGTTATCCGGGTCGCCATTGTCCCCGGTCCAGCCCAGCAGAACGGCACCGTCCCGGTTCAGTTCTTTCGAGCGGGACAGGTATTCACCCCATTCGTACGAGACGATTTCGACGCCCACACCGATCTTGGCGAAATCCGCCTGGATCAATTCGGCCATGCGACGGGCATTGGGGTTGTAGGGGCGCTGGACGGGCATGGCCCAGATTTTCATCGACAGGTCCGAAACACCTTCGGCCTCAAGCATCGCCTTGGCCGCTTCGGGATCATAGGGATCGTCCACGATGGCGTCGTTGTAGCCCCACATGGTAGGCGGGATCGGGTTCTTGGCCACCTGGCCCGAGCCCTGGAAGACCACGTCGATGATCGCCTGCTTGTCGATCGCCATGTTCAGCGCTTTGCGCACCTTCGGATTGTCGAATGGCGCCATGGTGGTGTTGTAGGCCAGATAACCAACGTTCAGGCCCTCTTGTTCCAGCATGTTGATGTCCGGATCATCCTTCATTGCCTGAATGTCGGCAGGGTTCGGATAGGGCATCACATGACATTCGCCTGCTTTCAGCTTTTGATAGCGCACAGACGCATCCGGCGTGATGGCAAAGATCAGGTTTTCGACCCGCGCCGGGTCGTTCCAATACGCATCATTGGCCGCGTAACGGATCACCGCGTCTTTTTGATATGCCACGAACGAGAAAGGTCCGGTGCCGATGGGTGCCGTATTCAGTTTTTCCGGCGTACCGGCTTCCATCATTGCCGCAGCGTATTCCGCCGACACGATTGAGGCAAAGTCCATCGCCATATTGGCGACAAACGGTGCTTCGGGCTTGGACAGGGTAAATTTCACCGTGTAGTCGTCGATCTTTTCGATGGACTCGACCAGATCAGGCATCCCCATACCCTGGAAATATTCCCAGGTTCCGCCTGACACTTGATGATAAGGGTGGTTTTCGTCTTTCTGACGCATGAAGGAGAAAATCACGTCATCCGCGTTGAAATCGCGGGTCGGCGTGAACGCGTCATTCGAGTGGAACTTGACGCCCTGGCGCAGCTTGAAAGTGTATTCCAGACCATCATCGCTGGCCTCGACACTTTCGGCCAGGCCGGGGACCACATTGGTCGTGCCCGTTTCAAATTCAAGCAACCGATTGTAGATCGGATGTGAAGACGCATCAAAGGTCGTCCCCGCGGTGTACAGCGCAGGATCGAACCCTTCAGGCGATCCTTCGGAACAATATACAAGTGTATTTGCCTGCGCCACGGCGCCCGTCAGGGCGATCGCAGTGGTTGCGGCCAGAAGTTTGAGGTTCATGATTTTCTCCCAGAAAAGGACTTTGAAAGACAATCGCATGGCTCTTTGTCGCCAGAGCATTCAGTGACAGCACAGGTCGTCGCGATCCCTCTGCCTAATGTATCCAAAATACAATATCTAATGTCAACAGTGTCTTTCTGCCGAAATCTTTGAGGAGTCTTTCTACCGTTGCACCCTGATTTCCGGATCTCATTCTCATCTTCGCTGCGAAATCGATACGACGACCCGAAACCCTCTCCCGGGCACTCAGACCTTTCTGTTAATGGGTGCTGTTAGCATGCGCTCATTGCCTGCACTCTCACGTCTTGTTCGTATGCGTAACCGCGCGCCAATCCCCCGAGGGAGGGTTGGTCAAAAGCTTGTTTGCGCGCAGCTTCATGGCGACGGACACAGGGTCCCCGCCCCGCGTTTTGTCCGCGGCCTCAAACGCAGCTATCGCCTGCTCGAACCGGCCGGAACGATAATGCGCAAGACCTTGTTCGTAGGTCTCGATCCAATCAAGGGATCCTTCAAGACCGTCGGCCATCGCAATCAGCTCATAGACCACCAGCTCCTCGGTCCGGCCAAAGACCGCGAGCGTGTCCAGCTCTCGGACGACAATTGCATCGGCGGCTTCGTGCCGGGTCTCGGGACCGATCAGAATACGCGTACCATACTCCTTGTTGGCCCCTTCCAATCGGCTGGCCACATTCACGACGTCACCGATCGCCGTGTAGTTCAACCGCTGCTCTGACCCAATGTTGCCAACCAGAGCTTCACCGCTGTTCAACCCGATCCTGACACGCAGGGAATTTCCGGCCTCGTCTTTGATGCCCGCATCTTCCACGGTCGCGACAAGATCCAGCGCCGCGCGGCAGGCATTTTCGGCATGGAGAGCATCCTTGCGCGGTGCCCCCCAGATCGCCATGACCGCGTCACCCATGAATTTGTCGATCGTCCCGTCATGGCGCGCGACGGCAGCTGCGGCCGCAGAGAAAAAGGGCTCCATCAACTGGATGATTTTGGGGCCGAGTTTTTCCGACAACCCGGTGAATCCGGTCACATCGCAAAACAATACGGATATCTGCTTCATGTCGCCACCGGGCTGCGTTTTGATGCCTTCAGCGACCAGCATTTTCACAAGATCGGTCGGCACGTATTTTCTGAACGCGGACAATCCTGCTGCCATGCTGGCCGTTGCCGCAGACAGATTGGCAAGCTCGGAAAGGTTTGAAGGCCGGCGTGGAATGCGTTCGACGTCGAAGCGTTCGATCTTGCTCAGATCCTCGGCAATGCGCGCCAAAGGATTGGCTACAATTCGACGGATCAACCAGATCGCCAGGGCGGTTGAGACGATCACGACCCCGATCAGGATATAGATCAGGTCTATCAAGGTTGCATTGATACCCGACAAAAACGCCGCCTCCGGAATGACCGTAGCGACGCGCCACCCGTAAAAACTCAAAGGTGTCAGGGCCACCGCATAGGGGACGCCATCGATCACCACGCGCTTCGTCGAACTGCCCGCTGTCTTGCCATCCGGATCGCCCAACAGTTTTTCCCCCGAGATCTGGGCAACCTCGTACAGTTCACCCTCGCCCATGCGCGCCGGTGTAACTTCGTCCGCTTTTGCGTCGGGAACGGCAATTACTTTGCCATCAGCATCCAGAATAAAGGCAGCTCCAAATTCGCCGGGCTCAAGCGTCGCCAGAAAGCGTGACAAACGGTCGGTTTCTATTGCGACCGCAAGGACACCCTGCCGTGCCCGGTTGACATCGATCGGCCCCGCAAATGCGTATACGGTCTTGTCACTGCCTGGAAGATCGCGCGCTTCGATCCATCCCATTGTGTCCAGGGACATGAAATTGTTGAACCAGGCATGATCGCGAGGATCATAAGAGGTCGGAACAAAGCTCCTTTCTTCGAACTGAATATCCCCGGGAACAAAAATGTATCGATCGGTTCGCAGGTTCCGGTCGCGGATGGCCTTGTCGATCTCGATCATCTCAAGCCCGCTGTCGCCCAACCGATGCGACGCGAAAAAATTGCCGTCCGGCCAACCGAAGAAAATCCAGGAAATATTCGGCTGCGCCTGCAACTGAGACAGAAACACGAACTCTCGTTTATCGGCCTGCCGTGTTGCGATGACATTCTGTACAAAAATCGTGCGCACCGCCGACCATGCGGCTTCGGCGGATCTGAGGGTTGCCCCGACTTCGATACGGACCGCGTTTGCAATCTGGCTGTTGATCTCAGCGGCAAGCATGCGGCTGTTGTCCCGCGCGGTCGTCCACCACAGCGAATGAACAACAAAGGTCGACACGCCGATGGATACGGCGACCAGCATAGATACAGCAATGCCGACACTGAACCGCATGAAAACCCCGAAAAGAATGTCCTGTACCACAGTATTCGGTTGAGATGGCAAGAAGAGCAAAGCTTAGTTTGCTCCAACCCCTAAAAATCACGCAACTGTTAAGCACATGTGTATGCCGGGACCGAAATCAACAGCACCTGGTCACTTGCCAATGGCCAGAGGACAAACCTTGTCCGTGGCGGAAATCAACTGCCCTTGGGTCCGGGTTTGCGACGTTTTGGAACTGCGTTGCCACCCTTGGCGGATTTGACGGCCGCCGCGCGTGCACGATTCTTCTTGCTGTTTGGCTTGCCCTTCGGCGGCGGCGGACCTTTCGGCGCGTCTCCGGCTTGTTTGGAACGACCCCTCTTTTGCTCGACGCTGTCGGGCTTGCGCTTTTTAGGTTTTGCGCCCGAAGCCCTGAACTGGCTTTTTGCGTCGTCATCCGACGCTCGGCGGGTTTCGGTCGCGGGCACGGTCTGGGCAGGCTGAGCCTCGGGCTTGGATTGGCGGCGGTGGGCTTTCCGCTCAGCCGGAGAGTTTTCCTTTTTGTGTCCCGTAGGTCTGCCTTTGAACTTACTTTTGAGACCGGACCGACCGGTTGACGACAGATCCGGTGCTTTATCCAACCGCACAAGGTCTTTGGTTTCTTCGATTTTCATCTCCGGACCAATGGCGGTCAGAAAGCGGTCGACACTGGCTTCACTGATTTCGAAATAAGTTACGTCCTCGGCAATCCGAATGGCACCGATGTCGTCTTTTGTCAGATCGCCCGCCTTGCAGATCATCGGCAGCATATGACGGGGGGACGCATTCTGATTGCGCCCTTCGGACAATGAAAACCAGACGCCGGGCCCAAAGGATGCCCGTGGTCTTGGGGTGGTCTGATCGACCGCCGACAGCTCTTCCGGGGCGGAATGGCGCAGTTTGTATTGCCTGAGGTAAGCGGCCGCGATTTGTTCGGGCGTGAAGCGAGCAATGAGTTTTTCAACAGACGGCCGTTCGCTTTCCGTAATCTCTACCTGCCAGTCCTCTGATGCCAGCATCCGAACCTGATCACGCTCGTTCACCTCGTCGGCAGACGGGGCCGATCCCCATTCTGCTGTCAGCTTGGCAAATTTCAGAATGCGCTCTGCCTTTTTTCGCGATGATGGCGCGACGATCAGGGCGCTGACGCCCTTGCGCCCGGCGCGACCTGTGCGGCCAGACCGGTGCAGCAGTGTTTCATGGCTGTTGGGCAGTTCGGCATGGACCACCAGATCAAGGTTGGGCAGATCGATGCCGCGGGCCGCAACATCGGTTGCGACACAGACCCGGGCCCGTCCATCACGCATGGCCTGCAACGCGTTGGATCGTTCGCTCTGGGTCAGCTCACCGGACAGGGCCACGACAGAAAACCCCCGGTTCGACAGGCGAGCGGTCAGGCGCGAAACCATTGCTCGGGTGTTGCAGAAAACGATGGCATTGGGGGCCTCGTAATATCGCAGCACATTGATTATCGCGTTTTCACCATCACGCGGCGCCACCGTCATGGCCCGATACTCGATATCCGCGTGCTGGGTCTGTTCGCCGACCGTGCTCACACGTACCGCGTCGCGCTGATACCGCTTGGCCAGATTGGCAATTGCGCGTGGCACAGTGGCAGAAAACAACAAGGTCTGACGATCTGCGGGTGTTTCATCAAGGATGAACTCAAGATCCTCGCGGAACCCCAGATCCAGCATTTCGTCCGCTTCGTCCAGGACAACCGCTCGGATAGCTGTCAGATCGATTGACCCTCGATTGATATGATCGCGAAGTCGTCCCGGAGTGGCCACAACGATATGGGCGCCTCGGGCCAACGCGCGACGTTCATCCCGAATGTCCATGCCCCCAACGCACGAGGCCAGAAACGCTCCCGCTCCGGAATACAACCAACCAAGTTCCCGTTTCACCTGAAGTGCCAGCTCGCGGGTCGGTGCGACAACCAGCGCCAACGGCGCTTCGGGTTTGCCGAGCGTTTCTTCATCGCCCAGCACCCTGTGTGCTATCGCCAGACCAAACCCAATGGTCTTCCCTGATCCGGTCTGGGCCGAAACCAACATGTCGCGCCCTTCCAGTTCGGGCTGGGTGACGGCTCGCTGAACTTGGGTCAATGTATCATAGCCCTTGCGCGCTAGCGCATCTGCAATGGTTTGTTTCACGGTGGTGGTTCTTTGTATCGGCCAGGTGATAGGCGCTGTGCGGAATTGCGATCAGCGGATCATCCAAGGGTAAAGACAGCCCCTTACCGGCTGCCATCCCGGTTGTATAGACGGGAAAACGGGCATTTTCGCCGAAAAGCTTCCAATAAGGGAACACCCTGACAGGTCAGACCCTGACGCAACCGCCAGGGCCGGGCCGCGTCAAGCCTGGGTCGACGCGGGTACAAAATTCGACATCTTGCTGGCAGATGCCTGCCGTTGGGCGTCGGAGAAACGCACCGGACACACACAATCGTGCCGATCATTTCGATGACATGACCGTCGTCGATGCGACATAGGTCAAACAAGAGACCGAGCGGGTTCGTTCCTGATCTTGTTGGCCCGATCTCAAGCGCTTGTTGCCCGATGAAGTACTCTGCCACGGGTCAAACCATTCACTTTTTCGATGATGGCATCGGCATCAATGCAGTGGTGGCGATAGAGATCACCGATCGTTCCTGTCTGGCCAAAATGTTCGACCCCCATCGGAATGGTCTGATGACCGCGCACAGCGCCCAGCCACGACAATGTTGCAGGATGCCCATCAATCACGGTGACCAGATTGCAATGCGCCGGCAGGCCAGACATTAGGGCCTCGATGTGGGAAAGTGCGGCGGGGTTGCCCCGCGACCGCACGCGTTGTGCAGCCGTCCAACCGGCATTCAGCCGATCCGCGGACGTCACGGCCAAAACGCCGATATCGCGACGGCCCTCGCCGATGATACCGGCGGCCCTGATTGCCTCGGGCGCGACGGCACCTTGATAGGCGATTACAACTTCGCAATTGGGCCCCGGTTTTCGCAACCAATAGGCCCCATCGATGGCACCTTGGCGGAACTCATCGTCGACACGCTTTCCAGGCTGTTCAATCGGGTTGGTCGTCAGACGCAGATAGACGGAACCGCCGGTTTCATCGCGCAGCCATGTGCGCTCGTTCGGTTGCCCTTCACCGTCGCGTTGCAGATAGTCGAAGGCCCATTCCATGATCACCGCCAGTTCATCAGCAAAGGCGGGTTCGAATGCGGCCAGCCCGTCCTGGCTCATGCCGATCAGGGGGGTACCAACGGATTGATGCGCTCCGCCTTCAGGTGCCAGTGTCACGCCCGATGGCGTACCGACGAGAATAAAGCGTGCATCCTGATAACAGGCATAGTTTAGCGCATCGAGGCCGCGACTGACAAAGGGGTCATAGACGGTGCCGATCGGGATCAACCGTTTGCCAAACAGGGAATGCGACAGACCCGCCGCTCCCAGAAGTAGCATCAGGTTCATTTCGGCGATACCAAGCTCGATATGCTGCCCTTCCGGAGTGAACTCCCATTTCGCCGTCGAAGGGATCCGATGTTCTATGAAGGCATCGGCTTGCATGGATCGGGCAAACAGCTTGCGCCGGTTAACCCAAGGCCCGAGGTTCGTCGTGCCGGTGACATCCGGAGAGGTTGTCACGATGCGTTCGGTCAACGGGCCATCACCTTTTGACAGATCGTCAAGGATCTTGCCAAACGCCATCTGGGTCGAGATTTCACGGCTGGTGTCGACCTCGATCCGTGGCACGTCCAGCTTGTCATCGAAATAGCGGCGCGGACCCTTGGCAAAGAACGGTGCCTTTGCCAGAAAATCCTTGAATGCGGCTGGGTCCTGCACTGTCGCAAGCGGCTCCCATTCCTCGCCCTTCGGCACGCCCATATGCGACTGCCACGCGGCGAACTGGCTGTTGTTCATCAGCCCGCCGTGATTGTCCTTGTGACCTGCGATGGGGGTGCCCCACCCTTTGACGGTGTAGGCCAGGAAACAGGTCGGGCGATCATGATCGATGGCGGCAAATGTCCGGGCCATGGTCTCGACGCAATTGCCGCCAAGATTTTCCATCAGGGCAGCCAGCTCTGCATCCGTCCGCCGTTCGATCAGGGCGGTCACATCCCCCTGATCCCCCAGATCGTCCATGAGACGCTGCCGCCAGACTGCGCCACCCATGAAGGTCAAAGCCGAATATTCCTGATTGGGGCACGCATCGATCCAGTCGCGCAGGCGATCGCCACCCGGTTCTTCAAAGGCCGCGCGTTGCAGAACCCCATATTTCACGCGCTCGACATCCCAACCGAACGCATCGAAGATCTTTTCAATCCGTTCGAACAGCCCTTCGCGGACGATGCCATCCAGGGATTGCCGGTTGTAGTCAACGATCCACCACGTATTGCGCAGGTCATTCTTCCAGCCTTCCTGCAAAGCCTCGTACACATTGCCTTCGTCCAGTTCTGCGTCGCCTACAAGGGCCACCATCCGCCCCATCGGAGCATCCGAGCCCCAGCGCTTGGCCTTGATGTAATCCTGAATGATCGAAGCAAACGAGGTGATCGCGACACCCAAACCCACAGACCCGGTAGAAAAATCGACATCGTCGATATCCTTGGTCCGGCTGGGATAGCTTTGCACACCGCCAAAACCACGGAAGTTTTCCATCTTCTCGCGCGTTTGATTGCCCATGAGATACTGCATCGCATGGAAAACCGGCGAGGCATGGGGTTTGACCGCCACCCGGTCTTCAGCGCGCAGGGCCGAAAAATAGAGCGCGGTCATGATCGACACCATCGAAGCAGACGACGCCTGATGGCCACCAACCTTGATCCCATCCACCTTTGGTCGGATCTGGTTGGCATTGTGGATCATCCAATGCGACAACCATAGCAGACGTTGTTCAACGATCTTCAACTGAGTGGGATCAATGTGCATGGCGGTCTCCGGGTTCAGGCGGCGCTGCGGGCAGGATACGGCAAAGCTTGCTCCAGGTCTGCGAGGATATCTTCGACATCCTCAAGCCCGACGGACAAACGGATCAAACCATCGCTGATCCCATGCGCGGCCCGTTCTTCCGGGGTATAGGTCGAATGCGTCATGGATGCAGGGTGCTGGATCAGCGTTTCGGCATCGCCCAAGGACACCGCGCGCTGGATCATGTTCAGGCGGTTCATGAATTCGATCCCACCGGACAGGCCGGACTTGATCTCGAACGCGATCATGGCGCCGGGTTGGGACATTTGCCGCTGCGCGACATCATGCTGGGCAAAGCTTTTCAGCCCGGGAAAATAAACCTCACCGACGGCGGGGTGCGCCTCGAGGAAATCAGCGACGACCTTGGCTGACGCGCAATGACGATCCAGACGCAGGTTCAGTGTTTTTAGACCACGCAGGATCAGCATCGCGTTGAAAGGGGCCATGACCGCACCGGTCATATCCTTCATTCCGACCAGGCGGATTTCGGCGATCTGTTCGGCGGTGCCGACAACCAGACCAGCGACCACGTCGCCATGCCCACCGAGATATTTGGTGGCAGAATGCAGAACGATATCCGCCCCGTGCTCGATCGGGCGGGTCAGATAGGGGCTGGCATAGGTGTTGTCGACGACAGCCGTTGCACCGACCGAATGCGCAATTTCGGCGCTGGCGGCGATGTCCACCAAGCGCATGTTCGGATTGGCCGGAGTTTCGAAATAGACAACGCGGGTTTTGTCAGAAACGGCAGCTTTCAGGTTCTCTGGGTCTGTCATGTCGACATGGGTGATCGTGACCCCCCATTTTGCCAGTCCATGGCGCATGAAGGCGAAGGTGCAGCCATAGAGTGTTTTGTCCACGATGACTTCGTCCCCCGGCGACAGCAGGGTCCAAAGCACTGCCGTGATCGCCCCCATGCCGCTGGAAAGGGCCAGTCCGGCCTCGGCCCCTTCAAGCACCGCAATGCGTTGTTCCAGAAGGTCACATGTGGGGTTAGAAATTCGGCTGTAGATATGACCTGCGCGTTCACCGGCAAACATCTCTCCACCAGCCTCTGCGGTTTCAAAGGTAAACGTGGACGTCAAATGCAGCGGTGGAGTAAGGGCGCCGTCATTTTCCAGAGGGTTGTAAGCGTGGTGAATGGCGCGGGTGGCAAATCCGGTTGAACGAGTCATTGCAAGCTCCTGTTTCAAGCTGACGCCAGTTTGCACCTTTACTTTGGGCTTGTGCTTGCAAATAGTATCAAGACAGCGATCTATATTGGCAGATTCTGCCAATTTTAAGGTTGAAATGGACGATAAAGACAGACAGATCATTCGGGCGCTGCAAAAGGACGGGCGCATGACGAACCAGGACCTTGCCGACGAGGTGAACCTGTCTCCGTCGCCGTGTCTGCGCCGGGTCAAGAACCTCGAAGCGCGCGGGATCATAAAGGGTTACAGCGCAGATGTGGACGCCGCCGCATACGGCATAGGCATTACCGTTTTTGTGCGGGTCCGGTTGGAGCGACACAATGAAACGGACGTACAGAATTTCGAAAAACGCGTTCGGATGATCGACGAAGTTCTTGAATGCCACGTGCTGACCGGGGCAATGGACTACCAGCTGCGGGTGTTGGTATCGGATCTCGAGGCATATGAAGAATTCATACGAAACAGAATTCACCCGATCGGTGGGATTGCTTCGATCGACACCAGCTTTGTTTATGGAACGGTAAAGAAGACCGCCGTTTTTCCACCCTGATGGAACGCGCCCGGCCAATCTGCGAACTCAGGTTGATGTGCATGTTTAACGCGCGCCGGGATAAGGTTTCACAGCCAACTCATGGCGGCGCGGGCGAGAGGACCTTTGAGCCTCGATCGCAAAGGGTCGTGGCGCGCCGCCAGCCCTTGATTCTGTCGAACAATATCTTGACGCGATTGCGCCGCTTAGCGTGCTTTGCAGGCAACCCGCACTGTTTGCGCCCCCGGATTCTGGCACGCATCCCGAAGATCAGACATGTTCACCGCTCGTTTTTCGAACCGTGAACACGCTGACCTGCCGAATTCAATGGGTTCCGGGCCTAGTAGGCGACCATCGTCAAAAGCTCATATTCCGCAACCATTTCATCATCCTGTTGGGTCAGGGTGACATGCCAGCGGACTTCGCCGTATTCTTCGTTCCGTTTGGTCTTGGCCTTGACCGTTAACCGCACCTTGATGGTATCACCCGCCTGGACGGGCTTCATGAATCGCAACCCGTCAAGACCCGTGTTTGCCAGAACCGGGCCTTCGTTCGGTTCAACAAACAATCCGGCTGCAAATGACAAAAGCAGATACCCATGGGCCACACGGCCCGGGAAGAACGGGTTCCGTTCCGCCGCTGCCTGATCCATATGCGCGTAGAACGTATCGCCGGTGAAATTGGCAAAGTGTTCGATGTCTTCCATCGTGATTGTACGGGGCGCCGTGTGGAGGGTCTCGCCAATCGCCAGCTCGTGGAACCGGCGCGTGAACGGATGGGCTGGCCCTGCGACCTCGGTCGCGCCGGGAACCCATTTGTTCCCGATCGCGGTCAGCAAATCGGGTGACCCCTGAATGGCTGTCCTCTGCATGTAGTGCTTCACGCCACGCACACCGCCCATCTCCTCGCCGCCACCAGCGCGTCCGGGTCCGCCGTGAACCATATGCGGCAGAGGAGAGCCGTGGCCGGTGGATTCCTTCATCGAGTCACGATTGTTGAAATACAGCCGCCCGTGATAGACCCCGGCCCCAAGGGCAACTTGCCGCGCCACATCCGCGTCACGAGTTATGACCGATGCCACCAGCGACCCCTGCCCGCGGTTCGCCAGATCGATCGCATGGTCAAGATCGCGATACCCCATCACCGTGCTGACCGGGCCAAAAGCCTCGGTGTCATGGACGCGTCGGGCCGCATCCGGATTGGCACAGTGGTACAACATCGGCGGCAGGAACGCGCCTTTCTCGGCATCCGCCCCATCAACCTGAAAATCGTCAGGGTTGCCGAAAACGCGCTCGGCTTCCTGCCCGATGATTGCCGCCTTTTCCAGAACATCGCGTTTCTGACCGTTCGAGACCAGCGCGCCCATGCGTGTGGTTTCCAGCCGCGGGTCGCCGATGACCGTTTTTGCCAACCGCGCGGACAGAGCTTCGATCACCGCCTGCACCTGAGGCTCTGGGGCAATGATCCGGCGGATCGCCGTACATTTCTGCCCGGCCTTCGTGGTCATCTCGCGCTGGACTTCTTTGACGAAAAGGTCGAATTCCGGCGTTCCGGGCTCGGCATCAGGGCCCAGGATCGAGCAGTTCAGACTGTCCTGCTCGGCCACGAAACGAACAGAATTCTCCAGGATGACCGGGTTGGAACGCAGTTTCGACGCCGTTTCCGCGGATCCGGTGAAACTGACCACGTCCTGCATGGTCAGACGGTCCAGCATATCGCCCAGACCACCCGAAACCAGCTGCAACGCGCCTGCAGGCAAAATGCCGGAGTCCAGCATCAGCCGGACGCATAGTTCGGTGACGTAGCACGAGTTCGTCGCCGGTTTTACGATGGCCGGAACGCCTGCCAGAAGGGTTGGAGCCAGCTTTTCCAACATCCCCCAGACAGGAAAGTTGAACGCGTTGATGTGAACCGCCACCCCATGCAACGGGGTGCAGATGTGCTGCCCCAGAAAAGTGCCATTGCGCGACAACTGCTCGACCTCACCGTCCAGATAGACATATCCGTCCGGCATCTCGCGTCGACCTTTCGAAGCGAAGACGAACATCGTGCCGATACCACCGTCTATGTCGATCAAGTGGTCGGACTGGGTCGCACCTGTGCTGAAAGACAGGTCATACATTTCCTGTTTGTGCTGACCCAAATGAACGGACAACGCCTTGAGCATCTTGGCCCGCTGGTGGAACGTCATCTGCCGCAGCGCCGGCCCGCCGACATTGCGCGCATAGTCCAGCATCCCCTGCACATCCAACGCGCCATTGCCGGCCGTGGCGATCACCTCGCCGGTGACTGCGCTTGTAATATTGCGGGCACCCGCACCGGGCGCAACCCATTCACCGGCCGCGAAGCTGGAAATCTGTTGGATTGTCATGAGCGTCTCCTCATTTGTTGTGTGAACTTCGCGCGGCCATATGCCCGTCTCACGAAATCATAATATAAACCGTACGGTCGGTCAATAAATTGGCGAATTGTCACCCAAACCGCACATCTCAGACTTGCGCTGGCAGTCGCGCGAAACCCCGAAACCGGATGCGCCCGCCCCGTTCGGCGCCGTCAGTGATGCGATAGGTCGGGAATCGCGTAAGAAACCGTCCGACGGCCACGCGCCCCTCCATACGGGCCAGGGTCAGGCCGACGCAGGTATGGGGACCTCCGGCAAACGCGTGATGCTTGTTGGGGCGCCGATCCAATACAACCTCATTAGGTTGTTCAAACTGCCGCGGATCGCGATTGGCCGCGCCGATACACAGGTGAATGTCCGTACCGGCCGGAATGGTCTGACCGTGGAACGTTACATCTTCGGTGGTCAGACGATTGCCAAACTGATTTGGGCTTTCCAGCCGCAGAAACTCGTCCACTGCCGTGTTGATCAGATCCGGATTGGCCAGAAGATCGGCCCGCTTGTCGCGGTGCCGTTCCAACAGTTCCAATGCGTTGCCGATCAGGTTGGTGGTGGTCTCGTGCCCTGCGTTCAGAATGAAGATGCAGTTCTGGTACAGCTCGACCTCGGTCAAGCCAACGTCGGTGTCATCCTGCATCAACCGTGTCAGGACATCCGTCGCAGGATCTCCGGGGATGGCCCGGCGATCTTCGATGACATGCCGAAGATAGTCCTTGAAATCAGATACCGACCGGTTGCCCCACTCTTCCTGCTCGGGCGTCAATTGGGGTTCCAAAGCGCCCAGAATAGCCAAAGACCAATCCCGCAAAGGGCCACGTTCCGATCTGGGAATGCCAAGCAGGTTGCCGATGATCTCGATCGGGATGGCACCGGCGAAATCCTCGATCAACTCTACCGAGCCCTTGGCCTGCATCTCGTCCAGCAGCCCATCCACAAGTTCAATCAGGCCCGGTTCCATCTGCGCCAGCGCCCGTGGGTTCATAGCGCCGACCATGACCTTGCGGACGCGGGTATGCAGGGGCGGATCGTTGAACACAAGGCTGGTGGTATGGTGTTCGTACAGCGGGCTATCGATACCGTATTTGGGGCCGAAAACCGCCTTTTTATCCGAAATGAAACGCTCGGTATCCCGGTACACCAGATCCAGATCGTCATACCGCGACAGGACCACCGAACCATCGGGCTGCCAGCAGACGGGCGTGTCTTCGCGCAACGCGGCGTAGGTTGGATAGGGATCCGCATGAAACCCGTCCGAAAGCGCAGTAAGAGAGAACATCAGTGACCCATCGCTCCCATTTGTTCGGGAAGGACCAGAACCAGCCAAGGCACCAGAACGATGAGAGCCAGACGGAAGATGTCTGCCACCCAGAACGGTGTGACCCCCTTGAAGATTGTTCCGGTCGATACGTCCCCGACCACGCCTTTCAGAATGAACACGTTCAGACCCACGGGCGGCGTGATCAAACTGATCTCGGTCACGACGACGACAACGATGCCGAACCAGATCGGATCGTATCCCAGTGACGTGACCAGAGGGAAAAAGATCGGAACCGTCAGCAACAGCATCGACAGCGATTCAAAGACGCATCCCAGAATGATGTAGATCCCGAGGATCATCAGGATCACGACGAAGGGCTCCACCTCATATGCGGTGACCAAGGCGATCAACGCTTCGGGCAGACCGGCCAGGTTGATGAAATTCGAGAAGATCTGCGCGCCGATCAGAACCGAGAACAGCGCTGCGGCGGTGAAGCTGGTTTCCTTCAGCACTTCAAAGGTCGATCTAAGGGTCAGCCCGCCGCGCGACAATGCGATCAGGAACGCCCCCATCGCGCCCATACCAGCGGCTTCGGTCGGGCTGAAGGTCAGGTTCAAAGGATGGAAATCGAACACTCCGTACAAGCCGCCGATCACCAGGAAGAACAACAGCAACACCGCCCAGACCGAGCGCAGGGCCGACAGGCGTTCGCCCCAGCCGTGGCGTTCACCGGCGGGGCCGGCCTCGGGCCTGCGCCAAACGGTCCAGCGCACCGCGAACAGATAGAAGAGGATACCAAGTACACCGGGAATTATGCCCGCAACGAAGAGTTTGCCGATCGATGTTTCGGTCAACAGGCCGTAGATCACCAAAATGACCGACGGTGGGATCAGGATACCCAGCGTGCCACCGGCGGCAATCGACGCGGTCGACAACTCATCCGCGTAGCGGTACCGGCGCATCTCGGGCATCGCGACTTTGGACATGGTCGCAGCCGTTGCCAGCGAGGAACCGCAAATGGCCGAAAAGCCGCCGCAGGCGGCAACCGTCGCCATGGCGATACCACCTCGGAAGTGGCCCAGGAAGGCGTTTGAGACCGCGTATAATTCGCGCGCGAGCCCGCCCTTGTTTACGAACAGACCCATGAGGATGAACAGTGGCACGACCGAAAGGCCATAGTCCTGTGCCGTATCCGTAATCTGGCGACCCACCATCGACATGGCGGCCTTCAGCCCGCGCTCGGACAGGATGCTGCCACCGCGTTCATATGCGAACCCAAGCGTCCCCACGAGGCCCATCGCAAACACAATGGGCAAGCGTACCAACACAAGAACCAGGACAAGGGCGAAACCGATCAGTGCGGCAGTCATCAGGCGTGCTCCGACAAGGTTTGGGGGGCAAAAATGTGCAAAAGACCGGTGATGACCATCGCAACGGCCGTTATTGCAGTGAAGGCGGCGATGAACCAGCCGACATAGAAGACAGGGATCGACAGGTATTCGGTGACGTCCCCGTAATCCCGTGCACGTTCAGCCAGAACCCAAACGCGCTGAATCGGCCAGATCAGCATGATGCCAGACACCAGATAGACAATTGCATCGCGTGCCCTGCTCAGCCGCAGGCGGGAAAAAATTCCATCGGTCAGGTCAACGGCGATTTGCCCTTTCCCGGCCGAAATCATCGGCAGAACCGAGAACACAAGGATCGCCATCAGAATCCGTGTCAGTTCGGTTGCCGCCTCGATCGGAGCATTGAAGACTGAGCGTAGGATGACGTCAAAAAAGGTCATCACCATCAGGATGAACAGCGCCACACAGGCCAGCACCGTCGGAATGATACTGACGCGACGCGCGAAGGTCACGATAGATTGCATGATTGGCCCCCAACGGGTGAAGATGGCTGGCGGGTCAACCCCGCCAGCCGGGCTGTGTTACTGGGCAGCCATTTCGTTAACGATCATGTCATAAGCGGCTTGCGCATCAACACCGGTGCCATTGACCTCTTCGATGACCTTGGCGCGCACATCGGCAGCGATCGCGTTGAACTTTTCCAGATCTTCAGCAGAGGCTGCATTGATCGCGTTGCCCTCGGTCTGTTCGGTCGCCTCACGGCCGATCGCGTCGATCTCATCCCAGATTTTACCGATTTCGCGGCTCAGCGGTTCGCCGAAGACCTTTTCTTCCAAAGCGGCCTGCACATCGGCGGGAAGATCCGCAAAAGTGTCTTCGTTCATGATGAACGCAAATGAACCGCGATACAGGCCACCCGGAACTTCATATACGTTCTGCGCCACTTCAGTCAGCTTGAAACCCTTACGGGATTCAAATGGCATAACCACACCATCAGCAGCTTTCGACGCGAGTGTCTCGTATACTTTCGGCGCGGGAACCTGGATTCCGGTTGCGCCCAGCGCCGTGCCGACATCTCCGCCCACACCACCCGGGATACGCACCTTGAGGCCTGATACCTCGTCGAGGTTGGTCACGGAGCTGCTGGAATGAAGCTGTGCCGGGCCGTGTGTGTGCAGGGCGATCACTTTCACACCGCGATGTTCGTCCGCTGCCTTGAGATACTTGTCGTATGTACGCCAATACGCGACCGAGGCCGCTTCGGCCGAGCCCTCATATCCGGGCAGCTCAATCATCTTGGTGGTGACGAAACGACCGGGCTGGTAACCATGGAAGATGATCGACGCATCCGCTGCGCCATCCATGATCAGATCCATCTGCGCCGGCGGCGGGGCAATTCCCAGCTTCAGTTCAGCAGTGACTTTGCCGTCGGTGGCTTCTTCGACCATTTCCACGAATTTCGGCCACATCTTCGCGTTGATGCCGTGGGTCGGCGGTGCCCAGCTGGAAATCGTCAGCGTATAATCCGCCGCCAGCGCCACTGTGCCCGAAACAGCCAGCGCGGCCGAGGCCAAAAGAGTGCTCAACTTGGTGAACTTCATGGTTTTGTCTCCTCCCTGTGAAACATGACTCGAGAATGCGTTAATGGTCACTTTTGTAACCATCAACATGTTAATTGTTTTCCAATTGGCCCGCGAGGCGCCACGAACCTGGGCTTTCTTTCACTACGGTTAGCATATTTGCGGCGCACCGGCTGATGCCGATTTCGTTGCAATAGTTCATCGGTCCTCCTCTCCAGCGGGGAAAGCCATATCCATGGATTTGAACCATATCGACAGCTTCGGCGTTTTCCGCGATCCCCTCTTCAATGATCAAAGCGCCCTCGTTGGCCAAGACCGCCAGCAACCGCGAACAGATTTCCTCGTCCGAAAAATCCCTGCGGGTGATGCCCTGCTGGTCGGAATAAGCTTCGATCAATGCCTCAATTTCGGGATCACGAACCGGATCACGACTGCCCTCTTCGTAGCGGTACCACCCTTTGCCGACACGCTGGCCGAAACGCTCACGCTGACAAAGCTGGTCCGCGATGGTGACATAACGTTCGTTCGGGTCGCGGTTGGCGGCATTGCGTTTGCGGTTCGCCCAGGCAATTTGAAGACCGGTCAGATCCTGAAGCTCATAAGGCCCCATGGGCATCCCGAACGCCCGCATTGCACGGTCCACCTGATAGGGAAGCGCCCCATCTGCCAGCAGATAATCGGCCGCGCGCCGATAGGCGGCCAACATGCGGTTGCCAATGAACCCATCGCAGATACCCGACAGCACCGAAACCTTGCGAAGCTTCTTCCCAAGCGCGACCGCAGTTGCGACCACTTCAGCAGAGGTTTGCGGAGCTACCACGACCTCGAGCAGTTTCATGACATGGGCCGGGCTGAAGAAATGCAGCCCGATGCATCGGGCCTGATTGCCGACGTCCGCGAAAATTTCGCGCGGGTCCAGATAGGACGTATTGGTGGCCAAAATCGCATCGCTGCTCATATGCCTTGCCAGCTCGTCAAATACCTGTTGCTTGACGGGCAAGTCTTCAAAGACGGCCTCGATCGCCAGTTCGGCATCCGCAGCGCCTGCATAACTGTTCACCGCACGAAACGCAGCAAAGCGATCCCGAAGCTGCGCCTCGGACATCTTGCCTCTCTTGACCGCGCCTTGCAGCAGACCCTCGACCCGATTGTGCGCTGCGGCCGCGGC
This sequence comes from Ruegeria sp. P10, assembly GCF_056534925.1. Taxonomy (NCBI): domain Bacteria; kingdom Pseudomonadati; phylum Pseudomonadota; class Alphaproteobacteria; order Rhodobacterales; family Roseobacteraceae; genus Ruegeria; species Ruegeria sp. P10. The sequence goes on from NZ_JBQERJ010000007.1 coordinate 172,744, forward strand.
GTCAGCGTCTCGCTCGATCAACGTCACGGACAGCCCGCCGCTCAGGGCCGCAGTTGCGATCCCTGCCCCCATCAACCCACCTCCGACAACGGCGATCCGTGTTATGTCACGGGCGGCCACGCCTTTGATCAACGAAGGTTTGGACACGGCACGTTCAGCAAAAAACGCGTAGCGCAAAGCGCGGCTTTCCAGGCTTTGGCGCAACTCCAGATGGCGCGCGCGCTCTTTCGGTTGTGCGGTGGCAAATGGCTCAACCGACCAACCAAGCGCCGTCAGGTTTTCCGACGGTGATTTCTGACCCTTAGCGCGTTTCTTCAAAGCCTCGCGGCTCGTCTCCAACAGATCCGGCGAAAATTCCGCCACAGCACGCTGGCTGACAGGTATTGGGCGTTCGGGCAGGTCGGCAATCAACTCCAGGACAGCAGCCCTGGGGTCTTCGGCGATGCGGTCGACGCCGCCAAGCTCGGCCAGTGTCTCTGCCTTGAAAATTTTGCCCGAACAAGCCATGTCAATTGCAGCCTGCATCCCGACAAGACGCGGCAATCGTTGTGTGCCCCCTGCCCCGGGGATCAAGCCCACATTGACTTCCGGCAGACCAAAACCCGTTCCCGGCGCTGCGATCCGCCACGCACAGGCCATGGCGATTTCGAACCCACCACCCAGCACGTTGCCATGCATGCAGGCAATGAACGGAACCTCGCTGTCTTCGATTTTCTGAACCACGTCGGGCAAGTGCGGCTCGACCGGCGGCGCATCGAATTCGGACATGTCGCCGCCTGCGACAAAGGTTTTTCCAGCGCAACACAGCACCGCCACCCGCGCCCCCTTGACCGCATCAACGGCGTCAGACAGCCCTTGGCGAACTCCTGTCGACGTCGCGTTTACCGGCGGGTTGCCAATGGTGACCCACGCCACGTCGCCCTTAAATTCAACGCTCACCAGCGACGACTGCGACATTTGCAATCCCTTTGATCGGTTCAGATTCGGTTCGGGTTTATATATTGACCAACCGTTCGGTTAATGCAATGATTAAGTTGAAACGAGACCAGATGAGACAGTCATGAGCGATACGATTCTTGTACAAGACAACGGGAACTGGGCCGAAATCACCCTGAACCGCCCGGACAAGCTGAACTCGTTCAATGAAGAAATGCACCTGGCGCTTCAGGATGCGCTGAAAGCCGCGCGCGACGGCGGGGCCCGCGCGATATTGCTGACCGGTGCCGGACGAGGCTTTTGTGCCGGTCAGGACCTCGGCGATCGCGACCCGTCGAAAATGGATGGCCCGCCGGATTTAAGCAAAACGGTACGCAGATTCTATGCCCCTCTTGTCCGGTTGATCCGGTCAGTGAATATCCCGGTGATCTGCGCCGTGAACGGAGTAGCCGCCGGGGCGGGTGCAAATCTGGCGCTGGCCTGTGATATGGTTCTGGCCGCGGAAAGTGCAAAATTCATTCAGAGCTTTTCCAAGGTGGGCCTGATTCCCGACACGGGCGGCAGTTGGCACTTGCCGCGCCTGTTGGGCGAGGCGCGCGCCAAGGGGCTGGCCCTGACAGCCCAACCCCTTCCGGCCAAGCAAGCCGAAGATTGGGGGCTGATCTGGAAGGCGGTGGCCGATGATCAATTGATGACCGAAGCGCGCGCACTTGCCGCGCAATTGGCAAACGGCCCAACCCTCGGGCTCGGGCTGACAAAACAGTGCATTCAAACCGCTGCCACCACGTCGCTCTCGGATCAGCTTGAGATCGAAGCAGACGCAATGAAGACCTGCGGGGAAAGCGCGGATTACGCCGAAGGCGTATCCAGTTTTCTTGAAAAGCGGACACCGAATTTCCAGGGACGCTGATGATGACACCCAAGGAACGTGCCACGAAATCCGCTGAAGCGATGTGGGCGAATGACCAAGCCAGCAAATGGTTCGGGATGAATCTGGTCGAAGTCGACGAAGGCCGTGCAGTTCTGACCCTGACAGTCGGGGACCATCACTGCAACGGGCACGGCATTTGCCACGGGGGCGTCACTCATGCCCTGGCCGACAGCGCCTTTGCCTTCGCCTGCAACAGCCGCAACGTGGCAACCGTCGGCCAGCATACGATGATGAGCTACCTCGCGCCCGGAAAAAAAGGGGACCATCTGACCGCAACCGCGACAGAGGTTGCCGTCACCGGCCGCAGTGGCATCTATGACGTGCACGTCACCAACCAAGACAACACCCTGATCGCCGAGTTTCGCGGAATGTCCCGCGCGGTCGGCGGGCAGAATTTTCAGGAATAGCTTCGCGACTGGAGGAGTGACGCGATGGAAGACCTTTCCCCAAACAAAGCGGATCTGGACCCGATCGAGATCGCCTCGATCGACGAAATCCGCGCGACGCAGCTTGAACGCCTCAAATGGTCCGTTCGCCACGCCTACGAGAACGTTCCGATGTACAAGCAACGGTTTGACGAATCCGGTGTGCATCCCGACGATCTTCAGCAGCTTTCGGATCTGGCGAAGTTTCCGTTCACGTACAAGAATGATCTGCGTGACAACTATCCGTTCGGCCTGTTCGCCGTTCCACGCAGCCAGATCATTCGTCTGCACGCCTCGTCCGGTACGACGGGCAAGCCGACGGTGGTGGGCTACACCAAAAACGACATCGACAATTGGGCGGATCTGGGCGCAAGGTCCCTGCGCGCATCGGGGTTGCGCAAGGGGGACATGGTGCACAATGCCTATGGTTACGGGTTGTTCACCGGCGGTCTTGGCGCACATTACGGGATCGAGCGGCTTGGCGCGACCGTCGTCCCCATGTCCGGCGGGCAAACCGAAAAGCAAGTCAACCTGATCAACGATTTCCGGCCCGACGGGATCATGGTTACACCTTCCTATATGCTCAATATCCTTGAACAGTTCCACAAGGCCGGGCTCGACCCGCGTGAAAGCTCGCTGAAGGTTGGCGTGTTCGGTGCCGAGCCCTGGACGGACGCCATGCGCGCCGAAGTCGAGGATGCGTTTGATATGCATGCGGTCGACATCTATGGCCTGTCCGAAATCATGGGGCCCGGGGTGGCCAATGAATGCGTTGAAACCAAGGATGGCCCGGTGATCTGGGAAGATCACTTCCTGCCTGAAATCATTGATCCCACGACCGGAGAGGTCCTGCCCGATGGCGAAACCGGCGAGTTGGTGTTCACGACCCTGACCAAGGAAGGTTTGCCGATGATCCGCTATCGCACGCGCGATCTGACCTGCCTGCTGCCGGGGACAGCACGATCCATGCGCCGGATGGCCAAAATCACCGGTCGCAGCGACGACATGATGATCCTGCGCGGGGTCAACGTCTTTCCCAGCCAGATTGAAGAACAGGTCATGGCGACGGGGGGCCTTGCCCCTTATTATCAGATAGAGCTGTACAAATCTGGCCGCATGGACGCCATGCGGGTTTATGTTGAATCGTCCCCGGATTCCACCGACGAACTGTCCAAGACGGCCGCGGCACGGATGCTGACCAAGCGGATCAAGGACGTCGTTGGCGTCTCAACGGAAATTGTTGTAGGTGACCCCGGCGACGTCGAACGCTCTCAGGGCAAGGCGAAGCGCGTCGTCGACAATCGCGATAAGGAATAAGCCGTGGCCCGTACAATCGCCAAAGATCACGACCAGAAGCGGAAGCAAATCCTGAAAATGGCCGCCAAAGTGTTCGCCGACCAAGGGTTTGATCGCGCCTCGATGACCCTGTTGGCAAAAGAGTGCGGGATTTCCAAGGCAAACATCTACCACTATTACGACAGCAAGGATGCCATCTTGTATGACATCCTAGAAACCTACCTGCGCGAGCTTCGCGACCGTATCTGCAATGTGGATCTGAACGGTCTTACGTCTGAACAGAAGCTGCGGAAAGCGGTGCGCGAAATCCTGTTTGCCTATCAAGGCGCAGATGACGAACACCGGGTGCAGATCAGCGGCATGAGCGCCTTGACCGAGGAACAGCAGAAACTTCTGCGCGGGTATCAGCTGGAATTGGTAAATTTTGTGCGCGACATCCTGAAAGAGCTGGCCCCGACAGCCTTCAATGATGACAAGGACAAGCTGCGCGGCACCACGATGTCAGTTTTTGGGATGCTGAACTGGTATTACATGTGGAACACCGGCGCGGGCCCCAAAGCCCGCGAAGACTATGCCGATCTGGTCAGTACGCTGACCGTCCATGGTATCCACAAGCTCTAGTTGTGGCCTTTCGGGCAAAACCGTTTCAAATCCAACGCAGGTGTGCCTGCCTTTGTCCTGTTGCCACAGAGCCAAATTCAGGGCCGCAACGTGTTTTCCTCATCCTGACCAATCAATGCGGAACTCTTCCCGAAACGCAAAACGCGCCAGATGAGCCTCGATGACCTGTTGCCATCGGGCCAGATCACCGCGCGCCCGGGTGGCGGCGGTTACGGTCAGGCTGGTATCACCTGCCGAAAGCGTGACGCGGTTCCCGTCCGGAAAGCTCACGCTGCCTTGCGTTTCATCAAATGTTACCTGAGCCTTGCGCGACCAGTGTTTGCAAAGCTGTTGCAGGTATTTCGACGCCGCGCCTGTCTGTGCGCTTCCCGAAGCCACCTGATCGGGCAGCAGGCTGAGCCCATCAGTAGCAGCGGCCCGGATTGCCTTGGCGAACAAAGTCACATCGATGTCCGTGGCCACGAATGTTGCCCCCAGATCCAGGCATTTTCGCTGCATGACCGGGTCCAGTGACAATATCCCTGCCGGCTTGCCTGCCGCAACGATGCGCCGGATGGCATCAAGAACGGCCTCGATCACGTCCGGGTGCCCGGCATCGCCGATATGGCCCATATCTGCGGCCAGATCCGACGGGCCGACGAACACCCCATCGACGTCGGTCGCCAGTATGTCGTCCAGCGCCTCCAGCCCAAGCCTGTTTTCGACCTGCACCAAAAGACAGATCTGCTCGTCCGCCGTTTTCAGATAATCCGGGATAGCCGCAAAACGCGAAGCCCGCGCCAAAGCGGAACCTACGCCCCGAACGCCACGAGGTGGATACTGCACGGCCCGCACCAGTTCGCGCGCCTGATCGCCGCTTTCCACCATCGGCACCAGTATGTTCTGCACACCGGCATCGAGATATTGCTTGATCAACCAGGTTTCGCCAATCGGCAGGCGTGCGACGGGGGTACTGCCAGATCCTTCAATCACCCTCACCTGCTCGAGGATCGAGCGCAGATCGTTTGGTGCATGCTCTCCGTCAACCAGCAGCCAGTCAAACTGCGCCGTTGCGGCGATCTCGGCCGTATAGGCATTGGCCAGCCCAACCCAACACCCGATCAAAGGGGTTCCCGCCCTCAGCGCGGCCTTGAACGTATTGCTTGGCGCGGGCATTGGCGTTCCTTTCAGGCGAAACGGATATCGACTGAGCCGAACGGTCCGAAATCAGCTTGGATTTCCGTTCCCGAGGGGCATTCGACCGGGCGGATGAAGCTGCCGGACAGAACGACCTGGCCCGGCGCGATGCTCTGACCGTATTGCGCCATGCGACGCGCCAGCCACACGACGCTTTCGACCGGATCGTTCAGCACCCCCGCGCCCAGACCGGTTTCCTCGATCTCGCCATTGCGGAAGGTGAGTGCCCCGACCCAGCGCAGATCAAAGGCATCCACCCTGTGGCGGTCGTTGCCCAAAACGATACCGGCATTGGCGGCATTGTCACTGATCGTGTCAAAGACCGTGCGCGCCTTGCCGGTTTCGGGATCCACGCGTTCAATCCGGGTATCCAGAATCTCGATGGACGGCGCGACGCATTCCGTCGCCGCGATGATATCTTCGCGGGACACGTTGTCCCCGCCTATGGCAGACTTCATGACAAAGGCAATTTCGGCCTCGATCCGGGGCTGGATGAATCGCCCGGCCGGAACGGTGGCACCCTGTGCAAACACCATGTCGTCAAACAGAATTCCACTGTCAGGAATATCGATGTTCAACGCGTATTGCATGGCTTTCGAAGTCAGGCCGATCTTCCACCCGATCACCTTGCGCCCTTCGGACAGTTTCTGGCGACAGATGGCTTTCTGCACCTCGTAAGCGTCATCCATGCCTATCTCGGGGTGGCGCAGGCTGAGCAGGCCAATCTGTTCATGCGTTCGTTCCGCCTGCAACAGATCAGCGGCCGCGCGCGCATGGTCTTCGGGCGTCATACTATTTCATCCTCAACCGTGTTTCGCAGAGTACCGATACCGTCGACCGAGACCTCGACCACATCACCGGGTGCCAGGTATTTCGGCGGATCGAACCGCGCGCCCGCCCCGGTCGGTGTACCGGTCACAATGATATCGCCGGGCTGAAGCGTCATGAAAGTCGAGATGTATTCAATCTCGCGCCGGATCGGGAACATCATGCGGTTCAGCGTATCATCCTGCCGCAGCTCGCCATTCACATGTGTCTGAATACGAGCGTTATCCAACTGGGCCGCATCCGTGAAGGGAACCAGCCACGGGCCGATGGCCCCAGAGCGGTCCCAGTTCTTGCCTTGGGTGACATTGAACTTGGCGTGCCGAACCCAGTCGCGAATGGTTCCTTCATTGCACAGCGTCAGCGCGGCGATGTGATCATACGCGTCCTGCTGCGGAATGCGGCGGCCAGCCTTGCCAATCACGATGGCCACTTCGCCTTCGTAATCCAGCGTGTGGTTTTCCGGCGGGCGGATCAGAGGCCGCTCATGGCCGGTAAATCCACTGGCGAAACGCGGGAACAGAGACATGTATTTCGGCTGCGCGCTGCCATCTTTGTATTCTGCGTTCCGGTCAGGAAAGTTCACCCCGACGCAAAGGATACGTCGCGCGTCCGGCATCACCATGTCGTAGATGAAATCGGGATGGGTGACAGGTTTCCCCCCGGCCGCCTCTGCCAGTTGATCGAACGCCCCGGCCGCGATCACCTCATAAAGGCTGTCGTGTTCCGGGAATTCCTGGTTCAAGGCAATAGCACCACCGTCGGTGATTGCCCCGAAGAAACGTTCTTCGCCCGATACGAAAGTGGCAAACCTCATTTCATGGTCTCCCACACGTCCCGGATCACGTCCGCAGCCATCAACACGTCGTCGCGGGTGGTATCGAACTGCCCGACCTGAAAGCGGATGATCTTGCGGCCGTCGAACATGCCCTGCGTCAGGTAAATCCGGCCATCGTCATTCAGCGCGTCCACCAGACGCTGCTGCTGAGCATCGTCCCCTGGGCAGCGGAAGGAAAACAGGCTGAGGATAGGGCCGGTTGTGATCTCGAACCCCTCGATCGCACCAATCTTTTCCGCCAGTTCACCGGCCCATGCCACATGGTTGCGGATGCGTTCGCGCAATCCCTCCAACCCGTATGACCGCAACAGGAACCAGATTTTCAACGCCCGGAACCTGCGGCCCAGCGGGATGGTCCACTCCGAGTAATTCGTCACCTCGGCTCCGGTCGTCTTGAGGTATTCCGGCTCGATTTTCAGCGTATCGAGCTGCGGCGTGGCGTCCCTCAGGAACTGGATCGCACAATCGAATTGCGCACCCATCCACTTGTGCGGGTTGAAGACGATGCTGTCATAGCGGTCGGCGCCCTGCCACAAAGCCCTGCGGAATTCGGGGCAGATCATGGCCGAACCCGCCCAGGCGGCGTCAAGATGGGTGTAAAGGTCGTATTTTTGGGCGATATCAGCCACGGCCATCAGATCATCGCAGGCCCCCACACCTGTGCCACCGGTAATTGCAACAATCCCGGCCGGGATATGTCCGGCGGCGACGTCATTCATAATGGCGGCCTCAAGCGCCGAGGGAACAATCCCGAAATTCGGCCCCTGCGTGGGCAACTTGACCAGATTGTCCTGACCGATCCCGGCAACCCAGCATGCCCGGTCAATCGACGAATGCACCTGATCGGAACAATAGATCCGCAGCGCCCCCTTGGCGTTCAGGCCTTCCCGGTTGCCGGTAAAGCCGGTGGCCCGTTCCCGCATGGTCAGTACCGCCGACAAGGTGGCCGAAGAGGCGCTGTCCTGTATGACGCCGGTCATACCCTCGGGCAATCCGACGGCCTGCCGCAGCCAGTCGACCATGACGCCCTCGACCTCGGTCGCGGCAGGCGAGGTCTGCCACAACATGCATTGGGCCGCGATGGTCGTCACCAGCATCTCGGCCAACATGGACGGGGGTGCAGCGTTGGCCGGGAAATACGCAAAAAAGCGCGGATGCTGCCAATGGGTGATGCCCGGCATCACGATCCGTTCGAAATCGGCCATGATGGCGTCCATCGGCTCGCCTGTCTCGGGTGGAGTTGCAACAAGCTGGGCCGCGATTTCCCCCGGCGCGGTCTGCGCCCGCACGGGACGTTCAGCAAGTGTCTTGTGATAATCCGCCGCCCACTTCGAGATGTGCTGACCCCAATGCGAAAACGTGTCCCAGTTCATCTGCTGACTTTCCTTTGTGACGGGATCACCGCCAAACCCTTTTGTTCCGTTGCGTGCGTCACACCGAAAAGCTGACATTGGCCTGACCGGTGCCAGAGCTGCCGAAATACGGGGTGTAAATGTCGATCTCACCCTTGTAGCTTCCCCACCCCAACGCACCAAACAGCAAAGCAGTGTCATTCATGGCGCATTCACCGGTGCATTTTTTTGCATAGTCCGGCAGCATTTCCAGAAACTCTTCAAATCGGCCCTGCTGCCACAGCTCAAGAACGCGCATGTCCATCTGGCGGTTGAACTCGCCATTCACGGCATTCAGCCCGTCGACCGAGCGTTCATTCGGCGTAAAGTCGTGGCTGAGCGAGCCGGACGCCAGAATGGATACATTGCGGTCCGAACGTCGGATACCCTCGGCAATGGCCTCGCCCCAGGCCCGGTTTTCCGCAATCGACGAGAATTGATTGACCGCCACCGGCAAAACCCGGGCATTCACGCCATCATTGATGAAATGCATCGGCAGCAGGGTGCCGTATTCCATGCCCATGTCGGGGTGCGAATGGCCCAGCGCCCGCTCTCCCCGTTCGCGCAGAACGTCAAGGATGGTTTCCCCAAGTTCATGATCGCCGCGATAGTCGAACTCCATATCCGCCAACATATGCGGCAGTTCGTGACTTATGAACCGGCCCTTGTGATGTTCCTTCGTGTTCAGGTGAAACCCTTGATTGGTGATCCAATGGGTGTCGAACACGATGAACGTCTCGACCCCGCGGTCGATCGCGTCCTGACGCAGGCGTGCATATCCATCAATGGCGGATTGCCGGATGCCCTTGTACTTTTGCATCGTGTGGGACATCCAGATGCTGGGTACATGCGTGATCTTTGCGGCCTGTACTATCTTTCCCATGGCAATTCCTCCTCGTGTAATGGGCTTGCCCCAGCCGGGGTCGGCCTACGTGATCTATTTACCCAACTGCATGATCTTGTGCTGACCGGTGGCAAAGCCGATATGTTTCTGTTCCATATAGAATTCAAAGCTCCAGTCGCCGCCATCCCGGCCAATGCCGGACGCCTTGACCCCACCGAACGGCGTGGGCAGGTGACGCACGTTCTCGGAATTCACCCAGATCATTCCAGCCTCCAGCCTGTCTGTGAACCGAAGCGCGCGGGTCAGATCATTGGTCCAGACATAGCCGGTCAGGCCATATGGCGTGTCGTTGGCGATCTCCAGCGCCTCATCCTCGGTCGAGAACGGGATCGAGGTCAGGACAGGGCCAAATATCTCTTCACGCGCAATGCGCATCTGGTTGGTGGCATTGGTGAACAGGGTCGGCCGGACGAAATAGCCCGCATCCCCCACCGTGACGCCGCCAGCGGCGACAGTTGCGCCATCTTCCTTGGCGATGTCGAAATAGCTCGTGACCTTGGTGTAGTGTTCTTCGGTCACCAACGGCCCGATCTCGGTCTCGGGGTCCAAGGGGTGCCCCACCTTGATGTTGTTGACGCGCTCAATCAATCTGGCTTCGAAGTCTTCCTTGATCGTGTCCTGCACCAAAAGCCGCGAAGACGAGGTGCAGCGCTCGCCATTGATCGAATAGATCATGAAGATCACGGCATCCAAAGCACGGTCCAGATCCGCATCATCAAACACGACAACCGGGTTTTTTCCACCCAGTTCCAAATGGTTGCGCTTATGGGAATCTGCGCCTTGCTTGACGATCAGACTGCCGGTACGGCTTTCGCCCACAAAGGCAATGGCCTTGATCAGCGAATGCTCGCACAAAGCCTTGCCAGCGTCGGGGCCAAACCCGTTGACCGTATTCAGCACACCTTTGGGCAGCCCTGCCTGCTCGGCGATTTCCACCAGAAGACGGGCCGTCAGAGGGGAATCCTCGGCGGGTTTGTGAACCACCGTGCAACCCGCAGCCAGGGCAGGCGCGATCTTCCAAGTCGACAGCATGAACGGCGTGTTCCACGGGGTAATCACGCCAACCGGGCCAATCGGCACACGGGTCGTCACATTCATCAGCGTCGGAGACTTCAGGTGCTGCCCATCCCGCGCCTGAATCACCTGATCCGCGAAATACCGGAAGTTCTCTGCCCCGCGCAAAGCTGCCTTTGACATGAAACGCAGGGTCTGCCCCGTGTCCCAGCACTCGCACAGTGCAATTTCCTCGGCGCGCGCTTCAATGGCATCAGCCACATTCAACAAGATGCGACGGCGTTGGGTGGCGGGCATGTCTCGCCACTCTGCAAAGGCTGCGTGGGCGGCCTTGGCTGCCGCGTCGATGTCATCTGCCGTGCCATGGGCAACATCACAAATCACGGATTTGTCGACGGGTGAGACCGACTGAAACACTCCGGCGGATCCGTCCCGGTCTTCACCCGCTATACGGTTGTGGATGCCCGTTTCCCGGAACCGGTCCAGAAAGCCGTTCAGCTTTTCGATGTTTGTGTCCAGTGCGCTCATGCGTCAGGTCTCCTGCGTGGTCGCCGACAGGTGGTCGCGGATCGTACCGGCCTTGGGCGACAGCTTGGGGTCGATGTCACGCATCTCAAGCGAGAGCGCGATGGAATGCTGTGAAAGAACCGGCGCCAGGTGTGTTTTGACCGCCTCGAATATGCGCTGTGTCGCATCTTCCTTGACATCCGCGGATCGGCCCGCCCGCAGGCGGATCGAGATATCAATGAACCCGTGCGCCGGGTTGCCGTCCGCTATGGCGTAATGATCGACCCGTGTCGCGCGCACACGAATACCGGGCATGGGAAAGGTCTCGATCCCAGCCGCCGTTGACCGAATGCACTCGCACAGGCCATCCATGTCGATCCTGTCTTCAAGATTTCCGGAATATTCGACATGGAAGTGAGGCATGGTCTCTCCTTTATTAGTTAACATGTTTAGTTTTTAATGCACCCCCTGTCAAGAGATTGCTTTGTTAATCTTTGCAATTCACGGAACGGCGTTCTAGAAGGCCGCATGAACACTCAAAGCCACTCCAAAAGCACTGCCCGGTCCCTTCCGATCGCGTTGCTGCGTGCCCGCGAAACCGTCATGGCTCCGATCCGGGATATGCTGCAAGGCATTCAACTGACCGAGCAGAAATGGCGCATCCTGCGTGTTCTGGACGAGTTGGGCGAAGTGGAGCAAAGCACCATCGCGCACGAGGCGTGCCTGTTGCTGCCCAGCGTGACCCGCATTTTGCGCACGATGGAGGCTGACGGCCAGATTACCCGCCGTCAGGATAGCGAAGACAAACGCCGCACCATGGTCAAGATCACCGAAGCAGGCCGCACCATCCTCAGGGAAAACCTGGCCACTTCACTTGCGATCTCCAGCAATATCGAAGCGCAGATGGGCAAGGAGAAACTGAATCAGTTGCTGGACCTGCTCGAGGATCTGCAAGCTATCAAAGTCTGACCCCGCCAGGTTCCGAAGGGGTCGTTCAACCGCCTACAAAGTGGCAAGACCGGTATCCAGCGCCGACAGAATTTTGGCCACATCTTCCGAAGTGACGATCAGCGGCGGCGATAGAATGATGTTGTTGCCAGACACACGCACCATCACGCCATCTTCATATGCGGCTTTCTGAACCTGAAGCGGCAGGTGTTTTGCGACAGGCGCCTTGGTCGCCCGGTCCGAAACCAGTTCCAATGCGCACATCAGTCCCTCGCCGCCCCGCACGTCCCCGATAGCGTCATGCTTGTCGGCCAGCTTTTGCAAGCCGGCAAACAACTCATCCCCACGCGCAGCAGCGTTTTCCCAGATCCTCAGCCGGTTGATCTCGGACAGGGCGGCCAAGGCCGCGGCCGCCCCGACCGGATGGCCAGAATAGGTGTACCCCTGATCCACGGATGCCAGGCCCGTGGTATCGCTTTCAAATACCTCAGCGACCGCACCGGAAATCATGGCCGCGCCAAAAGGGAAATACCCGTTGGTGATCGCCTTGGCCGTCGTCATGATATCGGGCTGAACACCCCAGTGCCGCGCACCGCTTTCGCTGCCGGTGCGACCAAAAGCGGTGATGATCTCGTCCGAGATCAGCAGGATGCCATGTTTCGAACAGACCTCGCCCACCATGGGCATGAAGCTCTTGTGTGGCGGGATCACACCGCCCGCGCCCAACACCGGCTCCATGATGAAGGCGGCAACAGTGTTTGCACCTTGAAAAGCGATCTCGGCCTCAAGCGCCTTGACGCAAAGCTGCGCCAGACGCTCGGGGTCGGTTTCGTCAAACGGGTTGCGATAGGTCCACGGCGCCGGCACGTGAAAACAGCCGGGCATCATCGGCTCATACACCGCGCGGAATTTCTGGTTGCCGTTGACGGAAGCGGCGGCAAAATGGGTGCCGTGATAACCCTGCTTCAGGCTGATGAACTTGGTGCGCCCTGCTTCACCCCGAACCTTGTGATATTGACGCGCAAGCTTCAGCGCAGTTTCGACGGAATCCGACCCGCCCGACGTAAAGAATGAACGGGTCAGCCCGTCGGCCTCGAAGAACTGGGCCAGCTCATAGGACAGCTCGATCGCCTTGTCGTTGCTGGTGCCGCGAAAGGTCGAGTAATAGGGCAGCGCGTTCAGCTGATCCGCTATGGCCTGTTTCACCGGTTCACAGGAATAGCCCAGATTGACGTTCCACAGCCCCCCTACGGCGTCCAGCGCCGTGTGACCATCGACATCAGTGATGTTGACCCCTTCACCACCGCTGAGAATGGTCGGCGGGTTCTTCCGGCTGTCGGCGGGGTGCGCCATCGGGTGCCAGAAATACCGGGCGTTGTTTTCCTTCAGAAAGTTGGAGTCTTTCATGTCGCGGGTCTCCGAGTATTGAATCCGCCCCGGGTCACGGGTGGAATCCGGTTGGAAAGGAGTCGGGCAACTGGCCGCCAAAACCAGCAGTCAGATCAACCGAAAGTGAATGCAACGTGGACAGTATTGCCGGAAGGCGGTCGCTGGTTGCCCGGGTTTCCGGGACAGCTATCGCGATGGTTCCCAATGCGACCTGATCGATGCCGAAGATCGGCGCGGCATATCCAAAAACACCTTCTTCGTAACTGCCACGGCTGTCGGCCCAGCCTGAAACTCTGATCTTTGCGACCCGTTCCCTGATAAGCTTCGGATCAGTAAGCGTCGCTTGCGTAAACCGTGCCTGCACGTGCTGATCCAACTGCTCCAAAAGGTGAGCCGGCCCGAAACTGAGCATGCAAAGACCTGATGCCGTCGCATTGAGCGGAAGCATCTCGCTGGGATCCAGACTGACGCGGACACTGTGCTGCGTTGTTTCCACCACAAGCGCCGTCTGCAACCCCGTTTTCTCAAGCAAAGACAGATGCAGGGATTCACCGACCACCTGCATAGCGGCCTGCATCTTTTGGCGCGCGCCCTCAATGCCGGGCCTGGCGATCTCTCGCAGCGCGGCCAAACGCAAAGCCGCCGGCCCGATCGCATAGGATTTCGTCATCGGATTCTGTTCGATCAACCCGAACTCCTCAAGCGCGCGCAGGTGACGCAATGCCGTTGCTTTGTTCAGCCCGGACAACCGCGCAAGGTGACTCAACCCGATCTCTGGGCGGGCATTGGAAAAGTAGTCCAGCATTTTTAAGGCGTTAAGGGCTGTACCCATGTGCGTGTGGTCCTCTTGCTCAGGTATTACTTGACAGAACTAACTTAACAAAGCAACATTATTATTGTTAACGCGGTTCAATTAATGAACCAGTATCGGGAGGTGTCAATGAAGAAATTTCTAACAGCCGCCGCTTTTGCGGCTTCGGCCACTGCCGCACTGGCTGAATACCCTGAAAAGCCGGTAAGTTTTGTCGTCCCCTGGCCTCCGGGTGATCTGGAAGATGTCCTTACCCGGATGATCGCCGACGAATTCCAGGCCATGTACGGTGTGCCTGCCGCTGTCGTGAACAAACCCGGCGGCGGAGGCGGCCCATTCCCCGGCGCGGTCGAGGTGGCAACCGCTCCGGCGGATGGCTACACCATCGGCTCATTCGTCATCGGCGTACCTGTCATCGGCCCCGAAATCGGAATTCCCGAACTCAACCCGAATCCTTTTGATCCAATTGGTATCTTCCTGACCTATCCCTTCGTCATCGCGGCCAGCAAAGACGCGCCGTTTTCAAGCTGGGAAGAACTGGCCGAACACGGCAAGGAAAATGACGTAGCGCTTGGCCATTTCGGATCGGTTCTGCCCCCCACTCAGGTCACATTTGCAGCTGCGGTCAGCAGCGGGTTCGACTTTGCCAGCGAAGCGGCTTTCGACGCCCTGGATTGCAACACGCTGGCCTCAGGCGACGTGGATGTCATCAATACGACGCTACAGCTTATCCTTCCCTGCCTTGATCAGGTGAACGTCCTTGCCAGCATCGGCGGCGAGCGGATTTCACTGGTTCCGGATACGCCGACGATCGTGGAACTCAATCCGGATCTGCCATTGGCCCTTTGGAACGGGCTGTTCGTGCACAAGGACACGCCCGCCGACGCGCGTGAAAAGATCTCGGCTGCCGCGCAGAAAGCGTTGTCCTCGGACAAGGCCAAAAAGCTGGCTGAGGAAACGGGCGCCCTGATCTACTGGCAGGACCCGGACGCTTCGAATGCTCAGATCGAGCAGGACAAAGCCTCTTTCGCCAAGATCGAAGAGATTCTGGGCGAATAATCCGAAACAGGCCCGGCCAGATCGAACAACGCCGGGTCTGTTTGATTCAAACAGGAGGCCAAGATGATAGCAAAGACGCTGCAAGACATGTTCCGACGGTATCGACGTCCTGGCGATATTGTCTTTGCCTTCCTTTTCTTCGGCTTCTCCCTGTTCCTTCTCAGCCAGATCGGCGCTGAGACTCAGGCCGTCAAACGAACCAAGTGGTTTGCCCAGCCCGCCCTTTGGCCCAAGATCGCGATCTGGGGCATGGTTTTGTTCAGCGGCCTCCACTTGCTGGGCTCCTTCCTGTCCCCACGCATTCCCGGACGGTTGCGAGAGGTGACGTTCTGGTTGATGTCCCTCGAATACGTTGCCTACTTCCTGATCTATGTCGTGGCGGTTCCGTGGCTTGGATACCTGCCATCGACCATGCTTTTTGCAGCCCTGCTGACGATACGATTGGGGTTTCGATTGCCCGGGGCTTTTTGCGTTGCACTTGGCTTCGGCGCGGTCGTGGCAGTCGTTTTCCGCGCGTTGCTTCAGGTGAACATTCCTGCGGGTCGGATATACGAATATCTGCCCGACGGGCTGCGCGCCTTTGCGCTGACCTACTTGTGAGGCCAAGATGGACAATCTGATTTCCGGCTTTGCAATTCTGGCACAGTGGCAGGTCGTCGTGGCACTGATCATCGGATCGGTGGGCGGGGTCATCATCGGCGCGTTGCCCGGCGTCGGCGCCGCTGTCGCAATTGCCATCCTGCTGCCCGCCACCTTCGCGTTCGAGCCCATCGTCGGCCTGACCCTTCTGTTGGGCATCTACGGGTCGTCCATGTATGGCGGCGCAATCCCCGCCATCCTGATCAACACGCCCGGTACGGCCGTCAACGCACTGACCACCTATGACGGCTATCCCATGACCAAGCGCGGGGAGGGCCACCGAGCCCTGTCGCTGGCCTATTCAGCGTCGTTTTTCGGCGGCATCTTCTCGATCCTCTGTCTGATCATCCTGTCGCCCGTATTGGCCTGGGTTGCCCCGCATTTCGGCAGCCGCGAGATTTTTCTGGCCGCACTCATGGGCATCCTTCTGGTGATCCTGGCCCATCGCGGGCAAACCTTCTCGGCCGCGATGCTGGCGTTCTTCGGCATCTTCCTCAGCACCGTCGGTCTGGAACCCGTCAAATACACCAAACGTTTTACCTTTGACCAAACCTGGCTTTCGTCAGGTGTCGATCTGATCGTGGTCGTTCTTGGGCTGTTCGCCATCAGTCAGGCGCTGCTGTTGCTGGTCGACAAAGAACACGCGCCGGGTGAAGCCCATGTGCGCGGCAGCATCTTCGCGGGCCTCAAAGAGCTGCTGGGCCTGAAACGCATCGCGACGGTTTCGTCATCGCTGGGTGTGCTCATGGGCATGATACCGGGCACAGGCGAATTCACATCACAGTTCCTGTCATACACATATGCACAGAAAACCTCTGAGGACCCGGACAAATTCGGCGATGGGTCACCCGAAGGTCTGGTGGCGTCCGAGGCGGCCAACAATGCCGTTCCCGGGGCCGCGATGATTCCACTGCTGGCGCTGGGTATTCCGGGCGAGGCGCTGACCGCGATGATGCTGTCCGTCTTCTACGTTCACAACGTGATCCCCGGACCGCAGCTTTTTGCCGACCAGATGGATTTTGTCATGGCGCTGTACATGTCGCTGATCCTGCTCAACGTGATCGTTCTGGTCTTTCTTTTGTTCTCGACCAACCTGCTGCTGAAGATCATTCAGATCCCGACGCGCTTTCTGGGGATCATGATCCTGACGCTGTCCTTTGTCGGGGTATTCAGCCTGCGCAACTCAGTCACGGACTGCGCTATTGCCGCCGGGTTCGGCGTGTTCGGGCTGATCCTGAAGCGCCTGAACCTGCCCATTGTTCCGATCATTCTGGGCATGGTTCTGGGCGGGATCATGGAAGTCAAACTGCGCAGCGCCATGGCGCGGGTGAAGTCGCCACTTGATTTCATCGACCGACCGATTGCCGCAATGCTTTTCATCATGATCCTTGGGATCCTTCTGCTGCACGTTCGCTCACTGATCAAGGAACACAAGGAACGTATCAGACCGCAGCCGGTTCTCGACGAAGACTCAACTCAGCAAGGATAACCCCATGGACCAATCCTCGATTGATGCGCTGCGTGCGCAGGACATTGCTCCGCGCGGGCATTTCATAAACGGCCGCAGTCAGGATGGCGAAACCGGGGCCCGGCATCAGGTTCTGTCTCCGATCAACGGCCAACCTCTGGCGCTGATCGCCGAAGGCACACCGGCCGATGTCGACATGGCCGTGCGCGCGGCGCGCGGTGCTTTCGAGGACGGGCGATGGTCGCGCATGGCCCCCGCCGGCCGCAAGAAAGTGCTTCTGAAGCTGGCCGACCTGATCGAAGCCCGCGCGCTTGAACTGGCCGTGCTGGGCGTGCGCGACAACGGAACCGAAATCACCATGGCCTACAAGGCCGAGGCGCTCTCGGCGGCGGCCACTTTCCGGTATTATGCCGAGGCGATCGACAAGATCTACGGACAAATCGCCCCGACAAGCGGTGACGTTCTGGGTCTTGTGCATAACGCTCCGGTCGGGGTTGTCGGGACCATCGTGCCCTGGAACTTCCCACTGATGATCGGCAGCTGGAAAATTGCACCGGCACTGGCCGCCGGCAATTCCATCGTGCTGAAACCTGCCGAAAGCGCCTCACTCAGCCTGCTCAAGATTGCCGAGCTTGCCGCAGAAGCCGGAGTGCCCGATGGGGTGTTCAACGTCGTGACCGGGCGTGGCTCGGTCGTGGGTGAGGCGCTGGCCCTGTCGATGGATGTTGACATCATGGTGTTTACCGGGTCGGGTACAACCGGGCGGCGGCTGCTGGAGTATTCGGCGCGGTCGAACCTGAAACGCTGCTATCTTGAACTGGGCGGAAAATCCCCGAACATCGTTTTTGCCGACGCCCCTGATCTGGCCGAAGCGGCCAAGGTTTCCGCGGCGGGCATCTTCCGCAACTCTGGTCAGGTCTGCGTCGCCGGATCGCGCCTGTTGGTCCAGCAAGAGATCTACGAGGACTTCGTGACCGAGATCAGCCGCCACGCCGAAGGCTTTCGCGTCGGCGACCCGCTGGATCTGAACAGCCAGATCGGTGCGGTCCACAGCCTGCCAGAGCTTCAGGCCAATCTGGATTTCGTCACCAAGGCCGAGGCCGAAGGCGCCGAGCGCCGTACCGGCGGAAACCGCATCCTGACAAAGACCGGAGGCTATTACATGGCGCCGACCGTAATGGCCAACGTGAAAGAGACCGACACCCTGTTCCAGAATGAGGTCTTTGGCCCTGTTCTGGCCGTCACACCCTTTGCGGACGAAGACGAAGCGCTGCGCCTTGCCAATGCCACCGTTTATGGGCTGGCCGGTGGTGTCTGGACCTCGAACCTCAGCCGCGCGCATCGCATGGTGGGCGGCATTCGCGCCGGCGTTGTGCATGTCAATACATATGGCGGTGCCGACCTGACCGTTCCGCTGGGCGGCGTTCGCCAATCCGGAAACGGGCACGACAAATCGCTGCACGCGATCGAGAAATACTTCGATCTGAAAACCGCATGGATAAAACTCTGAGAAAAGGCCGCCCGCATGACCCTTTCAGCGAAATCCGCGGAACTCATTGAACGCAGGGCCCGGTTGCTGGGGCCCAATGTATCGACCTTCTATGACGAACCCGTTCATTTCGTGAAAGGGGAAGGCGTCTGGCTGTGGGATGCGGACGGGCGCAAATATCTGGATTGCTACAACAACGTGCCTCATGTGGGGCATTGCAACCCGCGCGTGGTCGAGGCGATCTGTCGTCAGGCGCGCACACTCAACACGCACACCCGGTATCTGCATGACGGGATTCTGGACTATGTGGAAAAACTGACCGGAACGATGGACGAATCCCTGGATTCGGCCATCCTCACCTGTACCGGCTCCGAGGCAAATGACATTGCTCTGCGAATGGCCGAGGCGATGACCGGAAAACGAGGGATCATTGGCACCGACGCCACCTATCACGGCAATACCGCGCTGGTCAGCCAGTTGAGCAGATCGAACATCCCGACAGTCGGCTTCGGTCTGGGCCGGTACTTCCGCTTTGTCAGCGCGCCCGACAGCTATCGCCATCCCGACCCGGACGGGTCAAAATTCGCCGATGCGGTGGCGGAACAGATTGCGGAACACGAAAAGGCCGGCATTGGTTTTGCCGCATTGATCCTCTGCCCTTACTTTCTGAACGAGGGGTTTCCCGACAACCCGGACGGTTGGCTGGCACCCACGGCCAAGGTCGTCCGCCAGGCCGGGGGCCTGTTGATCTGCGACGAGGTGCAATCAGGCTTTGGCCGAACCGGCACCCACATGTGGGCGCATCAGAAGTTGGGCGTTGTGCCGGATGTCATGACCTTGGGCAAACCCATGGCCAACGGCCATCCAGTGGGCGGCGTGGTCACAGGTTCCGAGATCATTTCGGCATTCCGCAAGGGATATAGGTACTTCAACACGTTTGGCGGAAACCCTGTTTCCTGTGCCGCTGCGATGGCGGTTTTGGAAGAGATCGAAGACCAGAGCCTGGTCGCACATGCCAGATCCGTTGGCGACCACGCGCGAAAACGGCTGAATATTTTGAAAGAAAAGTATGACGTCATCGGAGACATACGCGGCTCGGGGCTGATATTCGGGGCTGAAATGGTCCTTGATCACGACAGCAAGGAACCCGCCGGTGAATTCACTGACCGTATCATCAACGCCATGCGCCAGCGCGGGATCATTCACTCCAAGCTTGGGCGTCACAAGAATACTCTGAAAATTCGCCCGCCCATGACATTCTCTGTCGAAAACGCGGATCTTCTTTTCGACACGCTGGACGACGTGTTGGCGGAAACGCCACGGGTCGCATGAAGCAGATCGTGGAACATGCGCTGTCCCTTTGGGGGCTGGCTGATGGCCAGGCGTCTCTCGTGGCGGCTCGGGAAAACCGTGTCTATCGCGTTCAGGCAGGCCAGACCGTCTATGCCCTCAGACTGCATCGCAAGGGCTTGCGAACGGATGCCGAACTCCGGTCAGAGCTACAGTGGATGGCCGTTCTCGGCAAAAACGGGGTCCGGGTTCCAACGCCCGTCGCGGCCGCGGATGGGCGCTATCTGCATCTGGTGGACGGCATTCAGGTCGACATGCTCGACTGGCTGCCGGGCCGCCCTCTGGGTGCGACCGAAAAGGCTTTGACGCATCAGGACCGGACAGGCGTCTTTTGTTCAATTGGCCGGGAAATGGCACGGCTGCACCACATCAGCGACCAATGGGCACCCCCTCAGGGCTTCGTGCGTTGGTCATGGGATCGCAGCGGGCTGCTTGGAGCCGCCCCTGTCTGGGGTCGTTTCTGGGAAAACCCAACGCTTGGAAAAACGGACCGGGCCCTTTTCCTGGCGTTTCGGGATATCGCAGATCGTGACCTTCGGCGCGTGGAAAATCAGTTGGATTACGGACTGATCCACGCCGATCTTGTCCGCGAAAACGTCATGGTTGACGGTGACAAACTGTGGCTGATTGACTTCGACGATGCCGGGTTCGGTTTTCGCCTGTTTGATATCGCAACGACGCTTCTCAAGAACCTGCACGAACCTGATTTCAACCGGCTGCGCGGTGCTTTGCTGGCGGGGTATCGATCTGAACGAACGATCTGTACCCAACAACTCGACCTGTTCATGGCACTGCGCGCCGTAACCTATGTGGGATGGGTTGCATCCCGACTGAACGAAGATGGATCGGGCTTACGCAATGAGCGGTTCATTGAAACCGCCCGGGCGTTGATGTCCCAATACCTTCAACAGCACATCTAGACAGGAGGCACCGATGGCCGAAAAGACAATCCTGCTGATTGGTACGTATGATACGAAAGAGCCCGAAATGCGGTTCATCGAAAAGGCGGTCAGAGCGCAGGGCGCTGACGTGCTGACCATGGATGTATCGGTTCTGGGTGATCCGTCCGAACCGACGGATATCTCGAAACACGACGTTGCCGCTGCCGGTGGCATGACAATAGAACAGGTCATCGCGCAAGGAGACGAGAACAAAGCCTTTCGCGTGATGTCCGCAGGGGCCGCAAAAGTTGTTGCACAGGCCTATTCAGAAGGTCGATTTGACGGGTTGCTGGCCACGGGCGGGACCATGGGCACAGACCTTGCACTTGATTGTGCACAGGCTTTGCCGATGGGGGTTCCCAAATATATCGTGTCAACGGTCAGCTTCTCGCCTCTGATCCCTCCGCACCGGTTGGCGCCGGATGTTCAGATGATCCTGTGGGCCGGCGGCCTGTATGGCATGAATTCGATCTGCAAATCGTCGCTCAGCCAAGCTGCCGGGGCCGTCGTGGGCGCAGCCAGGGCGGCGACCGCCCCCGATCGCAGCAAACCTCTGATCGGGATGACCAGCCTTGGTTCGTCCTGCCTGCGCTACATGAAAATTCTGAAACCGGCACTGGAAGACCGCGGCTTTGAAGTGGCCGTGTTCCACTCTACCGGCATGGGCGGCATGGCCTATGAAAAACTGGCGGGCGAAGGCGCGTTTGCCTGCGTGATGGACTTCTGCATGCAGGAATTTGGCAACCTGATGGCGGGCTCTGTCGTATCCAGCGGCGATGACCGGGTCACAAATGCCGGGCGCGTTGGGACGCCCCAGATGGTGGCACCCGGTGCGCTGGATCTATTGGATTTTGCGGGTTGGCAGGACATCCCCGAACAATATGCCGATCGCCCGTTCCACGAACACAACCGCCTGATCAAAAGCTCGGTCTTCAACGGCGCCGAACGGCGCGCCTGGATTCGGGAACTCGCCAACCGGCTGGAAGCCGCAACCGGGCCGGTGCATTTCTTTTTGCCCGTTCAGGGTGTCGAGGCCTGGGACAGGGAAGGCGAAGAGGCGCATGATCCAGAGGCTCTGGCCGAAATGGTGGACGAGGCGCGCAAGGTCATGCCCGGCCGGGTGCCGATGACCGAGCTGGATGTTCACATCAACGACGCGGCTTTCTGTCAAGCTGTTCTGTCGCGATTTGACACGTGGGTGGAAACCGGCGTCATCCGAACAGACTGAACGCCATTGGCAGCATCGGGAAACGGAAAATCTCCCTGCGCTTTGTCTGACAGCGAATTGTGGCACCTGTCCGGATTTGTGCAGGTCGGTTCCGTGAACCTCGGGCACCCAGTCTTCTGGCGGACGGTTCCAGAACGTGTTGGGGTTGTCTTCGTCCATCCTGGCCCGGTTCAAGCTGCGCCACGCGGACCGGATCAGAATGACCGGTTCTTCATGCGGATGTTGCGTAAAAAGCGTCTCCACAACGTTTTGAACGATTGGATCATCGGCTTGCCCCACCCCCAAGACGATCAATCAGCCAAGGGCGTTTCTTGAACAATTGATCCATGCTTTAGCCGGGTACGGGCCCGTATCGGTTGCCGGTGGAATTTTTTTATGGATGTTGGATCCAATATCCTTTATTCGTGATCGCATCTTTGATTCAGGGAGGATCACATGCTCAAGAAACTCGTCGCTTTGGCGGCCTTCACCACTTTCACAACAGGTCCTGCGATGGCGGACACGCTCGACGATGTCGTGGATCGCGGTACTCTTCGCTGCGGCGTTGTTCTGGACTTTCCGCCGATCGGGTATCGCGACGCTAACAACGAACCGGCGGGTTTTGACGTGGATTACTGCAATGATCTGGCCGCGGCGCTTGAAGTCGAGGCGGAAATCCTGCCTTTGACCTGGGCCGAACGCCTGCCGATCATCGTGACCGGGCGCGCCGACGTCGTGTTCGGCGCAACCTCGGACAGCCTTGAACGGGCGCGGACCGTGGGCTTTACCATTCCTTATGCAATCTACTATGCGCAGGGCGTCGTAAACGCGGACAGCGGAATCGAAACCTTCGAAGACATCCGCGGCAAACGCGTCGCCGCCGCGATTGGCACCGTGCCGGAACAGGAATGGCTGAAGATTGCCGCCGAATGGGGTGAGGAAGGCAATTATCAGGGCTATCAGTCGGAAAACGAGGTGTTTCTGGCGGTCGCGCAGGGCAAGGCCGATATCGGCATCACCACCAACACCGCTGTTCTGCCGATCACCCAGCAGTATGAAACGGTGCTGGCCGGCCCCCGTATGCCCTGGACGACCGACTATACCTCGGTGGTGGGCAAACGACAGGACGTCACCTGGCTGAATTTCCTGAACCTGTTTGTCACGCATCAGGTGCGCTCGGGCCGGTACCAGGAACTGTGGGGCAAATATGTCGGAGGCGAAGCACCCGAGCTGCGCATCCCCGGCGTGATGTACTGATTTCACCCCCCAGTGCTCTTTCGTCGGGTTTCGGCCGGGCGAAAGAGCCGGTCAATTCGGAAAAAACCTGTGTTCGATTACAACTTCCACTGGCGGCCGGTCATGAAAAGCCTGCCGGACTTGCTTGAGGCATCGCTGCTGACTCTGCAAGTCGCGGTTCTGGCGATGATCCTGGGCATCCTCATCGGCCTGTGCCTTGCACTGACGCGGCTGCACCTGAAGGGGCCGCTGTGCTGGTTCGCCTCGGCCTGGGTCGAACTGGCCCGAAACACGCCCGCCCTGTTTCAGCTGTTCTTTTTCGGCTTCGGGCTTGGCGCATTCGGCCTGCACCTGTCGCCTTACTTCATCGTGCTTGCAGGTTTGACCTTCAATTGCGCCGGCTATCTGGCCGAAAACTTTCGCGGAGGTTTTCAGGCCGTCCCCGAGACGCAGTTGCGGGCCTCTCGCTCTCTGGGCATGACTGCGTGGCAGGCTTACACACGCGTGGTGATCCCGCAGGTGTTTCGCATCGTCTATCACCCGATCACCAATCAGATGGTCTGGGCCGTGCTCATGTCCTCGCTGGGCATGCTGGTCGGTTTCCGCGAGCTGTCCGGCGAGACGCAGTTCTTTGCCTCGCGCACCTTCCGCATCTTTGAATATTTCGCCGTCACCGCGGTCATTTATTACGTGATCGTCAAAATCATCCTTCTTGCCTCGCGCCTGCTGGCGTCCCGGCTTTTCCGCTATTGAAGGAGGCACAGATGCAACCCACTGTCAGCTTTTTCAGCGGCTTCACCATCAATGATCTGTGGTTCCTGGGCGAAGCTGCCCTGCGGACACTCTGGATTTCGGTTCTGTCGATATCCATCGGAACGCTTCTTGGCGTGGTATGCGGGTGGATCCTGTACGAGGGCAAGCTGGCCGCAGCCCTGACAGTGGCCCCGTTTCTGGATGTCTTCCGATCCGTCCCGCTGATCATCCAACTGGTGCTGTTCTACAACTTTGCGCCCATTGTCGGGCTCAATCTGGACCCCTTCGCCTCGGGCGTGGTGATCCTGTCGATCTACACGGCCGCTTTGGTTGCGAATGTCGCACGCGGAGGGATCGAGGCCGTCGGTGCGCCGATGCGCCGTGCCGCGCGCAGTCTGGGCATGACCTATTGGCAGGATCTGCGCTATGTCGTCTTCCCGATTGGCGGGCGCGCGGTGTTCCCGGCCTGGGTCGGTGTCGCACTGGGAGTGATGAAGGACAGCGCGTTGGTTTCGGTGCTGGGCTATGTCGAACTGCTCAAGGCCAGTCAGATCCTGATCACCCGGACGCAGGAACCTTTCCTGATCCTGACAATCGCGGGCGCGTTCTATTTCGCGCTCAGCTATCCGATTTCGCGCTATTCCGCGTCTCTTGAAAAAAGGTGGGCCCAATGATCGAAATTCGCGACCTGCACAAGTATTTCGGCGCGCTGCATGTGCTGAAGGGCATCGATCTGGATGTGCAGAAAGGAGAGGTCCTGTCGGTGATCGGCGCATCGGGCTCCGGCAAATCGACCCTGCTGTATTGCATCAACGGGCTGGAACCGATCCAGCAAGGCTCGGTCAGGGTCGATGGCACAGATGTTCATGCCAAAGGCATCGATATCAACAAGCTGCGCACAAAGCTGGGAATGGTGTTTCAGCAATGGAACAGCTTTCCTCACCTGACCGCATTGGAAAACGTCGCGCTGGCCCCCAAGATCGTCAAAGGACTGTCAAAATCAGAAGCCCGCGATATCGCCGCCCGCCAACTGACCCATGTTGGCCTGGGCGAAAAGCTGGGCGTCTACCCATCTGCCCTTTCGGGTGGCCAGCAACAGCGTCTGGCCATCGCCCGCGCGCTGGCGATGGAGCCGGAATACATGCTGTTTGATGAGGCGACGTCAGCGTTGGATCCCGAACTGGTGGGCGAGGTTCTCGACACGATGCGCCTTTTGGCCGAAGAAGGGATGACCATGATCTGTGTCACGCACGAGATGGGTTTCGCACGCGATGTGTCGGACCGGGTTGCTTTCTTCCATCAGGGCGTGATGGAAGAGATCGGCCCGCCCGGGCAGATATTCGGTGCTGCGCAATCCGAACACACCCGTAAATTCCTGGCCAACGTGCGCTGAGTGCACTGGCCCCCAGAAACAACGAGGAAGATCACCTTCATGTCCAAGAATATCTTCACCGGCACCATGCCAGCCCTGATGACCCCGTGCAAAGCCGACCGGACCCCGGACTTCGATGCCCTGGTGAAAAAGGGCAAGGAAATGATCGAGGCCGGCATGTCGGCCGTGGTGTATTGCGGTTCGATGGGCGACTGGCCGTTGCTGTCGGATGCCGAACGTATGCAAGGTGTCGAACGCCTGATCGACGCCGGCCTTCCTGTCGTCGTCGGCACTGGTGCGATAAACTCGAAATCTGCCGTGGCGCTAGCTGCACATGCGCAAAAGGTCGGCGCGGCAGGGCTTATGGTCATCCCACGTGTGCTGTCGCGCGGATCGTCCATCCCGGCACAGCGCAACCACTTCAAGGCAATCCTGTCAGCCGCGCCGGATATCCCGGCCATCATATACAACAGCCCCGTCTACGGCTTCGCCACCCGCGCTGATTTGTTCCTGGAATTGCGTGCAGATCATCCGAACCTTGTCGGGTTCAAGGAATTCGGAGGCAAAGGCGACCTGCGCTACGCCGCGGAACACATCACCTCGAAAGATGATCAGGTCACGCTGATGGTGGGCGTGGACACCGAGGTTTATCATGGCTTCGTCAACTGCGGCGCCACGGGCTCGATTACAGGTATCGGCACCGCCCTGCCCAAAGAAGCATTGCTGCTGGCCGCCCTGTGTCAGAAAGCGGCGGCGGGCCACGCCGAAGCGCGCCTGCGCGCGCGCGAGCTTGAAGAAGCCTTTGGCGTGCTGGCCAGCTTTGACGAAGGCACCGATCTGGTGCTGTACTACAAGCACCTGCTGGTCTTGAACGGTGAAGAGGAATACCGCTTGCACTTCAACGAAACCGACGAGCTGACGGATGCCCAGCGCAACTATTGCGAACAGCAATACAAACTGTTCCGCACCTGGTTTGCCGACTGGTCCAGCCAGGGCGGGGTCATCGCTGAATGCATGTGATCGACAGCCATACCGGAGGCATGCCCACGCGGGTCATCCTGAACGGCGGCCCTGATCTGGGGTCGGGCCCGCTGGCCGAGCGCGCGCAACGCCTGGCCACCGAGCACAAGGCTTTCTACAAATCGGTCCTTCTGGAACCACGCGGTCAACCCGGCATGGTCGGGGCGCTTCTGGTCGCCCCGGAAACGTCCGGCTGCGAAACCGGCGTGATCTATTTCGATGCCGACGCCGTTCTCGGCATGTGCGGTCATGGCACCATCGGCCTTGGGGTCACTCTGGCCCATCTGGGCCGGATCGGTCTTGGGACGCACAGGGTCGAAACGCCGGCCGGCGTCATCTCGGTTGACCTGTTGGACGCCAATACGGTGCGCGTCACCAATATCGAAAGCCGCCGGGTCAAGGCTTCGGTGTCGGTTGACGTCGAAGGCCATGGAAAAGTGACCGGCGATCTGGCCTATGGTGGCAACTGGTTCTTCATTGTCGATCCCAGCCCGATGGACGTGACGCCCGGCAACATCCGTGCCCTCACCGATCTGACCATTGCAATTCGCAAAGCCTGCATCGACCAGAACGTGCGTGGCGAGAACGGGGAACCGGTGGACCACGTGATCTTGCAGGACAAATCCCCGGACAAAGACGTTCACAGCAGGAATTTCGTCCTGTGCCCGGACGATCAATATGACCGATCGCCGTGCGGGACCGGCAGTTCGGCGCGTCTGGCCTGTCTGGCGGCGGATGGGGTTCTGGTTCCGGGGCAAGAGATCGTGCAGGAAAGCGTGATCGGCAGCTCTTACCGGCTGAGCTATCAGCCCGGTCCCAACGGCGGCGTCATTCCGACCCTGACCGGGCAGGCGCATATCATGGCCGAGGGCACATTGATTTTCGCGCAGAACGATCCGTTTCGCGGTGGGATCCTTCTTTGACAAAATTATCGGGGACTGGCGCAATCCAGCCCCCGGAACCGAGCCACAGTTTGAGAAGATCTGGCCATGCTGCAAGACAACCCGACGGATATCGTTGTGATCGGTGCCGGTATCATCGGCATCAGCACCGCACTTGAATTGCAAAAACGCGGCCGGCGCGTGCTGGTGCTGGATCGCGAAGGCGTTGCAGCCGGGGCGTCAAAGGGCAACGCCGGAGCCTTTGCCTTTACCGACATCGTGCCATTGGCCACCCCCGGGATCATGCGCAAGGCTCCGAAATGGCTGTTTGATCCGCTGGGTCCGCTTTCAATTCCACCCTCCTACGCTTTGAACATCGCGCCGTGGATGCTGCGGTTCTGGCGGGCCAGTTGGCAGGATCGCTATGCTGCGGCCTTGTCTGCGCAGGCTGCTTTGATGGATCACAGCCGCACGGCGCTGGAACGCCAGATCGCGGATGTCGACGGCCAAGCGCTGATGCAACGCGACGGCCAGTTGCAGGTGTTCGAGGGTGAAGGTGAATTCCGCGCCAGTCTGCCCACATGGGACAGGCGCAAGGATCACGGCATCCCCTTTGACCTGCTGGACAGCCCCGACGCGATTGCGGAAATCCAGCCCGGGCTTGACCGACGATTTACCCATGCGGGTTTTACGCCCACCTGGATGAACACGGTCGATCCGGCCAGCTG
Organism: Ruegeria sp. P10; assembly: GCF_056534925.1. Lineage (NCBI taxonomy): Bacteria > Pseudomonadati > Pseudomonadota > Alphaproteobacteria > Rhodobacterales > Roseobacteraceae > Ruegeria > Ruegeria sp. P10. Next base: position 200,899 of record NZ_JBQERJ010000007.1, read on the forward strand.
GACAAGACATTTGGCCACCCGGTTCACCGCCCGTGGCGGTCAGGTCGAAATCGCGACAATCAGCGCGCTCACGCCCATGGATGCGGGCGTTCGCCTGACGACTTCGATCGGTGAAATTGATGCAAGACAGGTGACCGTGGCTGCCGGGGCGTGGTCTCATCACTTGGCGAAAACCCTGGGCGATCGCATCCCTCTGGAAACCGAGCGAGGGTACAACACGACCCTGCCCCAAGGGGCCTTTGATCTGCGCACCCATCTAACATTCGGTGGCCACGGCTTTGTGGTGACGCGGATCAACGGCGGCGTGCGCATCGGTGGCGCGGTCGAGTTGGGCGGGCTGGAACTGCCACCCAATTACAAACGCGCCGACGCGCTTCTGGCAAAGGCCGGGCGCTTCATGCCTGGCCTGAACTTGGAAGGCGGCACGCAATGGATGGGCTTTCGGCCGTCACTGCCCGACAGTTTGCCGCTGATCGACCGCTCGGCGCGTGCGCCACAGGTATTTTACGCCTTCGGACATGGCCATCTGGGTCTGACGCAATCCGCAGGCACGGCGGAACTGGTCGCGGATCTGGTCACGAACACAAAGCCCGCGCTCGACATGAAGCCTTTCGCATCCACACGCTTCTGATCAGGAGAACACCTTATGAAAATCACTGCACTGAACGTATATCAGGTGGATCTGCCGCTGAAGGAAGGCCGCTACAGCTGGTCCAATGGCAACTATGTCGAGGTCTTCGACAGCACCGTTCTCGAGATCATCACGGATGAAGGTCTCAAGGGGTATGCCGAATGCTGCCCGCTGGGATCGGCTTATCTTCCGTCCTTTGCCCTGGGCGTCAGGGCCGGGCTGGCGGAATTGTCGCCACATCTGATCGGGCAGGATCCGCTGAATATCGGCCAGATCAATCGCACCATGGATGCAGCCCTGCGTGGCCACCCTTATGCCAAGGCGCCTGTTGATATTGCCTGCTGGGATCTGCTGGGCAAGGCGACCGGGCAACCCCTTTACACCCTGTTGGGCGGCGACGCGCAACAGGACGTGGTGCTGTATCGCGCGATCAGCCAGGAAGCACCGGAAATCATGGCGCAAAAGATCGAAGGTTATGCGGCCGAAGGCTATACGAAGTTTCAACTGAAAGTGGGCGGCGACGCCAATGACGACATCGACCGCATTCACGCCACCCGCGCGGTTCTGAAAAAGACCGACCTGCTGGTGGCGGATGCCAACACTGGCTGGACCCGGCACGAGGCCGCGCGTGTCGTAGGCGCCATCGCGGGCATGGATGTCTATGTGGAACAACCCTGTTTGACCTATGAGGAATGCGTGTCGATCCGCCGGCGCACCGCGCTGCCCTTCGTGATGGATGAGGTCATCGACACGCCCAACACATTGGTCCGCGGCATAGCCGAAGACGCCATGGACGTGATCAACCTGAAAATCTCCAAGGTAGGAGGTTTGAGCAAAGCAAGGCTGATGCGCGATCTGTGCGTCGCGCATGGTATCCCGATGACCATCGAAGACACCTGGGGGGGCGATATCACCACCGCCGCCATCGCTCATCTGGCGCGGTCGACACCGTCCGAGTTCACGTTCTCGGCCACCGATTTCAATTCCTATGGTACCGTGGACATCGCCGAAGGCGCGCCAAAGCGTGTCAATGGCCGGATGACCGCAGCAGATCGTCCGGGTCTGGGCGTGACACCGATCTTCGAAGCGCTGGGTGCCCCCGTCGCGCAATATAGCTGAGGTAAACATGCGCAGCAGAAAAACCGTACATGTGATCTCGGCCCATGCCGAAGGTGAGGTTGGAGATGTCATCGTTGGGGGTGTCGCCCCACCGCCGGGCGACACTCTCTGGGAACAGCGAAGCTTCATTGCGCGGGACCAGACCCTGCGCAACTTTGTTCTGAACGAACCACGCGGCGGTGTGTTCCGGCATGTCAACCTTCTGGTTCCGCCAAAACACCCCGAGGCAGACGCCGCCTGGATCATCATGGAACCCGAAGACACGCCGCCCATGTCGGGGTCCAACTCGATCTGTGTCTCAACCGTGTTGCTGGATGGTGGGATCATTCCAATGCACGAGCCGGAAACCCACATGGTGCTCGAGGCACCGGGTGGGCTGGTCCGGGTACGTGCGGAATGCCGCGATGGCAAGGCACAACGCATCTTTGTCCAGAACCTGCCCAGCTTCGCCGACAAGCTGTCCGTCCCGCTTGAGGTATCCGGACTGGGCACGATCACGGTAGACACCGCCTATGGCGGTGACAGTTTCGTGGTCGTCGATGCGCAGGCGCTTGGGTTCACAATCGTCGACCACGAGGCCCGCGACATAGCCCGGCTGGGGGTAAAGATCACAAACGCCGCCAATGAGCAGCTTGGATTCTCGCATCCCGAGAACCCGGACTGGGATCATATATCGTTCTGCGCCTTTTGCGGCCCGTTGAATGAAACGGAAACCGGTCTGAGCGGCAAGTCCGCCGTGGCAATCCAGCCGGGTAAGGTCGACCGTTCGCCGACGGGCACCGCAGTGTCCGCGCGCATGGCGCTGATGGCGGCCAAGGGGGTGATGAAACCCGGCCAGACCTTCGAGGCTGTCTCGATCATCGGATCACGATTCACCGGGCGGATCATTGACACTGCGCAGGTCGGTGGCCGCGCGGCGATCGTTCCTGAAATCAGCGGTCGCGGTTGGATCACCGGAATTCATCAGCACATGTTGGACCCCGCAGATCCATGGCCCGGTGGATATCGCCTGTCTGACACCTGGGGTGTTTGATGTCAGCAGGCACGTTTTTCAAAAACGGAAAAGTCTGAAGATACGCGTCCTCGTTACGGTTTCATCATCAGATTCAGGCTTTTTCCAAATCTCGGACAGGATTCGAACATGGGTCGAAATCCAAGTTCGGCTTGGAAAAGTTGGTGATTACGGGTAATTGTATCCAAAAAACCGTGGCGGGATATTGGAAATGGCAGGAAAACGCGCGATCACGAAACAAAGCCTACCGGACGTCATCGCAAATGATCTGCGTGAACGTATCCTGAGCGGCGAACTCGCCGAGGGTGAAACGATCCGGCAGGAAGCACTGGCCGAGGAATATGATGTCTCTCGCATGCCGATCCGCGAGGCGCTGAAACGCCTGAATGCCGAAGGTCTGGTGCAATGGGCCAACAATCGCGGCGGCTCGGTGACCAAGCATTCCCTCGACGAAATCGGTGAAATTTTCGATCTTCGCATCCTGATCGAAGTCGATCTGTTCCGCCGGGCCATCCCGAATATGGGCCCAAGGGAATTTGCGCGTTGCGACGAAATCCTCAAGCAGATGGAAGCGTCATATGATGAAAATGACGTCGGCAAGTGGGGGATATTGAACTATCAGTATCACTCGGCGCTTTATGCGGCGTCACAGCGGAAGCTGACCAACGAATTGCTGGACCGCGTCAACCTGCAATCGGATCGCTATGTCAGGATGCACCTGAGCGTGATGAAACAGCGCGAACCCGCAAAAAAGGAACATCGTGATCTGTTGCGGCTAGCCCGGGAAGGCAATGTGGACAAAGCCTGCGAGGTCTTGGCGCAGCATATTCGCCGGACCAAGGAACAGCTTCTGGAAATGATCGCCTCGAAGCGCGGGACAGACGAACCCTAGGGCGGTCTTGCATGTCCTGTCATTTTGGATACATTATCCATTAATCTGGACATCCCGAAATACGAGGCCCAAATGACCTTTACTCCGCATGGCAAACATCTGATCGCCGGCAACTGGCTTGCCGGTGACGATTTCTTTGCATCACAACCCGCACATGGGCCATCGCATGACTTTTCGAAAGGTCGAATTTCAGACGTCGACGCCGCTGCGCAGGCCGCGGAAGAGGCGTTTTGGAGCTATGGCTATTCCACTCGGGAAGAACGCGCCGTCTTTCTGAACACCATTGCCGACGAGATCGAAGCGCGCGCCGATGAAATCACCGAGATTGGCACTCAGGAAACCGGCCTGCCCGAGGCTCGGCTGCAAGGTGAACGGGGCCGCACGTCGGGGCAGCTGAGGCTGTTCGCAACGCATATCCTCAGCGGCGATTATCTGGACCGGCGCCACGACAGCGCGTTGCCGAACCGTGCACCCCTGCCCCGGCCCGATCTGAAAATGATCCAGCGCCCGATCGGCCCGGTCGCTGTGTTCGGCGCATCAAATTTCCCGCTGGCATTTTCCACCGCCGGGGGGGACACGGCCGCCGCACTGGCTGCCGGCTGCCCGGTCGTCGTCAAAGGCCACGGCGCCCATCCGGGCACCGGCGAGATCATCGCCGAAGCCATCCTTGCGGCCATCCGCCGTTGCAACATTCATCCCGGCGTTTTCAGCCTGATCCAGGACGGCGGCTTGGCTGTGGGTTCTGCCTTGGTGCAGCACCCTCTGATCAAGGCGGTCGGGTTCACCGGATCGCTTGCGGGCGGCCGCGCCCTGTTCGACCTGTGCGCCGCGCGCCCCGAACCGATTCCGTTTTTTGGTGAGCTTGGATCGGTCAACCCCATGTTCATTCTGGATGCGGCACTGGCAAACCGGTGTGAAGATATCGCCAAAGGCTGGGCCGGCTCGCTGACCATGGGCGCTGGTCAGTTCTGCACCAACCCGGGCGTCGTCGTGATGCCGGCAGGTGAAGCAACGGACCGTTTCGCCGAGATCACACAGGCGGCATTGACCGCAGTTCCAGCGCAGACCATGCTGACCGACGGCATCGCCAAAGCCTATCGCAACGGTCAGACCCGTGTTGCTGAAACCGCTGGCGTTCACGAGGTTCTGGCTTCGACATGCGATCAGCGCAATGCGACCCCTTTCCTTTACCGAACAAGCGCCGCAACCTGGCTGGCCAACACATCCCTCGCGGAAGAGGTGTTCGGCCCGCTGGGCATCATCGTGACCGCCGAGACACCCGACGAAATGTACGACGTCGCGCGCGGATTGCACGGGCAGTTGACCTGCACCCTGCATATGGACGAGGCCGACATGGGCATGGCGCGGTCCCTGTTGCCGATCCTTGAACGCAAAGCCGGGCGCGTGTTGGCCAATGGCTTCCCCACAGGGGTCGAGGTATGTGACAGCATGGTCCATGGCGGCCCCTACCCGGCTTCGACCAATTTCGGAGCCACATCCGTGGGCACATTGTCGATCCGGCGTTTCTTGCGTCCTGTCTGCTATCAGAATCTGCCGGATGCATTGCTGCCAGAACACTTCTCATAGGGAAATCAGTCGACACGCGCCGATACTCTAAAAGCACGATGCGCAGCAGGGTGTCGGCGGGTGTAACTGCCGAGCCTCAGGGGAATGAGGCACACGCCTCTGGATTCAATTGCACAGTTTCATTTGGGTAACAGTGCTTTTGTTCATTCTGTTCAGGGCAACGCAATCACGGCCCCATCCGTTGGCACTTTGGTGAACTGCCTGTATGAAATGACCCGTGTTGCCCAGTACCAAGACCAATTCGCCACGACCCATGAGATGATCGCCTCGTTCGAGATCAATTTCCTCGCTGCATCCACCTCTCTTTTCATATCTCAAGAAAGGTAAACCTGATGGCTAACCCTCTGTATGAAGGCCTGTTCGGCATCCACGCCGGCAAAGGCACACCTTTTTTGCAGTTGCTGGACGGGACAACGATCTCCCACCAGGATTTCCTCGGCAAAGCGGCGCAGATTGCGCATGTGGCCACGCATCTGGGCCTGAATCCCGGTGACCGCGTTGCGGCGCAGGTTGAAAAAACCCCCGAGGCGCTGGCGCTTTATGCTGCCTGCGCCCAGGCCGGTCTGGTGTTCCTGCCGCTGAATACCGCCTACACGGTCGATGAATTGACCTATTTCATCGAAAACAGCGGGGCCTCGCTGATTATCTGCGACACCGAAAGAGAAGGAAAACTCACCCCTGTCGGCGCGCAGCTGGGCGCCCGGGTTGAGACGCTGAACGCGGATGGCACCGGGTCTCTGACAGATTTGGCCGCGACCATGCCGACACGTTTCGAAACCGTCGCCCGCGATGGCGAGGATCTGGCAGCGTTCCTTTACACGTCGGGAACCACAGGCCGGTCCAAGGGCGCCATGCTGACCCAGAACAATCTGCTGTCGAACGCACGGACACTGGTCAAGGAATGGCGCTTCACCTCGCAGGATGTGCTGCTGCATGCCCTGCCGATCTTTCACACGCACGGGCTGTTCGTCGCGACCAATATCATGCTGGCCGCAGGTGGATGCATGATCTGGCTGCCGAAATTCGATCTGGACCAGATCATCGACAAATTGCCCAGTGCCACGTCGATGATGGGCGTCCCAACCTTCTATACGCGCCTGTTGGACGACCCGCGTTTTACCAGGGAACTGGCCACCCATATGCGCCTTTTCGTTTCCGGATCGGCACCGCTGCGGGCGGAAACCCATGTGCAGTTCGAAGAACGAACGGGTCATCGCATCCTTGAACGCTATGGCATGACTGAAACCAACATGAACACGTCAAACCCATATGACGGCGAGCGGCGCGCCGGAACGGTCGGGCACCCGCTGCCCGGGGTCGAACTGAAGATCAGTGATTCAGACGGCAATACCCTGCCTGCGGGCGAGATCGGCATAATTGAAGTGCGCGGGCCCAACGTCTTCAAAGGGTATTGGCAGATGCCCGAAAAAACCGCTGCCGAACTGCGCGACAACGGCTTTTTTATCACCGGTGATCTGGGCCGCATCGACGAGGATGGGTACGTCCATATCGTCGGTCGCAACAAGGATCTGATCATTTCGGGCGGATACAACATTTATCCAAAAGAGATCGAGATGGTTCTCGATGATCAACCCGGTGTTCTGGAAAGCGCCGTGATCGGCGTGCCACATCCCGATTTCGGTGAAACGGTTGTTGGTGTCATCGTGGCAGAGCCCGGCCAGACCCCTGATCCGGAGGCGATATCGGGCGCGGTCCGCGAAGGTCTGGCCCGGTTCAAGCATCCGCGCAAGCTGATCGTTCTGGATGAACTGCCCCGCAACACGATGGGCAAGGTTCAAAAGAACATTCTGCGTGACCGATACAAAGATCTCTTCATGACCGTGTGAGCGAGCCTCGGCAAAGCGGGGATCAGCGGATGCACCCCCTGAAAAGAAAATCAGGCGAGGGTGTCCCCGCCTGATTTATTACATGATTCAGGCAACCAAATCGAACCGGTCGTTGTTCATGATCTTGGTCCATGCCGCCACAAAGTCGCGCACGAACTTCTCGGCATTGTCGTCCTGGGCGTAGACCTCAGCATAGCTGCGCAGGATCGAGTTCGAACCGAAGACCAGATCTGCGCTGGTTGCGGTGAACTTGACCTCACCCGAGGCGCGGTCGCGCAGTTCAAAGGTGCCTCCGTCAACCGGATGCCAGCTCAGCGACATATCCGTCAGGTTGACGAAAAAGTCGTTTGTCAGTTGGCCCAACCGGTCGGTGAAGACGCCATGCGGCGATCCGCCATGGTTGGCACCCAGCACACGCAGACCACCGACCAGAACGGTCATCTCGGCCGCGGTCAGACCCAGCAGTTGCGCACGATCCAGCATCATCGCCTCTGGCGAGACCGCGTATTCCTTCAGCTGCCAGTTGCGGAACCCGTCCGCCAGCGGCTCAAGTACCGAGAAGCTGTCCACATCGGTCTGCTCGATCGACGCGTCGCCGCGACCGGCCGAGAACGGAACCGCCACGTCAAAGCCTGCGGCCTTGATCGCCCGCTCAAGCCCGACATTGCCCGCCAGAACGATCACGTCGGCAACCGAGGCGCCGGTTTCCGCCGCGATCGGCTCCAGCACACCCAGCACTTTCGCCAGACGTTCGGGTTCGTTGCCCGCCCAGTCCTTTTGCGGCGCCAGTCGGATGCGCGCCCCATTTGCGCCGCCACGCTTGTCCGAACCGCGGAAGGTTCGGGCACTGTCCCAGGCGGTGGTGATCATCTCGGCGATGGTCAGACCGCTGTCTGCGATCTTGGCCTTGACGGCATCTATGTCGTAATCAGTCGAACCAGCCGGGATCGGATCCTGCCAGATCAGATCTTCTGACGGCACGTCCGGGCCATAATAGTTGACGCGCGGACCCATGTCGCGGTGAGTCAACTTGAACCAGGCACGTGCAAATGTATCGGCAAAATAGTCCGGATCCGCCATGAATTTCTGACAAATCGCGTTGTAGGTCGGGTCGACCTTCATCGCCATATCCGCATCGGTCATCATCGGCATGCGACGAACAGTGGGGTCGGTCGGGTCGACCGGCTTTTCGTCTTCGGGCATGTCGACCGGCTGCCACTGATGGGCACCTGCGGGTGATTTTCCCAGTTCCCACTCGTAACCGAACAGGTAGTCGAAATAGCCCATGTCAAATTTCAACGGCTCTTTCGTCCACGCCCCTTCGATCCCCGAGGTAAAGGCGTTGGCCGCTTTACCGTTCTGATCAGGGTTTTCCCATCCCATACCCTGGCTGGACACGGGGCAGGCTTCGGGCTCGGCGCCGATATTGTCACCGGGCATCGCACCATGGGCTTTGCCGACGGTATGACCCCCGCAGGTCAATGCTGCGGTCTCTTCGTCATTCATCGCCATACGCGCAAAGGTTTCACGGATATGCAGCGCGGTTTTGGCCGGATCCGGATTGCCGTTCACGCCTTCGGGGTTCACATAGATCAGGCCCATATGCACCGCACCCAGAGGGTTTTCCAGCGTGCCGGGGGTTTCCAGATCGCCATAGCGATTCTCGGACGGGGCCAGCCACTGGTTTTCAGAACCCCAGTAAACATCTTTCTCGGGGCCCCAGATGTCTTCGCGACCAAAACCGAAACCAAAGGTCTTCAATCCCATGGACTCATAGGCCACCGTGCCCGACAGAACGATCAGATCGGCCCAGGACAGCGCGTTGCCGTATTTCTTTTTCACCGGCCACAGCAGACGGCGGGCTTTGTCCAGGCTTGCATTGTCCGGCCATGAATTCAGCGGCGCGAACCGGATGTTGCCCGAACCGGCGCCACCTCGACCATCCCCCAGACGGTAAGACCCGGCCGAGTGCCACGCCAGACGGATCATCAGCCCGCCATAGTGACCCCAGTCAGCCGGCCACCAGTCCTGGCTGTCGGTCAGCAACGCCTCGACATCGGCACGAACTGCCTTGAAGTCCAGCCCCTTGACCGCTTCTCGGTGATTGTAATCCGCATCCATCGGGTTGGTGCGCGTGTCGTGCTGGCTCAGAATGTCCAGGTTCAGCGCATCCGGCCACCACTTGGTGACGGAATTGCCCGTTCCAGTATTGCCGCCATGCATGACGGGGCAGCCGCCGGATTGATGATTGTGGGGGGTACCGTCCATTGTAAATCTCCTGAGTATTTACCTAGGGGTTCAGATATCTTGACTCGTACCGCACAGCTTCGATAATTGGAAATTTGTAATTACTATCGTTGCGATTAGTTTTTCATATGAAAACACTGACCCTCAAACACCTGCGCTATTTCGAGGCGCTCGCCACGCATGGCCACTTTGGCAAAGCGGCTGCGGCCAGTGCGATATCGCAGCCCGCGCTTTCCATACAAATCAAAGAGCTGGAGGCAATCATGGGTGGGCCGCTGGTCGAACGCGCGGCCCGGCAAACCCGCCTGACAGCACTTGGCGAAGACGTGCTGAAACATGGCCGCGAAATCCTGACCCGGGTCGAGGATTTGGGGAAATTGGTGCAATCTCCCTCAGGCGCCCTGTCCGGCCGCATCAGAATCGGGGTCATTCCCACGGTCGCGCCCTATCTGCTGCCCTCGATCATCAAAGCTCTGTCGCAGCGTTTCCCACAACTGACCATCGAACCCAAGGAAACGATAACCAAGACGTTGATCGGCGAAATTCTGGATTCCAAACTGGATTTCGGTGTCGTTGCCCTGCCCGTCTCGGAACCCAAACTCCGAGAGTTCTCGCTGTTCAACGAAGATTTTCTGCTGGTTCGCCCGGCGCAGGATGCCAACCTGCCAATGCCAAGTTCCTCGCAGCTCAGAACCATGCGCCTGCTGTTGCTGGAAGAAGGGCATTGCTTCAGGGATCAGGCCCTGTCCTTCTGTTCGATCCGCAACATCGAACCGCAGCACATCATGGAGGGCAGTTCGCTTTCCACACTGGTTCAGATGGTCGGCGCCGGCATCGGTGTGACCCTGATACCGGAAATGGCGGTCGGGCTGGAAACCCGATCCGCGGATGTGTCCATTGCCCGGTTTCAGGACACGCCGCCGACACGGACGATTGGTCTGATCTGGCGAAAGACCAACCCGCTCAGCGAAAACTTGTTGAAGATCGGTGCGATCATCCGCAAAACAGCCGAAGAAAACACGTGGGGCGTGAAACCGCCACAGCCTGAAATAACAGGCTGACCCGCCCGAAACGATGTTCCTCGGCACGAAGGCCAGACCCGGCGCAACCCGTCAGTCGTCACCTTTGTAATAGCCGATCACATCATTCTCGGTCGTTGCACCCAACCCGTTCAGCAACCGGTTTGAATAGTTGAAATAGGCGCAGACCTGATTGACCTCCAGGATCTCGCCATCCTCACAGCCTGCAATCTTGAGCGCTTCGAAGTCGGACTTGACCATTTTGCCAACATCCGTCGTCAGCTTGGCGGCATAGCGCAGCAGCGCCAGTTCCTTGCCCTCGAATTCATCCTCGGGCCGATGCGCCTTGAGCGCGACGAAAATCCGGTCGCTGCGCGGCTGGTCCTTCAGCAGGTTGCGCACGTTCATGAAGTGATGGGTCAGTGAATAGGTGCAATCGTTCAGGATCGAGGTATAGCTGGCGACAACCTCGAGAAACCAGAATGGCAACCGGTTGTCATCGGAATGCAGGACCGAACGGTACAGCGTCACATGCCCGTTCATCGTTTCGGGCCGCAATGAATGCACACGCATAACCGTGTCCACGGTGCCATGAGGGGTGCGGGCCTTGTCCAGCAGCTCTTTCAGGCGGCCGTTGGCCTTGTCGTCCGAGATCATCTCGATCCAAGCGCTCATTGCTGTGTCTCCTGTCCTGTTCGGGCTCAGCTTATGTACAAAGCCCACAGGCATGTCAGTTAATTTTTTTCTTAAGGTGAAATTTTTCTGGATCACAGAAACGTGAAAGATGTAAAATATCAGCGCGAGGGATTTGTTGAGGATCGACGCGAATGCACAGTCCAGAGCTTATGGCGGGTGCCGAAAACCTGTTGTTCAGATGCGGTGGCCTGACGGCGGGCGACCAGTTGCTTGTGGTCTGCGAAGATGCCGCCAACGGGTATTACGATGCCGAGATCACCGAGGCTATCGTGGACTGCGCCCGGGAAAACCGGATCAAGACCGCAGTTCGAACCCTTGCATTTGATCCCATGGGTTCATCGCTGCCAGCGGATCTGAAAACGGCGATGGAAACGGCGGATCGCACCTTGTTTCTGTCCCGCACCGGCGATCAGATTCGTTTCGACGCGGGAATGAGGGACGTTCGACCCATCATGTCATATGCGCTGGACGCCGGAATGCTGGCCTCGGGTTTTGGGCGCGCCAACTACACCGGGTTCGTTGAACTGAAAAACGCGGTCAACCGGCTGCTGGCCAGTGCCGGGCACATCCACGTAACCTGTCCATTGGGCACCGACTTCGCTGGCCCCGGCGCCGCCTTCCCCCCAGCAGGTGCCGCGGATGTCAGCGTGGCGCGTTTTCCGATGTCGGTCTTTGCCCCGGTTCCCGTGCAGGGGTTTTCCGGAGTGCTGGTTCAGGACGGGTTTCTGGTCGGCACCGGTTCGAAATTCTACGAACCATACGGCTGTGATCTGCGCGAACCGCTGACCATACGGTTCGAAAACAACCGTCTGACCGGCTTTGAGGGCCATCCCATGGATGTGCATTGCGCACAGATGCATTACGAAAAAGTCGGCAAGATGTTCGACCTTGACCCCCTGACCATGCATTCTTGGCACGCAGGCATCCACCCGGGCTGCGCCTACACGACCCCGGCCCGAAGCAATTTTGAACGTTGGAGCGGGTCGGCCTTTGGCAATCCGCGTCTGCTGCACTTTCACACATGCGGGCATTACGCGCCGGGTGAGATTTCGCTGAACGTTCTGGACCCGACGATCCGGGTGGATGGCGTTGCGATCTGGGATGCCGGTGTTCTCCGGGCCGATCTGTTGCCCGGTGGGGCTGAAATTCTCGACCGGTATCCCTGCATCAAAGCGGTGTTCGACGCCCCGGCCCGACACGTGGGCCAGGGCGCGAACGGGCGCTTGTCGGCCTGATGATCAGCCGGCCTGCTGCGCGATCAGCTTTGCAACCCGTGCGCGAAACCGCATCGCGCCTGCGTCCAGCCCGAGGTTGATATAGCCGGTCTTGCGCCGCGCCATGCCGGTTTGAACGTGTTCCAGAACCTCTTTGTCCTCGTTGAAAGCCATGACCGCGCCTTCGAACATGCGCTGCGACATGGCTGTGTCATCCGCGTGCATGTTGCGGTGCTGGAACCAGAAATACCGCGATGTTTCCGCATCGACCGGTGTGATGAAGTTGTACGAAATATTGACAAAGGCATTGGGCGACATCGGCCGGTCCGCCCCTCCTTCTCCGGCCGGAGTGTAAATGGACATGTTGATCGCAGTGGACGGCAGACGGCATTCGTAATGCTGCTTGCGGTCGCAACTTGGCCCGAACGGCAGTATCGGCGCATAGTAGGGCGGCGCGGGTTCATCCGCGATCCAGCGCGAAACAATGACGCCGCTTTCGGTTTCTTCAAGATCCAGCGGGCGGTTGTCGGTTCCCGCCCCGGCAAACGAGGTCAGATGCACCCAGGCCACATGGCTTGGATCCAGAAGGTTATCGATAATGTAAAGGTAGTGGCACGCCATCTCCATCGCACCGGTCCGGGTCTTGCCCCAAGACGGGCTGTCGAAATTAGGGATGTCGATGATATCGTCTGTGCTGGCTTTGTCCGAATCCCCCATCCAGAGCCAAAGAAATCCCCAGCGGTCTTCGGCCGGGTATGCATGCACGGCGGCGCGGCGCGGAGGATTGTCCAGCTGTGTCGGGGCGCTGACACATTCACCGCCGCAGCCGAATGTCAGACCGTGATAGCCGCAAACCACATGATCCCCTTCGATGGTGCCCCGAGACAGCGGCAGCTTTCTATGCGGGCAAGCATCCTCCAACGCGATCGCTTTGCCCGCTGTGTCACGATAGATTACGATCTCATCGCCCAGCATTCGCACGGCGCTCAGGCTGCGGCCAAAATCCTCGGACCGTCCGGCGACGTACCAGCTGTTGCGAATAAACCCCTCTGCTCCGGCCAGATCAGGACGCATGTTTCTTACTCCGAAAACTCATCAAAAGCCTTGAGCGCCTTGGCGCTGTAGGCATAGGACGGCCCCCCGCCCATATAGGTGGCCATGGCCAACGCCTCGCACATTTCTTCGCGGGTGGCGCCCAGCCGAACCAGCGAACGCACGTGGAATCCGATGCAGCTGTCGCAGCGGGTCGCGATCGCAATGCCGAGCGCCATGAACTCTTTGGTTTTCTCGCTCAGCGCCCCGTCAGTCTTGGCCGCCTTGCCCATGATGCCAAAGCCGCGCACGGTTTCCGGCACTTCTTTCGAGAAGGTTCCGATATTGGCCTCGGTCTCGGCCATGAAATCTTTCCAGTTCATTTCTTCACTCCTTATCCGCGCTCGTCCGCGCCCATGCGACGCTCCAGCCAGCGCACCCCGGCTGAGATGATCAAAACCAGGATCAGGTATTCAAAAATCAGCAGGGTATAGATTTCCAGCGGGCGGTATTCCGTCACCACCAGTTCATTCGCACGGCGGGTCAGTTCCTGCATCCCGATGACGCTGGCAAAGGCGCTCATCTTGACGATGTAGATGAACTGGTTTGCCAAAGGCGGCAGAATGCGCCGGATCGCCTGCGGCAGGATCACATAGCGCATGGTCTGCACATAGTTCAGCCCGATGGTCTGCGCCGCCTCGCGTTGTCCACGCGCAATGGATTGAATACCTGCGCGATAGATCTCGGCCGTAAAGGCGCTGTCTGAAATCGCCAGCGTTATGATTGCCCCCCAAAAGGGATCGATGGGGATGTTCAGACCCATCGACTGAAACACGATGGGCAAGCCGTAAAACACCCAGAACAGCATCGGCAACAGGGGAATGGCGCGGATGAACTCCACGTAAACCCGGTTCACAACCCGCCAGCCACGTTTTTCGGACAATCCCGGCAGGGCGACCAGCAATCCGATGACGATCGACAGAACGGCGGCGATCAGGGAAATCTGGATCGTCGCGCCCATCCCCGAGATCAGGAATTTCACATTGGTCCACCCCGAGGCCGTGGTCGGATCGATAACGTACCAGCCCCAGGTCTGTGACGACGAACAGCCTGCCAGCAGAAGCAGAGGCAATATGAGAAGAAGTTTTTTCATCGGCCGCTCTCAGTGTTGCAGGATCTGGGACAGGAATTTGCGACACCGATCGGACTGAGGATTGGTGAAGAAATGTTCGGGGTTGCCTTCTTCGACGATTTCACCGGCATCCATGAAGATCATCTTGTCGGCCACCTTTCGGGCAAACCCCATCTCATGCGTGACAACCACCATGGTCATCCCCTCATTGGCCAACTCGACCATCACGTCCAACACTTCCGAGATCATCTCGGGGTCCAGTGCCGAGGTCGGCTCGTCAAACAGCAGAACACGCGGCTCCATGCACAGCGACCGGGCGATGGCGACGCGTTGCTGCTGACCACCCGACAACTGAATGGGCTTTTTGTCGGCCTGATCGGGAATGTGCACCCGGTCCAGATAGTGACGTGCTTTTTCCTCTGCCTCTTTGCGGCCGAGACCGCGCGCCTTGATCGGGCCCAAAGTCAGGTTTTCCAAAACGGTCAGATGCGGGAACAGGTTGAACTGCTGGAACACCATTCCAACCTCGGACCGGATCCTGGCCACGGATTTCTCGTCATCCGTCAACTCGATCCCGTCTACGCGGATGGTTCCTTTCTGATGTTTTTCCAACTGGTTGATACATCGCACAACGGTGGATTTTCCTGACCCGGAAGGCCCGCAAATCACCACCTTTTCGCCGCTGTTGACCGTCAGATTGATGTCCTTGAGAACGTGAAACGTGTCGAACCACTTGTTCACGCCCACAAGTTCGATTGCGGCGTCTGGCATAAGATGAACTGCCCCTGTTTTTAGTCCCAGTATAATATTTTCTTGAGGTTATCTTTCCCTTTGGGCTTAAATCAATGAAGAATACGGCCACAAGGTAGAAATGCCACCAACGGGAGAAACCGATGAACACATTTTGGAAAGCTGCGGCAGCCGCTGCGCTTGGACTTGTCTTGTCAGGCGCTGCGCAGGCGCAATCTGCACTGAACGAGGTGCTGGATTCCGGCGTGCTCAAGGTGGGCACCACGGGCGATTGGAATCCCATGTCGCTCCGCGACCCTGCAACCAACAGCTACAAAGGGTACGACATCGACATCATGAACGAGTTGGCCGCCGATCTGGGGGTCGAGGTCGAATATGTCCCCACCGACTGGAAAACACTGGTCAACGGTGTGGTGGCAGGCAAGTATCACCTGACCGGATCGGCATCGATTTCGCCACCGCGCATGAAGGTCGCGGGCTTTTCCGACAGCTATATTTCGGTGGAACTCTTCCCCTATACGACCAAGGACAAGGCCGACCAATTCGACGGTTATGACTCGATCAACCAGCCCGGAGTAAAAGTCGCGACCACCCTGGGCACAACGTTCGAAAAGCGCGTCCGCGAATGGTTCCCGAACGCAGAAATCAAGGTGGTCGAGGCCCCGGCCCGCGGTTTTCAGGAAGTAATCGCAGGACGCGCGGATGTCTTCATTACGTCGAACATCGAAGGTTCGACCCTCGAGGCGAAATTTCCGGTGGTACGCGTGAAGAACGCAGGCCCGCGTTCGCCGTCACCCATCGCGATGATCCTGCCACAGGCCGATCAGGTGTGGATCAACTATGTAAACAACTGGATCGAAGTCAAAAAGGCGCAAGGGTTCTTCGAGGAAAACCGCAAGAAATGGGGTCTCTGACTCTTCTCGGATCACCTTGATTCCCAAACGCCCGGCCCGGTCGCCGGGCGTTTTTCAGTTGTCGCCCGACACGGCCTTGGCAACCACGGTGACAAAGCTGACCGTGTCAGTTTTCAACTCCAACGGCCCATGAGTGGCGTTTGAATCAAAACTCAGACTGTCGCCCGGCCGCATGTGATAAGCGGCTTCACCGCAGCCATAGACCATCTCGCCGGCGGTGACGTGGATGAATTCTACACCCTGATGTTGGTAAAGCGGGCGTTCGTCCAACGTACCTTCCAATGTAACGCTGAAACTCTCGAAACTGACATGTTTCGCTTCCGCCCGACCGATCAGCTTATAACTGTGCCCGAAACCGGTGCCCAACCGTTGCACGGTTACACCTTCACCCGCAGCCACAAATGACACATCCGTGCGTTCAACCGTGCCGGCAAAGAAGTTGATCAACGGAACGCCGATTCCGCCGGCCAGGGCCTCAAGCGTCGCCAGTGAGGCTGACACCTGACCGCGCTCGATCTTGGAAATCATCGCCGTGGACACGCCGGACCGCTGAGACAGTTCGGCCAGAGTCAATCCGGCCAGCGCGCGATGCGTTTTCACTGCGGCCCCGACCAGGTGATCCAGCGGCGGTTTTTCGGCGGAAAGCACAGGTGAATCTTCCATTTGCGAAGCCTATCGACACGTATGAAAAAGGCAAAAGAAATGTCACCGAACCACTCGCACCAGTTCGGCGGCAAACTCTCAGCGTCCGTTCAGGATGTCTCCTGTAAGATCATTCAACTTTGCCAACCCGTTGCGCAGATGATCTTCGAGCAGGGCCGAGCTGAACCGAAAATGGTTCTCGACCCCGAACCGTGACCCCGGAATGACCAGCACATCTTTTTCGCGCAACAGGCGCATGCTGAACGCCTCGGATGCGATCGGTAGATTGAACCGCACGAACGACATGGCCGACGCCTGAGGTGGTACAACGGAAAACACCCCCTGATGCCGCGCCAGTTCTTCCGTCAGAACGTCGAACCCCGTGCGGATCAGACGGCGCGCGCGGGCCTTCAACTTGGACCGTGCCGGTTCGGCAAGCGCCTTGTCCGCCAGCTCCATCGACAACATGGATGCCGCGATCGAGGCATATTCGTGCCGCCGCCAACAGTGCTGAATGATGTCTTCGGGCCCAACCAGCCATCCCAGCCTCAGCCCCGGAAGCCCATAGGCCTTGGACATGGAATTCACCACAAGAACCCTGTCCGTACTTTCCCAGAACGAAGGGGTTTCTGTGTCACCTTCCCGCTCGGTTCCGGCATAAACCTCGTCTGAAACGATCCAGGCGCCAACGCGCTCGGCAGCCGATACGATACGGGCGCGATCCGCTTCGGTCAGAATACGGCCCGTTGGATTGTTCGGGTTCACCACATGGATGATGCGGGTCCTGTCATCGACCGCCCGCTCAAGCGCCTCTGCGTCTATGGCCCACTCTTCGGATTCGATCAGATCTACCCAACGCACTTCGTTGCCTAGATTGGCGGCGTTTCCTGAAATCTGTTCATAGGTCGGTCGGAAACACACAACATTGTCGCCGGGCTCCAACAAGGTGTTGGCCACCAGAGTGTTCGCTTCGGTTGCGCCGACCGTGACCAATACCCCATCTGCCGAGGCCCCCGGATACAAGCCTGCGACGGTGTCGCGCAGGGATTGCTTTCCATTGACTTGCGGATAGTCGATCATCGTCTTCAGCAGAGCGCCGAGATCAATCCCGGCCAGTTCTACCAATCCCTGCAACGACATGGGATGAACGCCGCTTTCCGAGAAATTGAAGACCACCCCGTGTTCCGTCTCGGACAGGAACTGTTCGACCCGAAATGGTTGAAAATTTCGGTTGATCATGATGCATCCTTTGCTGGGCCGTGCTGCGCACCTGACAGCCTCAATCGGCTGCGTTTACATGAACCGTTCTGATACTGGGATCGACGCGGCTATAGGCGGCCAGCAAACGTGCCGTCCACTTCTGTGCAATGTAATCAGCCATGAACCGCGAGGGGGCAACCAAAATGACGCGCCCCCCTGCCCTTTCCGACTCGGACAGATGCTGGAACCAACTTGCCCACAACTCGGGATCGCGCCCGTGAAGGATTGACTGCACCTGCGACCAGACATCCTCGGGCTTGGCTTCGGGGGTGTCGATTTCTGGCCCCTGGGGTTTTGCCGCGAAAGGCACGACATTTGTAACGGGCTCAGAATCCTCGGTCATCCGGGCCTGGAAATCGGAACCTATGATCGGCCAGACCTCCTGTGTATCGATCATGATCTGTTTGAGGTCGATTTCATAGACCGCGACCCGACCCCGTGCAGCAGGCCGTTTGACCGTTACCCAACCTAATGCGCGAAATCTGGCCATTTCGCGCTTTACAGTCCTTTCATTCACTGACCAAAGGCGCGAAATTTCTTCGCGCCCAATCGATACTTCGTTGTTTCGCCAGTTATATCGTGTCGTAATCAATGCGATGATACGAAGTACGCTGCGTTGCCGATGCTTGTCGCCTGACAACGCATATATGGTGAGCGCAGAAAGTATATCGTATTTTAAGGCCGCCGCATTTCGCCCGACCGGTTTAGCCAGCTGCATACCCGTTCTCACCGCTCTGTCTGCCTCAGACGGGTGTGTCCCGCCGTTCTTGCGCTGTTTGCCAACGCTTTTCGTCATCTTGGCCTAATTAGCGTCCAAAGCTTCGATTCTGTCAAGAAGAGTCTGAAACAGGTCAGAAAATTGCGCCAATCCAGATCAAAAAATAAAAGAAATCTGGTGAAGTATTGGTGATGGGGGACATTCTGTATGACCCCTTATTTGCATGTTATGTCCCCCTATATGTCGCCGGTCCTGGAAGAATGCCCCCCTAAATACGGTTGAAGACGTGTTGCGAATCGTCACCCTTCTTCTTCTGGACCGCCGAATCGGCGATGGCCTTGCAGGGCCTTGTTTTCTTACCCGTGGGTAAGATTTGAGTTTCATCATATTTTCTTTTGCGTAAAGCGCAAATCGGGCGTAAATAAGAAACGAACATAAATTTACGTTCCAAACAAAGAGACATGAGGCATGTACACGCACGAAGACCTGAATGCATTGCGCAATCAATCTCTCAAACTCCAGGGGTGGATTCGTCAGCAGACCTTTAGCCCGGAGATGGAGAAGACACTCCGCCGGTTTTCGAGCTGGGAAGTGTCCGAGCTGATCTTCCGGGTCAACCAGTCAACCTTTCGCGGAAAGCTGGCCGCTGATCCGTCTCTGCCCGGAGGCGAGGTTGAGCCCGAGGGGCGGCAGCGCTGGTTCAGCCTGGAAGAGGTGAATGAGTTGCGGCGGCGGCTCAAGGTGAACCGCAAGTCCCTCATGCCGCCGCGTCCCGAGGGCAAGCGGGCTATTCGTGCAGCCGTGGCGAACTTCAAGGGCGGGGCGGGCAAGTCAACGGTGGCATTGCATCTTGCGCATGCCGCCGCGCTTGATGGGTACCGTGTTCTTGTCGTTGACTTCGACCCGCAGGCCACGCTGAGCCATTCAATGGGCCTGACCGATGTCGCCGAGGATTACACTGTCTGGGGGATCATGGCGCGTGACCTGATCCGCGAGACCGAGCGCATGAACAACCGGCCTGCCGCGGCCGAGTCCGGCACTGCCCTGCCCCGCCGTGAATTGCCCCCGGCGATCACCGATATGGGGCTTGGAGATCTGCGGATCAGCGATTTCATCAGACGGACGTCTTGGTCCACCATCGATGCGATCCCTTCCTGCGCGAACGCAGCCTTCGTCGAATTTGCCTCGGCACAGTATCGCCACTTGAACCCTGAATGGTCTTTCTTTGCCGCAGTGTCCCGGTATCTGGATCAAATTCCCGACGACGCCTATGACCTGATCCTGTTCGATTGCCCGCCGGCCATTGGGTATCAGTCCATGAACGCGGTGTTCGCGGCAGACATGTTGTACATCCCGTCCGGACCGGGATACTGGGAATACGACTCGACCACGTCCTTTATAGGTCAGCTGGCAGAAGCTTTGGAGGACCTGGCCTACGGGTTCGACAAAACCTTACCCACGGGTAAGATTGGTCTTCCCAAAACCTTCTGCGAGCTGCGATTCCTGCTTACACGGTACGAGCCCGGAAACGCGTTGCATCTGGCGATGTTCGACGCGTTTCAGAAGGTTTTCGGAGACCACGTCGCCCAGCACCCTGTTGAAATGACCCGCGCGGTCGAACAATCCGGCCGTTTTCTGAGCTCGGTTTACGAGATGGATTACCGAGAGATGACCCGTGAAACCTGGCGTCGGGCCCGCTCGACATTCGACAATGTTTACGAAGAATTCCGGGGAGTGATGCTGTCTGCCTGGGACAAGCTGGAGGATGACGCATGAGCCGCAAGCGCAGAATGTTTGATATCGACCTGCCTGCAATGGATGACATTCCTGTCGGCAAGGTTCCGGACAAGGTTCTTGAAAAGCGGCGGGGCCCGATGGCTGCGGCCATTTCGGAAAATGCCGATGCGCTGCGCGACCAGCAATCGACGGAAGAAACCATTCGCGCAGAAAACGATCGTCTTGCGCATGAACTTGTGCGCCTGCGTTCCGAAGGTCTTGTGACCGAACGCGTAGCACTGGATGACATTCTGTTTGAAAAGCTGACGCGGGATCGCAAACCAGGGCCGGATCCGGAACTGGACGAGCTAAAAGCGTCAATTCAGGAAATTGGATTGTCCAACCCCATCCGACTTGAGCGACGCTCAGATGGACGATTTGAACTGATCCAGGGGATGCGGCGCCTGTCTGCCTATCGGGCGTTATATGAAGAAACGGGCGATGAGTCCTATGCCGGAATTCCAGCGGGAATTTCAGAGGCGGGCGATCTCGACAGCAGCTACCGGCGCATGGTGGATGAGAACCTGATCCGCAAGGATATCTCGTTTGCGGAAATGGGTGCTTTGGCACGCGCGTATGCCGAGGACCCGGCAAATGATTGCCCGGATGTAGACAAGGCGGTGTCCACGCTGTTCAAATCCGCCAGTTACACAAAGCGGAGTTACATTAGGTCATTTGCCAGTTTGCTGATGATGTTGGACAAGGTTCTGAAACATCCGAACGACATTCCGCGCAACGTAGGCGTAGAGCTGAAGCGCAAACTGGATGCAACGCCCGGTTTGGTGCGCCAGGTGAGTGCCGCGGTCATGAGCGAGCCGGACCGTGACGGAGCGCGTGAGGTTGCTATCCTCAGGTCATTTCTGGGCGCGCCGGAAACAAGCGTGGCGAAGAAGGCCCCGGTTGAAAGCGCCGATAAACCACGACGTGCAAAGACCACGTTTCAGGTATCAGGGCGGGCAGGGATCGCCAAGTGTTCGGCATCCAGTGGTCGAATTGAGTTGAGATATGATTTGGACTTTACGCGTGTTGATCGCAGCAAACTTGAGGCGGCAATAGCTGCTTTCATCGATGCTCTTCCCGAGGAAGACGATCTTACCCACGGGTAAGGTTTGGTTTGAGGGTCTGAGAAAAGGCGCCGGTCGAATCCGGCGCCTTTGTCTTGTCGCAAAAGCCAGGGCGTTCTCAGCAGTGGATTCCTGCCATATGTCTTCTTGCCTTGAAGCTGTGACCTGAAACCGGCGGGGCAGGGGCTTGAGGTCGAGGCATGTGGAGTCAGCCATTAACGTTGGTTCTGGAACAGTCGGTTTCGCGGAGTGCTGTCGGGGCCTAACATCACGGCGTCTTGTCCGGGTTCGTACGATCAGGTCACGGTAGGAGCCTCGATTCTGGCTCGAGATTGCAATTTGCAATATGTGACGCGAGAACACGGGTGACATGGCGGCCACTCTGCGCGCAAATCGGTGGGAAATCAATCACGTCTGATAAGGGGTACTTATCGGGTATAAATGTGATTTACGGATACCGTTAAAGTAAAGTTCAAAAAATCCCTATTTTGCGCATAAAGCGGGTAGGGGATTGTTGTCACTGTTCCCTTAATTACTGGACGCTGGCTTTAAAAAGTTGCGTAAAATCAGTGCTTGATTGTGCCGTTAATTTCTGGACTGTATTATTAATTGCCGGACTGTGCCCTTAATTCGTGGACGATATGTTCTGTGGATAAGCTTCGTTGCATACAGGCATGAACAGGCCAGGTGACCCCATAGTGCTTTCGCTACGGGAACGGGTGATCAATTCTCGGCGACCTGTGGATATCCGGAAATTAGGGGCCTAAAATTCCAAGATTCTGCTTCGAATACACCTGCGTCCACCAGTTTAGGGCACCGTGACAATCGGCGCTCAGTATTACAATTGCCCATGCTCAACCGCAAAGTCGATCAACGCGCGCACCTTTCGAGGCAGCGTGCGGCCTTCAAGGTATACGGCAGCGATGTCACCGCGTGCCCCAGTATGGCTTTCAAGCAACCTGACCAAGTCGCCCCTATCGAGTGCACCACGCAAAGCGAAGCTTGGAACATAGGCGATTCCAAGACCGCGGCGCGCTAGATCAACCGCGGCACTTGCTGAATTGACGTGGAACCTGCCCTCGATCTGAACCACGACCTGAAGGCCATTTTGGTCGAAGGTCCAGCGCTTAGGGTTTCTACGGTTGGTATCGACGATGCAACTATGCTCTGAAAGATCGTTTGGTGTTTCAAGGCGACCGACCCGCGTGAGGTAGGCCGGGCTGGCGACAGGCAGGCTCTGAAACGAGCCCAGCCGCTGGACCTTGAGGGAGGCCATGTCGAAGCGACCAATCCGAAAGGCCAGGTCGATCCCTTCTGCGGCAAGATCGCTGAAGGCATCGCTAAGCCTGAGGTCGATGGTGATCCCTGGGTGTTGTTCTGCGAACCGCGCCAGCATTCCCGCGACATAGACCTCGCCGAACGTGATCGGTGCGGAAATTCTCACAACGCCTGATAACCCCTTCGAGGAGTCCGAGACATTGGCCAGCAAGTCGTCGAGATCGTCCAGCAGGGCAGGGGCACGGGACAGCAGGTCCGACCCTGCCGGCGTCAGCCCGACTTTGCGGGTTGTGCGCTGAAAGAGCCGCACACCGAGGTGCTGCTCGAGTTCGGCCACGTACTTCGAGGTCAATCGGTTCGAAATGCCCAACTGTGTTGCCGCTCCCGTGAAGGATCCGGAATGTGCGGTGGCGACGAACGCGCGGAGTTGATTGAAAAGGTCCATATTTCTATTGAGAACAAAATGTGGGCAGTCATTCTACATTTTCGTCATTTTGGTCATTATCTGCAAGGCGTATGTTCTTTCACAGACAGGCTGTTCTTCTGGCCAAGGTCAACAAAAGGACACGGATATGACCACGCAAAAGACCTCTGATTATGCCGCCTTCGCATTTCGCGTCGCGAGCGGTTCGCTCTTTCTCGCCCATGGATGGCTCAAGATCAGCGACTTTACTATTGCCGGCACGGTCGGCCATTCGGCCGCTCGGTCACCGACGAAAGGGTCCCATCATGCAGACACTTAGTTTGCAAGCGCTCAAGGAACGGTTCGCACCCTCCGACCGGATGCCGGTCGTCTTTCTCGGGCATGGAAGCCCGATGCATGCGATCGAAGGCGGCCCGTTCAGCCGGTCGTGGGCAACACTTGGCCAGAGCCTGCCACGACCCAAGGCGATCCTCGTCGTCTCGGCGCATTGGATGACGCGCGGAACGACTCTTGTGGATGTCTCGGCGATACCGCGCACGATCCATGATTTCCATGGCTTCCCAGAGGCGCTTTATCAACAGCAGTATCCGGCACCCGGCCAGCCCGATCTGGCGCGCGAGGTTGTGTCGCTCCTAGGCAGCCACCGCGCCGCTGGGGATGATTCTTGGGGTCTCGACCACGGTGCCTGGGCTGTCCTAAAGTATCTCTACCCCGAGGCCGATGTGCCGGTCTTTCAGGTTTCGGTCGACATAGGGCGAGGGCTCGAGCATCAACTGGAGATCGGTGGTGCCCTATCGGGCCTGCGGGATCGAGGCGTTCTGATCTTAGGCTCGGGTAATGTCGTCCATAACCTGCGCGCCATGCGCCGGGGTGGCACACCGCAGGAATTCGCGCAGGAGTTTGATGCGCTTTTTGCCGACCATCTCGCGGACCGGGATTTCGGCGCGCTCGCGGATGCGGACGAGCTTGGCGCGCTTTTCACCGCAGCGCACCCGACCGTGGATCATTACCTGCCAGCGCTGACAATCGCTGGCGCGTCGGACACGCGCGATGACCCGACCTTCATGACCGATGCCATCGAACTTGGATCGGTGTCGATGCGGTCCTTCATCTTTCACGCCAACTGAGGAGACCGGGACATGCTTGTCGACGGCAAATGGATGGAAAACTGGCAGCCGGTGCAAAAGGCCGACAAGGTCGGCCGCTTCGTACGGCAGACCTCCAGCTTTCGCAATTGGATCACGCCGGACGGCCGTCCCGGGCCGACAGGGGAGGGCGGGTTCGAGGCCGAACCTAGCCGCTACCGGCTCTATGTCGCACTGATTTGTCCCTGGGCGTCGCGCGCTCTGATTGCGCGCAAACTGAAAGGACTTGATCAGCTGATCGAGGTGACGGTGGTCAATCCGACACTGACGGATCAGGGTTGGCGTTTCGGTGGCTTTCCCGGTGCCGACGAGGACCCGCAATTTGGCGCGCTATACATACATGAACTCTATACCCGTGCCGATCCGCAGTTCACCGGACGCGCGACCGTGCCTGTGCTTTGGGACATGAAGCGCAATGTCATGGTGAACAACGAAAGCGCGGACATCCTGCGCATGTTGGACAGCGCCTTCGAGCATCTCGCACCGTCGGATACCCCGATTGCGGCGAATGAGGACAAAGAGCCCAACCCGTGAATTTGATTTTCTCGCTGCGAGCGCTTGCAGCACGGATTTTGCCGCGAAGGCATCATCTTTAGCGCGGCAATGCTGTGTTAACAGCCGCCATTCGTGTCGGGCGCAGCAAGATTTCGTCAGGCAAGGAACGAGTCGCGGGACAAAGGGTAAATTCGCCGCGTTTGCGCCAAGGTCTGCAATATCGAGTAACCGGCCGCATAATCGACGTGCGACACTCACCAGAAACCGTTTCAGCGGATCACGTGGACAGAACAATTGGCGTGGTGAACGACCCGGTTTGCAGTTGACCCAATAAAAATGTTCTCGATCCCCGGCTTGTGTGAGGCCAGCACTATGCAATCGATGTCATTTTCATTTGCGAAGTCAACGATCGCGCGGCCAGCGCTCCCCGAGACAAGGCGCGGTTTCGCACCCGATAGCTCCGCAGCATTCAGATGTAAGCTTTCTTGAAGTTCTTTTCGCGTATTTGCCAGAACTTCCTCGGGTATCTGAGATGCCACATATGCAGGGATCGGTTCCTGCACATGAAGCACTGTGAATTCCGCATCGGCATTTGCCAGCAAACGAGCAGCTTCAAATGAGGCCTGTGTATCGTGATCTTTGTCCAGTGCGACTGGTACCAGAATGTTTTTATACATATGAGCTACCTTCCATTGCTCCAGCTGCGATCGTTTCGACCTCTGCGGTGATACGGCTCTCTATACCGGATCGGATTTCGGAGATTTACCCGCCTTCTTAGCTGTGCTTGCAACTTCGTCTATTGTCTTTTCCACAGCTTCGGCTTCGGTTTCCGCTGCATATGCTGCACATCGGGCAACTGTTTCGAACCATTCCTGAGCGTCAGCCACAAGGCGTTCGGCTGAATGCTTCTGCCACTCAGCTATGGATTGCAGTGCTTTTGCTGGATCAGTCGGGTCTGCAGCAGATGCTGAGCGCGCAGCTTCAAGCGCGGTTCGAACAGCCTCGTGACGCCTCTCAAACCAATGCTGAGCAAAGGCCTCTGCCTCTTTCAGTGACTTCTCCTGCGTGTCCCAAAATTGCTCAAGCTGAGCGCCCAGAAACGGATTGGCTGTAGTAGTCGGCTGCACCTGCTTGAAAATATCTACAAGTGCGTTGGAGTAACTTGATTTTGGCTTCTCTTCAGGCATCGGAGATTCCTCCTCATCTCTAAATGCTGAATATTAACTGAGATCGTGGAAACTTGCCTTAATGTAAATCAACCACCGCCGGCAAACGTGGTAGTGGTGTCCTGCAATCCAAGGGTGGGCTTTGTGCCAACCTATTCAGTCTGTATAGCCTCAAGATACGCAATCACATTCGCCAACGGCACACCTGCGAACATCGGTTGGCCGTCAGGCATCGTCAGCGCAACTTTTTGATCCGAATCCAAAGCTGGTCCAAAAATGGGCATTTCTCCACCATGCGCGAGCAATGGTGCGCGACCATCAATTTGACGCGCCACCGCCTCAATCGGAAAAACACCGTCGTTTTGGGCCGCGAGCCTCGTCAGATCAGGTGTCCTTATCGCCAGCATCTCCGCCATTGGACCATCTCCTGTGGCCTCAAAACCATGGCATTGCCAACAATAAGTTCTGTAGAGATCGTGCCCATTTTGAAGGTCAATATCCTGCGCCAGTGCAGCACTTGCAGCAAATATTGACAAAAGAAGTCCGCGACAAACTAGCATCTGTTCCTCCTCCGAAATCAGCATTTCGAGTTGAAAATACGCGATATCGAATGAATGCTTCATTGATCTCGCTCATATTCAACCTTTGAGTACCAGCTGGGAAAAACCATCACGAAACGACGGTCGCAGCATTCGGATCCGCCTCTCTGATCAGTCTTAGCGCCTGATGATATAGATCAACGCCAAATAAAGAATTACATATCAAAGTATGAATGTTTCAGAAGAAGCTCGGCATGAGCGGTGATGAGCCCTTGGTTTATCATCGGGGTGCTTGTTTGCGGCACAGCTTCGATAACCCGGCAATTGCCCATCAAGGAGTGAGGTGAATGCATACAGTTGATCCACCGTCCCCTAAACTCCGACGTTCTCTCACCACTCCGTTGCTTACCTTATATGGGCTCGGTGTAACCGTCGGTGCGGGAATTTATGTGCTCGTCGGCGCAACCGCCGAGGCCGCGGGCCCTTATGCTGCAGTTTCGTTTCTTGTTGCAGCGCTCGTCGTTTCGCTGACGGCTTTGTCGTACGCCGAACTCGCGACGCGCTATCCCGTAAGCGCGGGTGAAGCGGCATACGTTGAAGCGGGATTTCAAAGGGGCTGGATGGCGGTTCTAATCGGTCTTGCCGTTGCTGCGTCTGGGATTATTTCAGCCTCCGCTGTTGCGATTGGGGCGGCCTCATACCTTCACACCCTGACGGGGCTTGGCACCGCATTGCTTACGATCGGCGTTGTGTCGGTCATGGGGCTGATTGCAATCTGGGGCATTACACAATCGGTATTTGTGGCAGCTGTGATCACGGTCATCGAGATCGCGGGGCTTCTTTTTGTGATTGGCTGGGGCATGTCTGTTCAGGAACCGCAAGGCCATGAAATTAGTGCGATGATTCCGGGACTCGAGCTCAGTACCTGGCGCGGTATTATGGCGGCATCTCTGCTGGCATTTTTTGCCTTTGTCGGCTTTGAAGACATGGCAAACGTCGCGGAAGAGGTAAAAGACCCAACCCACACAATTCCAAAGGCTATCCTTTTGACGCTCGTTCTGGCGACGGGTTTGTATCTAGCGACCTCGATCACGGTCCTGCTCGTTGTTCCTATCGATACCTTGTCGACCTCGGCCGCCCCACTCACGCTGGTTTTCTTCGACGCACCCGAAGTAATCAAACAAGGGTTCGCCGCAGTCGCAGTCGTTGCAACAGTCAATGGCGTCTTGATCCAGATGATTATGGCGTCGCGGGTGATCTATGGTCTTGCCGACCGGGATCATCTTCCGAAAATACTGGCGACTGTCCCGCAGGTTACCCAAACACCGGTCGTCGCAACCCTGTTGGTAGTTGTGATAATTCTTCTGCTGACGCAAACTTTGCCAATCGGCATACTAGCGGAACGCACATCCCAGATTGTTTTGGGAGTGTTTGTTCTGGTCAACATCTCGCTGATATTGCTGAAGTCCCGGCCGGGGTCAACTCGGGAACATTTCCGCGTACCTCTTGTTGTACCAATCCTTGGGGTGCTGACCAGCGCTCTGCTTTTTGGTGCCGGATTTCTCTGAGAGGAAAACCGACAGCACAGGGTCACCAGAACGGGGTCCGACTGACGCATGAACACTGACCGATCAACATTTGGAAGGCGGATTTCAGGCTGGTGGCACCGGACTTTCGTCGATCTGATCGCGCAATTGCAATGGTCTTACCTGCCACCATTGATGGTTTACTTTGCGGCCGGGGTTTCGGGGCTAACATCCGTCGTCGGTGCGTTTTTTCTTAAGGACTATCTGAATCTATCCGCCGCTTTTGTTGCGGGATTGGCATTCTGGGCCGGGTTGCCATGGATTCTAAAAATGCCGCTGGGTCATCTGGTTGACCTGTTCTGGCGCTGGAAATCCCTGCTGATTGTTGTTGGCGCATCCTTTATCACGGCGTCATTGCTCATCATGTACAGGCTTGTGGCTGCGCCTGACCAAATGGCCGGCATTATGCCACTTGAGGATTGGTACGTCGTTGCCTTGATGTTGGCTCCTTCAGGTTATGCCATTCAGGATGTCGTTGCTGACGCCATGACAGTCGAAGCAGTGCCGCAATCGGACCGAGACGGACGCACGTTTATTCAGGACGAAGTTCGTGCCCGACACACCACCATGCAGACCCTCGGCAGGATTGCGATCATATCCGGGTTTGCAGGGGTCGCCGCGGTTAACATCTGGATTTTTTCCGGGGCGGAAAATCTGGAGAAAGCCGATCGTTTGGTTCTCTACGGTCGGGTCTATCTCATTGCCCAGGCTATCCCACTGTTGTCTGTCAGTGGAGTGGTTCTTCACGCTCTGATACAGCGCCGCCTCGTTCGTCGAGGACACCTTCTGCACAGACCAGATCAAACCACCGAAGTCAGGTGGCCGATACTGCTGGGCGGACTTGCGTTTGTTGTTCTCAGCATAGTGTTGGGAACCGCAAATTTTGCCTTCGCGCAAGAGACCGTTTTTGGGGTGTCGCTCACGGTCATTCTCTACCTCATGTCGCGTTTGCTGAGAGAGCTGGAGTCGAAACAGGCCAAAGTTCTGATCGGGACAGCAACTATCATTTTCGTTTTTCGAGCAGTTCCCTTGCCAGGACCGGGCCTGACCTGGTTCGAGATCGACGAGCTTGGGTTTGACGAACAGTTCCTGGCCATTCTAGCGCTTCTGACCTCACTACTTGCTTTGCTTGGCCTGATTATCCTCAGGCCGTTTATGGCAAGTCGTTCGATTGCGCAGGTTGTAGTGTTACTCACGATTGCCGCCGGAGTGCTGTCCCTGCCAAACCTTGCCTTGTACTACGGGGTGCATGAATGGACGGCCGCGCGCACAGGTGGGGTCGTGGATGCAAGGTTTATCGCCATTCTTGACACAGCCGTTGAGTCACCGCTGGGTCAGATCGCGATGGTCCCAATGTTGGCTTGGATCGCGCGCAACGCCCCAACACATCTGAAGGCTACCTTTTTTGCGGTCATGGCGTCTTTCACCAACATGGCATTGTCAGCAAGCAGTCTCGGTACAAAATACCTGAATCAGATCTTTACCGTTACCCGCGCGGTTACCGATCCCAGAACGGGTACTGTTGCCTCCGTCGCTGACTATAGCCACTTGGGGAAGTTGCTGATTACCGTGGGCTTGATCTCTGTCATCATCCCACTGGCTGTGGTTTTTTTGGTGCAAAACTCGCCTTATCAGACGCGCGATTGAATATGCGGATCAATCGCTTTCATCGAGAAGTATCTTGAGGTGTGACACCGGAACGCCAATATTCGAGCCGCCAAATTCGGGTAAGATCGCGGCATTGATAGCAACCACCTCGCCGTTTCGGTTAAGGGCAGGTCCGCCGCTTCCGCCGGTTGTGGTTTCAGCATCATAAACGACTGCACCGGGGCTGGTCTGGGCGACGATCCCCCGGCTGGCCAGAGGCCTGATTTTGTTCTGCTCTGAAAGGTGTTTTGCAATAGTCCAGAAATCGACGGCGCCGTCTCTCTCAAGCGTTTTCAGAAAATCCGGCCCAGCCTGCACAATCAAGGCCTTAAGGCCAGTCGGAAATCCAAGCAAGAAAACTTCTTCACCTGCTCGCGTCGGTTGAGGTGCCAGTGAGAGTCCAAGCCCTTGAACACGGTTCGCATCAACGGACAGAAGCGCCAGATCGGCCGTTTTGCTTGCCCTAAGCAATACCGCTTCCATTGGCTTGGATTGTTCTGGAAGATAAGCCAGCAGGCTAAGTATCTCGGCTTCAAGCCCTGCTGCCTTCAGGGCCTGCGCCCGATCCCCGGTCGTCCAGGGCAAGGCGACATGACGGTTGGTCACCAAAAGAGAGGTGTCCTGCAATAGAAACCCGGTTCCGGTGAACTGAAATTCTGCCGGCGCGCCTTCCGCATCTGGCTCAATCCATGGTTTTCCGAATGGAGTTTTTAGTTTCTCCCCGTCCGGGCCAAGCACATGCCGCAGCAATTTGCCGCTTTCGGTCTGTCGCAATCCGTAAGCACCCTGGATAAAGGCAATAGATCGCGTCGAGGCTGTGATAACTCGCCTTGACGCACCAGCGCGTTCTTCCAAAGTGCCAAGGCGCTGCTCGGTGGAAATCACCTGGTTGTCAAACGCTTCTCTGAGCGCGACCAGATCATCCGCCGTCAGTGCATCTTCTCGCGTCTGCGTAAGCATGACAGCAACCGCCTCGATCTTGAGAGACTCCTGTTTAAGGCTGTCCGCCAGCTTCCGATCGTTCTGAAAAAGCAAATAGCCAAAGGCAAAGATCAGAAGAAGCACACCGATAACGGTAACCCTGAACAAAACCGTGGTTTGTGATGTCAGCCGACGCCCGCCTTCGCGCAGCGCACCGGACATTTTTCTGGCGAAGGGTCGTCGGCTGGAGCGCGCATACACATAAGCGTCACTTATTATATCTTCGACCGTGTGATGTGCCGGGAATGAGTGGTCACACACCCTGTAGCGCGACATGGGCCCCTCTGCACCGAACTCAATCATGTCGCCATGCCCAAGAACTGCCGAAGCAGTTTTTTGACCATTGACCCAGATATCCCGGCCAGGCAAAGCGTTTAGCGCGTAACCGCCTTGCGACCACTGAATCGTTGCCACGTCTTCG
This sequence comes from Ruegeria sp. P10, assembly GCF_056534925.1. Taxonomy (NCBI): domain Bacteria; kingdom Pseudomonadati; phylum Pseudomonadota; class Alphaproteobacteria; order Rhodobacterales; family Roseobacteraceae; genus Ruegeria; species Ruegeria sp. P10. The sequence continues at coordinate 232,133 of NZ_JBQERJ010000007.1, forward strand.
TCATGCGGGGGCAAATCCTCTTTTCGCCTGAACTTCAGGATACGATCAGGACCCACAGAAGCAGCCAAAGCGTTGCCGACAAGCCAGGTAACGGTTCCGCGGGACGGCCCCGTCAAGCTCTCCAGAAATGCACGGACATCGCCCGTTTCAGTTTCCACATCGCTTTTGTCCGGCGTCCGCATTGTCCATCTCAGTACTCTAGCCCTATTGGCACATTATCATGCGCAGCAGTGAAACCGCTATGGTGGGCAATAGTGTGCTCGTTTTAAGAACACCAAGGGTCTGCGCATGCTGCCCGGACCATGAAGGTTGCGTGTGCGCCTCCATTGCGCCTATTTCGATGAGACCTTGATCTTCCGGCTGGGATCCTGAGGTTTGGTTTTCGGCATCGTGACGTGCAGGACACCTTTGTCGAACGCAGCGGAAATCTCCTCGATATCGACTGCATCAGGCAGCGTCATTGTCCGAGTGAAACTGCCATAGCTTCTCTCGCTAACGCGCAGATCGCCTGTGTCATCATGCGTAACATTCTTCTGGCCCCGCAGCGTCAATCTACGGTCTTTGATTTCGACTTCGACGTCGTCTTCTTCGAGACCCGGCAATTCAGCCGTGAGAACGATCGCTGTATCCGTTTCGTGGATGTCAATCGCCGGCGAAATCGCACCCGTCATGTCCAACGACGGGAAGCCCGTGCGTTGCGCGGCTGTTTCCAGCGGCAGGAATGGCGCTGCGCCCCCAAAAAGCGCGACATCATGGATTCCATTTCGCGTCGAAAATTATCAGAGAGCGGATGTGTTCCAGCAAACAGTTGTGGTTTTTTGTCTTCAAGCATTTTCTGATCCTCCTCCTTCGGTGCGATTGGGGGGAGGCTGCATTATGGCAAAAAACTCGTCTAATTACCTTGATCTTGCGCAAGCAAGCGTCCTCGGTAACGCGCCAAAAGGACATCCCGGCCGTATCGGCATTCCGAATGAAACAAGGCGCATTACCGGTCATACGTCCAGGCCAAGGGGTAAACTGATCTGACTCTATTGCGCCAACGAGCGTCTGAAAAGCATCAGGCTGGACGCCAGAAGGATTGCGCCGAGTAACGCCATCCATAAGAACTCTGGCCAGACCGTCTCAAACCTCGCCCCCTTGAAGATGATGGATTGGCTGGCGGACATGTAATGGCGGGACGGAAGGATCGATGTTCCGACCTGAAGCCAGTCGGGCTGCCCCTCGATCGGTGTCTCACCTCCCGACAGCATCAGCATCGGAAGGACTGTCAGCATTACCAAAAGTGCGAATTGCGCCATTGAGCGTGCAATCGTTGCAAGAAATACCCCAAGTGCGGTTGCTGTGAAAAGAAACAGCGCGGTGCCAAAAAGAAACAACACCTTCGACCCCGCGATGTTGATCCCCAGGAAACCTTGCATAACAAAGGTCAGCGATAAGGCGGCCGCGACAAGAACCACCGCTGCGTTTGCCCAAATCTTGGCCATCGCAATGTCAAACGGGGTAAGCGGCATCGCAAGCAGATGTTCGATTGTGCCATGTTCACGCTCGCGGATCATCGCGGCACCGGTGAGGATCGTGGTCAGCCACATGATCTGGCCGATGAGCGCCACGATGCCGGCAAAACGAACAGTATCACGGTTGGGATTGAACGCACTGCGCATGATGATATCGACGGGCAATGACTCAGCCAGGTCCGCACCAATGGCAAAGCGACGGATCTCGGCGCTGAGGATATTGACGATATAGTTTGCGCCAATCCCGGCCTGTTCCATCGCCGTCGCATCAATCAGAACCTGAATTTCCGGCGTGTGCCCGGCGCGAACATCTTTCTCGAACCCTGGTGGCACCGCGACCACAAACAGGAAATACCCGGCATCCATATTTTCGGCTCCGGTACCCGGTGCGATCTGGACAACGGGTTGAAACTCCGGAGGGAAGAACGCCGTGGCAAGAGACCGTGAAAGGGGCGAGCCATCCTCATCGGCAAATCCAATGGAGGCATTGTTGACCGAGTTCGAAACCCCCGTCGCCTCCATCACGGGTGCCAGCGTGAATGACCAGACCAGCAGCGCCATCATCACCCAATCACGCCGAAGGCTCATCATTTCTTTCAAGCCAAGCCAGAAGATGCAGGACAACCGTTGCATTTATTTCTCCTGCGCTCGAAGTAAAAGGGCAGCGATCAACGTCAGCACCGGCCCGAAACAGGCTAGTGCGAGAAGATCGGGGGCAAGCGCATCCCAGCCCAGCCCTTTGGTGAAGGCACCGACATTCAGGTGCAGGAAATAGGATGACGGCCAGAGCGATCCGATTGTCTGCGCACCGCCTTCAAGCGTTGAAACCGGCTGCAGCAGGCCCGAGAACTGAATGGTCGGTACGACCGAGGCGATCGCGGTCGCGAAGGTAGCGGCCACCTGGCTTGAGGTCATGGTCGCAATGAGCAGCCCATAAGATGTGGTCGCCCAGACATACAGCAACGCGCCAATCGCCAGGGGAACCGGGTTGCCTTTGAGCGGTACATCAAAAACAAGGACCGTCATTCCGGCCAAGAGCAGGAAATTGGCGAACGCGATTGCGATATAAGGGATTTGCTTGCCAACCAGAAACTCAAGCCGCGTCGTTGGCGTTGCATAGAAATTGGTGATTGTTCCCAACTCTTTTTCACGTGCGACGCTAACCGCCATCAGAACTGCCGGTAACATTATCAAAAGGATCGCAGGCATGGCCGGGGCCATTGCGGCAATACTCTCGAAACTCTGATTGTACCTGAAGCGTGGCTCGATACGGGCGATCTCGACCGGATGCACACCGTTTTGGCGGGCCATTGCCGCCAAAAAGGTATTGTGGAGCCCCGCCACATAGCCTTCTACAGTCTCGCCTTTGAACGGAATTGCGCCGTCCACAATTGCAAGCACGTCCGTTGCTTCAACAGAGCGGATCTTGCGCCCAAAGTCAGGTGGGAGTTCGACAACCAACGAGGCATCTCCTCGGGCCAGCCGTTCATGGCCCTCATCGATACTCGTCAGTGGCTGCGTTGGGTTGAAGTAGCGCGATCCTGAAATCTCTGCAATGTAGGCGCGGCTTTCTGGCCCCTGTGACAAATCCAGTACCGCGAAATCCAGTTCTTCGATGTCCAGCGTAATCCCGTAGCAAAAGACCAGCATCAGGATCACCGAGCCCAGGAACGCAAACGCCAAACGCACGCGGTCGCGCAAAATCTCGATGGTTTCACGCTTCGTGTATGCCAGTGTGCGCCTGATACCCCCGCCAGCGCTGTCATCAAGGGCATGAACCGATGCCTCAGGAGCTTTTACCGGTGCCGGAGGGTCAGCTGCCTTCAATACCGTGACAAATGCTTCTTCCAGACTGTCTACCTGTGCCCCGGCGATCAACTCATCCGGTGTTCCCTCAGCCAGAACACGGCCCGCGTGCATGAACGACACCCGATCACAGCGCTCTGCTTCGGCCATGAAATGGGTCGAGACGAAAATCGTCACTTCTTCATCTCTCGAAAGCTCAATCAGCAACGCCCAAAACGAGTCGCGCGCCTCAGGGTCCACCCCCGAGGTTGGCTCATCCAGGATCAGCACGCGAGGTCGGTGGATCACAGCGACGGCCAGGGAAAGACGTTGCTTGATGCCAAGTGGCAACGCCGTGGCCAGCATGTCCATTTGTGCAATCAGGCCAAAGCGTTCCGCCAGTTCATCGATACGCCTATCGCGGTCCGTGATTGCAAAGATGCGGGCATGTAGCTGGAGATTCTGCCGAACGGTCAACTCGCCATAAAGCGAGAATGCCTGACTCATATAGCCAATCTCGCGACGCATCCTCAGGTCGCGTGCATCAACCGGTCTTCCGAACAGTAACGCCTCACCGTCACTCGCGGGCAGAAGGCCTGTCAGCATTTTCATGGTGGTCGACTTGCCGCAGCCGTTCGACCCGAGGAAGCCGAAAATCTCACCACGGTTAATCGAGAATTCGACGTTATTGACTGCCGTGAAATCGCCAAAGCGCCGCGTCAATCCGCGTGCCGTGATCACTGGGTCTGCCTCACGGTGATGTGTGGGCGCTTTCCTTGGTGCGATCAGGGGATCTCCGTGCGCCTGCAACCGCCGGTAGGACGTTTCAAGATCGCTGGCTTCCCCCTTCAATTCTGCCGGAGAACCATGGAAAAGCACGCGCCCGGCATCCATCGCGACGATAAAGTCGAATTGTTCGGCTTCTTCCATATAAGCTGTCGAAACCAGTATGGAGAGGTTGGGAGTAGCCTCTCGGACCGCGTCGATCAGCGCCCAGAACTGACGCCGCGACAGTGGGTCGATGCCGGTGGTCGGCTCATCCAGAACCAAAAGCTTAGGGTCATGGATCAGTGCACAACACAGCCCAAGCTTCTGTTTCATGCCGCCCGAGAGTTTTCCCATCAGTCGATCAGAGAAAGGCGCAAGCCCGGTTGCCGACAGCAATGCTGCGATCCGGATGTCACGCTCCTGCTGCCCCTGTCCGAACAAACGCGAAAAGAACTCAAGGTTCTCGCGCACCGACAATTCTGCATAGAGATTACGGCCCAATCCCTGCGGCATAAATGCGATCGCAGGGCAGATATGGTGACGATGGGCGCGGTCGTCGATTGGGCCTCCGAGAACATTGATTGTGCCGGATTGAAGCTTCTTCGCGCCGGTGATCAATCCCAAAAGCGTTGATTTGCCAACCCCGTCAGGCCCGATCAGCCCAATAAGCTGACCTAACGGCAGGTTAAGCGACAGGTTATCGAGTGCTGTCCGCTGGCGATACTTATGCGTGACACCACTGACGCAGAAATCAGATGGGCCCGCCTGGGAATTCATTCGAACAATTCGGGTGGAATCCGCCTTTCCAGATATTCCGGCCATACACTGTCAGAAGAAAGCCTGATCACAGCGATACCGCGAAGGCCGGTTTTCACATGTTCGATCCGTTCTGTGATCAGATCCTCAGGAATGCGAACCCGAACGCGAAAGACCAACTGTTCACGCTCGCTCAATGTCTCTACCTGCTTCGGAGTGAACTGGGCTTCGGGGGATACAAAAGTGACGGTTGCAGGAACGGCAAAATCCGGCAAGGCATCAAGTACGATGCGCGCCTCAGCCCCGATGGGCAGCAACCCCGCTTCGCGTGCGGGCAGGTACACGTCCATATAGACGTTCTCTAAGCTGAGAAGTGTAAGGATCGGCTCCCCTGCGCCAACAACTTCACCGGGCTCAGCCAGTCTGTAAAGAATGCGCCCTGGCATAGGGGCAACAAGCGAAGCATCCTCGATCTGGGCGGCGATCCGGCGCACTTCGGCTTCGGCAGCCGCGATCTGGCTGTCCGAGGTTGCAACCCGGGCCTTGGCGGCACCCAGAACGGCGTCGGCAACCTGAAATGCGGTTTCGCGATCTTCAAAGACTGTCATCGAAATGTTTTGACCGGCCAACAGTGCCTTTGCCCGTTCCAGTTCCTGCGCCGCGCGACGCTGTTGGCTTTCTCGTTGGACAACAACAGCCTCGGCTTCGGCCTTGGCTTGACGCGCCAATGCTACTTCGGCTTTGGCGCGATCAAGCGCTGCAGACAGTTCATCGGTGTCCATCTCGACCAACAGTTCACCCACAACAACCAAGTTGCCTTCTGCCGACAAAACCTGTGCAACCCGCCCTGCGAAGGTGGGGGCAATTTCCACTTGTTCGGCCTCTATCCGTCCATTGCCCTGTACAAATCCAATTGGCAATTCACTGCTGTCTTCTGAAACGAATATGTACAACGCCGCACCTGCGAGAAGGAGCATTACGACGATCAGTATTGCGCGCACATTCTTTTTCATGATCTGGCGTACCGCGGTTAGAGCTACTAGGTGACGTTATCTCAAACCCCGCATAACGCTTTGTTTTGGATCAAACAGAGCCCTTTAGAGGGTTGTTCAGGCCAAACTCGGGTAGAAAACCGGCGCAGCAGTCTGATTGTTAACCCGCATCAATAGCTCAATGCGGATTCCACGGCGTGACTTTAGATTTCGGTTGCGCCGAACTGACGGAATTGTTGCGCATGGGCAAGCATCACGCGATCGAAACAAATGCCCAATTGTCCATCCATCGTGCCAAAGCACTTACAAGTCATACTTCCAGCGTGCGGATGAAACCAACACTGCGTCAGTATTGCGGGTTGCCGCTCCTACTTCGGCAACATGAAGAACTCTTCCAGTACAATCTTTCCGTCTGCTACTGAATAAACTGCAATCTCACTCAAGGTGATACGTTGCCCAGTTTCCTTCTGCTTTACGTCAGCCTTATATCGCACACTGAAGCGGTTTGGGGGATGAACATAGGGGCCATCGACGTCAAATTCGATGATTTCATGAGCTGCCAGCCAATCCTCTCTTTTCCCTTTGATAGCATCACGGCCTTTGGTGATGCGAAACTGTCGAACCGGAGGCACAACCGCTTCTATGGATTGAGCGTTCTCGGCATACATTTCATCAACATTTGCAAGGCCCCTGCGATCACGCATCGCCTGAACAAATGTTCTTCCAATCTCGACTAATTCTTCCATGATAGCCCTCATTTTAGGCATCAACTGTATCACATCTTGCCTTTTCCAATCTTGACGAGGATCAATGAATTTAGATGTTGGCGAAGAATCCAGTTCGGGAACGAGAGGGCAACTAGTGCAGTGGCAAAGAACGGCCCAATTCCCGGCACCGTCATCAGCCAATGCGCCATCTCCTTGCCTCAAGGTCGGTGAGTTACCTCCACATCCAACTCTCATATCTGACTGATCAACCGGCTCGCATCCCAATCAGCGGACTTAGGCAAGCCTGTGCCGCTTCCGCTCGTGTTGCACCATCATGCGACAACCGATATCGACCACGAAGACAACCATGCTCCCGGCATTTAGACTACTAAGTGCAGAAAAAGCTTGATCTGGGCTGCACAATTAGACAACGCCTTCAAAACCATCTGAAACCGTTCGTTTTGCTCTGGCAGGCGCTGTGATCGAAGAAGTGGGTCTTACCCTTTAGTAGCACCAAGGTAAGCAAACCAGTAGGCCAAGGCGACTCCTCCCGCCCCGCCGACAATGTTGCCCAGGGTAACCCACAATAGATTGGTCGCCACTGAAAAAACCGGCACAGTTGCCCCCGCCGCCCAACCCTGCGGAAAGAAAAACATGTTCGCAATCGAATGCTCGAGCCCCAGTAACACAAAAGCAGTGACGGGCCACAAAACGGCCAGAACCTTGCCGGCGACGCTACGGGCGGCAAAGGACAGCCAAACAGCAAGGCATACCAACCCGTTGCACAGTGCGCCACGGGCGAAGGCCTCCATCGGTTCCAACCCCGCTTTGGCATCGGCTATCACCACGGCGGTATTGCCCATCGGCCCCTCGAGCAGGCCGGTCAGAGAGAAGGCAAATGCAAGCCCGAGGGCGCCCACGAAGTTTCCGGCGTAGACGATACCCCAGCTTCGAAACAGCAGTCGCAGTGGTATCTTGCGGTCGACCGCTGCGATCACCATCAAAACATTGCCGGTGAATAATTCTGCACCACCTGCGATCACCAGGATAAGGCCCAGGGAAAACACCGCGCCACCCAGAACGCGGATCGGCCCCGCAGCGCTGTCTGCGCCAGTAACCGCCATCGTATAGGCCGCTGCGCCAAACCCTATGAATGCCCCGGCCAGCATCGCAAGAACGAACATGGGTGCCATTCGCAACTTTGCCTTTGTGACCCCAGCAGTCTCAACTAATGTCGCAATTTCAGAGGGTTTATGAGCGTCGAACAGGGACGGGGTGTTCATGTCGGGCTCCAAAGTTACCACGGATCTACGTATCAGGGATTGTACAGCCTATCTTCTGACCTTGAACCAAAGCACAAATAAAAAGGGGAAGTTTATCTATTCCACCACAGTTCGGGTCGTTTCGCCTAACACAGTTTGGTCGCCGGTCATCGCCACAGGCACCCATGACCTCGGTTTCAGCATCCGTTTTCGTGTCACCGTCATGAAGCAGTGGATGTCAGACTCCGTTTTCACGGCCGGGAGTTCAGCATCACGTAGTAGCCATCGAACCTTAGTTTTGTCACGAGGCTTCAATGCTGAGCTTATTGATCGTCATCGTTTTTGTGCCGATTGGGACCAAGTTTGAAATTTAGGCAACGGTCAAAACCGCACAAGTGGCATTCCGACTGATGCCTTGAGAGGTGCTCCCTTGAATCAGGCTACCAATGCTTCCCAATCCGCGGCGGCCCGTCACAATTAGGTCAGCTTTGCATTGCTCGGCGCATGCGATGATCTCGTCGACCGGATCACCGCGTTGGGTATGTGTTTGCGAAACTGTCTGATTGTATTCTTTGGCAATCTCTTTACCCGCGGAAATGATCTTGTCTGCTGCCTGCTGAACCTCTTCGTCTGAAGGCATTGTCGTGACGGCGTGATAGCCAGCAACCGCGCCCATTGCGAAAGCCACGGTTTGCGGCTGAGGTGTATGGACAAGGTGAATTTGGGAGCCATATTTGCTTGAGATATCACAGGCAACGCGTAGAGCTGCTTCTGACGCCTCTGATCCATCCAAGCCAACCACAATTATTTTGAACATGTCGCACTCCCTCCTTTGTGAGGGGTCAGTATGGGTGAACTTGCAGCAACTAGCATTGACTCAAATCAACACTTTTCGCTGCAAATTCGAGCGTTGTCGTCCGTTCGTTTCCAGAAGATTCACGGTAACCGAACCAACTTTAAGAATCGTTGGAATTGCAAACGGTTCATCCCAAAGAGGAAACAGCACATATTTATTGCGAAATACCTCCTGCAAACGCTGCTTTTTCAATGGGTATCAATTTAGCCCAACGATAAAGATCAAGGGTAATGGCGAGAAAAATTGCTACTATGGACGTGCGTTTCAGTTCGTTTGGCGATGACGGCGGATTGCTTACGACACGAAATTCAATCTTATTCCAGAGGAAAACGACGATGCCTTCCTCTTCGCCTTGGGTTCGCCCAGTTGCAATAGCCGCAGCACTCTTTGGTCTTCTTACTATTTTCTCCGGCGGAACGGCACTGTTCGGGGGTGCTGCTGCCAGAGATGCAGTCGGAGATGCAGTTCCATTCGTGCTTTGGTTCAATTTCCTGGCTGGATTTGTCTATTTGCTTGGTGCAATCGCGCTCTTTAAATCAACAACCTGGGCAACTCGAATTGCCTGGGTGATGGGCTTATCTACACTACTTGTGTTCGCTGTTCTGATATTAGTGGCACTGTTTGGAACGCCGTTTGAATGGCGAACCGTCGGTGCAATGACCATACGCACTGGATTTTGGCTGGCGATAGCTGTAGCGCTTTCCAGAACCGCATGAGCCGACCAAACGACGCCGCACCCGCGTCCAAAAAACTTGGCAAGACAGTCACTTTTGATTGAGATCAAGGGCTGAAGCGAACGGTTTCGGCATAGTTGGCGCGCTTTTCGGATCGATTTACGGGAGGATCGAAATGACAGTGCTGATTGCCTACGGCACCGTTGAAGGTCAGACTGCCAAGATTGCTCGTTTTATCAACGATGTCACGAGGGTCTTGTCAGAGGAACTTTGCTTGAGCGGGGCAGGGTGGTCGCATAGCTTCTGGCAATGACCAAACCCGTCTCGTTCAAATACTTCAAAACCAGCCCTGAGATTATTCGCCTGGCGGTGATGCTTTACATCCGTTTTCCGCTTTCATTGCGGAATGTCGAAGACCTGCTGAACGAGCGTGGCATTGATGTCAGCCACGAAACCGTCCGATATTGGTGGAATAGGTTCGGTCCGATGTTTGCCTCGGAAATTCGCAGAAAACTGGTCCAGCAATTGCGGGCATACTCAAGGTCGAAGTGGCATGTCGACGAAGTCTTCGTAAAGGTAAACGGTCGGCGGCACTACCTGTGGCGCGCCGTTGATCACGAAGGCGAGGTGCTTGAAGCCGTTGTCACCAAACGCCGAAACAAACAGGCAGCACTGAAATTTCTCAAGAAATTGATGCGGCGACACGGTGCTGCGGATGAAGTTGTCACCGATCGCTTCGCGTCATACCGAGCCGCGCTCAGAGATCTCGGTGCGACGGAAAAGCAGAAGACGGGCAGGTGGCTTAACAACCGGGTTGAGAACTCACACCTTCCGTTCCGACGAAGAGAACGCGCGATGCAGCGATTCAGGCGTATGCAAAGTTTACAGAAATTCGCCGCCGTCCACTCCTCCGTCTACAACCACTTTAACCAGGAGCGATCTCTAACCAGCCGAGGCACCTTCAAGCTGACACGCGCCGCTGCTCTCGCCGAGTGGCGCGAACTTGGCGCGGCATGAAGGACAGCTCTACTGGCCTAGTTGAGACTAGTTCGAATTTGTCTGACAGCACCAAAAAAGCTTCTTCTGGTCCAAACCACATCGATCTCCCAAGGCTGTTAAACTGAGCACCATCATGCACCAATTCTGTAGCAACTCAACGACAGGCCCATCGGCGCAAAGGCCGCTCCATTCACATTCCGGTGGTGCACCACGGGTAACGGCACGCAAAGCGGTCACTCACCACAATTTGGCGAACGACGGCACCGAGTCCATTGCAGACATAGCCTGTAGTTCAAAATGAGTGTTACTAAGACAATTAGCATCTGAAAAACATGACACCGCAACTAGTAAATATCCCAATTCTCGAAACACAGCGCCTCCGCCTTCGCGCGCCGCTGGCCTCGGATTTCGAGGCGTTCGCCGGGTTTCGAATGTCCGAGCGGGCGGTGACGGTCGGCGGTCCTTTCACACGCTCAGAGGCCTATGCTCAATTCGGTGAACTGTTTGGCCATTGGATTCTGCGTGGATTTGGTCGTTGGATCGTCGCCGACCGCTTATCTGATGAACCTTTTGGGGTGGTAGGGTTGTGGTTCCCCGAAGGTTGGCCTGAGCCTGAAGTAGCTTGGTCTGTTTTCGAAGGTGGCGAGGGTAAGGGCATCGCTTTCGAAGCCTCGCTTGCGGCTCGCGAATTTGCGTATTCATCTCTCGGTTGGAAAACCGCAATCAGCTTGATTGTCGAAGACAACCCGCGATCTTTTGCTCTGGCAAAACGTTTGGGCGCAGAATACGAGGCACCTTTTCAACACCCTGTGCTGGGAACGATGCAAATCTGGTGTCATCCAGGGCCAGAATATTTGTCCTGGCCCTCTCTCGGTGCCTTTTAGGTTAATTGGCTAGGGCGCATCGTTTGGTTGATAACTTGCTGAGGCAGCTAAGCGATACAATGATGAAGTTGATCGGCAGCAAAGTCTGAGCTGCTGATTTTCGTGTCCAGCGCAGAGAATAACAGGACCGCGCCCGACCCAGCCGTTGCTGGGCAGCCATTTGCTGGGTTAGCCTTGTCAGAATGAGGACGACCATCTCGATAATCGGAACATGGGTATTGAAGAGTTTCGTCACCGAGTTTGACGACGGCTCCACTTTCCTGCCCTATGGCGACAACCCGCAAGGCCGGATTGTCTACGCGGGCGATGGGTTCATGTCGGCTCACCTTTGGAACCCGGACATGCATGTCGAGGGAACCAACACAAGTGACGACCCCAGCTACTTCTCGTATTGCGGTGATTGGTCATTTGAAGGCGCGGTCGTTCGGCACCGGGTTCATGCTGCGACCGAGGCATCTTGGGCCGGGCAGGACAAATTGCGAACCATGACGCTAATTGGCGAGCTTTTGGAATTGACGGCGGAAGGGGTCGTTTTCGGGGGAAAACAAGGACGGGGTATTTTGGTTTGGGAACGTCTGAAAAGGTAGGCGACAGCGATAATCGGCGAACGACCGTTTTGTCCGCGATGTGTGAGTTCGACAAAGCCGGGAGTTCGCACTTGCAGCGAATGATCGCAAAGCGGGCTGCGAACGCGGCATCTTGATCACTTGGCCAACAGAAGGAATGGGCCGGTATTCGATTTTCAAGGTCGAAGCAGTACAAGTATTTCTAATACAACTTTCACGCAAACGCCGCATCGTTTGATACTTTGTTTCAAAAGCTGGTCATGCTCTGATGCAATCATGAAAATGAATAGAACCGCGCTGGCCTATGGAGCATTGTTGCTTGCAATGCTGATCAGCGCTGGGAACTTCTTGTTCGGTAATCTGGCAGTTAGTGAAGTGCACCCGGTTGTACTGACTTTTTGGCGCTGCTTGATTGCGGCAATGTTTGTATTTCCTCTTGTTATGAGAGGGCGGAGCAAACCGCTCCAACACTTCAAAAGAAGTTGGCTCCGCTTTACAATCCTTGCTTGCATTGGTGTGGTGGCGACGCCTTGGTTTGTATATTCAGCGCTCCGATCCAATGACCTAATAGATCTTGGCGCGGGGTACACCAGTGTGCCTTTGTTGACGATCTTGTTTTCTGCATTCCTGCTTAACGAACGCTTGCGTTCTGTCCAGTATTTGGGCGTAATAATTGCACTCATTGGGGCGCTGGTTTTTGCGTTTCGTGGTGATCTAGAAAACCTATTCAATTTCAACCCGCATCTCGCCTTCCTGTTGATGATAACGTCCAATGCTTGCCGCGGGCTATATTTGGTTCTTCTCAAAAAATGGAACATGCACCCCAGGCCTGACGAAGGCTTGTTCGTGATTTTCATTGTTGGAATTGTCGTTCTGCTGCCGTTTGTCGTGATTCACGAAGCTGGCACGGTTCAACCGTTAGACTATTCCTGGCAGGTCTGGGGCTCGATCTTGTTCATTGGAGTTGGCATGGGTGCTATCTATCTCCATTTGCTCAATTTCGGGACAAACGAAGTTGGCGCATCAACTGCTTCCCTATTTGCATATCTCGTACCGATACTCGTTGCGGTCGAAGCCGTTGCTCTAAAGGGTATGGACTTTCAGATTTATCAAGGCGTCGGCGGTGTGCTGATTATCGGTGGTGTTCTAATCGCAACCCGATTGCACAGTCGACCAGCTGCTACGGACCATCCGCCTCATTGATAGGTGCGCTGCCAGTGGAACGGTATCTGGCATCGTTTTTGGGTGCCGCGATTTGAATGGAATATTTTACCGCACTGCCCAGCCAACAAGACGCGAAGCTCAATCCGGTAAACCAGCTTTCATGAGGTCACCGACAAATTTGTCAAGATCGCGTTGTTGAAGGTTTTCGAACGCCAGACGGACGCGCGAACAAGACATGTCGGGGCGTTTTTCCTGGCTCTGGCGAATTATTCGTCTCGCCTCGTCTGTGGCTTTTCCCCGTATCAATATTGCCGCCAACACATAGCGGCCGAATGGATCAACCGATTTCCCCTCTAATGCTGTTCTCGCACAAGCCTCGGCCTGGTCAAATCTGTCGAGAAAATAAAGACAAAATGCTTTAGCCAACAACTTGATCTTGAAATATGGACCGGATGGGCCAAATCGGGTTGCGGTCTCAAAATGCGGTAACGCAAGCGTCGCCTGCCCATTTGCGAGATGCGCATATCCAAGGACCAAATGTGCGTTTGCTGCGCTTGGGTTGAGGCTGACTGCGAGTTCTGCCTCTGCTATCGCGGTGTCGTGTCTGTCAAACTGGGTGTATGCACGGGCGAGGCTGGCATGCGCGAAACTACTTTGTTCATCCAGTGCCACAGCGCGCTCTGCGTGATAGAGTGCACGTTCCTTCGCCCCTTCCCGATCATCGACCTGGTCAAAGAACAGTTTCCGAAGCTCGGCATTTGCCATCACTGCATGCGCAAGCGCATAGTCCGGCGTCATGTCGATGGTTCTGGCTAATATATCCTTTGCCTTTTGAGTATCTTCATCTGTGAATTTGAATAGATGCCACAGTGCTTTTTGAACTTTGTCCCAAACGTTGACCTCACCACGTTTTAGTCGGGCTTGTTCACGCAAGTCGAACCGCAACTCCCAATCTATATGCCCAACAACGGCCGAAGCGATTTCCTCCTGCAGGGAAAAAACATCATCCGTTTTGTGGTCCAGGCGATCGGCCCAAAGATCATGCCCATTCGATGTATCTACCAGATGGGCCGTTACGCGAACGCGTTGATCGTCATAGCGCACGCTGCCTTCCACCAAATAATGCGCCCCGAGACGTTGCGCGATTTCCTCGCCGGCTAGTGAAGCATCCTTGAGGAGCTTGGTGGAAGTGGGTGAGACCACCGACAGCCAATCCACCTTTGCAAATTCGGTCACAAGTTCATGGTTGATGCCCGCCACAAATCCATTGTCGTCACTTTGCCCACTGATACAGTCGAATGGCAACACTGCGATTACCGGCTTTTGCGGCGTTGGAAGCTGAGTGACCATCTGATCAAACAGACGGTCTTTTTCGGCTGGAGGCTCGGTCATTGGTGCAAGGGTTTCGGCCTCAGGTTGAGAGCCTGACAAAGGTTCCAGTGTTGTCGGAAATCGAAACACAGGTCCGTGCCTGGGCCATTCGACATTGTTGAGTGTCATGTAGTCTTTGAGATTGTGAGCTGCGTACAAGAATGCGTGGCTGCGTGCACCGACGCTGAGGTTCTTGTGCGCGAAATTCAGGCCCACTGCTACACGGGCCAGCAAGTATTGGCTTTCCATAAAGCTGAGCCGATGGCTTTCGTGGCGCTCAACCCAACTCATAGCCCCTCGTCGGAGAGTTCTGACGAACTCGACGATGCCGACGTCATCTTGCCAAAGCCCCAATGTGTGGTGTTTTGAATGAAAGAGGCCAAGGTCATCAAGGATGGCATCCCATTGAGCAGGACTACAGTTTCCGCGTCGTGCCAGCAGGTATGCCAACTCAAAATACGCATGATCGTAAAACAAAAACTGGTTGTCTTCGTATAGCGCCAAATCGATCAGAAAATAATCAGGATCGCGGCTTTGGTGCGCTCGAACCAGTACATTGTACCCATGGAGATCCCCATGCACGCGACCTTGCGCCGCTCTGAGGCTCAATCGGCCTGGCAGTTTCTCGTCGCAGGCAAAAGCCAACGGATTCGGGTACCAATGACCTTCAAACATTAGGCAACGTTCGTTCGGATCATGACCGCAAACATCCGAAAGGAACTGGTGTAGACGACCTAGATCGGGATCCAGTCTGTAGCCGAGCCATCCGGAAAGAAGATCCCGGGGCGAGTGCAATCCGGGTGCCATTTCATAATCGACGTTCCAGTCGTCAAGGAGACTTCTCGACAGCCGCTGAAGAACGTTCAAGGCGAGCTCGTAGCCACAATCGTTCCAGGGAAGCGAATACTCAAGTCCTTGCGCCACGACCGTGGAAAGGATCGCGATCTTACGGTCGTGTTCCAAAGAATGGACGATGCGTGCCAGATGCTTTGATCCAAACGCAGGAACCGCCTCGAACGCCTCCAGATGCCTTTGGTTTTCGGCTTTTTCTTTCCATTCCGGATCGGGAAGGGCGTCAAATTTGAGAATGGCCTGACCACTGAATCCATCGCATGTAATGTCGACAATATAGACAAGGGCGCCGGACTTACCGGCGCTTAGCTGACGGTGAAAGTAAACTTCATTCTCTACTGACCACTTGTCAGTTATCAGTGGCAGAAGCTCGATATATGCTTCAGGCCATGAGAGATCATCGATGGCGGGCATTAACGTCACTCCGCAGAAGTGCGGCCAAGGAAGGTGTATATCTGTAAGGCGGCACCGTTTCCTGACATGATACACACGCAATAGTTTGAACCAAGGCGTTTAAATCGACCGGTCAGAGCTTTCTACGCGACGGCTGGACCTGCCCTATAGAGCCCGAAGGGCTGCAACGTGCGTGAAAGTCCGCTTTGAACGAGAAAAATACCGATGAGCATTTGAACGCGATCAAGGGTGCATTCGGCCGCTCCTAACAAGTTGCGGAAAGAAATCTCGGTATCCCCAGAAATTTCAGCGTTGACGTGTAGATTGAACCGAGTTGGCTACGCCAACTCGCCGACCATCGATTTCAGGTGGCGCATGTCCGTACCGCAGCACCCTCCAAATACTTGAATCGACGGATTCTGTCGCGCAATCGAGGCAATCTGTTTGCCAAGTTCGATTGGATCGCCTTCGTCCAGCTCATCCGCTTCGTCAAGTTCCGCATGCGAGCAACTCGAAGCGTTAGCCACCAGGCCTCTAAGTCGGTGGTGGTTGCCAAGCGCTCCGGCGAAATGGGTCGGATGAGCGCAGTTGACCATGAAAAACAGCGCCGCGGAGTCGGTTGCCCCGTCGATCTGATCAATTACGTCCACAAGTTTGGTTCCGTCTGCCAGGCGCCCGTCTGTCTCAACAACCAGAGACATTATGATTGGCAAATCAGCGTCTCGGGCGGCGAGGATGCATCCCGCTGCCTCGCTGGGACGGTTGAATGTATAAGCAGTGACCAGATCGACGCTTGTGTCTTTCAGGCTTTGCATTTGAGCGGCGTGGTATTGACGTGCATCTTCGACGGATACCGGCGGGATATCGGCGTAAGGATCATAACCTGGACCGATGCAGGCCGACACCAGTACATCATTGCGTGCGGAAGCTTGGCGCAGGTCTTCCATTAGACTGACCGCATCTTTGTTTACTTCGGCGAGCCGTTCTGCATCGTACCCCAAGGGCGCTGCCCGGTCGGCGTTCGCCATCCATGTGGGCGCATCAAGGATGCATCCGACATTCATTTCACGGGCCAGATCGACAAGTGCCTGCATTTGACCGGCCAGTATTACCCTGGTATCAGGTTCTTCCAGCAATGGAAACGACGCGAAACCAGGTAACTCAACTCCATGATTGAATATCAGGTCGGTGCCGGTGCCGGCATAAACCAGAAAGGTCTTGTCACCTTCGAATGGGAACTGTCGCGCCATTTTGATCCACGCCTATTGCCGCTACCTCTTCACAGGAAACCTACTTTGTGTTGGGCCTCCTGTGAACCTTAGGACAGCGACAGGATGTATTCCATCAGTATGAACTCATTTTCAGGACACCTCTCTACCGCAGCGAAAGTCTCCTTCGGAGGGCTGCACAGCAGCGTCATCAAGCCACGGCCAATGGTCGGTTTGGGCCGCGTTTTCTAGCACACAGGGTTTTCGTAGATCTCGCCATCTGTCCCAACATCTTTGACGAAGTGCTCGGACACTCCGTTTACTCTTTCTTTGATGCAAGTTGATAGATCACCCGTGGAAATACGACATAACTGAGCGGCGCGGGCGATGGTCAGCGCAGTAGTTGCAAAGTTGGCATTGTCTTCATCAAGCACGGTTCGAAGAAATTGCCCTGTATCACTATCGTACTCAGGCCAGCCATAGACTTTCGCTTGCTCCAAGTAGGTTCCGGCAACTGCCGTGCAATTGGCATTGCGGGCATCAACTCGATTGATTTCGCGCTCAGTCGTCGAAACCTGCCAAGAATACCAAAGGGCAGCGGCTGCAATGATCACCGAGAGCGCCGACACGTAAAACTCTGCCTTTTCAAACCATGGTTTGCCGTGCTTCTGCTCCTCGCTCGAAGTCAATTTCTGTCTCCTCAAATAATCTCCATACGGTTGGTCGCTAGTAATGGAGATCTTCGCAACGAAATCGACTGCAGGTCAATGTCCGCTTAAGGGAAGCCGCGACGCAGCACCGACAACTTTTGATGGAAGGCAGCTCTGGGCCGCCCCATGTAGGCGGCCCAACTTCACTAGATTTCAATGGCTTCAGCGATGGCTAGGGCATCCTCGAGTTCGACGCCCAGATATCTGACCGTACTGTCCATTTTGGTGTGGCCCAAAAGGAGCTGAACCGCACGAAGGTTTCCGGTCTTCTTGTAGATCTGAGTGACCTTGGTTCTTCGCATCGAATGCGTGCCATAGGCGCTTGCTTCTAGACCGATCGACGTGACCCAGTCGCGGACGATCCGCGCATATTGACGGGTCGAGATGTGCAGCCGCTCATGGAAGCGACCCGGCCAAAGGTACTCGGAGCCGACCATGAGCTCGTCTTCCATCCACTTCTCGACCGAGGCGCGTGTGCCTTCGGATATCTCAAATCGCACAGGCTTCTGTGTTTTGCTCTGTAGGACCGATGCCCGCTCCTTGATCTGACCGGACGCCATGACATCAACGACTTTCATCTTCACCAGATCGCAACCGCGGAGCTTGCTATCGATCGACATGTTGAACAGCGCCAGATCGCGATGATTCTCGGCGAGTTCGAGCCTGACGCGGATCGCCCAGACATGTTTTGGCTTTAGTGGTCGCTTTTGACCAACGATGCGGCCTTTGTTCCAGGCTGGGCGCAAAGCGCGAATGGCAGGTAGGTTTGGTGTGTCCATGACTTATCCTCCGATCCGCCATGCCCTCCCAGAACGACAACCCGACGTTGACCGATGCAACATATCACAGGATGCCGCGCCGCATTTGAGGTCTGGAACGAGCCCAAAGCCGACAATCGGATCCCGTGGTAAAGACCAGTAAACGCATCATTCCCTGGCCGACAAGCACATCAACTTGCCGCAGCTTCTGAACTATTTCTTCCGGCTTATGTCTCTTGTTCGTCATTCTCGGTCCTCCGTTTCTCAAACATAACGGTGGCCCAAATCAAATGGGGCACTCCAGTTGGTTGCGCGTGTAATGGTTGACTGAACGCTCAAGTAGCGAATTCACTGCTTTCAAAGAAAACCGCCTGTTTGAAGGAGCGGTCTCTCGACAATGTTGGGCAAGGGCTGATTAGATGTCTACTTTGCCCAGCACAGGGCTTATGCGCAACTTTGGTCTTGTCTAGCTGACTGCCGGGGCCACCGTTCTTGGCGAAACGGTTGAGCAACTGCGAGATATTCTCATGCTCCGCCACCTCATGGCACCAAGCGTTCCAACTGCACCAATGAGCAACAGAATGCTTGTAGGTAGTGGCACTGGCGCAGGCGCAACCGTGCCGTAGTTGCTCAGCGCAAATGGACCCCTTCCGGACTTTGTGAAACTAACCGTATCAGAAGCAGAAGACAGGAAGAATGCGGTCGCTGTACCGTACTTAACAAAAAACAACCCTTTGGACACATTGAACGAGTAGTTTTCGCTGTTCCCGGTGCCACCAAGGCCACCTCCACCTAAATCAAATTTGACTACATCCGAGGAAACGCTCGAATACCCGATGTTGGTTAGATAGGATGCGATATTTGCTTCATTAGCGCTGCCGATAGACAGCCCGTGAGAAAACATCGAATCCAAACTTCCGTCCTCAAGAATTCCGACGCAGGAGTTACAATTCACGGAGAATGAAGCCGACGATTGATCGACAATGTTCACAGTCAGTGCATTTGATGCTGTGACTGAAAGCATCAACGACATAGTGGCCGCAAGGACCCTGGAAAAAGCACCAGCAAACAACTTCATGAATCACACCCCCCAAGACAACACCACTTTTATAACACAAACTGTTCTGAAATTGAATTTTTTCAAGTCTGCGACCACGGGATTAAAACATTGACATAATTTGCATATTTTGTGGAAACGATTTGTTTCCAAATGGCGAATAATATACTATCGAACTCGCTGTCATTTTTTGTTCCTCGCTACGAGAGATGCCGCTTCCCTGCCGCCATCTTGCGACAAGGTGATGTCACGTTAACTGCCGTTCGATTGCTCTTGCCTGGATTAGGACGTAGGTGGCATCGATGAATTCATCTCCTATCAGCTACAAGCGTCACCGATTTCCCCCTCAGATCATCGCCCATGCAGTGTGGTTGTACGCCCGTTTCAATTTAAGCCTGCGCGAAGTTGAAGAGATGCTGCTGCAGCGTGGGATCGACGCGTCTTACGAGACTATCCGGCGTTGGGTCATCAAGTTTGGGCCGCAGATCGCTCGCAAATTGCGACAGCGACAGGACCGTCCCGGCGATGTCTGGCATTTCGATGAGGTTGTCGTGAGAATTTCTGGTCGCAAGTATTGGCTTTGGCGCGCGGTCGATCAACATGGGGCTGTGCTGGACGAAATACTCCAACCGAAACGGGACAAACGGGCCGCAAAACGGCTGTTGCGCTGCCTGATAAAGCGCCATGGTTTTATTCCCAAGCGGATTATCACGGACAAGCTGCGCTCATATGGCGCCGCCAAGCGGGAGATCGCCCCGGGTCTGGATCACTGGTCGCACAAGGGTCTCAACAACCGCGCCGAAAACAGCCATCTACCGTTTCGAAAGCGAGAACGGACAATGCAAGGCCATCGGTCTCCGGGCGGGTTGCAAAGGTTTGTGGCTACCCATTCAGCCGTTCGGAATTGCTTCAGTGTTCCAACTCGCCGTCGCTCCGCCTTAACAATCAGATATCACCGTCTCGAAGCGCTTGACACCTGGATTGCCGCCACTCAAGCAGCTTGAAATCCGATCATCAGAATTTCTTGGCGGGTTCGAAGTTAAAGTGACAACACCAGGGCATGACATCTTTTGCCGTCAAAGGGGCGGTCACGTGTGTTGCCGCCTGCAGTTCCGCCGCGCTGATCAGGCGTGCCAGATCCTCGACCCCCAGATTGAAGGAGTGTCGGTAGCGCTCCAGAATACCTGCAAGTTCTTCTTCGGACAGGCCAAGGCGCTCTGAGGGGTTCTTGTCTTCCGATTGATTATTGCTCGGATCGTCGAATTGCCGGAATGGATAGTGACGTCCGGTGATCCGGGCATAGACTGTCGCAAGGATGACAAGGACACAGGTTCCGACCGCAATCGGTGCAAGCGCAAACCAGAACCCCAATTGCGCGATGGCCTCGGGATTCAATGCGGCCGTCATGGCGACGGCTCCTGCCGGCGGATGAAGCGCCCGGCACAGGATTGTTGCGGTAATGGCAAGCCCAACTGCAAGCGCAACGCGTAGCGCCGGGTCTGCGATTGTCATGCAAACAGCCACGCCGACAAGGGCCGCCACCGTATTGCCGACAACGGCGGACCAAGGCTGCGCGAGCGGGCTATTTGGGACAGCAAAGAGCAAGACAGAGGTCGCTCCGAAGGGTGCTACAAGATAAAGACCCAAATCCAGATCGGAACCCGGAGTCAGAAGGAACAGTCCCGTCAGCCCAAGACCGACAAGAGCACCCAGACCCGCACGAGCCGCTTCAATCGGTGAAACGCGGGAAACGGCCGGCCCAAGAGATCTGAGAATATACACGGCGCAGGCCCCATCCTTCTTCTTCTGCGCACAGTTTCAGCAGAATGCAAAAAGTTCAACCGCAGGGTTGCAGAGAGAATGCCGACCAACGACTTTGCCACTTTATTGGATGGGCGACATGGGAATTGGAAGCTGCTTGAAAGTGGGTAAATTTTTCAACACATCAGGCTGCTCTTTTGCACATCAAGGCTAAAGCAGATGGCCTGGCCCTTGGCGACCAAAGCTCCAGTCGTTTTCTACCCAGCCTTTCCAACGGTCTGCCACGCACGGCGCAAGACACAGGACGCATGTGAAAAGTGCATTTGCTCCCTCTCAGATACAAGCTTGAAGCATGTTTGTCGGCGGATTTGAGCCCTTTTTGTCAACATCAATTGAGGCCCGCTCAATCGGGTTGTCTTCTATGTTTTAGCTGGACAAACGAGGGTAGGCCGCTTTCGGACTTTGCGAGAGGATACTTTTTGCTGCGTCACCCATGGCACCCATGGCGATCTCGTGCCACGATTTGTAGTCCGAGGCGAGGTTAAGAACCGGCCAGTCGCTGCCGAACAGCAGCCTCTCTGGGGCATAAATGCCAAGAATGTGGGCAATGTAAGGCTCAAGGCTGCTTGGCTTCCAATCGGTCGAGGCTTCGGTCACAATGCCCGACAGTTTACAAAACACCTGCGTGTTTTCGGCAATGTCAGCCATGTCCTGCGCCCAGCCCTCATAGGCCCCATTGCGGATTTCGGGCTTGGCGCAATGGTCAATGACGACTCGCAAATCGGGGTATTTTGCCAGAAACGCTTTGAGATGGTGTAGATGGTGGGGCAATACCAGAGCATCGAATGTCAGATCATTTTCGACCATGGCAGCGATAGCCGGACGCAGATCATCGCGCAGCATCCAAGCGTCATCGGGAATGTCTTGTATCATCGGGCGTAGTCCAAGAAGCTTTGGATGGGCCGCCCATCGCGCGATCGAGGCTGGTGCCGTTTCGGCGGCAAGGTCCACCCACCCGACAACCCCTCGTATCCAGTCATGCGTGTCTGCAAGAGACAGCAGGTATTCAGTCTCGGCCTCAGTATCGGCGGCCTGAACCGCGATGGTTCCACTGATACCCGCCTCGTCCAGCAAAGGTTTCAAATCCTTGGGCAGAAAATCGCGATATAGCGTTTCAAGCTCGGGTGTCAGCCAGCCGTAATCGCCTCGATCGAGCTTCCAGAAATGCTGATGCGTGTCGATGACCATGCTAAAACCTCTGATCATGTTTTTTGTTAAGCCGCCTTAAGCGGCTCCGAATTCCGGTGTTGATCCACCGTGAAGCAACGTCAGTTCCCGGGCCAGTTCCCGGTGCATATTCACGATTTCGTCCAGAGAGGGGACTTTCAGATCGTCGACACGTTCCAGATAGGGGCAGCTCAGCACCGCTGCGGCCCTGCCGCCCGGGCCAAAAATCGGGAAAGCCACATTGGTTACACCGATCGCAGTTGCAGACGGCATTTTTTCATAGCCCAAGCGTCGGATGCGGGCGATATGCTCCATGAACTCGCTACGGTCCAGCGGGGGTTCACCTACGGCAAGGCGGTGCTGCTCGATCAGGTCCTCGACTTCTTCATTTGAACGGAAGGCCGCCAGCACCCGGCCAGAGCCTGTATTCCCCAGCCCCACGACGGTTCCGGTTTTCAGCGCAAGGCCCCAATTGCCCGGAGACTCCGCTGAGGCCACGATCACGATATCACCGTTGCTTTCCATTCCCATATGGCAGGATTGCCAAGTTTTTCGTGTTATCGCGCGCATACGGGGCAGGGCACTTTCGATTACCCGTCCAATCGGCGGGTGTCGCTGCGAAATAGCGAACATCTTCAGGCCAAGTGAATATCGATCGCCTGACAGGGACCGGATGACATACCCGCGCCGTACCAGTGTCGAGAGCATCCGGTAAATCTCAGACGGGGACCGTTCCAGCGCCTTTGCGACCTCTCCCTGGGTCAGTCCCTCACCGTGGTCAGCCAAAAGCTCGATGATATCCAGGCCTTTTTCCAGCGCGGGTGCGCGGTATTTGTCGGTGATGTCGTCCATACAGTGCCCTGTCGCGCAATATTCCTGATTGATTTTCAGTCATTGGGAAGGCTAAGTCAACATTGATTTATAGATGAATAAATGTTTTAAATACGAACAAACAACAAGCATCGCTTGATTGCATCAGGGAGGACATGATGAAAAAATCCAGCATTTTAATGGGTTTGATGGTCGGAACAGCGATAGTCGCGGCCGTCGAATCGGCAGGTGCGTCGGATTGGGGGAACTTTGATGGCGTGACCATCGAGGCGAAACTGATCGGCGGACAACAATACGAAGGTCTCTATGGCCGTATTGCCGAATGGGAAGCTGCGACCGGTGCCAAGGTCGACATTATTTCGAAAAAAAGCCACTTCGAGATCGACAAGGAAATCAAGTCGGACATGGCCGCTGGGACCACCAGCTGGTGCGTGGGTTCAAACCACTCTTCCTTTGCGCCCCAGTATGAAGGGCTCTATGTTGATCTGAACGAGCTGGTTCCAGCGGAAACCATTGCCGAATTCGTTCCGGGCAACATTGGCGCCTCGACGGTCGACGGCCAGCTTTTGATGCTGCCGCGCGCGCAGTTTGACGTTTCAGTGCTTTATTACCTGAAGTCGAACTATGAAGACGCCGACAAGGCCGCCGCGTTCAAGGAAAAATACGGCTATGATCTGGCTGTTCCCGAGACGTGGGAGCAGGTCAAAGATCAGGCGATCTTTTTTGCGGACCCTCCGAATTTCTACGGCACTCAGTATGCAGGCAAGGATGAGGCCATCGTGGGTCGGTTCTATGAGATGGTTGTCGCCGAGGGCGGCAACTATCTGGACGAAAACAAGAAACCAATCTTCAATTCCGAGGCAGGTCAGCGCGCGCTGCAGTGGTTCGTAGACCTGTACGAGGCCAAGGCGGTTCCGGCTGGCACGACGTCCTATGTGTGGGACGATCTGGGGCAGGGCTTTGCCAGTGGAACCGTGGCGCTGAACCTGGACTGGCCGGGCTGGGCCGGGTTCTTCAACGATCCGGAATCGTCCAAGGCTGCTGGCAACGTCGGCGTTGCTGTGCAACCCATGGGTTCGGCGACGCGGACCGGTTGGTCCGGGCATCACGGGTTCTCGGTCACCAGTGACTGTGCAAACAAAGACGCCGCAGTATCGCTTGTTCAGTTCCTGACCAGCGAGGAAAGCCAGTTGGCCGAAAGCGCTGGTGGCTCGCTGCCGACACGGACAGCCGTTTGGGAGGCCAACGTCGCTGCGGCGCAAGCTGGTGATGACGCATTCCGCGCCGAAGCTCTGGCCGCGTTTGCCGAAGGTGCGAAATACGCCTTTGCGGTACCGCCAATCCCGGAATGGGGCGAGACCACAAACCTGGTCTTTCCGGAACTGCAGGCCGCCATCGTTGGCGACAAGACTGTGCAGCAGGCGCTGGACGATGCCGCGGCTGCGGTGGACGAGCTGATGCGGGAATCTGGTTACTACTGAACCCGGACCCACAAGTATCCGCGGCGGGTGTTCCGCTGCGGGTGAACCCCCAAGACCCCCAAAAGGTGCACCATGACCCGCCGCCGCTTGCCCGAGTGGTTAGTCCTTCTGTTGCCTGCGATCATCGTGATTGCCGCAGTTGTTCTGATCCCTCTCATCTTCTCGCTCTATTCCAGCTTCACGTCGTACAAGCTGACGCGGCCTTCGACGCTGTGGAAATGGGTGGGGTTCTTCAATTACGAAAAAATCCTGACCGATGCGAAATTCTGGGCGGCGTTCGGGCGCACGGTGCTGTTCCTGACCATCGTTCTGAATCTGGAACTGCTGTTGGGACTGGGCATTGCGTTGATGATGAACAAGGTCACATGGGGGCAGCGTACGCTGCGCACGATCCTGATGTTCCCGATGATGTTCTCGCCCATTCTTGTTGGCTTTCAGTTCAAGTTCATCTTCAACGACAATATCGGGCTGGTGAACAACGTGTTGCAATCGGTGGGCTTCCAAAATGCCTCGCTGCCGTGGCTGGTGGACGGCAACCTTGCGATGTTCTCGATCATGTTCGCGGAAATCTGGATGAGCACATCCGTCTTCGCCATTCTGATCCTGGCCGGTCTGTTCGCCATGCCGCGTGACCCGCTCGAGGCCGCCAAGGTCGATGGCTGCACCGCCTGGCAGACCTTCCGCCACATCACTCTGCCGTTCCTGATGCCATTCATTTTTATTGCCATGACCATCCGCTCGCTGGACGTCGCACGGGCCTATGACATCGTGCAGATCATGACAGGCGGCGGCCCTGCCCGTCGCACGGAACTGTTGTGGACGTTGATGAGCCGCACCGGCTATGTCGATGCCCGCATGGGGCTGGCGAACGCGATGGGTTATATCTCGATCCTGCTGTCGATCCTCTTCACCATCTATTTCTTCCGCAAGCTCAGCGCCGCACGTGCTGAACTGGGAATGGCGGGGTAGGGCCAATGGACCGCAATCTAGCACATCGCAATCGCCGCCGCGCCCTGAAAACTGCGCACTTCATCGGGCTGTTCCTGATTATGTCGATCATTTGCATTCCCGGGCTCTGGATTGTTCTCAACTCGTTCCGTCCAACGGTCGAGATTATGGCCAAACCGCCGGTCTGGACCCCCAGCTTTACGCTAGACCACTACCGCGCCATGTTCGGCGGCGCGGGCGAGGGCGGTGTGCCAGTGTTCAGCTATTTCCGCAACTCGCTGATCGTTTCGGTCGTCTCAACCTTCATCGCGATCCTGATCGGCATGTCGGGCGGCTATGCCTTTGCCCGCTATCGCTTCAAGGGCAAATCGGGCTATTTTGTCGGGCTGATGCTGTTCCGCGCGGTTCCCGGTGTGGCGTTGTCGCTGCCCCTGTTCATCGTGTTTGCCCGGGTCGGCATCATCGACACCCATTTCGGCCTGATCCTGGCCTATGTGGCGATGAACGTGCCGTTCACCATCTGGTTGACCGACGGGTTCTTCCGCCAGATCCCGAAAGAGCTGCACGAAGCGGCAGAAATTGACGGCTGCACCCGCTGGCAGGCATTCTGGAGGGTGGAATTTCCGGTGGCGCGCTCGGGCGTTGCCTCGGCGGCGATCTTTGCCTTCCTCACCTCGTGGAACGAATTCGCGCTGGCGTCGCAGCTGACCCGCTCGGTCGGGTCCAAGACGATGCCTGTGGGTCTTTTGGATTTTACCGCCGAATTTACCATCAACTGGGGGGGAATGTGCGCGCTTGCGGTTCTCATGATCGTGCCCGCGCTGGTCCTGACCTTCATCGTCCAGAAACACCTGATTGCCGGCCTGACCTTCGGCGGCGTCAAAGGATAAGAAAATGACTGAAGTTACCCTTTCCAATGTCGTCAAGAAATATGGCAAACATCAGGCTGTGCACGGCATTGACCTGGGCATCCATGACGGAGAGTTCGTCGTGCTGGTCGGCCCTTCGGGCTGCGGCAAGTCGACGACGCTGCGGATGATTGCCGGACTCGAAGAAATCTCCGGCGGCGAGATCGCCATCGGCGGCCGTGTCGTCAATGACCTGCCCCCGCGCGAACGTAACATCTCGATGGTGTTCCAGAACTATGCTCTGTATCCGCATATGACCGTGCGCGAAAATCTGGGTTTTTCCCTGAAGATCGCCAAGCGTCCCGAGGATGAAATCGCCAAATCCGTGACCGAGGCAGCGGGCATTCTGGGGCTGGACGAGCTGATGGAACGCAAGCCCGCCGAACTGTCGGGCGGTCAGCGCCAGCGCGTCGCAATGGGCCGCGCCATCGTGCGGCACCCCGACGTGTTCCTGTTTGACGAGCCGCTGTCGAACCTTGACGCCAAGCTGCGCACCCAGATGCGGGTCGAGATCAAGAAGCTGCACCAGAAGGTCGGCAACACCATCATCTACGTGACACACGATCAGATCGAGGCGATGACGCTGGCGGATCGTATCGTTCTGATGCGCGACGGCAATATCGTGCAGGTTGGCACCCCACTGGAACTGTTCAACACGCCGGTAGATACCTTCGTGGCGACCTTTATCGGCTCGCCGCCGATGAACCTTGTCGATGGTGAGGTATCCGGCGGCACCCTGCAGCTGCAGGGTGGTATCGAGCTGCCTGTTCCCGCATCGGCGCGGTCGCTTGTGCGCGACAGGCAAAAGGTGCGGTTCGGTTTCCGCGCCGACAACCTGATGCCAGTCGGCCACTCGGTCGAGGAAGAAGGCGAGATCACAGAGCTGGACCTGTCCGTCACGCTGACCGAACCGCTTGGCACCGAGACGCTGCTGTTCGCCGAACTGGCAGGGGTCGAGGTTCAGGCCAAGATGTTCAACCCGCGCCCCGTCGCTCCGGGCGAGGCTATGAAGTTCCGCCTGATGCTGGACAAGACCCATGTCTTTGACGCGGCATCGGGGAAGGCGATCCGGGGGTAAGCATGGCGACAATCACTCATATTGAACTGCGCATGATCGATCTGGTGCCCAAGGTGAAACGGGTCGACGCCATTCAGACCTTTGTCAGTCAAGAAACCCCGATCCTTACTGTCTATGACAGCGACGGCGTCAGTGGTACGGGCTATTGCTATACCATTGGCACGGGTGGGCCATCTGTCATGGCGCTGCTGGAACACACGCTGGCCCCGATGCTGATCGGGCGCGACGCGGACCGGATCGAAGGCATCTGGCGCGACCTGCTGTTTGCCACTCACGCGACAGCGGTGGGCGCAATCACCTCGTTGGCGCTGGCCGCCATCGACACCGCGCTTTGGGATCTGCGTTGCCGCAAGCAAGGTCTTCCGCTTTGGAAAGCCGCCGGGGGATCGCGCGAAAAAGTGCCGCTTTATTCCACCGAGGGCGGCTGGTTGCATCTGGAAACGCAGGCGCTGGTCGATGACGCGCTGTTGATGCAGGCACAGGGCTTTCGCGGCTCAAAGATCAAGATCGGCCGCGATCACCTGAGCGAAGATGACGCGCGTCTGGGGGCGGTCCGGTCTGCCCTGGGTGGCGGGTACGAGATTTTGACCGATGGCAATCAGGGCTTTACTCTGTCCGAAGCGATCCGCCGGGCGCGGGTTCTCGAGGAGCACGGGATAGGCTGGTTCGAAGAACCGCTGCCCGCCGATGATGTGGCAGGCCATGTGCAACTAGCGCAACACACCAGCGTGCCGATTGCGGTGGGCGAAAGTATGTATTCGCTGAGCCAGTTCAAGGATTACCTGCAAATGGGCGCGGCCTCGATCGTGCAGGTGGATGTGGCCCGGATTGGTGGCATCACCCCGTGGCTGAAGGTGGCGCACATGGCCGAGGCGTTCAACGTCATGGTTTGCCCGCATTTCCTGATGGAGCTGCACCTGCCGCTGGTTTGCGCTATCCCTAACGCAAAATGGCTGGAATACATCCCGCAATTGGACACCGTGACCAACGGCCCAATCCGGATTGAGGACGGTCACGCCATCCCTTCTGATGAACCCGGTTTGGGTATCGATTGGGATTGGGATGCGATTTCGCGGCTTTCCGAGGTCAAAACCGTCAAGGAAGGTGCATGATGCAGCGCATGGGCATGGTAATCGGGGTCAAACCCGAGATGATCGAAGAATATAAGCGCCTGCACGCCGCCGTCTGGCCGCAGGTTCTTAAGCAGATCAGAAACAGCAACATTCGCAACTATACCATCTTCCTGCGCGAGCCGGAAAACCTGTTGTTCGGGTACTGGGAATATCACGGCGAGGATTTCACTGCGGATATGGCCAAGATGGCCAAGGACCCGGTGACTCAGGAATGGTGGACCCATACCGACCCCTGCCAGTCGCCTCTGGCCAGCCGCGCCGAGGACGAGCAATGGTCGATGATGCAAGAAGTATTTCACACGGATTAAAAGCTATGACTGACACAACGGGCCGTCTGGCCGGAAAAAAGACACTCATCACCGCCGCAGGCCAGGGCATCGGACGGGCGACGGCCGAGCTGTTCGCCGCCGAAGGGGGCGAGGTCATCGCCAGCGACATCAACGAGGATGCGCTGGCGGAATTGGCTAACATCCCGCGTGTCACTGCGCTGAAGCTGGATGTGACCGATGGCGCCGCAGTAGAGGCCGCCGTTACAGATATCGGCCCGCTGGACGTTCTGTTCAACTGCGCGGGCTATGTGGCGAACGGCACCATTCTGGAATGTGACGAAAAGGACTGGGATTTCAGCTTTGATCTGAACGTCAAGGCGATGTATCGGCTGATCCGTCTGACACTGCCGGGAATGCTGGACAACGGTGGCGGATCGATCATCAACATGTCCTCGGTCGCGTCCTCGATCAAGGGCGTGCCGAACCGGTTTGCCTATTGCGCGTCCAAGGCGGCGGTGATCGGTATCACCAAGGCAGTGGCCGCTGACTATGTCACCCGTGGCATTCGCTGCAACGCGATCTGCCCGGGCACCGTTGACAGCCCCTCGATGCACGGACGTTTGCGCGCCACCGGCAACTATGAACAGGCACTGAAGAACTTCATCGCACGTCAGCCGATGGGCCGCATCGGAACCGCCGAAGAAATCGCGGCATTGGCGCTGTACCTCGCCAGCGACGACAGCGCCTTCACCACAGGACAGAACCACGCCATCGACGGCGGCTGGTCCATTTGATTTGCAGGAGAATTGAGAGATGAAACTGTTGCGCTATGGCCCGGTCGGGTCCGAAAAACCGGGTTTGCTGGATGCCGAAGGGAACATTCGCGACCTGTCGGGTGTTGTTGATGATGTTTCGGGCGACACTCTAAGCGACGCCGCGCTGGACAAGTTGCGTGGCATCGACCCTGACTCATTGCCGTTGGTCGATGGCGACCCGCGTATCGGCGCCTGCGTGGGCCAGGTGGGTAAATTCATCTGTATCGGCTTGAACTATGCTGACCACGCCGCCGAAAGCGGCATGGAACTGCCGCAGGAGCCGGTGATTTTCTTCAAGGCCACTTCCTCGATCTGCGGGCCGAACGACGACACCGAAATCCCGCGCAGCTCGGTCAAGACCGATTGGGAGGTCGAGTTGGGCGTGGTGATCGGCAAGCACACCAAATACGTCAATGTCGAAGAGGCGCTGGACCATGTGGCAGGTTATTGCGTCATCAACGACCTGTCCGAGCGTGATTTCCAGCTGCACCGCTCGGGCCAATGGGTCAAGGGCAAGTCGGCGGACACGTTCGGCCCGATCGGTCCCTGGCTGGTGACACGGGACGAGGTTGCCGACCCGCAGAACCTGCCCATGTACCTAGAGGTCAACGGCCACCGCTATCAGGACGGCTCGACCCGGACCATGCATTTCGACGTGGCAACCGTTATCTCGCACCTGTCGCAATTCATGTCGCTGCAGCCCGGCGATGTAATCTCGACCGGTACGCCTCCGGGTGTCGGTATGGGGCAGAACCCTCAGACCTATCTGAAGCCTGGCGACGTTGTTGAACTTGGCATCGAAGGGCTGGGTGTTCAACGTCAGAACGTGGTGGCGGGCTGATGGTTACCATTACCGACCTGAAAACCTTCGACCTGCGGTTCCCGACCTCAGACTCGCTGGACGGGTCAGACGCAATGAACCCCGACCCGGATTATTCCGCCGCCTATGTGGTGCTGGAAACCGATGGCGCGTATCAGGGCCATGGCCTGACCTTCACCATCGGGCGAGGGAATGAGATTTGCATTACCGCTATTGAGGCGATGCGGCACCTGCTGGTCGGTCTCGATCTGGATTGGGCGCGCGAAGACATGGGACGGTTCTGGCGCTATGTCACCGGCGACAGCCAGTTGCGCTGGATCGGGCCGGACAAGGGTGCAATCCATCTGGCCACCGGTGCGGTGGTCAATGCGGTCTGGGATCTGCTGGGGAAAGAGGCTGGCAAGCCCGTCTGGCAACTTGTCGGGGAAATGACGCCCGAGGAAATCGTGCAACTTGTCGATTTCCGCTACATGACCGATGTTCTGACCAGGGACGAGGCGCTGGACATTCTGCGCAGGGCCGAACCGGGCAAGGCGGACAGGATCGCAAAGCTGAGGGCCGAAGGTTATCCCTGCTATACCACCTCGGCAGGATGGCTGGGCTATTCCGACGATAAGCTGCGCCGCTTGTGCCGCGAAGCGCGCGAGGCCGGATTTACCCATACCAAGTTCAAGGTGGGCCGCGAACTGGCCGACGACATCCGCCGCCTGACTATCGCCCGCGAGGAACTGGGCGAGGGCATGAACATCATGATCGACGCCAATCAGGTATGGGAGGTCGATCAGGCTATCGACTGGGTCAAGGAACTATCATTTGCGCGACCTTTGTTCATCGAGGAACCCACCAGCCCCGACGATGTGGTTGGGCACAGAAAAATCCGTCAGGCAATTGCCCCGATCAAGGTGGCGACGGGTGAAATGTGCCAGAACCGCATTCTGTTCAAACAGTTCATTGCCAACGAGGCTATTGATTTCGTGCAAATCGACAGCTGTCGTCTGGGCGGTTTGAACGAAGTGCTTGCGGTACAGCTGATGGCAGCAAAATTTGGCTTGCCGGTCTGGCCCCATGCCGGCGGCGTGGGCCTGTGCGAGTATGTGCAGCATCTGTCGATGATCGATTATGTGGCGATCACCGGTGAAAAAGACGACAAACGCATCGAATTTGTCGATCACCTGCACGAGCATTTCGTCGACCCCTGCATCGTGGAGAACGGTGCCTATCAGGCACCTGTGGCGCCGGGGTTCTCCATCGAGATGAAGGCAAGCTCGATCGCCGATTATCAACATCAACCATCTGCAACGCAAACCGCCGAGCAAGGAGCGGCCTGATGCGACAGAACCTCATTGGGAATACCGGTGTGCGCGTGACCGAGGCATCGTTTGGCTGTGCGAGTATCGGAAACCTGTACCGCCCAGCGACCGACGCGCAGGTGGATGAGGTGCTGCAATGCGCTTGGGACGCGGGAATCCGTTATTTCGATACCGCACCGCATTATGGTCGCGGCCTGTCCGAAATGCGACTGGGCCGCTTCCTTACGCGGTATCCCCGCGACGAATACGTCATTTCAACCAAGGTTGGGCGGGTGCTGTCACCCGGATCAGCGATGGTCGAGGCCGATGGCTTTGTCGATCCGCTGCCCAACGCGGTGCGCTATGACTATTCAGGCGACGGGATTGAAGCTTCGCTGGAACACAGTTTTGGCCTTCTGAATACCAACTACGCAGATATCGTCTATGTCCACGATATCGGTGAATACACTCACGGACAGGACAATAGCGCCCATATGGAAGCCTTCCTCGGGTCGGGATATGAACGGCTGGTAAGGTTGAAGGAGCAGGGCAAAATCCGGGCTTTCGGGCTGGGCGTGAACGAAAACCAGATTTGTCTCGACGTAATGGACTATGGCCCCATCGACGTGATCCTGTTGGCTGGTCGGCTAACACTTCTGGACCGATCGGCAGAACAGGAGCTCACCGCCAAATGCCGAGCGCTAGGTACCAGCCTGGTACTGGGCGGCGTGTTCAATTCGGGCATCCTCGCTACCGGCCCGGTCGAAGGAGCAACCTATGATTATGTCCCGGCATCACCGGAAGTCATCGAGCAGGTTAAAAACCTTCAAACAAGAGCCGAGGTGCTTGGGCTGCAACTGGCAACTGCGGCGCTTCACTTTGCCAAACGGCATGAGTTGGCAGCCTCTGTCCTGTTGGGAACAGCTAGCGCGCGGTCATTGCAACGAAACCTTACTGCATTGGATGGACCAACGCCTGATGAGTTTGACAGTCATTTCAGGCGAGGATTTTGACGTGCAAGATGATGACAGGCGCAATCCGCCTAGCCGATAACCTAGGGTCAGAATTCAAAGCCAAAAAGATGACGGTAGCCGCCTGTGCGATGGCTGAGAGGAAGACCTATGGGCACCTGTCGTATCGGGTTGCCACACGTCGCCAATCTTTCAACCTTCCGAACATGATCTCGTATCACTGCCCGACAGTGCATTGCACAGCAATGTCACGAGAGGGGGGGTGCGACTATGTAGCGACGCTTGTCGTACTTCACCGCTTTTTTTGGCTGCTTCCGGCTTGGGATGCACATG
>NZ_JBQERJ010000008.1:0-259661 GCF_056534925.1 Ruegeria sp. P10
CAATCTCTTCGGGCTTCGGTCTCTTGTTTGCCATTCTTGGTCCTCCGTTTCCTAAACATAACGGTGGACCAGTTCAGTTGGGGAGGCTCAGCCTCAAGGCGATGTTGCAATTTGTGCCAACCCCACTGGAAGCACTGTGGAAGCAAGCGGGCGTACTTAAGGTTGTGCTTTCGGGGTACGCTGTAACCGTCGCGTCATAGGGACCATCGGAGCTGTGCCAGAGCTCCTTCACCGGACGGTCACGTTCTTATTGATGGATTGCGCCAAACATAATCGAGACCCCGATCACATAACGAGGCGTTCTGAGGAGCCCGCTCCGACCGGTTTTGAGATCAAAAAGCAGTTCATAGCAGAGGCGGAAGAGGTCAGGTCAGCCGGTCTAGTATGCCAGCTGACTTTGAGAACAAATCAATCAACTTCCGGCAGCCAGAACCCACCACGTTCCCAACGGTAGACGCGGTCAACCAATTTCGACGGGCAACAATTTGGATCACCGTCAGCGAAGTCTTTTCCGACGATATGCATTCGGTTAGACGCGAGCGCTTCTATTGATATCAATCCGCGCGCAGGCATACCTACAAATTCAATTTCCGCCGTTGCCCACATGTCGACATGGGCCGCCGAAGGCCGGTATTCCGGAACACGTACCACGACCGGCGTGAATGCGCTTGTTCCAGCCCCACCTGCGCATCCGACATCTACAACCGGAAACGCAATATATGTAGTGACGTCAAAATCGTCAGTGCCAAGTTCCGCAAGCAAAGATTGTGCGGCTTCTGGATCCGCGCAGCCTACAGCGTCAACAAAACTACCTACTTTCTCGTTAATAATAGCCTCTCTGTCAGCATCCATTGCCATCGCATTCGACATGACCAATGCCATCGCTCCAGCGGATGCGAGAAATTTCTTCATTCTGTGCCCTTCTTGGATTTATTAACCACACCGCTCTTAATAAAGGCGAGGGTGGTCGTAAAGTGAGCCATTATTCGTTTGCATTGCCCTGCGCTGCCGCCGCTGCCCGGAGGAAATGTAATCTAATCGAAACAAGAGAGCTTCTTCGGTTTGAGAATGCGATCTCTCAATCGACGCAGCAATGCAGAATGGGGATTCGATGTGCCCTGTCGTTTCGAACCAGGCGGTTCGGTGGTTTCACGTTGGAGAACGCCCCGGAAAAATTCTCCAATTCTGGCCGATGATTCATTTAAGTTGGCGCCTTTTACCGTGATTTCAACGGGTTCAGCAATTTTCTCAGAGAGAGGCACAAATCATATTTTTCGCCTTGTATTCCCGTCGCTTGCAAGGATATACCCGTCGGCGGAGACGTGGCCGAGTGGTCGAAGGCGCTCCCCTGCTAAGGGAGTAGGCGGGAAACCGTCTCGAGGGTTCGAATCCCTTCGTCTCCGCCATATATCATTGAATTTAAATGATATTTTTGGGTGCTAGTTGCGGTACCCGCCAAAAAACCCGCCATCCCAAATGCGCTTGGTTGCCACCTCATGCAACGGGTGAATCAGCTATGCCCAACTGCAACCCACTGGCCGCTTCGTACATCGTATCTAAATTGCGTATTCTAATGCGATTGCCGCACCTTTCCTAAAACCATTGCCGCCCAATCCCAAAAGGAGTGTGTAGCCCTCACTGCTTGAGTAAAGCGAACCTTATCGGAATCTACCTCAGGAAACGCGCTGTGGGATCAAGCGGACATAGGCCGATAACAGCGCCTTCATTTTGTCCCACGGTACGACAGAGTTTTTCGGTGGGACTGTGGGAGAAAACTGGTGTTCTAATACGCAACAATGGAGCAAATCATGAACGCCAAAACGAAAAAACCCGCTGGTCTACCCTCGAAGAAACATGGCATGAAGTCTGGAAAGAACCGCGACAACAAATCTCCCAAGCCCGGGAAAGCCTCGCGGGTGCCGATGACGACGGAAGCTGTCCGGCGCATCGAACAAAGCAAGACGCTCGACGGTGGATTTGTAAACCGCGCCCAAAAAACGGTTGCTCATGGCCGCCCGAAGCAACCGGCACGTCAGCCCTGATACTATGACTTGAACAAAGCCTTGCTGAATTGGGATCAGAGGCCAAATTCAGCAAGGCGCTTCCTATGGTTGTCCAATGCGCTACCGTAGATCAGCGGCCAATCCTGCCAAACGTCGTGCAAGTCTTGAAGCAATGTCGGATTGTCGAGCTTGCGACTTGCGTACTCCCACAAACGCTCAATGTAACTCATGAACCCAGCGATGTGTCCGTAGATTCGCAGCCGAAGAAGCTCATTTTCCCACTTCGCATCCCCGTCGTCTGACAAAGCACTCTGCAATGTCCCGTCGGGAGACAAATCCTCTGCAGCTTCGATCGTTCGGCAAATGTCTTCAACAACCTTGAATGTAAGCGGTTCTTGGCCCGAAAGAACTCCGTTCAACTTTCGAACAATATATTCGCTTCCATTTGTGCCGTCCGGGTGTTTTGCCAAAAGGGTGTGGATCTGCCGGGCAGCGCTGGTCGGACCCCGACTGCCCGTTCGTGCAGCACCGTGGTGAACTCGCTCAAATTCAGTGAGGGCAGCAACCCAGGCTGGCCCACTTGACCAACGCTGCGCATCATTTTCAGTCGGCTGAGGTGCCGGGTTTAGAATTGGGTTGTCCTCATCGCCGGGCGCGGCCGCTGCTGCAGAAACGAGAGCCAGTTGCCACATCATACCGGTATGAAAAGCCAATCGCCCCAATCGTTCCGCATCGAAGCTTGTTTCACGTTCCACATACCTTTGCAGAGCAGTTCCTTCGGGCAATCCTTCCAGGCAAGTCTTTGTCAGATCCTTTTCGGGTATCTTGCCTTGTTCCAAAGCGATGCCGTTCCGCTCCGGCTCAGAAAGAGCTTCGATGAACGAGTCAGAAAAAGCGCGCGATGTGTTCGAGCCTGGAACAGATGTACCAGAACGATTGGCAGCCATACCCAAAAGAAGTGAAGTTGGGCCGCCGCACCATTTTGCGAACTCGTCGAAGGACAATGCGTACTTCTCTTGGAAGGCATTGAGAAAGACATCGAGGTCAGCGAGATTGAGTACTTTTGCTTCTTTTCGCCCGGCCCGATCGGCCCAATGATCTAAGACTTGCGTAAAGAAAGCCCGCACCTTCTTACTACCGAGGGTGACCGCCTCGGTATCGGGAATACGATCCTTCATTTTGCGGAGTCGGTCGGCTTCGCGAGCTTGCGTTTCCGTAAGGCTGCCGTTGCGAGCAAGAAAAGGAACATGCTTCGGTTGAATGTTGGGCCGCGCTGCACCGATATCGGCGCAGTACGCACTCATCAGGGGGCCTTTGAAAGGATAGCTGATCATCGCAGTAGTCGGTTTTTGGGTCTTGTGTTGATTGGAGCTGTTTGGAGGGAAGAGCTATCGATTTGTTGAAGCTACGCGATACGCACGCGGTGTGCCCGGAATGTCGATACTAGGACCGCATTCAGCCCTAGTATCAGTATTCGTTGTAAGTTCAGTAGAAACTCCCAACACCGTTCATCAAGCGGCCTTCCAATGCAACAGAGTTTCGGCTTGGCTCAACACAGTATTGATCGCGACGGGCGCCAAATCAGGTGGATATCCATATTTTTTGAGGATTCTGCGCACAAGAACCCGAAGTTTGGCACGCGCGCTTTCTTTGAGGTGCCAATCAACAGTGACGTTCTTTTGAAGCTGTTCGACCAGCACATGGGCGATCTTGCGTAACTCTTCGCTGCCCAGCATCTCGACAGCGCTTCGGTTTTGCGCAAGAGCATCGTAGAAAGCCAGTTCCTCTTCGCCCAAGCCAAGGTCTTCGCCACGCTCGACAGATGCCTTCAAATCTTTAGCCATGTCTATAAGCTCTTGGATCATCTCAAGGCTCGTGATGGCGTTGGCGTGGTAGCGTGCCACAGCGGCCTCAAGACGCTCTGAAAAGGCTTTGGCCTCGACGACGTTCCGTTGCTGCCGGGCTTTGATCTCGCCCGCCAAAAGCTTTTTTAGAGCCTCCAGCGCAAGGTTCTTTTGCTCCAAGTTCTGAATTTCAGAGAGGAAATCTTCGGAAAGCACGGAGATTTCCGGGCTGTCCATACCCGCTGCCGCCAGGACGTCGACGATACTGGCATCTGCTATGGCATCTGAGATGAGTTGACCAATGGCAAACTCTTTTTCGCGCTTGCTCATCCCGGTCTTTGGCGACGACTTGGATAAAGCCGCGCGAACAGCCTGGAAAAAGCCAACCTCTTCCTTGACCGATTGTGCATAATCGCTTGCGGATGCCAAAGCGAAGGCTTTGGACAAATTGGCCACTAGATCGGCATAGTAATTCAGCTCTGCTTTTTTAGCCTTTTCACCGCTCGCCTTGTCTGCTCGGGTCTTTTGCTTCTCCAATGTCCATTCAATGGCACCAGCGAGCGCCTGAAGGCGATCCTGCGGCTCGCCTTCTATCCCAGCCCGGTAGTTGAAACCAGAAAAAAAGTCTTGGCATCTCTCGACAAGCTCCTGAAGCGTAGCCACGGCTTCTTCCTCGTCGATTCCGGTTTGCTCGCGATCGGTTGCTGTGTAGTTCCGAAGGGCTTTCTGCAGGTTTTGCCCAATTCCGATGTAGTCCACTACCAGACCACCGGGTTTGTCTTTGAACACTCGGTTTACGCGAGCAATCGCCTGCATCAAACCGTGACCGCGCATTGGCTTGTCAATGTACATTGTGTGCATGCTGGGCGCGTCAAAACCCGTTAGCCACATGTCGCGTACGATCACCAGTTTGAGCGGGTCGTATGGATCACGTGCCCGCTTGGCTAGCAGATCACGACGCATTTTGCTGCCGATGTGCTGCTGCCAGTCCAGCGGATCTGAAGCGGAACCGGTCATCACAACTTTGACCACTCCTTCTTTATCATCGTCAGAATGCCATTCTGGACGCAGCCCAATGATCCGGTTGTAGAGGTTCACACAAATTGCTCGGCTCATGCAGACGATCATACCTTTGCCCGCCATTGCCTCGATGCGGTCCTCAAAGTGAGTGACAATGTCTTGTGCGACCTTCTCCAATCTCGGAGGAGCTCCGACAAGACGCTCAACGCTACTCCAGTTCGACTTAACTTTTTCTTGCTCAGAAAGCGTTTCATCGTCGAAAAGAGCATCTACGGCCGCGTCGATCTCGGGCAGCTTCTCCTGCTCCAACTCAACACGAGCGAGGCGGCTTTCGTAGTAGATTGGGACAGTCGCTTTGTCTTCAACCGCGCGACTGATGTCATAGATATCGACATATTCGCCAAAGACGGCGGGCGTATTAACATCAGCTGCTTCGATAGGAGTGCCCGTGAAGCCCGCAAAGGACGCGTTGGGCAGGGCTTGGCGAAGATAGTGGGCATAGCCATATCGCCGCTTACCCGTCGTGCGATCCAGCTTAGCGTCAAAGCCATACTGGCTACGGTGAGCCTCATCTGCAATAACAATGATATTGCGCCTGTCAGACAGCATGGGGAAGTCTTCTTCACCTGCAATCGGAGCGAACTTTTGCAGTGTCGAGAAGATCACGCCACCTGATTGCCGATCGAGCTTTTGACGAAGGTCGTCGCGATCTTCGATCTGCTCTGGTGTCTGGCGAATCAAGTCACGGCAGAGTGAAAATGTCCCATATAGTTGATCATCCAGATCGTTGCGGTCGGTTACGATAAGGATCGTTGGGTTTTGAAGCTCCGGCGCTCGAACCAACTGTCCGGCAAAAAAAGCCATCAGAAAGCTCTTACCAGAACCTTGAGTATGCCAGATCACGCCTACTTTGCGGTCGCCTTCCGCGCTAACCGCATCAACGGCACAACGCAGCGCTTTCCGCGCACCGTGGAACTGGTGGTAGCCGCCAATGATCTTAAAGACGCCATCGCCCTTGTCACCAAACACGGTGAAATCGCGCATCAACTGGAAAAGTCGATCAGGCTGCATCACGCCTCGCAAAAGCGTGTCCATCTCCTTCGGGCCTTCTGGTGTGAAATCATCGTGGGCACCGGTGACCGTACGCCAGGGCATGAAGCGGTCTTCTCCCGCACTGAGCGAACCTATTCGCGCCAAAAGCCCATCTGACGTGATCAGGGCGGCATTGGTTCGAAAGAGAGAAGGGATTTGATGCTTGTAGGTCTGTAGCTGATTGAACGCGTCTTCAATCGTGGCGTTCTCACTAGCGGCATTCTTCAGCTCGATCACCACCAGAGGCAAACCATTCACGAACGCCACCACGTCGGGACGACGGTTGTGCCCTGCTTCAACAACGGTGAATTGGTTGGTGACCATCAGGTCGTTGTTTGATGGATTGGCAAAGTCGATCAACCAAACTTTGTTACCTTTGATTGATCCATCGGGGCGGCGGTATTCGACGTCGATCCCGTCAACCAAAAGCTTGTGAATGCGCCGGTTCTCTTCGATAAGCGAGGGAGTCTCAGAGACCGCCACCTGCCTGACAGCGGCATGCAATGTCTCATCTGGGATATCCGGATTCAACCGCTTTGCCGCGACTTGCAGCAACTCGTACAAGACCACCTCGCCATAAGATCCTCGCCGTTTTTCAGCCCCATCGGGTGCAATCGCCAAGGGGTCTTCGTATCGCCAGCCAAGGTCTTGCAGGATGCCAATAGCGGCTTGTTCGACGAGGTCTTCGTTAATGCTCACAACTCATCCCCACTACTCCCAAACCCCGGTTGATAAAGCCGTTTGTAGAGTTTTTCGGCGTAGGCATCCGTCATTCCCGCGATGTAGTCGCAGACCCTGCGTTCTGTTGAGCTATCTGTGCAGCCGTCTTCCCATGAACTCTGAGGTATCAGTCCATTGGGGTTTGAAATTAGAACGTCGAATAGACGCTCAACTATCATCTGCCCCCGCCATTCAAGCTGCTGCAACTTTGCCTTTTTAACTATCAAGTCGTACGCCAAGCCTTTGAGTGCCTTTAAGAGATCGCGATGCTCGGCGGGAAGAGATGCATTGAACCTCAAAAGCGGGTGCTGGAACTCACTATGAGTGGATAACCTCACGTTGGTGATGAACAAATTTACAAGGCTCGCAACCATCTGTTTGCGTTCAAAACTTGATCCGAGGAGACCGCGACAGACCATGACGCTGTTAAACTCAGTTTGCTCATGTGTCAGCGAGCCGTTGACCCGATCAAAAGCTTTTGTGACTTCTTGCCGAACCTCTTGATGAGTGGCCAGACCGCGTGCGACGATGTCTTCAATGTCGTGGATGCCATAGGCAATGTCGTCTGCCAATTCCAAGATACTACAGTCGAAACTGTGATGCGCACTTTTTCCGTCGGCCGAACCAACGAGATTGGCAACGTCTTCCTGTGAGAAGCCAGACAAAGCCCAACCCACCGCATCTCTTTCTTCGTCGTGATAGGACTTCGGAGGCTTCGTGCCAAATTTGCTGAGTTCGAAATCTGCCATAGACTTCGGATACTTCAACACGCCCAAGATCAAACGCCGCGTAGGATATATGCCGTAGCCACGTTCCTTGTACTTTTCGAGCTTAGTGAGGATGCGCAGTGTTTGGCCATTCCCCTCGAATCCGCCGTTTTCCAACATCGATTTGTGAAGTGCCTGTTCGCCTTTGTGCCCAAACGGCGGATGGCCTAAGTCATGCGCAAAGCAGGCGGCCTCAATCAGGTCTCTGTCCGGCAACCAATTCACTACATCGGCAGGAATGTCCTTCCTGGCCTTAAGGGCCTCTAAAATGCCGTAGCCGATCTGGGCGACCTCAATTGAGTGCGTGAGACGAGTTCTGTGGAAGTCGCCCTCACCAGTACCCATGACCTGAGTTTTGCCTTGTAAACGCCGGAATGCAGCAGAGTGCATTATTCGCGCACGATCGCGCTGAAATTGGCTGCGAATGTCCCCTGGTCTCAAATCCTGATCGCCGTGCTGGCGTTGCTCAAAGTGTTCTTTGTTGAATATCACGTAATTTTCCTATTGCTGCTCATCTGGTGTCTCCCGAAACACCGGACGGTCGGGAAACTCGCGTACATCAATTTCAACAAGCCGTCCGATACCGCGCTCACGGTAATCTGACACGCTTCCTCGATGTTCGAACTCTGGATCGTCTGCTTCAACGATGCCTTCAATGTCGCGCTCTATGTGATCATGGTCGTTCAATTCGTCCAACGTGGGGAACCCTAGAACCGAAGCACTATCCACAGGTTGCTGGGAGACTGTCGCGACTGTGACATCAGTAGATGGGACTAGAAACCGCAACACTCTACCTTCCATGTCCAATACATCAAAAGGGCTTGCATGCGCGTAGTTCCGACGCTCGACGAGGTAGTGCCAGGGAACACAGTATTTCTCGATTTCAGAAAGCGTCTTGGGCATCTTCTTTTTGACGGTCTTTGCGTGCGCTAAGAGGCAACCAGCCTCAAAGGCATCGAATCCACCGCCAACATTTTCCTTTTCCCAGTAGTCGCGCTGTCGTTCGGCTGAGTAGAGGCAATAGACAGGCTTGAGCCCGTGTGCCTTGGCGTCCTTGATCAATAGGTCGATCTGTTGCTTGCCCGAGGACTTCACCTTGTGAGGGATTTTTAGCTTGTCATCTTTCTGCAAGCGCTTGGCTTGAACGCGCATTCGAAACTTCCGCCTGCGCCCGATGATATGCCACTCCCAATCCGCTCCGTTCTTTGCCTCCTTCTTCTTGCCGAAGGTTTTCAAGGTAATGATAGCGGGATGACGACGGCGAAGCTCTAACAGGTTGGTTTCCGTGATCGTCTCCTCACCGTAACTGACATTGACATCGTCGTGATGTGCAAACCCGAGGTTCTGCGAGGTAGAATGGGCCAACTCCAGCAAGCTATGAAGTAGCGATCCTCTCATAACAGCGCCTCAGCGTCCTTCAGGCGGATTTCGCCGGACATGAGTTTGGGCAGGAGGAGGTCGCGCATATTGGCGAGGGTTTGGTTTTCTTCTTGGTTTGCGTAAAGCTTCGCGAACAACGGACTAAAAATCTCCGTTGCTGCGTTCTCTACCTCATCCGAACCCAAGCAAATCCGCATGCTCTTGAGGTCTTGTTTTGTTACGTGGCCAAGCCCGGTTGTCTGCTTATCTCGCGCAATTTCAGCGAACTGGGGGCGCAGGTACTTGAGCAAGAAGTAAAGAACCGATTGCTCGACTTCCCCGTTCGGTCTTACCGCGAATATGTGCTGGTTCAACCACGCGTCGCCGCCTGACCAAATGAAGGTATCAATCGAGGTGTCTGGGTTGCCGGACCATGAAAACAGCACTTCGCCGTTTACTATCCGGAATTTGTCGCCGAGTGCCGTGTTTGTGTGCTTGGTCGTCTTTGTGACACCCGCTTTCAACTCCGCGATCTTGATAACAGGCAGCGCGTTAGGCTCTGTTGAGAAGTGCATGTTCTTGTAAGCCGCTCCATTCACCCAATCGGTGAGGTCATACAGAATGCGCTTCTTCCACCCCTCAGGCAGGCCATCGTCGCCCAGCTTGGCGGTGAAGAGGGGGGCGACGGTGGCGGCTTTTTTGGGGGGGAGGGCGTGGCCCATAATAGCGGCGGGGTCGGTTGCGCCGTCCGCCTGACGACGGGTGGGACCGAAATCGACGAACCAGTCCTGAAACAGCGCCCGCGCCATCTCTTCCAACGCCTCATTCATTCGCCGGTTCAGCTCGATTTTGTCATCAAGCGCGCCGAGTGCATCACCTATGGCCTTTTGTTGTGGCAATCCAAGCGCAGGTAGTTCGTAGCGACCGATGTCGGCGAGATTAACGTTGGGTTGAGCGGACTGAGCCACTCCAGCCAAAACACTTCGAACGAAGCGTGGGTTTCGAAGAAAGAAGGATACAAACCGAGCGTCAGCTTTGGTCTTGTCCAAACGAATGATGGCGACCGCCTGATTTGTATTCGCCGGTAGTATTTCGGAAGGAACGATCCCGCATTTCCCTAGATTTGCTCCGGCAATCGAATAGAGAATATCGTCCTCTTTGAGCTGCGACCTCTTCAGCTTTTGATGAACTTCCGGTGAAACCTTGACTAGGTTTGATATGTCCACAGCGCCTGAATAGCTGAGGCTTTCCGACTTGATGTAGTTTATCCCCGCGTCGCTAAAGCCACCCATGCTCTTTGGTGGCGTTGTGCCTTTTGTTATTAGCTCCGCGACCTCTGAAAGCTGGAATGTGGCGATCGTCATTTGATGCCACCTAAAACTGCTTTGATCGTCGAGTTCAATTCTTCCGCAATTTGGAATTGTTCTTCTATTTGGGCTGAAAGAGCCGCAAATCTTTCGTCAAACGGCACGCTGTCGCCTTCGTCCTCGGCGGCTCCGACATATCGCCCCGGCGTCAACACATAATCGAATTTTCGGATGCGTTCTAAGTCAGGCTCAGCTTTGCAGAAGCCCGGCTGGTCGGTGTAGGCCTCCCAGCCTTTCTCCTCCAGCGTCTCTGGCTTGGCGCGCCAGCGGCGGTAGGTGCCAGCGATCCGCTCGATGTCCTCGTCCGAGAACTCGCGCCGCACCCGGTCCACCATATGGCCCAAGTTGCGGGCGTCGATGAACAGCACCTCTCCGCATCTATTCCGCAACCCGTTAGCAGATTTGTCCCGTGACAGTATCCAAAGGCAGACGGGAATTTGCGTGGAATAGAAAAGCTGCCCCGGCAGGGCGACCATGCAATCGACGCGGTCTTCCTCGATCAGGCGTTTCCTGATCTCGCCCTCGCCGCTGGTCTGGCTGGACATAGAGCCATTGGCGAGCACTACGCCCGCATGGCCACGCGGAGCGAGGTGGTGAATGATGTGCTGTATCCACGCAAAGTTGGCGTTGCCCTTGGGAGGGATTCCGTATTGCCAGCGATCGTCCTCAGTCAGTCGATCGCCGCCCCAATCAGAGATATTGAACGGCGGATTGGCGAGGATATAGTCGGCCTTCAGCCCCGGATGAGCGTCTTTGTGAAAACTGCCGGCGCTGTCCCAGGCAATGTCAGCATCAATGCCATGCACAGCAAGGTTCATTTTGGCGAGCCGCCATGTGGTGTGATTGATCTCCTGCCCATAGACAGCAAGGTTCAGGGGGTTGCCACCATGCTCTTCGATGAAATTCTCAGACTGAATGAACATGCCACCCGATCCGCAGCATGGGTCATAAACCCGGCCCTGATAGGGTTCGAGCATTTCAACCAGCGTTCGGACGACGGAGCGAGGTGTGAAGAACTCGCCGCCTCGCTTGCCTTCGGCGCTGGCAAAGCCTGAGATGAAATATTCATAGACCCGACCCAAGA
Organism: Ruegeria sp. P10; assembly: GCF_056534925.1. Classification (NCBI taxonomy): domain Bacteria; kingdom Pseudomonadati; phylum Pseudomonadota; class Alphaproteobacteria; order Rhodobacterales; family Roseobacteraceae; genus Ruegeria; species Ruegeria sp. P10. The sequence goes on from NZ_JBQERJ010000008.1 coordinate 11,257, forward strand.
GGTCGCGCGCGCGGTCGGCGCTGTCGTGCATCTTTATGTTGGAGAAGAGGTCTACCAGCTCACCCAACATGGTTTTATCGAGCGTGGGGCGAGCATAATTCTTGGGCAAGACGCCCTTGAGCGTTTCGTTGGTCGGTTCGGCCTCGATAACCTCCATCGCATCGTCGATGATTTTGCCTATATTCTCTGAGCGGGCGTTTTTTTGAATGTGCGACCAGCGTGCCTTTTCAGGAACCCAGAAGACATTCTCTGCAAGGTATTCTTCCGGGTCTTCTGGATCAGCGAGTTCGTCTTCAGAAAGCTGATCATGCATCGCCTGAAAGGCTTCAGAGATGTGTTTCAGGAAGATCAGGCCCAGCGCGACATGTTTGTATTCAGACGGCTCAAGCCCCCCGCGCATCTTGTCAGCGGCTTTGAAGAGGTCGGCGGCAAAGTCGAGATCAGCTTTGCGAGTGTCTGTTGTCATTCAATCGATACTTTCAAATTCTCGGTTTTGCACCGATCTGTAACAGACCAATTCTTGTTTTAACAATAGATGCTGACGCGATGGTCGCCCCTTGGTTGTTCATACCGGCAATTGGTCGCAGGGTTGCTGCCGTGATGATGGCTGGCCTCATGCTTTATTGAATGCCATCCAAAATTCTGCACTTCTTGATCGGTTGTCATTTAATTTAAAAACACCGAGTGTTCAGCGTTGTCTTCTCCCCCCAAATTGAACAGGGCAAGTTGCGCCACCACCCCCCTACCCCAATAGGGGGTAGGGGGGTGGTGCAACCAGTTTGAACGTATCTGCGCCACTGCGCGCGCCCTATGTTTTCGAGGTAGTGGCGCACTTTAATCCGATGCCCATTCGCCTACCTCCAAAGTCGGCACCTCCTTGCGCTGGGCGCTCATTTTGTGTCCCTTTTTCAATGCTCCTGATTTCAGCCAGGACTCGATCATCTTCTTAATTCGCTTTCGGTGACACGAGGCGTCCAAGCCCAAAACATTGGCCACAGTTACGCCAGCCCAATCGTCGCCGGTCTGATCCGAATATCGTCGTCCTTTTCCATCCAGGGCGTTTTGCACTGCCAATAGATCTGCAACGCTAACCCCATCGAACGTATCCGGCCATTTCCACGCTTCAGCGACGCCCACACTATCACCGTTCGATAGAAGTACCGATGCCATCCGTCGCCAAACACGGTCACCAACTGGCGCTAAGTTGGCTTTATCGCGGGTAACAGAGAAATAGGTAGCAGGGTCGTCTTTTACGCCCGCCTCAGCCTTCATATCGTCCGACATTTTGTTCAAAACCCGCCCGGATCGTGCCGCAGCCAGAAGCGCCGTTGCGCCACGGCCGCTTTCGGTTGTCGCAGTTTCGCCATTGGTTTTTCGGGTGTGGTGCACAAGTTCTATTGCGCAATTGCACCGATCCGCGAGACGGGCCCACTCCTTTGCAACTAAATCGATGGCCCCGTTGTCATTCTCGCCAACTTGATGCGACGAAACGAATGGGTCGATTACTATGACATCAATCCCACACGTATTGATCTCATTTGCTAAGGCGTCCACTTCTGGCGTGACGATTTTAACACCCCGTGGAGTTTGAATTGCCGTAGTCAGTTCGCGTTCCCGCCCAGTATCAACAAACAATCTGCCGGATATTTCCCTGGGGGTCACATTGTAATGTTGCATGGCTCCGCTTATCCGGCGGTCCATCTCATCACGGGGATCTTCAAGGTTATACAGCCACACCTTAAGGTCTGGTGCGGTCCAATCACCCAATAGCTTACGCCCAGAGGCCATTGCCAGCCCTTCACAAATCGTGAGAGACGACTTGCCGACACCACCAGGCGCCACTGTTACGGAAACCTGTTTTCGGATCAGATGTTGTCCGTAAAGCCACGGGCGAGGGGCAATGGTGGACGGATCACGCCAGACAAACTCTGTTGGTAAGCGAAGATTCCCGCCGCTGGGGCTTTCGATTTGATTTCCAAGTAACTGAACAGGAATTTCAGAATAGTCCCGCATTACACGCCACTCCCAACAGCCAAATAGGTAATTGCGGTCACGTGCGCTTCAGTGAGGCTATGCAGCCGTAGCAGGATTGAAAACGGCAATTGTTTCATGCGGCCAGCCTCCTAGTCACATGCTCCAGAAACGCTGTTTGTCGCGCTGGGCGCATCTGAGCAAAACTGGCTAAGCAATAAGCATCCAATTCTTCAGATGCTGCGCTACCGGCCCAAAACGCTGCTTCATCCATAAGGCTGATCAGTGGAGGGATAGGTGGCCCAGCGTAACTGTGGGCCTGCGTAAGCGCGAGCAAAGCATCGTCACGATCTAGAGTGCACAGGACATTAGAGGCCAATAGCATTCGGCACGCTGTGCTAAGCCTAGCAGTCAGAACTGTTTGGAATCCGATCCACGCGCGCGGGGAGCTGATCCAGAGGGCGTATCCTAAAGTGCGCCCGACGCTGTTTATGGGTTGGGGAATGCATTTCGATATTGATGCGTCCGTGGTTTTCACGATAGCCTCGTTGCGAAGAAGATTGAATTTTCCACCGTTAGTGGGTGCGCCGTCTCCTGTTCCAGCAGGGGCGGCGCTTTCTTTTATGCGAATGCAGGTCATGACATCTGCTCAGACTGAGACTTTTCCCAAGCCTCCAGATCTGACAGCTTCCAACGCGAGCACTGAGGTGACAATTTCACTGGTTTGGGAAATTCTTGATTGGAATTGACCCAACGCCACGGCGTCGATCGATGCACGTCATAGCGAGCGCCTACCTGTTTGTCGGATAAGTATGTTTCGGCCATTTTGATTGTCTCTTTTAGTTGCTTGTGATGGCAACTTGACGAAATATGATTGGGACAGTGGCCTGCAGTGTCCCAACTTTCTTGATGGGCTGTCGGAAATCTCCCCTTGTAGCGGTTGCGAAATCGGAAAGGGATGGGCTGGAGAAGGTTGCATGCCATCCATGCTCCCCAATTCAGATGTGGTCGATACGCTCGGTACTGCTTAGATGTCGCAGCGCTGGGCGATATGTCCAATTTCATGCCGAAAAACGACACATGAGGATATCTTCAGTTAACTCGCCTCACTGGAGAAACGCTGAAACTCTTTGTTTCTTGGTAGCTCCAAAGAGACGTTCTGGCATAAAGCGAGTAGAAGCCAAGGTACGTATATCTAACTATTCGACAATGACTTAACGGATCTACAGGGTGGTGGGGCTTGTTTCAATGATAAGGATCGTTGACCTGTGGATTATCAGAGTGCAATTTTAAGTAGATCGTTATTGATTTCGGCAAAGGGATTTGATGCTAACAATTGTTAACATTTCATAACGTTTTTCTTAGAAGGCTTTGAGCCATGCTTTCATTTCTAAAAGCCGTCTATTTGAGGTTTCTACCTGTCCCACATCGGCCTCAAAAAAGGCAGCAAGTATTTTTGTGTGGCACACCCTACGTTCGAAAATACAATATGACGCGCCCTCCAAACCCGCGCACGCGTATTCGGAACGGAAAAATTGAAGAAGAACTCCTTCGCGGCGATGGCGGTCGGGCAATTTGGGGCGTTAGGCCGCCTGAACAAGACTGAGCTATCTGTTTCGAATCCAACGCTTTCGGTTGGCTTCGGCAGAAGTTCCCAGACCAGCATTGAACGCATGCTTCGCAGCGGCCGAATCAGAGTGACCTTTTTCAATGCTCGCCTGCATGTGCGCCAGGATCTTTTCCCTTTCCGGTTTTCCTTCGCGGTTTTTTGACTTACCTCCCGCCGAGGCGCACCTTGCAATTTTTTGTCCCCGAAGTGCGTGTACTTCAATTTCCTTTCCCGCTGCGGCAAAGGCGTGAACGCCTGCAGAAAAGGCATTGTGCGCAGTATGTGCTATTACTTCCAAAAGCCATTCACGTTCATCTGGGTCCACTTCGTGGCTCATCCACTCATAACCGAGTTCGATTTGCTTTAAGAAATCAAGAGCTTTATCAGCGTGCGAGCGGCGCGACAATTCCGGGTCGCCATCTGTAACTTCCTCCAAAGCAGTGAATTTTTCGAGCTGCCCGACCACCTTATCGCGTTCTCTATGCCACTCCGCACTGGCCGGTTCAGGTTCACCTTCGACCAATGCCTCCAGCTCGCCCAGGTACAGTATCTTTGCCGCACCCTTCCACTCTTCTGGAGCTTCGTCGGGACGTGCGTAATCTGGTTTTTCTTCTATACCGTTTTGACGGGTAACTTTTGGTACGTCGCGCTTCAGCCATTCCAACAGCTCTTTTAACTGAGCGGTATCGTCCGAACTGCGCCACCAATTCTCAATGGCAATCCAATCGCGTCGTTGGTAGAGATCGCGCCAATCAATCATTGGATCACCAATCTGGAGACATTGCCATCCACGGCCGCTTCTCCATTCAGGAAATTTGACCACTCAGTCATTAGCTTGCGCCGTCTCTCAACCATGTCACCGCGGCGGTATGAAGCCTCCACAGCGTTCCCTATCTTGTGAGCCAGCGCAATTTCAGCCATCTCGCTGGGAAAATGCGTGCGTTCGGCGACCCAATCACGGAACGTACTGCGCAGACCATGCGGTACTGCTGGTCGTTTACTGTTCCTATCTATGAAACCGACCTTGCCATTGGCGACCTCGCTTGTGTGTATTCGTTTCATTGTTGCACTCAACGTCATATCTGACATTTCACCTCCACGCGGGGCGGGAAAAACCAAAGAGTTGCCCTCAAACCGGGGCAATGCCTCCAAAAGTGCGGTGGCTTCGTCTGACAGGGGTACACGATGTTCCCGATCCATTTTCATCCGCTCCGCTGGAATGACCCAGAGCTTCGTTTCAAAACTGATTTCTTCCCAGCGTGCGCCACGAACCTCTTGCGAGCGGGCCGCGGTCAATGCCGCAAACTCAAGTGCGCGAGCACCCATTCCATCTCTTTCACGAAGAGCAGCAAACCAATTGGGTGCGTCGTCTATTTTGACAGCGGGTTGGTTGCTCTGTTTTGCAATCTTGGACTTGGCGGGTAGAAGTTCTTTCAGGTTTCCTCCCCAGCGCGCAGGGTTGTCACCAGTACGGTGCCCGGCAACGGTGGCCCAAGATAGAACCGTTTCAATGCGCCCGCGCAGCCGAGAGGCAGTTTCAGTTTTTGTTTTCCAAATTGGCTCAAGAACGCGAAGAACATCCTGGACAGTTATTTCGTCGACTAGCAACTTTCCAAGTTCAGGCATCGCATAGGTGTTGATGGTGTTGCGCCATTGATCGCGGTGTTTTTCGTTTTTAAATGCATCCAATTTTGCCGCAAGGCATCTCTCGGTTGCTTCAGCAAAGGACAACCCCCGTCTTTGGGCCATGACGAGCGCTTTTTTTGCAGACTTACGTTCTTCTACAGGGTCAATCCCTTGCCGGATTTGATCCTTCGCTTCCCGTGCACGTTCTCTCGCTTGGGCTAAAGAAGTATCAGGATAGCCGCCTAACCCAATTTCTCGTCTTTTACCTGCTACAGAAACTCGCAAGAGCCATGTGCGTCCACCATTGGGAGTGATTTGCATCAAGAGACCTGACACTCCACCCACCGCGAATGTAGAGTTTCCAACACAGCCCGGGTGCTTCAACCTCTTCACATCAAGTGCAGATAGTTCTTTCGCTACTTTCGGCATACATACCCCTCAACTTACCCGCCAAAACTACTGACAGCAGTTGCGACGAGGTGCAATGGGTTGCAGCGAAAAATTCGATAATATTGTTTATTATTATAATGTTGAGACCAGAGTCATCATCTGATGCATCGACAAAATGGCTGCCTTCGTCTCCGCCATCCAACTTTCTTTATCTTTCTGTCCGGTGGAATGCGGCTCGAAGCTGGCTGGGCCCGTGATATCCTGTCTTGCATTGGATTCCGAAATTTCTCGAAAGATCGGAATGCGGCGGCGGGGCCTGGTGTCCAGCGCGATCGAAGCCTTTTCTACCCTGGACATTCTCAAAGTGTTGCAGAACAGGGCAAAAAGCCTGTCGGAATGACCGGTCACGATCCGGTAACGGCTTCGTGCGAATCGTTGTCTCCGTCGATCGGGAGAGCAACATGCCGCAACATATCATTCCGTCTGAACCCTGGCAGGACCTGGAAAAGCCCAATCGTGGATTGAACCGGGATCAGTGTCTTTCGAACGCGCCGATTGGTGCCAGAGACGGGGCAGCCGCCGAACATAACGGCGAAGCAGACCTGTTTGCCGGGACTTGGCCCACGAGCTTTTCGAAGGGCTTGCGGCATGACGAAAATGGTATTGTCGACGCGCAGGTTTATACCGAGTTTCTGGAAGAAGTGGCTGACCCAACCGGCACCGACAATCATGGAAACAGGCTGACGCTGTTTGACACGCCAGCCTATTCCGGGCCCTTCCGCACCGCGCCATCAGAGGGTGGTGAATTTAGATGGCGTGCGTGGGAAGGGCCGATCCTGGGTCATCGGTTGGGGTTCAATGGATTGGATGCCGGCGGTTTGGGTATCGCTCCGGCGCCCAGGCTTGGGTCAGATGAACTGGCGGCAGAGATGGCCGAACTCTATGCGATGGCCTGTCTGCGGGATGTGCCCTTCGAAACCATTCGGGATGGTGCCGAGGGAACCGACAAGGTGCTTGGCGCCCTGGGCCGGTTGGAGTGGTTCCGCAAAGACGGTTGCCCAAAGGATGCCAGCGGTGCCGAGATCGGGAAAGTACCGGCGGCGCGCCAGGTTCGAGATGGCGAAGGTCTGTCTTCGCGAACTTTGTTCCGCGGCTCGAGCCAAGGCTGTTCGGAAGGGCCTTACATGTCGCAGTTCCTTTTGCAGGGGTACGGCCCGCTGACGTCAGACGCGGCGCATGTGCAAGGGCGGTGGTTGGAAAAAACAACAACACCAGGGACAATGCCGTTTGGTTCATTTCGGCTTGACCAAAGGGTTGTACCTCAGGCTGTTGGCGTGGACTATTTGCGGGACTGGGCCGAGTGGCTGGACGTTCAGAACGGGGCGGACGCAACCGGCGAACAAGCCTTTGAGGCCTGTGGCCCGAAGTTTATTGAAACACCTCGCGACCTTGCTACCTATGTGCATTTCGACTCGATCTATCAGGCTTTTTTCAATGCCTGCCTGTTGATGTTGGGCAGAGGGTTTCAAGCAGATGACGGTCTGCCCGATGTCTGGAATTCCCGTGCGGAGGATAGTGGGGCCCATTGGGGCGGATCACACGCGCTGTCAATGCTGGCAGAAACCGCGACCAGGGCAATGCGGGCCGTGCGACGCCAGACCTTTCAGGTGCACAACCGCGCCCGCCCTGAAAAGCTGGGCAGCGTTGCAACCTTGGTGGCGAATGGTCATGGCGCGGTGCTTGGGGCAGCGGAACCGTTTGCCGCAGCCCATCTTGAGAAATTGGAAAGCGCCGCCTGCGAAGATTTCAGTCTTGTGGAAGCCATTGCCGCCGCGCCGGCCACCAAGCGGTTCGCCCACAACGCGGTTTCTCATAAAGGGCTGCCACAAATCGATCGCAACCTGCTTTTGCCTGTTGCTTATCCCGAGGGCTCGCCAATGCAGCCGTCCTACGGGGCGGCGCATGGCGCAGTTGCCGGGGCGTGCGCGACGCTGCTCAAGGCGTTCTTCAGAACACATGCGCTGGACGGGTCCAGGGTAACTTTGGCAGAGGCGGGTATGCCGCGCGTCTTTGTTCCGGCTCCGGGTGGCAGGACACTGGTTGAGTCCGTGCAGCCAGAGGACAACGCAGCGAAGCTTACGCTGAATGGCGAGCTGAACAAGTTGGCTGCGAATATCGCGATCGGGCGCAATTTTGCAGGGGTACATTTCTACAGCGACTATTTCGACAGTATCCGAATGGGTGAACGCGTTGCGGTGGGCATTCTGGCCGAACAGATGGCGAATTTCCGGGGGGCCGCGAAAATGTCGCTTGAAACATTTGATGGAGATCGCCTCAACATCGTTGGCGGTCGTTCTTGCGGTAGCGAAATCCACATTGTGAACAGTACGCCCGAATTGTGGTGGACCCGTCATTTGCCTGAACAGGCGGGGTGGGCATGATGAAGCTATCAGGCCCCATGACAGGTCGATTTCCATGATGCTTCCTTGTTCGTCACCGGTGGCGATCGCCCTGTCGGAATTGAAACCCTGCGGGCATCGACCTCTGACTTTCCATTCTAGTGTCTCTGAAGCCCAACGGTGTTCTTTGATGTCTGTATTCCAATCGCCGGGACTTGCTGATCAAGGCGTGAACGAAGCCACCCGGTCAGCGTGGAATTCAAGCATTCAGAACATATTCGACGTGCAAGGTGTCAGCCCGTTTCTGGTCATGGATCCGCGTGACATAGAGGCGGGCCAGCCTTCGAATGGGTTCAGATGGCGCGCCGATCCCCGGGAACCGCGGGACTGTCTGGGCGATGAGCTGGCGGCGCGCGTGTGTGACCAAGGCTGGCCCGGCAGGGTTGAGCTGCACAATGAATATCTTGAATACACGTTGGTAATGCGACCCGATGCCGGTGGCAGACTGCGCCCGAAGCGTTTTGTGGCCACTACCGAGTTTGTGGAGTGGTGGCAGTTCATGGCGGTGTTCGATCTCGATCACTTCCTGTCGGTGGTCGCATCGGTGACCGGGCGCTTCTACTCCTGCACGGACCTGCTTGAAGTCTCACGGTCGGTATGGACATCGATGGATGTGTCCGAGCGTGCGGCCCGCTTTCACAAAAGGCTGGTGGGCAATGATGACGCGCATCCGCCGGAACATCCGTTGAATATCCAGCATGCCCTGTTTCTGGCCAAGGGCACGAACCGTTTGACCGATCTGATCCAGACCATGCATTTTTCTTCCTTCCCGTATCTCGTGAAGGACGGCGAGAGCAGGCGGCGCGCCCGGCTTGAAGAAGTTCTTGATTTCGCGAACCGGCAGGATCTGTACTGCGGGCATGCAGGGATCCGCCTGGTGAGCGATACGCTTGAACTGGCCGCGGGGAACTGTGGCAAGTCACCTGCGGGCCGGGCGATGGCATTCTCAGATCCGCTTGGGCTGTATATTCAGGCATTCCATACAGCAGAACTGTTTGTGGGTGCGGGCGGGGTGCCTCGGGGCTGGGTCCGGTTCAGGCGCGGTGCGCCGGGAATGCACATGCGACTTGAATTCGGACCTGCCGACGACGATCCCCGGTTTCTGGATGATATCACGCTGGGAACAGGCGCTTCGGCGCGCCCTGTCTCGGGCTATGCTCTGGCCAGCCTGATCGAGGTCGGACCGATGATCACAGTTGCCGCCAAGCCGCGCGTGATCACCCGTGTCGAATTTGTTGAAATTCCGCATGTTGATCCGGGGCGGGTTGTCCGCAGCCTGCCCGAGACCGAACGTTGCAGGCAGCTTTTGGAGTTCGCGGACCGTTGCAAGGCAGAGACCAACGGCGACACGACACGCTTTCCCAGAGACGTATCCTGACAGGTGCTCAAACTGCTACGGCTTTGACCACCGGAAGGGGAATTTCAGGTGCCGTCATGTCAAAAACCGCTACTGGACGACCGAGGGCGCGGCTTGCCGCTGTCAATACCGTCGTCAGCGACGGGTTCGGGCTGTCCCACGCCTGCACGTCGTACAACCGCGTCGGAGCAACAGGCCGGTCATTCTGCGCGCCACGATAAAGCCGGAACAGACGGGCCTGTTCGGCATCCATGCCGTGATCCGTTACACCGTTGTGTTCAAGCATCACCATGTTGCGCCAAGACACCACCGCCTCGGATGCTGCGTGCCATATGCCCTGCGCCAGATTTGCGGAAAGCGCCGATCCATAGGTCGGCCTGCCGCCATCCGCATCTGCGCAGACCGCGCGCAGCAGAAGGCCGATGCCCGGAACTTCGAGGATGTGAAGGCTCAGTTGCCGCAGCTGGACGTGCAGCCACTGCGTCAAATCACGGGGCAGGACCGTGTCCGGCGCCAGGTGGTCAAACCCCTGCGATCCAAGAGCGTGTTCCAAACACTCCAGCGCCGCCCACAGCGCAGCGGCTTCATGTGTCGGGCCAGCCGCGGCACCTTTCGAAGTGACCTTTCCGTCACTGCCCGGAACACCCAGTGCAAGCGCGTCGTTTGGCATCACATGGGATGCGCCATCCGACGCAATCAGGCTTTTGCGGGTTTGTGGTGCTTCGGCACTGTATTGCAAGGCATAGCGCTCAATCGCTTCGAACCCGGCCAGCCGCGCCGCCTCTTCCGGTGTGCGGCCGGTGCCGAAAGACACGCGATGGCCCATCCCGCCCTTGGGCGGCAGAGCTCCGTCGCGCAGCTCGATCAAGCGAAAAGCCGCGTGGATCGGCGCAGCTTTGGGGAATTCGGCAAACGAGGGTTTGGAAATTAGCCGAGCAGTTTCAGCGCGTTCAATCAACGTGTCGGTCATTTTCATTTCCGGATAAGCATATAACGGGGTATACAAGCGGGCATTGTTGTTTGAGAAGGAGATTTTACATGGCTCGTTTGACAATCAACCCGAATTATTCGTTGAAAGACTTGGGGTGCGAAGTTCTGAATGCCGCGCGCGGCCGTGCGCTGGGGTCGCAAGATGATCAGGACGCGGCGGAACGCAAAATTCAAGAAATCCTCGCGGACAGTGGTAACCCTGAGGTCAGGTTTGTCTATGATACCAAGGATCTGGTTCATATCGTTGTTCCGGACCTGAGTGACAAAAAGCCGGATCCGAACCCCGATCACGAGTCATGGTGCTGCAAACTGGCCTATGAAGCGATGGGTGGTATCGTCATATTTGGATGCAGCGGTTAACGACAACCCCCGAACGTTTCTTGAGGGCTGTAAGTGACTGAGGCAATAACCAAGGTTTTTTTGACCGGACCGTTTCAGATTATCCGTGACGACGGTCAGGATGTGACGCCTCGGGGCACCAAAGCGAAAGCTCTTCTTGCTTTGGTGCTTCTGTCAAAAAACGCGATACGCAGCAGGGCTTGGTTGCAGGACAAGCTCTGGAGCGAGAGTTCGCCCGCACAAGGCGCGGCGTCGCTGCGCAAAGAGCTGAGTGTTCTCAGCAAGCACTTTTCCAAGCACAAACTTGATTTTCTTGAAGTCACACGTGAAACGGTGTCGATCAATCTGACAGCTGTCGAGGTTGATCTGTTTGACGAGCAGCTTAGTTCCGATCGGGCTGAATTGCTTGAAGGGTTGGACGTTGCCGACCCCGAGTTCGAGGCGTGGCTGACGGTTGAACGACAGGCCTATTGGGACATCGATACAGACTCAGACGGACCGGTTCTGGTTGGCCGCGGTTTGCCGGTGCATTGGGGGCGCTTGCGTCCAGCGGTTGTGGTTGAGCCTTTTGAGGTTGTCGGGGAAACGCCGGATATCAGCATTGCTGCCTCCTCAATACGAGACGAACTCATGTTTCTTCTGGGCACAATGTCCGACGTGATCGAACTGCGTGACGCGCGCAGGCAGGAAGGCGCGGTTGAAGGTTATGTTCTCAGCGGCAGCGTGGTTGGCGCGGAAGGTCTGCGGGTGGCCGCTCAATTGACGTCAACCGCGGATCAGGTGTGCCTTTGGACACAGCGGTTCCGCTTTCGTGCGAAGGAAACATTCGACGCGGTCGAAGAAATCGCCATGAAGGTTGTCGAGGCGCTCCAACTGCGATTGCGTGACGGGTATTGGTCAGAAATCTGGTCTGGTCGTGCCACTTCGACCGAGGCCTGGTCTGCGTTCCAGAAAGCGCGCATATTGGAAAGTCAGGCAACGGAAGACGGGTTGCAGGATGCCATCCGTCAATACCGCGCCTGTCTCGAGTTTGACCCCGGATACCTGCCGGCCCGTGTGGCGATCGGTTTCTGTCATTTGGACATGATCCGCCTGGGCATGGATGCAAACCCGGCCGAGACGCTGGCAATGGTCGAGGCCGAATGCAAACAGTTGCGCACTCTGAACCCGACTGACCCGTATTGCTCGGCCCTCCATGCTTTTACCCACAGTGTTGCCGGCAACACGTCAGAGGCTTGCAGCTTGATGCTTGCCGTCGTGGAACGTTTCAGCGGAAGCCCGGAACTGTTGGGATATTACGGCATCCTGTTGGTGTATGATGACCGGGCCGAAGAAGGCGTTTTGGTCTGCAAGAAAGCGTTGGCGTTGACGCCGCATCCGCCCATTTGGATCGAAGCAAATCTGGCAATCGCAATGATGATAACCGGGGACAAGGCCGCGTGGCAGCATGCCCATAACGTGTTGCGGGTTGACCCCGGACGCGTTCGCCCCAGGGTCGTGCTGTGCATGCTGTCCGCCGCCGCCGGGAACCATTCCCTGGCGCGTCGACATGCCCGGCAGATTCTGGAATTGCAGCCGGGCTTTACGGCCGAACGCTGGGCCTGGCCCGGCTGTTTCAAGAACCGGCAACACTACGAGAAAGGCGTGCGGCTGTTGTCGGCGGCTGGTCTGTGACGGGTCGTCAGGTTTCTTCCAGCACCTTGCGGGCCACGCGAAAACACTCCAGCGCCTGAGGAACACCGCAATATATCCCGACCACGTGGATGATGGCGCGGATTTCTTCCTTTGAAACCCCGTTGTTGATAGCGCCCCGGCAGTGGATTTCCCATTCATGCATCTTGCCCAGCGCACCGATCATCGACAGGTTCATCATCGACCGGGTCTTGGCGTCGATCACGTCGTCGCCCCAGCCAAACCCCCAGCACCAGGCCGTCATGGCTTCTTGAAACGGGCGGGTGAAGTCGTCGGCGGCAGCAAGGTTTTTTTCCACATACTCTGCGCCCAGCGTGTTCTTCCTTTGCTCCAGTCCTTTCAGAAACAGGTCTTCGTCGAAAATGTCGGCCATTGCGGGTCTCCGGTGTGTCAGTGTGTCAGGCGGTGTTTGTAAAGGTGATCGTAATGCGGTTTCATCCTGCGGTGCACCTGTTTCACACGGTCTGGCGCGTCCGCGATGTCGATATGCGTGCGTGTCTGCGGCGCAAGCCCGGTCGATTTCGCCAGGTTGCCATGGAACGACCCGCCGTCCCACCAGCTGAGGGCGGACGGATCACCGCCCGGTTCCCATGTCAGCGCCTCCTGAATGAATGGGATTCCCACCGCGTCACAGAAGGCCTGGGTCATGCCATGTGGGTCTTCCAGCAGGTCATCGCTGTCAATGACTGGCGGCGGAGTTCCGTTCAACGCCGTCAACAGATCGAACAGCGCGCGCTGTTCGGGAAAGCCAACCTCGCCTTCGGCAAAGTCCGGCCATTGTTTGTACATCGAAGTAATGGTCTTGGCCGGGTCCCGGATCAGGAAGGCGTGGGTGAAATGCGACAGAAACTCGGCATCCCACATGTGGTTGATGTAATGCGGAAAATCCTTGAGAAAGACCGGCCCCCGTTTCGCCCGCTGCTGAATGTCCAGCCACACGCTGTCCAGTGTCAGGCCCGGTGTTGTCACATCACCCGGTTGGAACCGATGCCAAAGCGGGTCTTCACCCTGATACCACGCCTCGCCAAAAGGCTCGTGCAGGCAGTCGAGATCACCGCGTTGCCGCATCATCCACTCGAACGCGGTTGACGTGGATCTGGGCACGGCCCAGAGCGCGAGGATTTTGTGCATGGTTATGGCCTCTCGAACAACTCAAGACGTTTCAGCAATTTCCCGTGCGGTTTGTCGGGTGCGATACCGAGGGATTTGAAGATGCGCCAGTAAAGCGCGATGTCGTGGCCGATCACCGGTTTGCCCAGCGTGTCTTCAAGCGTATCGGCCAGATGCAGCGGGCGCTGGGGCAAGCCACCGGGACCGGTGCGGAAATTGCACATGCCATTGATCAGGATCGCTTCGGCCCGAGGTGCCTTGTCGGCCACATATTCAAAGCTTTTCAGTGCCAGATCGCCGTCAAAGACCCAGCGACAGGAATTGACGTCTTCCTGACTGTCGAACCAGCCCTGATCGTGGAAATTCCCGGCCCAGACCACATCAAACCCGGCTTCTTTCAAGAAGCCGACCGTGCCCTGCCACCATTCCGGCCAATGATAGGCGGCGTTCAGGGCAACCTTTTCGACATTCAGGTCACGCAATGCCTCGACCATGGCATATCCCGCCATGTGAAAGCGGGTGCCATATTTGTCTGACAGGCCTTCGCAGTGTTGCCGAACGCCTTCCACGCCCAGCCCGCAGGCATGGACCCAATTTGAACCGACCTGACCGCAGACATCCACACCGTTGCGAGACATACAGTGCACGAAGTCTTCGAGCATGCCAAAGTTCTGTCTCCGCTGATCCAACCCGTGCACGTAGTCTGGCACATGCAGCATCCACCCGTGAACGCCCACCGTTTCGGGGCACATGCGCAGGAAATCCGAGGGCGCGGCGTCAAAATCGAACGGCGGGCAGGTGAACCCGACCTGATGGGGGAACAGTTTGTGTTCCGGGCGCCAGACTTCAGGCATCAGCATCAGCGTGCTACCTCGGCCACTAATCCACAGCCTCGCGCATCCATTGCTGAAGCCGCGCGATGGAATGTTCCGACATCACCCCGCAGCCCGGATCCAGAACAAGCGGTCCGGGGCGATAGCCCCGCGACTTGAGCCCGCGATGAACGGATTCCACAAGGCGGATGTCTTCCTCGACCGTCGTTTCGCGGTCTTGGACCGCCAGTTGCCGGATAACCGCACTGTCCGAGCCTCCCTCGGTGTACCAGCCGCGCCAGACGGTGCAGTGATCGGCATCAACCGCGCGCCAGTGATAGGTGTTCAGCACGTTGCCGGGATAACACTGAAACGAGAACATCGGCCACAGGAACCACGATTGGTAATCGCCCGCGTGCGGTACCGACAGGTCGATGGGATAGGTCATCTTGTCGAGGCTCTGGCATTCCGTTGTGTGACGCAGGACGTAGCCGCCGCCCGCGTCCGGCTGAATGTCATAGGTTTCGGGCTTGACCACACCTTCGGCAAAGGTCGGGTGGTTGGTCGGGCAATGGTAGCATTCCGAGTAGTTCTCGACACTGACCTTCCAGTTGCAGTTTTCGGGGATCTCGACCCATTCCAGCGGTTCCAGATCGTCGATATGCGGGACGAATGCGCGGATTTCCTCGCGCACACCGGGGTACCATTCATCCATTGGCGCGGCGTTGTCGTCGAGGTTGACGAAAATGAAACCGTTGAACAATTCGGTGCGCACCGAGGTCAGGCAAATAGCGCTGCGGTCGAACCCGGGGACGGATTTGATGTTGGGTCCGGCGCGCAAGTGACCGGACAGCTCATAAGTCCAGGCGTGGTAAGGGCAGACGACGACACGCGTGTTGCCCGCGCCGGTGACCATTTCATGCGCGCGGTGCTGGCAGACGTTATAGAAGGTGCGGATTTCGCCGTCGCGGCCGCGAATGCAGAACAGGTTCTGGCCGGCGATCTCAAACGCAAAGTAATCCCCCGTTTCCCGGACCTGCGCGACATGGCCCGCAAACTGCCACGTTCGGGCCAGAAGCCCCTGCATTTCCTGCTCGAAAATCGCAGGGTCGGTATAGTATCGCGCGTCCAGTGAGTGGGTCAGGGGTGCGTTCATTCGGGCTCCTCCGCGTAGAGGCCAAGTTGGTGTCTGCGTTGGTGAAACCGTTCCACCCGCTCGACGATCTCATCGCTGGACACTGCGATCACGAAGGACAGCAGCGTTTCCAGCAAGGCAATCGTCGAAACGGATGACGGAAAGAACTGCGGCGTGTCGGCGGCGACGACAAAGCCGTGGTGGGCGTTCAGGATCACCGGGCTTGCCGGGCTGTCGGAAATACCGATGACGGTCAGACCCTGTTGCCGAGCCAGCTTGATCGCCTCGATGACTTCGGTGCGATAGGGGTGGCAGGTGATCGCGATCAGTACGTCCTGCTCATCGGCCCAGGCCAGATCATCGACCGGGTTCGAGCCGGGGCGGGGAATGGCGTGAAACTGCTTCATCCCGGTCGACGCAAGATAGGTGAAATTGCGCGCGTTCGCGTTGTTGACGCCAACGCCCAGCGTGAAGATCTGGCGGCAGTTCCAGATAACCTCGGCGGCGGCCTTCAGGGTCGCAGCGTCGATTCCGGCAAAGGTTTCTTCGATATTGCGGATCGCCGCGCCCACCATATCGGCATAAAGCCCACCCAGTTCCCCTGACTTGCCAATGTCCTGCAACCAACGCGCGCGGTCTGGAAACGACACGTTGCCCCGTCGAATCGATTCGCGGAAGGGGGCCCGGAAATCTTCGTACCCTTCGAAGCCCACCTGCCGGGCCATGCGCACGAAAGTATTGGGTTTCACCTTGGCCGCCTCGGCAATCTCGCGCACGGTTGAAACCCCAACATCCGTTGGGTTTTCCAGAACGTAACGCGCGGCTTTCTGCGCCTCGGGGGTAAGCGCGTCCCACTCCTGGCTCAGGCGGTCCAGAACGGTTGATGATACATTTGTGTCATTCATGATTGACGATGGTACATTTGTGGAATTAGCCTGTCGAGCAGAAACGCGACTCGGGAAGAGGAAAAATCATGTCCGGGAACGAACTGCCGTCACACGCCCGTGTGGTCATTGTCGGAGGCGGCGTGATGGGGGTCGGTCTGGCCTATCATCTGGCGCATGAAGGCTGGGGCGCTGATACCGTCCTGCTGGAGAAGGC
The DNA here is from genome assembly GCF_056534925.1 of Ruegeria sp. P10. Taxonomy (NCBI): domain Bacteria; kingdom Pseudomonadati; phylum Pseudomonadota; class Alphaproteobacteria; order Rhodobacterales; family Roseobacteraceae; genus Ruegeria; species Ruegeria sp. P10. The sequence goes on from NZ_JBQERJ010000008.1 coordinate 27,848, forward strand.
CGAGCTGACCAGCGGCAGCACTTGGCATGCAGCGGGGCAGATCACGCATTCGACGTCCAGCTTTGGACTGGGCAAATGCGTGGATTACAATATTGGCCTGTACTCTGGTCAGTTGGAGGCCGAAACCGGCCAGCCCGTCACATGGCATGGCTGCGGTTCGTTCCGTCTGGCCTATACCGAGGATGAGATGGACTGGCTGCGCCACACCCTGTCGGTTGGTCGGTCGCTGGGTTTCAATATTGAGCTTGTTGGTCCCGAAAAGGTGGCCGAACTGCACCCGTTCTACAACCTCGAAGGTGTTTTAGGCGCGTTGCACACACCGGATGACGGACATGTCGATCCAACCAACGTGACCATGGCGATGGCGACCGGTGCGCGTCAGAAAGGCCTACGTATCTTCCGCAACTGCCGCGCGACCAACATCACGCAGGCCGAGAATGGCGAGTGGGCGGTTGAGACCGAGCAGGGCACCATCACCTGCGAGCATGTGGTGAACGCAGGCGGCACTTATGCCCGTCAGATGGGCGAATGGTCGGGGCTGCAATTGCCGATGACCTCGATGACGCACCATTACTTCGTGACCGAGCCGGTGCCTGAATTCCAGAACCTGGACACCGAACTGCCGGTGATCCGTGATGACCGCAAGGTCTCGGGCTATATCCGGATGGAGCAGCAGCGCGGTCTGATCGGGATTTACGAAAAAGAGAACCCGAACTCGGTCTGGCATGATCACTGCCCGTGGGAATACGAAAACTGGTTGTTCGACGCGGATTACGACCGGGTGATGCCGTGGCTTGAGGAAAGCCTGAACCGGATGCCGATCTTTGCCGAACTCGGTATTCAGCGCGACGTGCACGGGGCGATCTCGCACCCGCCGGATGGCAATCCGCTGATCGGACCAGCGCCGGGGGTTCGGAACTATTGGTGCTGTTGCGGGACCCAGATCGGCATCGGCTGGGGGCCGGGTCTGACCCGCGAACTGGCGCGGTGGATGGTGCATGGTGCCGCCGATATCTCGATGCGCGAATTCGATCCGCGCCGGTTCGGCAGCTATGCGACCAAGGATTGGCAGGTGATCAAGGCCGAAGAAGACTACTGCCTGCGCCATGAAATCCCCTTTCCACATTTCAACCGTCTGGCCGGGCGACCGATCAAGCCGTCGCCGCTGCATGAGCTGCTGAAATCCAAGGGCGCGGTGCATGAAGAAGTGTATGGTTTCGAACGCCCCCGCTGGTTTGCCCGCGATGGGGTGGAACAGCGCGACCATTATTCCTTCCGCCGCACACCTGCCGACGACATGGTCGCGGCCGAGGTCAAAGCCGTTCGTGAAAGCGTCGGCATCATGGACGTCACCGCTTTCACCAAGGTCGAGGTTTCGGGGCCGGGGGCTTATACCTTGCTTGACCGGCTGACCGCAAACCGGATGCCGCAGAAGGTCGGCTCGATCACGCTGACCCATATGCTGAACCGTCGCGGCCGTATCGAATTGGAGACCACGATTGTCCGCATGGCCGACGACCGCTTCTATCTGGTTTGTGCGGCCTTCTTCGAACAGCGCCTGCTGGATCATCTGGCGCAGCAGCGCGCGGAAGAGGATGTGCAGATCACCGCGCTGTCCGCGGACTGGTCGGCCCTGTCGCTGAACGGTCCTCGATCGCGGGATGTGCTGGCGCGCTGTACCGATGCCGATCTGACCAATGCCGGGTTCCGCTGGCTTTCCGCGCAGGAAATCACCATCGCCGGTCACAAGGTCTGGGCCTTCCGCATGTCCTATGCCGGAGAGCTGGGCTGGGAAGTGCACATGCCCAACGCTGCCTGCCTCGACGTCTACAACGCGCTTTGGGCGGCAGGTGAGGCGTATGGCATCACCGACTACGGCAGCTTTGCCATGAACGTGATGCGAATGGAGAAGGGCTTCAAAGGCGCGGGCGAGTTGACCAACGAGGTCACTCTGGCCGAGGCCGACGTGCAGCGTTTTGCGCGCACCGACAAGGATTATCTGGGCAAGGACAAGACGCTCAACACCGATCTGCCCTGGATCTGTGCCTATCTTTCAATTGAACCGGATGGAGAGATTGATGGGCATGGCGGAGAGGCGGTGCTGCTGGACGGGCGCGTCGTCGGGTCCACGGCGTCGGTCGCGTATGGCCACACCGTCGGCAAGATTCTGGCCTTTGCATACCTCAAGCCCGAAGCGGCCAAGGCCGGGACACAGCTGGAGGTCGTGATCCATGGCCAACCCCGTACCGCCCGTGTTCTGGACAAACCTGCCTACGACCCCGACAGTTTGCTGCCCCGCAGTGACGCCATACTGGAGACCGCTTGATGAGCCTGCCCGATACGATGAGAGCCATGGTCACAATGGGCCATGGTGGTCTGGAACAGATGGTAATGCAGGAAGACTGGCCGCGCCCAGAACCCGCGGCCGGTGAAGTTCTGATCAGGGTCGCAGCCTGCGGCCTGAACAATACCGACGTGAATACGAGGTCCGGCTGGTATTCCAAGACCGTAACGGATGCGACCACCGGTGGCGCATTCGAGGAAGTCGGTGAAGAAGACCCGACATGGGGCGGCAACCCGATTACCTTCCCGCGCATTCAGGGCGCAGATGTCTGCGGCCGTATCGTTGCCGTTGGCGAGGGCGTGGACAGCGCTCGTATAGGCGAGCGTGTCATCACGGATGGCTGGCTGCGAGATCCGGCTGATCCCGGCAACATGAACAAGACAGGGTACTTCGGTTCGGAACGCGATGGCGGGTTCGCCGAATATACCACGACTCTGGCGGTCAATGCGGTGCCGATCACTTCGGATCTGTCGGATGCCGAACTGGCCACATTCTCCTGTTCCTATTCTACCGCTGAAGGGATGCTGTCCCGTGCCAACGTGACGGAAAAAGACACCGTTCTTGTACCCGGTGCCTCTGGCGGGGTGGGTGGTGCTTTGGTTCAATTGGCCAAACGCCGTGGCGCGCGTGTGATTGCGATGGCATCCGAATCCAAACACGCCGACGTGGCCGATCTTGGCTCAGATGTGATATTGCCCCGCACACCTGAAGATCTGCGGTCGGCGCTGGGCGACGAGAAGATCACCGTGGTCGCCGATGTGGTAGGTGGCCCTTACTGGCCGAACCTGATCGACGTACTGGAGCGCGGCGGGCGCTACACCTGTTCGGGGGCCATTGCAGGTCCGATGGTCGAACTTGACCTGCGGACGTTCTATCTGCGCGATCTGACCTTCACCGGTTCGACCGTGATCGGACCCGAGGTCATGAAGAACCTCGTGACATATATTGAAGCCGGTGAAATCAAGCCGGCTCTGGCCGCAACCTATCCTTTGGAGGAGTTGCGGGACGCGCAAGCGGCGTTCATCGCCAAACAGCATACCGGCAACATCGTGGTGGTACCATGACGTTGGATGATGTTCTCGAGGCGGCCCGCCAATTGCATCAGGCGCATCGTGACCTTGCCGCGTTTGCATCATGGCCGGACGATCTGACACCGACGGGTTTGCAGCCTGCTCACATTCCGGCGACCGATCTGGTGGGCGATTTTGGCCTTGATGGCGTGGCGCCAACCCGTGATCTGGTCGCGGCGATCAAGGCCAGCGCGCATCTGGCGCAATGGAAACACACATATACCGAAGAGGAAGTCGGTGCGGATTTCCTGAATCGGTACGGGTATTACGAACTGTTCGGACCGACCGGGCATTTCCACTCGACCCAATTGCGCGGCTACGTTGGATATTGGGGCGCTGGTCTGGACTATGACTGGCACAGCCATCAGGCGGAAGAGCTGTATCTGACCCTTGCGGGCGGAGCAGTTTTTCGCAGCTACGAGGATGAAACCTTCGTCGGCCCGCACCAGACACGACAGCACAAAAGCTGGCAAAGCCACGCCATGACAACGATGGACCAACCGATCCTGACCTTTGTCCTGTGGCGAGGCGAAGGGATGGGCGACCTGCCCAGAATGGACGCCGCATGAAAATCACCCGCATCCGAATTTACCAGACCGGGCTTCCCTATGTCGGCGGCACCTATGCCTGGGGTGCGGGAAACGCGATTGAAACGGCCATCGCATCGGTTGTCGCCCATTTTGCGGCGTCGACCCCGCCTGAATACCTGCAGAACACCACGGATCTGATGAACTACAACACGCGATCTACGGGCGTCGGAGGTCCTGTCGTTAAAGACGGAAAGTTTTGTGCAACCAATACGCCGGGATTGGGTGTAACCCCCGATTTTGAAAGCCTCGGCGCACCCGTGGCGGAGTATGCTCTATGAAGATTGAAACGATTACCGTTTTTCAGGTCGATTTGCCGCTCGAGCATCCCTATTGGCTTTCCGGGGGGCGCCTGAAGTTCGAAACGCTTGATGCGACGCTGGTCAGGCTCGAAACCGATACCGGTCTGGTTGGCTGGGGCGAGGGCACGCCCTGGGGGCACACCTATGTACCCGCGCACGGGCCGGGCATCCGGGCCGGGATCGAAACGATGGCCCCCTTCATCCTGGGCCTTGATCCGCGGCGCGTGCTGGACGTGGAACGGGCCATGGATCTAGCCTTGCCCGGACATCTCTATGCTAAAAGCCCCATAGACATGGCCTGCTGGGATATTACCGGTCAGGCGGCGGGCTTGCCGATTGCCGATCTGATGGGCGGCGGATCGCGTACACCGCGCCCGATTGCGTCCTCGGTCGGGGCAAAAACCGTCGAGGAAACACGCGAGGTCATGGAGCGATATCGCGAGCGCGGCTATATCGCGCATTCGGTGAAGATCGGCGGTGACGTCGAGCGGGACATTGCGCGTGTGCGGGATGTGGAAAGCATCCGGCAGCCCGGAGAGATTGTTCTGTATGATGTCAACCGTGGCTGGACGCGCCAGCAGGCCTTGCGGGTGATGAGCACCTGCGAAGACCTGAACGTGATGTTCGAGCAACCCTGTGAAACACTGAATGATATCGCGGCGATCTCAAGGCTTCATGCGTCCCCTGTGTCTGTGGACGAGTCCCTTGTGACCTTGCAGGATGCCGTCCGGATTGCCCACGATGGTCTGGCCCAGATATTCGGGATCAAGCTGAATCGCGTGGGTGGTCTGACCAAGGCCGCGCGGATGCGCGATATCGCGCTGGCCCATGGGATAGACATGTTCGTGATGGCCACCGGAGGAACGGTTCTGGCCGATACCGAAGCGCTGCATCTGGCCGCCACGATCCCGGATGACCATTGCCACGCGGTTTGGGCCTGTCAGGACATGATCACGGTTGATGTTGCAGGTGGTCGAGGGCCCCGCAACGTCGATGGCCATCTGCATCTGCCCGAAGCGCCGGGGCTGGGCGTGCATCCGGACGAAGCTGCATTGGGTGATCCAGTAGGAGAATATGCTTGAGAATTGACAAGATAACACTCTGGTCCGTCGATCTGACCAGCCATGAAACCTATCACATGGCCGGCGGCAAGACCTGCGCGACCGTGACGTCTCTTATCCTGCGCCTTGAGACGGATACAGGTCTGACAGGTTGGGGTGAGGTCTGCCCGATCCCGCATTATCTGCCCGCCTTTGCAAATGGAGTACCGGGGGCAATCGCTGAAATGGGACCCGAGATTCTCGGGATTTCGCCAATTGGGGTCGACGCACCGATGCGAAAGCTGGACGGATTTCTGCAAGGCCACAGCTACGCGAAATCGATCGTCGACATTGCACTGTGGGATCTGTTCGGCCGCGCGGCGGGGGTGCCGGTTTACGCGTTGCTGGGCGGGCGGACGCGGGCAGATATGCCACTTTATCATTCGATCACATGTATCGCGCCGGACGAAATGGCGCGCATCGCCAAGGCAGCCTTTCAGACGGGCATTCGGCAATTCCAGGTCAAGCTGGGTGTCGAGGGTGATTGGCAAGCCGATACCGAGCGGCTGATCAAAGTGCGCGAAGCCGTGGGAACCGGACCGCTTGTGTATGGCGACTGGAACTGCGGCGCATCGCGCCTTCAGGCAACGCGAACCGGGCGCGCGGTGGCGCATCTGGATGTGATGCTGGAACAGCCCTGCAAAACACTGGAAGACTGCGCCGCTGTTCGTCAGTCGACGGGTCTGCCAATGAAGATCGACGAAAGCGCCTTTGATCTTGCATCGCTGATGCGGGCGCATGAGTTGGGTTGCATGGACGCGGTGGCGCTGAAACTGTCGAAATTCGGCGGTCTTTCGGCAATGCGCCGTGCACGCGATCTGACCGTGCAGCTGGGTGCCGAGATTTGTGCAGAATGCACCTGGGGATCGGATATCGTAACGGCGGCCTCGCTGCATTTTGCGGCTTCGACCCCGCATGGATCGCTGATGAACACTTGCGACTTGTCCTCTTACGTTGCTCCGCGCCTGTGCCCCGACGCACCAAACCGTGAAAACGGCCGGATTGCACCGCCCGAAGGCCCGGGTTTAGGTGTGACACCTGACCTCGAAATCCTTGGCGCCCCGATTTTGGAGATTGATTGAGATGCTGAAGATCCAGACACAGTCCGAGTGGATAGCACGCGCAAAAGAGGTTCTGCCAGCTGGCGGTTTCGGCAACTTCGATCCGGGCATCATCATCGCCCGTGGCGAGGGCAGCCATGTCTGGGACGAGGACGGGAACGAATATATCGACTATTTGATCGGGTCCGGCCCGATGCTGCTGGGCCATGGTCACCCCGAGGTGATGGAAGCGGTGCTGGAGCAACTGCCCAAAGGAATGACCTTCTTTGCCAACAACAGCAAGGGCATAGAACTGGCCGAGGCCATAATCGAAGCCGTCCCCTGTTGCGGGCAGGTGCGTTTCGTGGCCTCTGGTGGCGAAGCTGACATGTACGCCATGCGGCTGGCGCGTGCCTATACCGGGCGCGACAAGATCCTCAAGTTCGAAGGGGGGTATCACGGCATGAGCGCCGAGGCGCAGATGAGCCTGGCCCCCAGCCGCCGGGTCAATTTCCCGCAGGCCGTTCCCGACAGTGCCGGTATCCCCCAAAGCGTGGCCGAGCAGATGCTGATCGCGCCATTCAATGATCTTGACGCGGTGGCGGCGCTGCTGGACGAACATGACGATGTCGCTGCGATCATGGTCGAACCCTTGCAGCGGATCATCCCGCCCGAGCCGGGGTTTTTGCAGGGCTTGCGGACCTTGTGCGACAAATTTGGTGTGCTGCTGATTTTTGATGAGATCGTCACCGGGTTCCGTCTGGCTTATGGCGGCGCACAAGAGCGATATGGCGTGACCCCGGATATCTGTACGCTTGGCAAGATCACCGGTGGTGGTTTCCCTCTGGCGGCATTGGGTGCCAGCACCGAGATCATGAAGCATTTCGACAAATCGAAGGTCGGAGAACAGGGCTGGCTTATGCAGTTGGGCACTTTGTCCGGCAACCCCGTCGCCTCAGCGGCGGGGCTGAAGACGATGGAGGTTTTGCGGCGCGACGGCACCTATGAAAACCTGCGCTCGATTGGGAGGCAGTTGCAGCAGATGCAATCGGACGCTTTGAATGAGGCGGGCATCGCCCATCGCATCTGCGGTGACGAGACCTTGTTCGACATTTATTTCACCAAGGCCGAATGTCGGGACTATCGCAGCGCAAACCATGATGATCCGCAACGCAACGCCACGTACAATGCAACGTTGCGGGCGCATGGGGTCTTCAAGGCTCCGGGCAAACTGTACCCGTCTCTGGCGGTTACCGAAGCGGATCTGGAACAGACCAGAGAGGCCGTACGTCACGCCGTTGAAGCGATTTCCTGAACGCGGGTCTGGCACAACGCAATCCGGCACAACGTAAACGGGTCGCCGTTGAACTCAACAGCGACCCGCTACCTTTGGAAGCCGGGGGTCAGCCTCGCCCCCTCGAATACTGATTAAAACACCGGCAATCTGAAAACTTTTCGATACTTTCGAGACTGACCCGACTTCCTCTTCGGTATGTCACATTAATGCCTGATCGCGCCGCCTTCTACAGTGATCAAGTTCACACTAGGAAAACTTATTGCGAATTTTTCCAATCGAATAGATCACGTCCCGCCTGTTCAAGCAGTTCAGCCGCCATCGCGCGGGCCATCTCAGGCCCATCCTCGACGGGGCCGGTCATATCCCTGCTGGCGGTTTCCGTTCCGTCCGGGCGCAGCACTTCGCCTCGCAGCCTGAGTTTGTCGCCGTCCAGTTCGGCAAGACCGGCGATCGGGGTTTCGCAGGACCCGTCCAGCGCGGCCAGCAATGTGCGTTCTGCCGCCAGGCGCCATCCCGTTTCGGTGTGATGAATCGCGTCCAGCATTTCGGCTGCGCGCATGTCGTCGCAGCGCCGTTCGATGCCGATGGTGCCCTGCGCGATCGCTGGCAGCATGTCGTCAGGGGAAATGGCGCTGGCCGGAACCTCTTCCATTCCCAAACGGCGAATGCCTGCCATTGCCAGAAACGTGCAATCGGCAACCCCGTCTTCAAGCTTTTTCAGCCGTGTCTGCACGTTTCCGCGAAACTCGACCACTTTCAGATCCGGCCTCCGATTCAGCAGCTGCGCCCGCCGCCGCAAAGACGAGGTGCCCACAACGGCGCCTTCGGGCAGATCGTGGATCGAGCCCAATCGCGGAGATATGAAGGCGTCGCGCACATCCTCGCGCGGCAGGAACGTATCCAGGACCAGCCCTTCGGGTTGTTCAACGGGCATGTCCTTTGTTGAATGCACGGCGATGTCGATCTCGGCGCGCAGCATCGCCTCTTCGATTTCCTTGGTGAACAGGCCCTTGTTGCCGATTTCCTTCAGCGGTCGATCCGCGTCGATCATGGCGCGATTGTCACCGGTCGTCTTGATCACTACGATTTCGAACGCATCCTGTGGCAGATCAAAGGCATCGCTCAGGCGTTGGCGCGTTTCATAGGCCTGAGCCAGAGCCAGCGGCGAGCCACGGGTGCCGATTCTGAGGGGCGATGCGGGGGTGGGCAGGGTCAAAGTCATGTGCACAGCTTTAGTCGCGTCACATTGCCCTGACAATGGGGGCTGAGCTTGACAAATTGCCGCCGAAGGACGACCCGTTGCCAAAACCTGAATGCTGGGGACAAACATGGCCGAGACAAAGAAGCTGCTGCGGGCGCTGGCGGGCGAAGTACAGGATGTGCCGCCGATCTGGATGATGCGTCAGGCGGGTCGGTATTTGCCGGAATACCGGGCCACACGTGCTCAGGCCGGGGATTTCCTGTCACTGTGCTACAATCCTGAATTGGCAGCAGAAGTTACCTTGCAGCCAATTCGGCGATATGGGTTCGATGCGGCGATCCTGTTTGCCGACATCCTTCTTGTGCCACAGGCGCTGGGGGCTGACCTTTGGTTCGTGACAGGTGAAGGGCCGCGTTTATCCACCATCACGCAGCAGGCCGAGTTTGATGCGTTGAAGCCTGTTGACGCGATTCACGAGACACTGTCACCGGTTTACGAGACGGTGCGCATTCTTTCGCGGGAATTGCCGTCGGAAACCACCTTGATCGGATTTGCAGGTGCGCCGTGGACTGTGGCCACCTACATGATTGCAGGGCGCGGCACGCCGGATCAGGGTCCCGCGCATGCGTTGCGCGAAGGTGATACCGCTTTGTTCGAGGCGCTATTGGACCGCATCACCGCGGCAACGATTGAATATCTGTCCGCTCAGATCGACGCCGGAGCCGAGGTGGTCAAGATATTTGACAGTTGGGCGGGGTCTTTGACGGGCGAAGCTTTCCGCAAATACGCGGTGGAGCCGTGCCGGGTGATTACGCAGGCCATCAAGGAACGTCATCCTGGCATCCCCGTGATTGGATTTCCGCGGGAAGCAGGCGACGGGTATGTCAGGTTTGCAAGGTCGACCGGCGTGGATTGCGTGGCGCTGGACAATTCCGTGTCGCCCGAATGGGCGGCTAAGAACGTGCAGATTGATGGCTGTGTGCAAGGCAATCTGGCATCGTCGCACATGGTTACTGGCGGTCAGGCGCTGGTGGATGAGACTCGGCGCATCGTGCGCGCCTTTTCCAAGGGGCCGCATATTTTCAACCTCGGCCATGGGATCACTCCGGATGCCGACCCGGACAACGTTCAGCTGATGATCGACACGGTGCGCGGCGGGTAGAACGCATGGGAGGGGGCCAGCCCCCTCTTGGCCGCTGGCCAATTCACCCCCGGGATATTTCTGGCCAGATGAAGAGTGTGTCAGGTGCTTTCTGGGGCTTGGAGTTCATTCAGGATCTCGGTTGTGTGTTGGCCGCGGGCCGGGCTGGGCTTTGGTTGCCACTGGTGTGTGGAGAAGCGTGGGGCGGCGGTGGCCTGTAGGGTGCCGTCTGTCTGGCGCCAGGATTGACGGGCTGCATTCATCGGATGGGCTGTGGCCTCGTCGGGGCTGAGTACCGGGGCGACGCAGGCATCTGACCCGTCGAACAATTTGGCCCAATGGTCGCGCGGCCTGGATGAGAAGATCTCGGCCAGGCGCCGGGTCAGGTCGGGCCAGAGCTTGCGGGTGTACTGTTGTTGGAACGCCGGGTCCCGGGCCAGGCCCAGGATTTCAAGAAATCGGGCGTAGAATTTTGGTTCGAGGCATTGGACCGAAACAAATCCGCCGTCCGCGCAGGTGTAGGTTCGGCTCCAATGCGGGCCGTCCAACAGGCTTTGGCCGCGGGTTTCAGACAGGTTTCCGGTTTGGCGCATGGTCATCAGAAGGTTCATCATATGGGCCGAGCCGTCGTAGATGGCGGCGTCGACCACGGTGCCTTTCCCGGTTCTTTGCGCGTTGATCAAACCTGCCAGGATGCCCGCGACAAGGTACATGGCGCCTCCGCCGATATCGCCGACCAAGGTTGCAGGGGTTTGAGGCGGCTGATCCGGGAGAGAGGCGTACCAGAGCGCACCGGACAAGGCGATGTAATTCAGGTCATGTCCTGCCGTGTCGGCCAGCGGACCATCCTGCCCCCAGCCGGTCATGCGGCCATATATCAGTTTTGGGTTGCGGGTCAGGCAAAGATCCGGGCCAAGACCCAGCTTCTCCATCACGCCGGGGCGAAAGCCTTCGATCAGCGCATCTGCCGTGTCAATCAGGCGACGGGCGGTCGCCAGATCTTCGGGATCCTTCAGATCAAGCGCAATCGATCGTTTGCCGCGGTCCAGAAGCGAGCGGTCGGGCATGCCCGGTGTTACTGCCTGGCCTTTGCGGTGGATCGTGATGACGTCGGCGCCCAGATCAGCTAGCTGCATGGCGGCAAACGGGCCGGGGCCCAGCCCTTCGATTTCGACTATGCGTATTCCATTCAGCATCGGCGCCCTCCGTTGTGGCAGAGTTTGCGGGTGGGTTGACGGATTGCAAGTTGGAATTGAGCATGGTTCTGACAACCATTACAGAATGCGCGGCACGTTGTGCGAAATTGACCTGTTACAGGCTGGTTCGGCGCGATAGGGTCTCGGTCGGAACGGGGAACGGATATGACGACCATTTTGTCCATCAAAGAACTTCGCAAGTCTTACGCGGATGGGTTCGAGGCGCTGAAAGGTGTGTCTCTGGATATTGAAGAGGGTGAGATACTTGCGCTTCTGGGGCCAAATGGGGCCGGAAAGACGACCCTGATTTCGACGATTTGTGGAATAACGACTCCGACCTCGGGGGTGGTCACGGTTGGCGGACATGACACCCAGTCCGATTATCGCGCAGCGCGCAGGATGATAGGGCTTGTACCGCAAGAGATCGCGTTGGAACCGTTTGAAAAGGTCTGGAACACGGTTCGACTGTCACGCGGGCTGTTCGGACTTGGCAAGGACAACGCGCGGATCGAAGAGATTCTGCGCAAGCTGTCCCTGTGGGACAAGCGCAACAACGCGATCAAGGAATTGTCCGGCGGCATGAAGCGGAGGGTGCTGATCGCCAAGGCCCTGGCCCATGAACCCCGTGTGCTTTTTCTGGACGAGCCGACTGCCGGAGTGGATGTCGAGTTGCGCAAGGACATGTGGGAGCTTGTGGCGGAACTGAAACGGGACGGTGTCACCATCATTCTGACCACCCATTACATTGAAGAAGCAGAAGCGATTGCGGATCGTGTCGGCGTCATCGACAAGGGTGAGCTTTTGCTGGTGCAGGACAAAGACACACTCATGTCGCAGATGGGAAAAAAGCAGATCGAAGTCATGCTGACCGAGCCCATCGATCGGATTCCCGATAATCTGGTCAGCCACAATCTGGCCCTCAACGGCGCGGGTGATTGTCTGATCTATACCTACGATACCCATGCGGATCGTACCGGCATAACGACCTTGCTGAATGACGTGTCCGAGGCCGGGTTGGTGTTGCGCGACGTGCAGACCAGACAATCAAGCCTGGAAGAGATTTTTGTCAATCTGGTATCGGGAGAGGCCGCATGAACTGGACCGCGATCGCTGCCATCTACCGGTTCGAGATGGCCCGTTTCTTTCGCACTCTGGCACAGAGCTTTCTGTCGCCGGTTCTGTCCACGTCGCTTTACTTCGTGGTGTTTGGCACCGCCATCGGCAGCCGTATCCAAGAGGTCGAGGGCGTTTCATACGGTGCGTTCATCGTGCCGGGGCTGATCATGTTGTCGGTGGTGATGCTGTCGATTTCGAACGCGTCGTTCGGAATTTACTTCCCCAAGTTTCTGGGCACCATCTACGAGCTGTTATCCGCTCCGGTCAATTTCATCGAGATCGTGATCGGATATGTCGGTGCCGCCGCAACCAAGGCGTTGTTCGTGGGGTTGGTGATATTGTTCACCGCGACGTTTTTCGTCGATATTCGGATCGAGCATCCATTCGCCATGGCCGCGTTTCTGATCCTGTCCTGTCTCAGCTTTTCGTTGCTCGGATTCATCATCGGCATCTGGGCCAGTAACTTCGAGCAGATGTCGCTGGTGCCGCAGTTGGTGGTGACGCCACTGATCTTTCTGGGGGGCACGTTTTATTCAATCTCGATGCTGCCGCCATTGTGGCAGACCATCACGCTGTTCAATCCCGTGGTCTATCTGATTTCGGGTTTCCGCTGGTCCTTTTACGGGCTGGCAGATGTGCCGATTGTTTTCAGTCTTCTTGCCATTGTCGCTTTTACAGGGCTGTGCCTGGCCGTCATAGGCTGGATATTCAAAACCGGCTGGCGCATTCGCAGTTGACCCTCGCCAAGGCGTTGCATTTTTGCCCATCGGGTGTGTGAATTTGGTTCACGTCGCGTTTTACGCCGGCAGAGTCCCTTGTTTACGGGTTGGGGGCACTCTACATCGGCACCCATGAAGCTCAGCCTGCCGTTTGTAAAAAAGCACCCTTGCGTGGCCGTTGTCCGTTTGTCCGGTTCCATTGGAATGGCCGGTCGCGGGTCCTTGAACGATACCACCCTGGCCCCGGTTCTCGACAAGGCGTTTCGAAAGGGGAAACCTGCGGCTGTCGCGCTCGAGATCAACTCTCCGGGCGGGTCGCCTGTACAAAGCTCTTTGATTGGCGCCCGAATTCGGCGTTTGTCGCAAGAGCTGGACGTGCCCGTGATCGGGTTTGTCGAAGATGTTGCGGCATCCGGAGGGTATTGGCTGGCGGCCGCTGCGGATGAGATCTGGGCCGACGACAGTTCGGTTCTTGGCTCAATCGGAGTCATTTCGGCAGGTTTTGGCGCGCATGTCTTCCTGGCGCGGCAGGGGTTCGAGCGGCGCGTTCATACAGCGGGCAAATCGAAATCGATGCTGGATCCCTTTTCGCCGGAAAAGAAAGAGGATGTGGCACGCTTGCAAGGGCTGCTGGGCGACATCCACGAAAACTTCATCGCGCATGTCAAAGCCCGCCGGGGTGACAAGCTGGATCACAGTGCCGACCTGTTCACGGGTGAAGTCTGGCTGGCGCGTCGGGCGCATGAACTGGGTTTGATCGACGGTATCGCCCATCTGAAACCCAAGATGCAGGAACGGTTTGGCAACAAGGTCAAGTTCCGCCGTTATGGCGTGCGCAAACCGATCTGGTCTCGGTTCGGGGCCAGCCTGGCACAGGATGCCATTGCCGGATTAGAGGAGCGTGCGGCCTACGCGCGTTTTGGTTTGTGACGTGATCATCAAGGCTGTCACACTTTTTCTGATCGGCATGGGTGTCTTGGCGATGTTCGGTAAACTGCGCTTTCCGGGGCAGAAGAAACTGAGTTCGGCCAAGTGTCCGCGCTGCGGACGGTTTCGCATAGGCAAAGGCCCTTGTGCCTGCGAAAAAGGAGGTCGGACTTGATCACCACTTGGCTGCTGTCTGGTCTTGGGCTGTTGATCCTGCTGCTTGCAGGCGATGCGCTTGTGCGCGGTGCTGTGAACCTGAGCTTGCGTCTGGGTGTTCCGGCGTTGATTGTCAGCCTGACGATAGTGGCCTTCGGAACGTCTGCACCCGAGTTGCTGATCGCCATCAGCGCATTGAAAGAGAACGCTCCCGGTATTGCGCTGGGCAACGTTGTCGGATCGAACACGGCCAACATCCTGTTGGTTCTTGGACTGCCCGCATTGCTGGCTACGATTCACACCAGTGAATGTGACAGCCGCAGGAATTACGTCTTCATGCTGCTGGCGACGGTTCTGTTCATCGGGCTGGCTTTTAGCGGAACATTCACATTCTTCAGCGGTCTGATCCTGCTGGCGGCGTTGAGTCTTGTCCTGATGACTGCCTTTCGTGAGGCGAAAGCACATCGCAAGGCCTGTGGTGAGGCTTGCGCGGATGATGACGAGCTTGAAGGCTTGGAGGAAGCCGACCCTGACATGCCCTACTGGAAGGTATCGATTTACCTGATCCTGGGGTTGGTGGGGCTTCCGATGGGTGCGCACTTGCTTGTCGACAACGCGACCGTCATCGCAAGAACCTATGGGGTCAGTGAAACGGTCATCGGCCTGACCCTGATCGCGGTTGGAACCTCTTTGCCCGAACTGGCGACGACGCTTATGGCCGCATTGCGCAGACAGGCCGATGTCGCGCTGGGCAACGTGATCGGTTCGAACATGTTCAACCTTCTGGCCATCATCGGGATCGCAACCTGGTTCGGGCGCATTCCGGTCGATCCGGAATTCCTTCGGTTCGATCTGTGGGTCATGCTGGGCGCATCGCTGCTGCTGGTTCCGTTTGTATTCCTAAAACGCGACATCTCGCGCGTCTGGGGGATGGTGTTGACTTTCCTTTATGTGCTTTACGTCATCGTATTGCTGGTGTGATCTGACCAAACGAGGTGAAGAATGACCCGAGCCCTAGTCACCGGTGCCGGTATTCGTCTGGGCCGGGCCATTGCACTGTATCTGGCAGATCGAGGTTTCGATGTGGCCGTGCATTACGCCTCATCCGAAGGTCCGGCGCAGGAGACGGCGGCAGAGGTACAGGCCCTGGGCCGAAAATCCGTGACCCTGAAGGCCGATCTGCTGGATGAAGCTCAGGTTCAGGCGCTGCTGCCCAAAGCGGCCGAGGCGCTGGGCGGGCCGATCACGTGTCTGGTGAACAACGCTTCGATCTTCGAATACGACAACATCCGCACGGCAACCCGGCAAAGCTGGGATCGACATCTCGACAGCAACCTGCGCGCGCCCTTTGTGCTGACGCAGGCCATGGCCGGTCAGGGGCTGAGCGCCGGAACAGATGAAAATGGCGAACCGCTTGCAACCGGCCTCATCGTCAACATGGTGGACATGCGTGTGCGTAAACTGACGCCCGAGTTCATGTCATACACCATCGCAAAAATGGGTTTGTGGACGCTGACCCGAACGGCGGCGCAGGCGTTGTCTCCGACGATCCGTGTCAATGCGATCGGGCCGGGCCCAACGATGCAGGGCCACCGCCAAAGCGAAGAACATTTCCAGGCACAGCGTTCAAATACCGTTTTGGAGCGGGGATCCAACCCGTCTGACATAACCGCTGCGCTTGGGTACTTTCTGGATGCACACGCGGTCACCGGACAGCTTTTATGTGTGGACGGCGGTCAGCATCTGGGTTGGAAAACTCCGGATGTTCTGGGTGTAGAATAAGTAATTCTGCTGCAAGTTTTGCACCGCTCTCAATCGTGTTACATGTGCGTTACAAAAATGTCTTTTTTTTCATACACTTGCTAAGTATGCAAAAAAATAATGTTTAAAAACAAACACTTGATAAGTTGCCTATTTTTTGTGCAAGTAAAGGAAAAGGCAAGGAAACAAGGGGATTTCTGATCTTCCGGAATTTTATCTTCACACTTATCCACAGAAACCGTGGATTTGTTTTCTCTTGATCTGACAAGCGTGAGATTGCAGCCATTGCCAGAGAATCATATCTCAGGATCATGACCACCGACAGCGAATCATCCCCCACCGGCTATGCCTGCATTCAGCGCTATGCAAAAACGCTGGACAGTTCTCCGGGCGTTTACCGCATGCTCGATACAGACAGCCGGGTTCTGTATGTTGGCAAAGCCCGAAATCTCAGGGCACGGGTGTCGAATTACACACGGCCGGGTCATTCGGGGCGGATCGAAAAGATGATCGCCGCGACGGCCTCGATGATGTTCCTGACCACGCGAACCGAGACCGAGGCCCTGCTGCTGGAGCAGAACCTGATCAAGCAGCTCAAACCCAAGTACAATGTATTGTTGCGGGATGACAAAAGCTTTCCGAACATACTGGTCGCCAAGGATCATGACTTTCCGCAGATCAAGAAACACCGAGGGGCGAAGAAGGAAAAAGGTGCTTATTTCGGCCCTTTCGCCAGTGCCGGTGCGGTGAACCGGACGTTGAACCAGTTGCAAAAAGCGTTCCTGCTGCGCAACTGCTCGGATTCGATGTTCGACAGCCGAACGCGGCCATGCCTTCTGTATCAGATCAAACGGTGTTCCGGGCCGTGTGTCGGCCTGATCTCAGAGCAGGATTACCGTGAAAGCGTGAAGGACGCCGAACGCTTCCTGTCGGGCCGCTCGACCAAGGTGCAAGAGGAACTGGCCGAGCAGATGATGGTCGCATCCGAGGCGATGGAGTTCGAACGCGCCGCAGGTCTGCGTGACCGCATCCGGGCTCTGACGCAGGTGCAGACCTCTCAGGGCATCAACCCGCGCGGTGTGGCCGAGGCGGACGTGATCGGCCTGTATATGGACAGCGGTCAGGCCTGCGTGCAGGTGTTTTTCATCCGTGCGAACCAGAACTGGGGCAACAAGGATTTCTATCCCCGCGTCGGCCCGGATGTTTCACCTGCCGAGGTGATGGAGGCCTTTCTGGGCCAGTTCTATGACAACAAGGAGCCGCCGCGTCAGCTGATCCTGTCGGACGGAATCGAAAATGTGGATCTGATGCAGGACGCGCTGACTGAGAAAGCCGGGCGCAAGGTCGAAATCCTTGTGCCGCAGCGTGGCGAAAAACAGGAACTTGTTGCCGGTGCCTTGCGCAACGCGCGCGAGGCTTTGGCCCGCCGCATGTCGGAAAGTGCCACGCAGGCCAAGTTGCTGCGCGGGCTGGCCGAGGCGTTCGATCTGGATGGTCCGCCTGGACGGATCGAGGTCTATGACAACTCTCATATTCAGGGCACCAATGCTGTCGGCGGCATGATCGTGGCCGGCCCCGAGGGGTTCATGAAGAACGCTTACCGCAAGTTCAACATTCGCGGTGATGACCTGACACCGGGTGACGACTTCGGCATGATGAAAGAGGTGCTGAACCGCCGCTTCACCAGACTGCAAAAGGAAGACCCGGACCGCGACAAAGGGCTGTGGCCCGATCTGTTGCTGATCGATGGCGGTGCCGGGCAGGTAAGCGCGGTGCATCAGATCATGGTCGAACATGGGGTCGAAGACATTCCCATGGTCGGCGTCGCCAAGGGGGTCGACCGCGACCACGGCAAGGAAGAGTTTCACCGGATCGGCCAGCGCCCCTTTGCGCTGAAACGCAACGACCCTGTGTTGTATTTCATTCAACGCCTCAGGGACGAAGCGCACCGGTTCGCCATCGGCACCCATCGTGCGAAACGCGCCAAGGCCGTGGGTGCAACGCCGTTGGATGAAATCCCAGGGGTAGGGGCTGCGCGCAAGCGTGCTCTGTTGACCCATTTCGGCAGCGCCAAAGCCGTCAGCCGGGCCAATCTGGCCGATCTGAAAGCGGTCGAAGGAATCTCGGCCGGGTTGGCGCAAAAGGTTTACGATTTCTTCCACGACAAGGGCTAGGCCTGCCGGCCTCGCCACAGGATATAAAGACCCGACGCGACGATCAGCGCGCTGCCGATCCACATGTTGGGATCCAGCCTCTCGCCAAACATGGCTACGCCAAGCCCGATGCCGAACAACAGCCGGGTGTATCTGAACGGGGTCACGGCGGACACTTCGCCGGTGCGCATCGCCTTCATCAGCGACGCATAGGCCATTACGCCCATCAGCACCGCACCGATCAGATGCAGGCTGGTATGAAGGCCAACCGGTGCAATCGGCGCGCCCTCCCAGAACCGATAGGCCACGCCGGCCACGATGATGCTGAGGAAGCCGTAGAACCCCAGGACTTCGGTTCCAAGCGTGGCAGGTGCTGCGCGGCTGGCCAGATCACGTCCGGCAAATCCCAGCATTCCCAGCACCGCCAGTATCGACAGCAGCGAAAAGCTGTCTCCGGTGGGTTGCAGGATGACGACAACGCCGATCATGCCGACAAAGATAGCGCTCCAACGCCGCCAACCGACTGTCTCGCCGAAGAACAACGCGGCGCCTGCTACAACGACCAGAGGCGTAGCTTGCAGAATCACCGTGGCCGAGGACAACGGCGTCAGTGCTATGGCCAGAACATAGAACAACCGACCAAAGACCTCGAACAGCACCCGAATTTTCATCGGGCGGGACAGAACGTCAGGTTGCAGCAGCCGCTGCCCGCGGGCCCGGGCCACCGCAGCAAAAATTACGGACCCGCCCGCGCCGAAAAGAACCAGGACCTGCCAGATCGGCAGCGCGGCTGAGGCTGCCTTCAGCAACGCATCCTCCAGCGCAAAACCGGCCATCGCCGCGACCATCCAGAGGCTGCCGATCATGTTCGACCGTGTGTCGGTTTGAATATGCGCTGTCATCTGGTACTTTCCGGCTGGGCTTGCGCGGCAATCTGACCGCAAAGCAGGGAAAGGCCAAGAGGTACTGTTCTGAGACGTCGGGCCTGCGGCGCTTTGACCAAGCGTTTGTGAGTGATGCAGTTTTTTGTCTGATTGGCTTTTCTGTCCCGGACCAGCGATATAGGGTCCAAGCCATGAAGTGGAATTTACCTAATCTCCTGACCGTCCTGCGCCTGCTGGCCGCGCCCGGGCTGGCAGTCATGTTTCTGTATTTCACCCGTCCCTATGCGGACTGGTTTGCACTGATCCTGTTCCTGTCAGCGGCGATTACCGATTGGTTCGATGGGTATCTGGCCCGCGCATGGAAGCAGGAGACCAAGATCGGAGCGATGCTGGATCCGATCGCCGACAAGGCTATGGTGGTGATCGCGCTTATGATCCTTGTGGGCTATTCGACCGAGCACTGGACGCCGTGGCTTGTCCTTCCTGCAACCGTGATCCTGTTTCGCGAAGTCTTTGTCTCGGGCCTGCGGGAATATCTGGGCGATGTGGCCGGGACGCTCAAAGTCACCAAACTGGCCAAATGGAAGACCACGGCCCAGATGGTCGCCATCGCGGTTCTGTTTTCGCAGGGTATCTTCGAGCACTATGCCGTGATGGCAAGTTTTGGCATGGATGCCGAGCTGGTCGAGCAGATCATTGCGGGTCAGGTCGAAGACGTGAACCACCTGCGTCTGAATGTCGATGGTATGTATTGGGCGGGTCAGGTCGGGCTGTGGCTGTTGTGGATTGCGGCAACGCTTACATTGATCACCGGCTATGACTATCTACGTAAGGCCATGCCTCATCTGAAGGAGAGCTAACCGATGGATGTTCTGTATTTCGCCTGGGTGCGCGAACGCATCGGCTTGCCAAAGGAAAAGGTCGAAACGCAAGCGGCCACGGTCGGCGATCTAGTGGCTGAACTGAGCGCTCGGGAAGAGCGCTATGCAGTGGCATTTGCCGATCTGTCCGCGCTGCGCGTTGCGTTGGATCAGGAGTTGTCGGATTTCGATGCGTCGCTGGCAGGTGTTCGGGAAGTTGCGTTTTTCCCACCGATGACGGGCGGTTGACCGATGCGGATCGCGGTTCAGGAGGAGGCATTTGATCTGGGGGCCGAGGCCAATGCCTTTGCCGCCGGGGATGATTCCAACGGCGCCATCGTCACCTTCACCGGCGTTGTGCGTGATCTGGCGAGCGGAGATCTGGATGTGATGGAGATCGAGCACTATCCCGGTATGACCGAACGCGCCCTGACCAAGATCGCCGAAGAGGCGCAGGCGCGTTGGGCATTGGGTGACGTGCTGGTGATTCACCGCCATGGACGTCTGGCCCCGGGCGACAAGATCATGATGGTGGCCACCGCTGCACGGCATCGCAAGGATGCGTTCGAGGCGGCGGAGTACCTGATGGATTATCTGAAATCCCGTGCTCCCTTCTGGAAGAAAGAAATCACCCGGTCGGGTGCGGAATGGGTTGCCGCCAAGGATGAGGATGAAGACGCGTTGACCCGGTGGTGAGGATGCGTCGAGCGGGCGGATCGGCTGTCGCGGCCTTATTTCGGCAGATCATTGAACGGGCAAACATCGTCTTCGAACGGAACTCTCTTGCGGCGGAACATGGCACCCTCAACGCATTCCGGGTCGCTGATCCTGTCCATGCGGAAATGCCGAAAATCATCTCGCTGCGGATCCCAGGCAACCAGGTACCAGAGCGGTGGCAGGATCAGCATAGCTTGCGGTTCAACTTCGCGAAAACTCTGGACACCTTTGGCGTCGCGATAACCAAAGCGCAGGTAAAGCCGGTTCAGAAACGCCTGTTCGAAGGCGGGCAGAAGGGCCGCATCCATGGGTCCGAGGTCTGACAGGTTCTGCTGAGGCGACAATTGTCCAACGTGGAGGCAATCGAGAAAGCGACGCAGATCGCGCACCCGGTCCGCTGGCAGGGATTTTTCGATCTTGGCCAGACCTGCATCCGCCAGATCCGAGAACGGCAATGCACGTGCCGCCCGCATTGACGCCACGCCGAGCAGCAGGGCAAAAACCTCGGTTGCCGACAACCGGGCGGTTGTTAGGACGGATTGCGGATCAAGTTGCAGCCCGCCACCCCGGCCACATTCGGAATAGATTACAAATCCCTGATCACGCAGTGCAGCGATGTCGCGCAGGATGGTGCGGCACGAGACGCCGACCTCTGCGGCCAGCGCATCTACGGTGGAACTGCTGTTGCGTCGTAGGATAAGGGCGATGGCGTCTTGTCTGGTCGCGGCTTTCATTAGCCCAACCTAGCATATTCAGTGACAAAATTTGGCACTAATACCGTCTAGACCTGTCCTTGCACCTCAGCAAGGATTTCGAACATGACACTTGAAAAACAAAATCTCGAAACGACCCTGCGTCCTCAGATCGTCAATTCCGGACACCTCCACGACCCATCCCCGAACGGCTATAGCACCGCCGTTGTAACCCCGGGCGCCGGTCGGTTGGCCTTTGTCTCGGGTCAGGGTGGGCAGGATCAAACCGGAGCGTTGTCGCCGGATTTCGGCGCGCAGGTCGAACAGGCCTATACCAATCTCAAGGCGGTGATCCACGCGCTTGGGGCGCAGTGCGATCAGGTTGTGAAGTTGACGGTTTAAGTGGTGGACCACGACTTGTCGAAACTCGGCCTGCTGACTGACGCCGTCAAACGCGTGTTTCGAGATACTCTGCCAGCGCAAACCCTGGTTCCGGTGCCAAAGCTGGCAATCGAACCGATGCTGTTCGAAGTTGAGGCTGTCGTTTACCTGAACTGATACTGTAGCGTCTAGTCGGCGTTGTTGATCCGACCGCGCATTTCCTCGGCCTCTTGCCGCGCGGCGCGCAGACCGTCCATGGCTGCGGCCAGTTCTGCCTCTGTCTGGGTCAGCTGGTTGGTTAACTCGGCTTCACGTTGCTGAAGATAGGTTATGGCCTGATCGCGGGTTTCTTCCGCTTCGTGCAGTTCCTGGCTCATGCGATCCAGATCGGCAACGTCGCTTTGGCGGACGCGGGACAGGCGGTGTGCCAGCCAGTTGGCAAACCAGCCCATGCAGAAGGCCGCAAACAGGATGACGGCTGTGGCAATGATGAATTCGGTTCTGTTCAACTTACTGGTCCTCTGCGTCCGTGTCTGGTGCGGTCGATTCGGTCTGATCCGTTTCAGGCGCGTCAGCCTCAGCCCCAGCCTCGGCCTCGAGCGCTTCGAGGCCTGTTTCGGAGGCTTCGACCGGCTCGGGACGGATCAGCCGGAACTCGATCCGCCGGTTGGCTTCGCGGCCTTCTTCGGTGTCGTTGTCCGCGATGGGCTGTGTTTCACCATATCCAACGGCAGTGTAGCTGCTGGTGGGAATGCGCCGCCCGCGCAGCTCGTTCAGAATCGATTGCGCCCGTGCCTGGCTGAGCTGCTGGTTCATCTCTTCGCGGCCCTGGCTGTCGGTATGGCCCTGGATCTCCAGCCGGATCGGCCCGCAGTCGCGCAGGATGTCGGCGATCTGGTTCACCGTATCGCGCGAGTCGGATGCGATCGTCGCTGATCCGGGTTCGAACGCAATTTTGCTGACGGTCTGGATTTCGGCGATCTGCGCTTCGCAGACTTCAGGATCGGGCAGCGCGTCTTCGGGCTCTGGCGGAGGCTGATAGGTGATCGTCAGGGTGAATTCCTGCCCTTCGCCCAGCTTGTCCGACAACTGACCTGCGATACGGGCCTTGGCATCCTCTTCATGGCTGAGGCCGGTCAGTTCGACCGAGCCTGGTGTTACGGTCAGGGCCCCGTTGTGAAGCTGGGCCAACGCCTCGAGGCCGGCCAGAACACGCACCGGCCAATCTGCCGGAAGCCCCGGCGCGATGCGGGTCGCGGTATAGACCTGATCCGAGCCGAAGGCCGCGCGGGCATAGCTGTCGACCATGTCCCGCAACGTTTCATCCCCCAGGCGCCCTCGTAGTTGCACAAGCCCTTCGGGGCTGCGGGTCGCCGAGAACTCGACGGGTCCGGTCTGTTCGCTGGTTTCAGGTTCCGGCAGCACGGCATGCAGGGCAAAGACCTGAGGCAACGCTGTTTCAAGTTCACCTACAACCCGGTCGAACAAGGCTGGATCCGTGCCTTGCGCCGCAACCAGGGTGATGTCCGCATCCGACATCGTGACCGAGCCTTTGCCGATTCTGGCCAGTGCCTGAATGCTCTTCTCGGCGGCTTCGGGCCAGCGTGGCGAGGGCTCGCCCAGACCGATGGTGCAGGAATATGTTCCCGACAAGCCGGCATCGCGCGCAGCGGTCACGATCCGGTCGCGTGCTTTTGCATCTTGTGCCGAGCAGGCGTCAAATTGCCCACCGTCTTCGTTGATCAGAAAACGCAGCGTAAAGGGCGTTATGACGGGACGAGGTGCCGAGATCGCCAGCCCGATCCGCAGGCTAGGCGGCGCGGCGCGGGTCAGATCGCGTTCGAGACGTTGTTTTTCCTGTTGGCTGTCCGCAATGGCAGTGATTTTGACCAAATCGGCGTTTGCGGAAATTTTGGCACGTGGCAGGCTGGCCAGCGCCTCGATGGCATATGATATCGCGGCATCCCAACCGTCGGGCTTGGGGTAATCCGCGGTTTCCATCAGGTCCGAAACTGCGATGTTGCGGTCGAGGTTGCCCAGCCTTCTGATCAGGGCATCTCTGTCTTCGCTGGCCGGGATCAGGCCGATGATCGAGATGCCGTGATCGTTGCGCAGAATTTCCGCCGAAAAGCGCGGCGGCGCCAGGGCAGAGGTCGCTTCAACCTCCATTTCATCGATTACGCGGGACGCATCGACCTCGGTTCCGGCTGCGGTCAGCGCGTTGAACCGTGTCGCCTCATCGGGTGCAATCCCGGTCAGGACCACGCGCAAGCCGTCCGACTCGACCTCGGCCCAGTCGTGCCCTTTGAGGTCAAGCGCCCGGCGCACAGCGAATTCCGATGTCTCTTCGATCTTTGTGACGGCATAGCTGGCTGCCAAAAGCGACAGCCCGGCTGATACAAGAAAGATCAGGGAAACAACGATAAAATACGGCAGACGCATATTTGGGTTTGACACTCCTCAGGCGGTTGGGCCGATCTTTACAGGCCACGTTCAGCAGGTGCAATCAGAGCAACAGGGCGACGCAGAGGAAGATCAGCGGAATCAAGCCAGTGTCGCGGTTGACCCTGAACAATTGCAACAGCCTGGCATTGTCTTCGATGTCCAGCGCGCGGAGTTGCCACATCATGTGCCAGCCCATTGCCCAAGGCCCACAGAGCGCAACACCCAATGCCAGCATCGAGGTATCCGGCACCCCTGCATCGACGATGGCCAGCCCCATTAGCGACACGGTCGCCACCAAAAAGTACTTTAGCCACCGCGCTGTATCGGCTCCGAACAGACGGGCGGTTGATTTGATGCCGATCAGTTCGTCATCCTCGGCATCCTGATGCGCATAGATGGTATCGTAGAACAGGGTCCACGCGATTCCAGACAGGTAAAGCGTCACCGCAGGCCATCCCACGGAACCGCTATGCGCCGCCCAGGCCAGAAGGGCGCCCCAGTTGAAGGCCAGCCCCAGAAACACCTGAGGCCACCACGTAAACCGTTTGGCAAACGGATAAATCGTCACGGGCAGCAGGGACAGAACACCCATTGCGATTGCCGCCTGATTGAAGCTGAGAAGGATACCAAGCGCCAGAATGCATTGCAGGATCATCCAGACCACGGCCTGCCGGACACTGACCTGACCCGACGGAATCGGGCGCGAGCGTGTGCGTTCGACCTGCCCGTCGAATTCCCGGTCCGTAATGTCATTCCACGTGCAACCGGCGCCCCGCATCAGAAAGGCCCCAAATGCGCATCCCAAGGCGATCCACAGATCTTCCCAACGCGGCTGACCATCATGCAGGATCGCCAGCGCCAGCCCCCACCAACAGGGAATCAGCAGCAGCCATGTCCCGATGGGCCGGTCCGCGCGGCTGAGGCGCAGATAGGGGCGGGCAAAGGCCGGGGCGTGGGTGTCGACCCAGTTGCCGCTGACGGCATCGGCGACTTGACCATCTGGTGTTGGGGCATTGCCTTGCATATGTAGGGTCTCATGAGTGCGAAGATCAGACTGTATGTAGAGCAGCCCTTGGGTCAGGGGCAATCGGTTCCTTTGACGCGCGACCAGGCGCACTACCTTTTTGGTGTCATGCGCCTTGCGGTCAAAGGGCAGGTCGCCCTGTTCAACGGGCAGGACGGAGAGTGGTTGGCCGAAGTCTCCGAGGCGGGAAAACGCGGCGGGACGCTGACCTGCCTTGAACAGACGAAACCGTTGCAGCTGCCGCCCGATCTGTGGTTCCTGTTCGCGCCCATAAAAAAGGCCCGCACCGATTTCATCGTGGAAAAAGCCGCCGAAATGGGTGCGGCGCGTATCCTGCCGGTGCAGACCGAGTTCACCAATTCCGAACGCATTCGTCAGGACCGCCTGCAGGCCCATGCCGTCGAGGCGGCCGAGCAGTGTGGCGGAACCTTCGTGCCTGAGGTTGCCGAATTGCAGCGGTTGGATCGGCTGCTGGATGCATGGCCCGAAGATCGGCAACTGATGTTCTGCAACGAAGCCGAGGTTGGATCGGCCCTGCGATTGGCCGCCAATGAAAAAGGACGGCCCTGGGCGATTCTCATCGGCCCAGAAGGCGGGTTTTCGGACCAGGAACGCGCGCGTCTGACAGGGTTGCCATTCGTGCATGTGGTCAGCCTTGGCCCTCGTATCCTGCGGGCCGACACGGCAGCGGTGGCTGCATTGACCATGTGGCAGCAGGCGCTGGGGGATTGGGGTTAGGTTGGAACAATGAAAGCGCAATATCGGGATTGGCTTGTTGCCGAGGGCTATGCAGAAAACACCTGTGTCGCTCAAATTCACCGGGTCCAGAAAGTCGAAGCGCATTATGGCTCATTGGACGAAGCCTTTGACCTTGGGAAACTGGAAGACGTTCTGGCAAGTCTGAGCTATTCGACTTCGGACGAGCGCAGCGACAAAGAGAACCCCTCACGGATTCCGATCAATGGAAATCTGCGAAACGGGTTGCAATCCTACAAGAACGCAGTTCAGCGCTACGCACGGTTCTTGCGTGAAATCAAAGCTGGAACCAGTTTGACAGCCGCGAACGAAAGACTTGAAACTACAGGACAGACGAAGCCTGAAAGGCAGCGGTTTACGCTTGAGCGAGATATGCAAACCGCAATTCGGCAAAATATCTCTTTGTTGGATACCGGATTCGAAATCGTGGATGACGGTGCTGAACGGGCAGTGGCCTCGGGCTTTATCGATATTCTGTGCCGCGGCGCGGATGGCAGCCTGGTCGTTGTGGAGTTGAAAGCCGGCAAAACCGATTCGAAGGTTGTCGCCCAGATATTGGGGTACATGGGTGATTTGGTCGAGGAAGGCGAAGAAGCCGTCAGAGGGATTATCGTCGCTCATGAGTTTGACCGGCGCACGATCTCGGCCTCAAAGGCAGTCCCCAACCTAACGTTGGTTCGTTACTCGGTTTCGTTTGCGTTCGAGGCTTTGTCATGAGTTTCATCCGACCCGAGGCAAAACTGGCCCTGTGGCGCTGGCGCGAAGTGCTGGTTGCCGGGTTTGTCCTGATCCTCGGTCTCAGCTGGATCAACGGGCCCGGTGGTCTGCTGGGGTGGATCGGCTGGCTGCTTGTCGCTGTCGCAATCGCCCTGGCGGTGATCGGGGTGCAGCGCGCAAGGTTCAGAACCGGCACTGGCGGACAGGGTGTCGTGACCGTCGATGAAGGTCAGATCACCTATTTCGGCCCACTGGATGGCGGCACCATCGCCACGCGCGAGATTGAGCGGCTGGCGCTCGATCCGACTTCGACGCCGGCGCATTGGGTGTTGGAACAACCGGGTCAGGCGGTGCTTCACATTCCTGTGAATGCGGAAGGGGCCGAGGCGCTGTTCGATGTCTTCTCGGCGCTGCCGGGTCTGAAAACCGAGCATATGCTGGCCGAACTGAACGGTGGATCGGCCCATCCGGTCGTGATTTGGGAGCGTACGCCCTCGCGCCCTCCACACCTTCGGCTGCATTGACACTGGCGCGGTTTGCCCCCACGACTGGCCAAAAGACAGACACATCAGGATCGGAGCACGGGTCTCATGTCCATCCCCCAGTCCGGCGGCGGACCAATCGAACGCCACGAGCAATTGGCCGAATATCTGGAGTCGGGCTGCAAGCCCAAGGCAGACTGGCGCATCGGCACCGAGCATGAGAAGTTCGGCTACTGCAAAGACACGCTGAAACCGTTGCCGTTTGAGGGTGCGCGATCCATCGTGGCGGTGTTGGAGGGCCTGCGCGACCGGCACGGTTGGGCCGAAGTCCGTGAAGCGGGTCATCTGATCGGTCTGGAAAAGGATGGCGCCAATGTCAGCCTGGAGCCGGGCGGCGCGCTGGAGCTGTCGGGTGCTCCGCTCGAGACCATCCACGAAACCTGTGATGAGGTGAACACCCACCTGCGCGAGGTGAAGGATATCGCTGATGAGATCGGCGTGGGTTTCATCGGTCTGGGCGCGGCACCGACCTGGACACATGAGGAAATGCCGCTGATGCCCAAGGGGCGGTATCGGCTGATGAATGACTATATGGAAAAGGTCGGCACCATGGGCCGCGCCATGATGCGACGGACCTGCACGGTTCAGGTCAACATCGATTTCGGGTCCGAGGCCGACATGGTGCAGAAACTGCGCGTGGCGTTGGCCTTGCAGCCGGTGGCAACGGCGTTGTTTGCGAACTCGCCCTTTTTCGAAGGCAAGGTAAATGGCCAGAAAAGCTGGCGCAGTTACATCTGGCGGCATCTGGACGATGCGCGTACGGGCATGCTGCCTTTCGTGTTCGAAGACGGCTTCGGGTTCGAGCGCTACGTGCAATACGCGCTCGATGTTCCGATGTATTTCGTCTATCGCGATGGCCAGTACATCAATGCGCTGGGCATGTCGTTCCGCGACTTCCTGAAAGGCGAACTGCCCGCTCTGCCGGGTGAAACGCCCACGCTCAGCGATTGGGCCGATCACCTGACCACCGCCTTCCCCGAGGCGCGGATCAAGAAATTCATGGAAATGCGCGGGGCCGATGGCGGCCCATGGCGTCGTCTGTGTGCCTTGCCCGCCTTCTGGGTTGGCCTGACTTACGATCAAACGGCCCTGGACGCGGCCTGGGATCTGGTCAAAGGCTGGGATACCGAG
Source organism: Ruegeria sp. P10 (assembly GCF_056534925.1). Classification (NCBI taxonomy): domain Bacteria; kingdom Pseudomonadati; phylum Pseudomonadota; class Alphaproteobacteria; order Rhodobacterales; family Roseobacteraceae; genus Ruegeria; species Ruegeria sp. P10. The sequence continues at coordinate 56,107 of NZ_JBQERJ010000008.1, forward strand.
ACCCGCGAGGCGCTGCGTGTCGCGGCTGCCAAAGACGGTCTGCAAGCGAAGGTCGGCACCATCAACATGCACGATCTGGCGCGTGAGGTTGTGGCGATCTCCGAAGCCGGCCTGAAAGCCCGCGCCTATCCCGGGGCCGGTGGTCTGGTTCCGGACGAGACCCATTTCCTCAACGCGCTCAAGGACAGCATCCAAAGCGGGAAAGTGCCTGCGGATGAGTTGCTGGAACACTACAACGGCGACTGGAACGGTGATCTGACCCGGATTTTCCCCGAATACAGCTATTGATCCGCCCGGTCCCGCTTGCATTCGCGGGGCTGGCCCGATAGCAGGTTGGCGACCAAATTCAGAGGGCGTCATGGACGATCTTAAGGCAAAATATCTGGGCCAAATCGCCGAAGCAGGCGATGAAAACGCGCTTGAGGCGATCCGCGTCGCTGCCGTGGGCAAAAAAGGCGAGGTCGCGCTGAAGATGCGCGAGTTGGGTAAAATGACGCCCGAGGAACGCCAGGTGGCAGGCCCCGCGCTGAACGCCCTGAAGGATGAGATCAACTCGGCCCTGTCCGCCAAAAAGGCCGCTCTGGCCGATGCCGCGCTGGATGAGCGTCTGCGCACCGAATGGCTGGACGTCACCCTGCCGACCCGCGCGCGCCGTCAGGGCTCGATCCACCCGGTCAGCCAGGCGACCGAGGAACTGACCGCGATCTTTGCCGAACTGGGTTTCTCTGTGGCCGAAGGTCCGCGGATCGAAACCGACTGGCACAACTTCGACGCCCTGAACATCCCCGGCCACCACCCCGCGCGGGCCGAGATGGACACGTTCTACATGCACCGCGCCGAGGGCGACAATCGCCCGCCGCATGTGCTGCGGACCCACACATCCCCTGTGCAGATCCGGTCGATGGAGAAACAGGGCGCGCCGATCCGCGTCATCTGTCCGGGCGGCGTCTATCGCGCCGACTATGACCAGACCCACACGCCGATGTTCCATCAGGTCGAAGGGCTGGCCATCGATAAGGACATCTCGATGGCGAACCTGAAATGGGTTCTGGAAGAATTCGTGAAGGCGTTCTTCGAGGTCGACGATGTCGAACTGCGCTTCCGCGCCTCGCACTTCCCCTTCACCGAGCCGTCGGCCGAGGTCGATATCCGCTGTTCCTGGGACAATGGTCAGCTGAAGATCGGTGAGGGCGACGACTGGATGGAGATTCTGGGCTCGGGCATGGTCCACCCCAAGGTGATCGCCGCCGGTGGCATCGACCCCGAGGTCTATCAGGGCTTTGCCTTTGGCATCGGCATCGACCGTCTGGCGATGCTGAAATACGGTATTCCCGATCTGCGGGCGTTCTTTGATTCCGACCTGCGCTGGCTGCGCCACTACGGGTTCGCAGCGCTGGATATGCCGAACCTGCATGGTGGTTTGAGCCGGTAAGTGTACCCGTTGGGTTTATTTCTGGCGCGTTATGTCGATTGGTGCAAAAGGCGCGCCAAAGGTATTCGGTTGTGGCAAATATTTGGATTGTTCACGCTCTCATTTGTCGCAATGCTCTTGGTTTTCGGGTTTGGCGGGGAGTTGTTCGGCTACTTGTTCACAGTCGTAGTTGTTCTTCCTGTAATGCACTTTCTGCAAATCGCCGGGGACGTTTGGTTAAAGGACAAAACTCGCCGCCAAGACGAGAATGAGCAGCTTCAGAAGACTAGAAAGCTCTTGAAAGATTTCCGGAAGTAGAATGCGCGGAGCAAAGGCCGATAGGCCGCCGCGCTATCGCCAGACCGCCCGTACGGGCTGGCGATTTGTCTCCGCAAGTACAACGCTCGAACAGCGCGCGGATTTGGCAATCATAAACCGCCCAACTCAAACCACGGATCGCCACCCCGCGGTCTGGCGACAGCGCGGCTTGTCACAATCTCGCACGGGGTTGTGACGTGACAGCGGGCGCAGGCTCGTTAGGGTTCGGCAGATGATTTACCGACTGCTCTGCCTTCTCCTGCTGACCGCCACCCAAGCCGTTGCCGTGGATACCTGCCACGATGATACCGCCTGTCAGGTCGGGGACCGCTCGTATCATGTGTTGGAGCCGGATGGGTGGGACGGCGAAACGCCTCTGCCGGTGTTGCTACATTTCCACGGTTGGGCACGGCAGGGGACCGTGGTGGTGAACCACGAGCGCATCGCCGGAGCCACAAAGCTGCGCGGTGTGCTGCTGGTGGCTCCGAACGGGTTGGGCAAAAGCTGGGATTTCTGGACCTCGGACACGGGCGACGTGCCTTTTGCTGATCGGGTGCTTGAGGATGTAGCCCAACGCTATCCGATTGACCCGGATCGCATCTATGTCTCGGGCTATTCCTTTGGCGGCGCGATGGCGTGGCGTTATGTCTGCCAGTCGGGCAATGACACTGCCGCGCTCTTGGGCATTGCAGGCACCATTCGTCAGACTGAGCACTGCCCGCAGGCCCCGGCCGAGGTGCGCCATGTGCACGGAACCAGCGATACCGTAATGGACTTCCCCTTTGGCCCGGGAGGGGACACGACCTATCCGGTGGCGCTGTGGCGGCAGAAATTCGGCTGCGAAACAGCGACGCCGCGTGGCGATTGGAGCGTGGTGCCGATCCTGACGCTCAGCCGGGTGGAGTGGACCGATTGCACGCAGGGGCAGGTTTCACTGGACACGCATCCGGGTGGGCATTTCATCCCACACGGCTGGATCGGACGGCAGCTGGACGAGCTTTTGGGCCGCACCCCTACCTATCCGTGACGCAGGGCGCTTGCACCCCGGCCCATTCTTTGTCATTGCCTGTGCCGACTGGATATCTGCCAAAAAAGGCCCCGAGCAATGAAATTCACTCTGTCCTGGCTGAAAGACCACCTCGACACCGATGCGTCGGTTGATGAGATCACTGAGGCGCTGACCGACCTTGGCCTTGAGGTCGAAGAGGTCATCAACCCGGCTGACAAGCTCAAGGACTTTACGCTGGGCTATGTGAAACACGCGGAAAAACACCCTGACGCCGACAAGCTGCGTGTCTGCAAGGTGGACACGGATGAAGGCGAGTTGCAGATCATCTGCGGCGCGCCAAACGCCCGCGAAGGGATCACTGTCGTCGTCTGTAAACCGGGCATGTATATCCCCGGTCTGGACCTGACGATCAGCGTCGGCAAGATCCGCGGCGTCGAAAGCTTTGGGATGATGGCTTCCGAGCGCGAGCTGGAATTGTCGGACGAACATGACGGCATCATCGAATTGCCCTCGGGCGAGGTCGGTGACAGGTTCGTTGATTGGCTTGCCGAGAATGACCCGTCGAAAATCGATCCCGTGATCGAGATCGCAATCACTCCCAACCGGCCCGATGCGCTGGGCGTGGAAGGCATCGCGCGTGATCTGGCGGCGCGTGGGATCGGCACTTTGAAACAGCGCGACTACGTGCCGGTGCCCGGAGATTTCGAAAGCCCGATAAAGGTGACGATTGACGACGACACGCTGGACGGCGCGCCGCATTTCACCGGCCGTCTGATCCGTGGTGTGAAGAATGGCCCCAGCCCGCAATGGTTGCAGGATCAGTTGAAGGCGATCGGTCTGCGTCCGATTTCGGCGCTGGTGGATATCACCAACTATATGACCTTTGACCATAACCGCCCGCTGCATGTGTTTGACGCGGACAAGGTGCAGGGCAACCTTCGCGTTCACCGCGCCAAAGGCGGTGAAACCCTGGTGGCGCTGGACGAGAAGGAATACACGCTACAGCCCGGCATGATGGTTATTTCCGATGACAAAGGCCCGGAATCCATCGCAGGCATCATGGGCGGTCAGGAAACTGGCTGCACCGAGGATACTGTGAACGTCTTCCTGGAAAGCGCGTTCTGGGATCATGTGCAGATCGCGCTGACGGGTCGGGCGCTGAAAATCAATTCGGACGCGCGGTATCGGTTCGAACGCGGCGTGGACCCTGAATACACGCTGGAAGGGCTCGAGCACGCAACCCAGTTGATTCTGGACATCTGCGGCGGCGAAGCGTCCAAAGTGGTCGAGGCGGGCAAAGCGCCGAACCACGCGCGTGCGTACAAGCTGGATGCCGAACGGGTGCAGTCTCTGGTCGGGATGGACATTCCCGAAAGCGAGCAGCGTCAAACGCTGACCCGTCTGGGTTTCCGTCTGGAGGGCGAGATGGCCCACGTGCCCAGCTGGCGCCCCGATATCATGGGTGAGGCCGATCTGGTGGAAGAGGTCGCACGGATCGCCTCGTTGACCAAGTTGCAGGGCAAACCCTTGCCGCGTGTCACCGATGGTATTCCCAAGCCGGTGATGACACCGACGCAGCGCCGCCAGTCCATGGCGCGGCGCACCTGCGCCGCGCTGGGTTACAACGAATGCGTCACCTATACGTTCATCGATCAGGCTTCGGCTGCTTTGTTCGGTGGCGGGGATGACGCGAGCATGCTTGAAAACCCGATCTCGTCCGAGATGAGTCACATGCGCCCCGATCTGCTGCCCGGATTGTTGCAGGCCGCAGCCCGCAATCAGGCACGCGGATACGCCGACGTCGCCCTGTTCGAGGTTGGCCCCGTTTTCCACGATGGCGAACCCGGCGACCAGAAAACCCAGATCGCCGGCCTGCTGGTTGGCCGCAACGGCCCCAAGGATGTGCACGGGGCCTCGCGCCCGGTGGATGTCTTTGATGCCAAGGCGGATGCCGAGGCCGTTCTTGCGGCGATCGGAGCACCGGCCAAGGTGCAGATTCTGCGCGACGGCGATGCCTGGTGGCATCCGGGTCGTCACGGCAAGATCTGTCTGGGTCCCAAAAAGGTGCTGGGTGTTTTTGGTGAGCTGCACCCGCGCGTGTTGCAGGTGATGGATATCAAGGGTCCGGCAATGGCCTTTACGATCTGGCCCGACGAGGTTCCCTTGCCCCGCAAGTCCGGCGCCACACGTGCCGCATTGGAATTGCGTGACTTGCAAGCGGTTGAACGTGACTTTGCCTTTGTCGTTGATGACAACGTCGAGGCGCTGACATTGGTGAACGCGGCGGCAGGTGCCGACAAGGCGCTGATCGAAGATGTACGTGTCTTTGACGAATTCATCGGCGGCAGCCTGGGTGAAGGTAAAAAATCGTTGGCCATAACGGTACGTTTGCAGCCGACAGAGCAGACGCTGAAGGAAAAGGACATCGAAGCGGTGGCCGAAAAGATCATCGCCAAGGTTACCAAGGCAACCGGCGGTGTTCTGCGGGGCTGATGCAGGACCGCCTCCGGCGGTAGTATTTCAGAAAAGATGAAGGGGCGGTGGCGCCCTTTCCGTGTTTACGGAGGACGAAAGATGCTGAACGTGTACCTCTCTGGCGAAATCCACACCGATTGGCGCGAACAGATCATCGACGGCGCGCAGGGGTTGGACATCACATTCAACAGCCCGGTGACGGACCACGCGGCAAGCGACGATTGCGGCGTTGCCATTCTGGGGGAAGAGCCGAACAAATACTGGCATGACCACAAGGGGGCGATGGTCAACGCGATCCGGACCCGAAAGGGCATTTCGGATGCCGACGTGGTGGTTGTCCGGTTTGGCGACAAGTACAAACAGTGGAACGCGGCTTTTGATGCGGGCTATGCCGCAGCGCTGGGTAAATCCATTATCGTGCTGCACGGTCCCGAGCATCAGCACGCGTTGAAAGAAGTGGATGCAGCCGCGCTGGCCGTGGCGGAAAAGCCCGCGCAGGTTGTTGAAATCCTGCGGTATGTGCTGACGGGCGCACTGCCGGGCTGAGTTTTGCAATGCGGGTGCCGGTTTCGGCACCCCGTCGATTGCGAAGCAGATCAAGCGCGTGCGGGTATGGTCTTGCCGCGCTGCACCGCCGGGCGCTGCATGAAACGGTCGACATAGGCGACGACATTGGCGTAGCCGTCCCAGCCAACAACCTCTTTCGCGCCGTAGAAGTCCAGAGCATTCAACCAGGGGGCAAGAGCGATATCGGCGATGGAGTAATCGCCGGCGATCCAGTCTTTCCCTTCCAGTTGCGTGTTGACCACGTTCAAAAGGCGTTTGGCCTCGTTGATATAGCGTTCGCGCGGTCGGTGGTCTTCGATTTCGCTGCCCGCGAATTTGTAGAAAAAGCCAAGCTGGCCAAACATTGGCCCCACGCCCCCCATTTGGAACATCAGCCATTGCGTAATGCGATGCTTGTCTGCTGCGCTTTGTCCCAGCAACATGCCTGATTTCTCGGCCAGATACAGCAGGATTGCCCCGCTTTCGAACAGGGCCAGCGGCTCACCGTCCGGCCCGTTGGGATCGATGATGGCTGGGATTTTGTTGTTTGGGTTCAGCGACAGAAACTCGGGGCTTTTGACATCCGCATCCGACAGCGTCACCAGATGGGGCTCATAGGGCAGGCCGGTTTCCTCCAGCATGATCGACGCCTTCACGCCGTTTGGAGTCGGATAGGAATACAGTTGAATCCTGTCCGGGGATTGCGCGGGCCAGCGCGCCATGATCGGATGCGGTTTGTTGTCCAGCATTGGGGGCTCCTGTTTGGCTGTCCCTGTAAAAGCTAGGGGCCACGCCTGATTTATTTAAGCCCTTGGCGATGTGCATTTCTGGTCAGGCCGTGTTTTCTGACGAACAAAGGGGAAATCCCACGAAACTCGCACCTAGACCGGAAGCCAAACTTGGCTCACAATCTGGTGACCCCCGCGAAAACCTCGCGGGTTTCTTGCTGTTGAAAGGAGATGGGCGTGGATGAGGTCGTAACACAGGTGGGTGCATTTGCCCCGCTGATCATGAGTGCCGTCAAGGCGCTTGTCGTTCTGATCCTGGGCTGGATCGTGGCTGGTGCAATCGGGGGCATGGTTCGCCGCCGGATCAATTCGACGCCGCATATTGATCCGACGCTTGGGAACTTTATGGCAAGCCTGGTCAAATGGGCCATTCTCGCCATGGTTCTGGTTGCGGTTCTAGGCATCTTCGGAATTGAAGCCACCAGCATCGTCGCCATTCTGGGTGCTGCGTCCCTGGCTATCGGCCTGGCGCTGCAAGGCACACTCAGCGATCTGGCGGCCGGTGTGATGCTGGTTGTCTTCCGGCCCTACAAGCTGGGTCAATTTGTTGATATCGGCGGCACGTCGGGCACCGTAAAGGACCTGAACCTGTTCACCACCGAACTGGTGACGCCGGACAACGTGCAAATCATTGTTCCGAACGGTCAGGCATGGGGCTCGATCATCACGAACTACTCTGCCCATGACACGCGTCGTGTCGATCTGGTATTCGGAATCGACTATGGTGACAGCGCTGACAAAGCCATGCAGATCATTCTGGATGTGGCCAAAGCGGACAGCCGCATTCACAGCGACCCGGAACCCTGGGTTCGGGTAACGAACCTGGGTGACAGTTCGGTGGATCTGACGGCACGGCTGTGGTGCTCGGCGCCAGACTATTGGGATGTCAAATTCGAGCTGACGAAAACGATCAAAGAAGCCTTTGACGACAAGGGTATTTCGATCCCTTACCCTCATTCTGTGGAGATCCAGAAACAGGGGTGACGGCTCCCGCCCGTCGATCGGGCATTCGAAAATGCCCTCCTCCCGTTGGGCCGGGCACCGCGCAAGGGCGCGGTGCCCTTTTCTTTGTTCAAACCATCGCTTTGAGTCCAACCGCGCCACGCCTGTGGCGTGGCGCTATGCCCAACGCTGGAAACCGCTTTTCAAAAACGATTTCAGGGGCAGGAGTGGTTACGACTTGACGATCACGTTGGGCGAGACGACGTCAATACCAAGGGCCTTGCCGACCGCATAGTAGGTCAGCTTGCCAGCGTGGACGTTCAGACCTTCCAGCAGATGCGGATCGTCCTGACACGCCTGTTTCCAGCCTTTGTCCGCCAGAGACAGCATGAACGGCATTGTTGCGTTGCCCAGGGCGATGGTCGAGGTGCGCGCCACCGCGCCCGGCATGTTGGCAACGCAGTAGTGCATGATGCCGTCGACGTCGTAGATCGGGTCGGCATGGGTGGTGGCTTTCGACGTTTCGAAGCACCCGCCCTGATCGATGGCAACATCGACAAGTACGGCACCGGGTTTCATCGTCGACAGCTGGGCGCGCGAGACAAGTTTTGGGGCCGCAGCGCCGGGGATCAGAACGGCACCGATGACCATATCGGCATCCTGGATCAGCTCGGCCGTGGCACCTGCGGTCGAATACTGGTTCTTGAAGGTGCCGCCAAAGACGTCGTCCAGATAGCGCAGCCGCGGCAAAGAGCGATCCAGAACGGTGACATCCGCGCCCATACCGGCGGCGATCTTCGCCGCATGGGTTCCTACGACGCCGCCGCCGATTACGACCACTTTGGCAGGGCCGACACCGGGTACGCCACCCATCAGCACGCCGCGCCCGCCATTGGCCTTTTGCAGGGTCCACGATCCGACCTGAGGGGCCAGACGACCGGCGACTTCGGACATCGGTGCCAGCAGGGGCAGGCCGCCGTTCGCATCGGTCACAGTTTCATAGGCGATGGCAGTACAACCCGATTCCAGCAGGTCATGCGTCTGATCCGGGTCCGGAGCCAGGTGCAGATAGGTGAACAGCAGCTGCCCTTCGCGCAGCATCTTGCGTTCCACGGCCTGGGGTTCTTTGACCTTGACGATCATGTCGGCGGTGGCAAACACCTCTTCCGCAGTGTCGATGATACGTGCGCCAGCCGCGACATAGGCGTCGTTGTCAAATCCCGCGCCGATGCCTGCGCCGGATTCGATCAGGACTTCGTGACCACGTGCAACTGCTTCCTGAGCAGCATTGGGCGTCATCCCGACGCGGAATTCCTGAGGTTTGATTTCCTTGGGGCAACCGATTTTCATTGGGCTCTCCGTTCATAAGCTGCTTAAATTATGTGCATTTTGTCGCGCAATTTCTGTGAAAGAAAACGTGTCAATGCGTTTTTTTTTGGAAGAATTTCGCGCAATGTGTAAAAATATCGCAAAGGACTTGCGCAAATGAGCTTGGATACGACTGATCGAAAGATTCTGGCGGCACTGCAAAAAAACGGCAGGATGTCGAATTCGGAATTGTCTGAACAGGTCAACCTGTCTCCGTCGGCTTGCCACCGGCGTGTTCAGCGGCTGGAGGTTGAAGGCTACATTCGCAACTACGTGGCGCTGCTGGATGCGCGGAAGATGAACGTGCCGACAACGGTCTTTGTCGAGATCACGCTACAGGGTCAGGCCGAAGAGGTTCTGGATGCGTTTGAAAAGGCGGTAGCCCGGATACCGGATGTGCTGGAATGCCATCTGATGGCTGGTACGGCGGATTACATTCTGAAAGTTGTGGCGGAAAACACCGAAGATTTCGCCCGCATCCATCGGCAATACCTGTCGCGCCTGCCCGGGGTGGCGCAAATGCAAAGCTCGTTTGCCTTGCGTACCGTGTTCAAGACCACTGCCTTGCCCGTCTGATTGTCATAAAGACCCGGGATAGGTGAACAGAAAAAGGTGGGTCAGGTTGAACCCAAAATGCATCATCACAGGCACCCACAGGCGTCTGGTTGCATAGTATCCCAATCCGCAGGCCAGCCCGAGAATGGAAGCAAAAACCACCAGCGCCGTACCCCCGGCGACATGGGCCAGTCCGAACAGCAGGCTGGCTGCGATCACGCTGCAAGCGGCCCCGAAGCGCGAGGAGATGGCTGATTGCAGATAGCCACGAAAGAAGGCTTCTTCCGTCAGGCAGGTCAGAAACAGGTTGGACAGGGTAAATACCAGCCACCAGGGCGGGACCGAAAATTCCGGCTGCACCGCGCCAAAGGCAAGCCCCAACAGAAACAGCCCCGGCAAGAGCAGCAACCCTGCCAGCAAAGCCGTGCGTTTGATCTGCGTTTTGCCGCGCAGCATCCGGGGCCAGGCCAGAAGAACGGCAAAGAAGACCATCGGTTTGTCCAGGTTCAGATGCAGGGTGAAACTGGCGCTTCCCGCACCTGCCTGTACCTGATCCAGAATTTTCAAATTTTCGAATCCCGGCAGCAGATGGGCACCCATGACCAGGCACCACAGGATCAACAACAGGTGTCCGGCGACAGCAGGCCACCCTTTCAGATGGGGCAGCAACGAAGCTCCGACCAGACCAAAGGCCACCGCGGCGATCGCCATGGGTGACATCAATCCTGTCGCCGAAGCAATGCTGATGAACAAAGCCAGCAACGAAAAGCCGATGCCTGTCCGCCGGGTCAGCACCATCAATTGCGCTAATATCAGAACAAGCCAGGGCCAGATCGCGGGCATCACGGAAAGAAGGAATGTCACAATCGCCTCGTCTTTGTCATGCGCACCGTGATGCCGCACCAAAACGAGGCAATGCAAGCAGCCATGGCCAAGCGCCGTGCATTGCGTCAATTCAGACGCTTGTATCCCGCGGGCCAGATGTACAAATTCAGGGGAAAGACCGTATACCCGCGCTGGACCTGATTTGTAGGCGTGACAACAGCCGCAGGACTCGTGACCCTCGCATCAATTCATCTGGTGACATCAGACGGTAACACGGGCCCGATATGGTCCGAACCCGAAGACCGAGAAGGAGCTGACCTTGGACAACGAAAACACTGGCGCCCCCAAAGACTGGCTGGAAGCCGAGCTGGAGGACACGCTGGACGAAGATTTCGAGATAGAATTCAGTGAGCCGATGCTGTCGATGGAAGTCCGCAAAATCTATCGGGAACAGCATCCGGACATGTTGGATCGCAAGGTTTACTTCCGCAACCTGCTGCGCCTGCAAGCCGAATTGATCAAGGTTCAGGACTGGGTACAGCATACCGGAGCCAAGGTCTGTATCCTGTTTGAAGGCCGTGACAGTGCCGGTAAAGGGGGCGTGATCAAGCGGATCACCCAGCGTCTGAACCCGCGCGTCGCGCGCGTGGTGGCATTGCCGGCACCCAGCCGCCGAGAGCAAAGCCAGTGGTATTTCCAGCGCTACGTACCGCATCTGCCGGCGGCGGGTGAAATCGTTCTGTTCGACCGCTCCTGGTACAACCGGGCCGGCGTCGAGCGGGTGATGGGTTTTGCGTCCGAGGACCAGGTTGAACAATTCTTTCAGGACGTTCCGGAATTCGAACGGATGCTGGTGCGGTCAGGGATCATTCTGTTGAAATACTGGTTCTCGATCACGGATGAGGAACAGCAGTTGCGATTCCTCATGCGTATTCACGATCCGATGAAGCAATGGAAGCTGTCACCGATGGATCTGGAATCCCGCATCCGCTGGGAATCCTACACAAAGGCCAAAGAGGATATGCTTTTCCGAACCAATATTCCCGAGGCCCCGTGGTACATCGTCGAAGGCAATGACAAAAAACGCGAAAGGCTGAACTGTATCGAGCATCTTTTGACAAAAATCCCTTACGAGGACGTGCCTCAAGAAAAGGTCAATCTGCCCGATCGCAAGTACAACCCGGAATACGAACGCCGCGTTTTGCCGGATGAACTATATGTACCAAAGATCTACTGAAGCAAAATCAGGCTCTGAGCCGGAATATGCGAGGCCGACACGGCCGGCCTCGCACAGGGTCAACTGATCAGGCTGCATCCATCATGCAGTCAAAGTGGAAGAAGTTGACCATTGTGATGTCACAGTCATCGACGTCGGCTGTTTCGGTACCCGCAGGCTCGGATTCCGTTTCCGGCGTGACGTCGACGGTCGGCATCATGTCGATATCATCGGTGTCCGCCACGTCCGTGTCGCCGTTCATATCGTCACCCCAGTTGAACTCGTCAAACTGCGCTTGCAGGTTTTCGAGGAAACTGGCGATTTCATCCAGGAAGGCCTGAACGTCAAAGCAGAACGTCTCGGCCTCACCGCCGTCAACCACGTCCACGTCCGGCGTTTCGGGCTCCGGTTCCTCGGTCTCGGTGACGTCGGTGTCGGGTGTTTCGGGCTCCGGTTCCTCGGTCTCGGTGACGTCGGTGTCAGGTGTTTCGGGTTCCGGCTCTTCTGTCTCGGTGACGTCGGTGTCAGGTGTTTCGGGCTCCGGTTCCTCGGTCTCGGTGACGTCGGTGTCAGGTGTTTCGGGTTCCGGCTCTTCTGTCTCGGTGACGTCGGTGTCAGGTGTTTCAGGTTCCGGCTCTTCCGGAACGGCAACTTCGTCCGGCGTGGTTGGCGGAACGGGCGGTGTGTTCGTATTGCCGTTGTCCAGCATGACTGCCGCGTCGGTTGCGGCAAAGTTCTGGGTGACCATCACCGCATCAAAACCCTGCATATCGCCGGTTTCGATACCGATCCCGATATATTTGAAATCCGGGTTCAGAATATTGGCGCGGTGGCCCGGGCTGTTCATCAGGTTCTGGTGCAACTGAGCCACGTCATCGCTGATGCCGGGCTGCCCGCGTTCGGACTGCCATGCGATGTTTTCGCCGGTTCGCCAGTTGCCCTCAAGATCGAACCCGGCGTTTTGCATCCGCTGGGTCGCACTGGAACCGCCCGAACCGGTGTGGCTGAACGTGTCTGTGTCCAGCATCCAGGTGCTGTGATCTTCGGATGAATCGTTCAGCTGCGTCTCAAGCTGAAGCGGGTTGAGCCCGCGGGATGTGCGTTCCTGGTTGATCAGCTCCAGCATCTCGCGTTCGAATGTACTTGCAGTCGACATTTTTGCCTCCGTTTGTGTTTGTGTCCTTCCGGACGGGCTCACTTAGAGGTCGGGATATCGATGGTGGTAGGGGGCGGTTCACTTCAGGCGAGTTTTGGCGGCGCGATGCTACCGGTGCGGGATTCGCTGCGCTGCAAAATGCCGGGCAAAATGTTGCTGGTGAGGAAATGGCGGCTTGCCGCACAGCCGGTACCACGAGTCGGCGGATTGAAACCGATCCCCGAAACGACAAACCCCCGGGCGATGCCTCGGGGGTCGTCAAATAGTGTCATCCAAAGCTGGACGAGACCAAAGGTCTTAGAGCAAACCTTCGCGCTGTGCTTTCTTACGTGCCAGTTTACGGGCACGACGGATCGCTTCAGCCTTCTCGCGCGCTTTTTTCTCGGACGGTTTCTCGAAATGTTGCTTAAGCTTCATTTCACGAAACACGCCTTCGCGCTGCAGCTTTTTCTTCAGGGCACGAAGCGCCTGATCGACGTTGTTGTCGCGAACACTAACCTGCATGTGGTTGTCACCACCTTTCTAGATAGAGTTGCAAGGAAATTGCAGGAGTTGGCCGTATAGCAAAGCCGCTCTAACTTGTCTAGTACTGGGCCCGACAACCGGAGAACCGCCATGACGACCACATATGAAGATGCAAAACAGCAGCTTTTGGATGCGATGCTGATCCATGTTCCCTTCGATGGGTGGTCGGAATCCAGTTTCCGCGCCTCCATTTCCGACTGTGGTCTGGATGACGGTCTGGCACGCGCGATTTGTCCGCGCGGCGCGGTGGATCTGGCGCTGGCCTACCACGCGCGCGGGGATCAGGCGATGCTGGACCGCATCAGGTCCGAGGACCTGAGCGAACTGAAATTCCGCGACAGGATTGCAGCTGCGGTTCGGTTCCGGTTGCAGGCCGTCGAGGACAAAGAACTGGTGCGCCGGGGCATGACGCTGTTTTCCCTGCCAACCCATGCGGCCGACGGTGCCAAGGCGGTTTGGCAGACCTGCGATCTGATCTGGGATGCGCTGGGCGACAGTTCGGATGATGTGAACTGGTACACGAAGCGGGCCACTTTGTCGGGTGTCTATTCCTCGACCCTGCTGTTTTGGCTGGGCGATGACAGCCCGGATCATCAGAATACGTGGGAGTTTCTGGATCGCCGGATCGCAAATGTCATGGAGTTTGAAAAGCTCAAGGCGCAGTTGCGCGACAACCCGGTGTTGAAACCGTTCCTGGCGGTTCCGAACTGGCTGGCGGGTCAGGTGAAGGCTCCGGTAAAAATGCGGGCCGATCTTCCGGGAATGCTGAACCCCCGAAAGTAGCGCGTCTTGGTGCTGGGCCTTGGCCCTGATGCCTGCTAGGCATTGGGCAAAGGAGGTGCCTATGACCCAGATGATGCGCGCTGTTGAGATCACCGAACCGGGTGGTCCCGATGTTTTGCAACTGACCGAGCGACCGATTCCCGAACCGGGTGCGGGGCAGGTCGTTCTGAAAGTGGCCTATGCCGGTGTGAACCGTCCGGATGCGTTGCAGCGCGCGGGCGCTTACGATCCGCCGCCCGGCGCCAGCGACTTGCCGGGGCTTGAGGCTTCGGGCGAAGTGGTCTCGATCGGGGCCGGGGTCGAAGGACTGTCCGTCGGGGATCAGGTCTGCGCGTTGCTGCCGGGCGGCGGCTATGCCGAATATGTCGCCACCCCTGCTGCCCATTGCCTGCCGGTTCCTGCCGGCATGGGAATGAAAGAGGCGGCCTGCCTGCCCGAGACCTTTTTCACCGTCTGGTCCAACGTGTTTACGCGGGGCGGGCTGAAGGCCGGTGAACGATTTCTGGTCCATGGCGGCTCGAGCGGGATTGGCACGACGGCCATCCAGTTGGCCAATGCCTTTGGCGCCCGCGTTTTTGCCACCGCAGGGTCGGATGAAAAATGTCAGGCTTGCGTCAAGCTGGGTGCGGAAAGGGCGATCAACTACCGCGATGAGGATTTTGTGGCCGTCATGCGGGCCGAAGGTGGGGCAAACCTTATCCTCGACATGGTCGGAGGCGACTATATCCCGCGCAACGTCAAAGCTCTGGCCGAGGATGGGCGGCTGGTCCAGATCGCGTTTCTACAAGGCCCGGTGGTCGAGCTGAACTTTGCGCTGATGATGGTCAAGCGCCTGACCCTGACCGGCAGCACCCTGCGCCCGCAAAGCGATCTGGCCAAGGCCCGGATTGCGCAGGACCTGCGCGAAGCTGTCTGGCCTCTGCTTGAGGCTGGCAAGGTTGCGCCTGTCATGGACAGCGAATTTGATCTGGCCGAGGCTGCGGCCGCCCATGCACGCATGGAAAGCTCGGGCCATATTGGCAAGATCGTCCTGAACGTGGCAGGCTGAACTCTGCGCGCGCGGGGCAGACCCGCGCGTTCACGCAACCGCGCGGCGGTACAGGTGCCATGTGGCATGGCCCAGAACCGGCATCACTATGATCAGGCCCAACAGCATCGGCAGGGCACCCACAAACAGAAGGGCCGCCACGATGAACCCCCAGGTCAAGATGACGCCGGGGTTGTGACGCAACACGCGAAACGACGTCACGACCGCCACCGGCAATCCGACTTGCCGGTCCAGAAGCAACGGAAAGCTGACGACGCTGATCGCCAGAGCGCAAAGAGCGAACACGAACCCAACGGCGAGTCCGACAACCATCATGGTCCAGCCTGCAACCGTAGTGACGGCCTGCTTGGCAAAAGTGCCAAGTGACGCGGGGGCTTCTGGTCCCATTGTATGCGTGTAAATGCTCTGCGCCACCATCAGCCAGATCAGCAGAAGCATCACCAGATAGAAGCCCAAAACCAGAATTGCGCCGAAAGCCGGAGAGCGGAATACACCGAACGCATCCAACCAATGCACCGTGCTGCCCTGTTCTCGTTTGCGGCTGATCTCATACAGCCCCACAGCTGCGACTGGACCGATCAAGGCAAAACCGGCGATCAGAGGCGCCAGAAGTGGCACCATGTTGACGTTCAGGGCAAAGCCGAACATCAAAAGTCCCGCGATCGGGTAGATCAGCACGATGAATATGGCATCCGCCCGTGTTTCGACAAAGTCGTGATACCCCGCCTTCAGGCAGGCGCGCAGATCTTGCATCGTCAATGTCTGCACCATCGGCAAATGCTTGGTATCTGCGCTTCCGAGTTTTGAAACGCTATCCGAGACATGATCACTGGCCGCCCCCAGATTCTGGGCTGCCCAACTGATCGGATTTCCGATTGTTTTAGCCATTTTCATCCCCTTTCCTGGCGAGATTTGCGCCGCGGAATGGATCCGGCATAAAGTTGTCCGTGGCCGGACCAGCCGACAACGCCTGATCGCAGTATAGCACAGTTTGGCGGAATCCTGATCAACACTCTGATATCGGACGATTGCTCCGCATCGCAGTCATGTTAGCTTGATGTCAGGCAAGAGGAGGTCAGGATGCAGACAACAGCGAAAACGGTGGTATTGCACGAATTCGGCGGGCCCGAGGTTCTGCGGATCGAAGACAGGCCATTGGGCGACCCCGGACCGGGTGAAATACGTATCCGTCATCATGCCTGCGGTCTAAACTTTATCGATGTTTATCAACGCACTGGATTGTATCCCCTGGAACTCCCCCATGCGTTGGGGATGGAGGCGGCGGGTGTCGTCGAGGCCGTTGGGGAAGGGGTAACGCACCTGCAACCCGGTCAGCGGGCCGCGTATGCGGCAGCCCCACCCGGCGCGTATTGCGAGGCCCGCGTAATGCCTGCGGCACAGGTGTGCCCTTTGCCGGATGGCATCTCTTTCGACGCTGCTGCGGCAATGATGTTGAAGGGTTTGACAGTTGAATACCTGTTTCACCGAACCACTCCGCTGAAACGCGGGGATACGGTGCTGTTCCACGCAGCGGCGGGTGGGGTCGGACTGATCGCCTGCCAATGGGCGAAGTCAGAAGGGATTACTCTGATTGGCACGGCGGGAACCGACGAGAAATGCAGCCTCGCCCGGTTCAACGGGGCCGCGCATTGCATCAACTACCGCTCTGAGAATTTCGCCGAACGGGTGGCCGAGATCACCAAAGGCAAGGGTGTGGATGTGGTTATGGATTCCGTGGGGGCGGACACGTTCGAAGGATCGTTGAACTGCCTGAAACCCTTGGGAATGATGATTTCCTTCGGCAACGCCTCGGGGCCGGTGCCGCCATTCGATATTGGTGTTCTGGGCCAGAAAGGATCGCTCAAGATCACCCGCCCCACTTTGTTCACCCATATTGCGGACCACTCCGTCTGTCAGGCAATGGCGCGCCGCTTGTTCGGCAAGGTCGAGGGCAGAGAAGTCAAGATCCACATCGATCAGCGCTTTGCACTTGACCAGATCGCCGATGCACATCGCGCGTTAGAAGCGCGGCAGACGACCGGCAGCACAATTCTGGACCTGTGAACTGAGACCCGGCTTGAAAAGCCGGGTCCAATAAGCAGGTCAGAACCGGTAAGAGACACGAACCTGCAATGTGGTTGCGTCGACATCCACATTGTTTCCGTTGAAGTTATCGAATTCGTGGTACAGCAACTCTCCACCGACGCTCACGTTCGGTGCTACGATCTGTTCATAGCCTGCGCCGATGAACCACCCGTCATCACTGCCCAAGGTGTCGGTGCTCGCTTCGGCGTAGCCTGCCGTGCCGTACAGCAGACCTTGCGGGTTTACCTTGTAGCCGGCGCGCGCTTTCAGCCGCCAGACATCTTCGACAGTTGCGGCGCCGGACAGACCCACGTCAGTCCAGTCATAGTCAAATCCGCCGCCAACGACCCAGTCGCCCAGATCATAATCATAGCCCAGGATGATACCACCGATCACGCCATCGCCATCGACACCCGACAGGCTGGTGTCTACATCGGCATAACCCAGTTGCAGACCGCCATAAAACCCGGTCCAGTTGCCCGAGGATTGTGCCATTGCCGATCCCGCGACCACGGTTGCGACAGTAGTGATGAGAGCCAATTTCAAAGTCATCTCATTTCCTTTCGATTGTCACTCTGCTCCAGTGAAATTCGGTTCACTTGTGCAGACAGTTACGATCCGCGAACGTCATCGGATCAGTGATACCTACGAACCCCTGCCCGAATTCTGCCTCTGAAACGTGAAAAGACACGCCGGGGACCTTTGAAGTCGGGCACTTCTGATACTGATGAGATAGGTAGAGATGAGAGGTCTTCAAACGATATACGGCGGCGGAACATTCCGCCGCCGACACATCTGAAGATTTAGGCGGATTATTGCTTTTGCAATTCAGCAGGGGTCTTGTCCGCGATGTTTTCCCAGTTTGCGCTTGCGCTTTCGATAAAGCCCGGGATGTCGCCTTCCCAGCGTTCCTGGATGTCTTCCGACAAGTTCAGGTACAGTTTGTTGTCGACGATTTTCCAGTGGTTCGGGTCACCGTCGAATTTGAAGCCCATGGCTGTACCAAAAGCACAATAGCCGCCATAGGCAGGCAGGTAAGCTTCCGGGTTGGCTTCGAAGGCGGCTTTGTTCTCCTCGGACGAGAAACGGTACAGCGCATCGTCGTGCAGCGTGGTGATGCGGTAGTCACCCTTGGTCGCTTCACCGACGGTGAAATAGGCAACCGGGTCATAACCCTGCATGGCCAGACCGGTCGAGCTTGCGTTGATGTCCACTCCAGCGGCCAGAGCGGATGTTGCCAGTGCAACGGACAGAGCGACGCCACCGATCAGAGATTTAAACTTGTTCATTGTTCCACCTTTCGTGAAAGGAGCCTCGTCTGTGTGCCGATCGAAGGCTCCGGATTGTTGTCCTGTGTGGCCCGTAATTGACCGTCACGACAGCGATCTGGGAAGCAGACGGATCACGTTCAAAACAATGAATCGTGATTGTGCGTCAGAGAGGAACGTCTGTTCAAAAATGCAGGCCTGACATTACGCGTCCGGTTCAAAATCCAGAACAAACGCGATGACTTTGCACGCCGCCATTTCACAAGGCCTCAGCAGCGTGCCGCTGATGCGTGTCTGATACAGGTTCATGCTGATATAGTCGGTGCCGCCCAGTTCGTGCGCAACCAGCTTGTGGGATTTCCCCTTTGCCAAATGTTGGCGCACGACGACATAGCGCCGATCCCCCGATGTACCGGTAAAACTTCCTTCGGGCAGTGCGAAAAACGCGGAAACGAAAGCGTCCGGCGGTGTCACGACTTTCCGATTTTCGGTTCAGTTCCGGCCTTGATCCGTGCGACATTGGTGCTGTGACGCCAGTAGATCATAAGGGTCAGGATAATCCCAAGGATAAAGGAGTGTCCGTTTGTCAGAACCAGTACCCAGGTCGTTGAAAGCGCGGCCGCAGCCAGCGCGCCGACCGAAGATATCCGCCAGATCGCCGCCGCCACCAGCCAGCTGAGACAGCACGCAACTCCGACGCGCCAGTCCAGCGCCAGCCAGAGGCCCAGAAAGGTGGCCACGCCTTTTCCGCCCTTGAAACCCAGCCAGATGGGAAAGCAATGACCCAGAAAGGCAAAAAGGGCTGCGATCTGCGCGGCGTCTTCTCCGGCATAAGCACGGGCAATCAGAACCGCGACCGCGCCCTTGGCCGCGTCGAACAGCAAGGTCAGCGCCGCGGCGGCTTTGTTGCCGGTGCGCAGGACGTTGGTCGCGCCGATATTTCCGGATCCGATTTCGCGCAGATTTCCCAGCCCCATGACCTTTGCAAGCAGCAGGCCGAAGGGAATGGAGCCCAAGAGATATCCAACCACCGCCCACTGGAGCAGTTCGCTAGTCGAGTTGTCGATCGGGGGCATCAGGAACTCCGGAACACTTCTTTACCTGCAACATAGGTCGAAATGACCTTACCTTGCATCCGCTGGCCGTCAAATGGCGTGTTCTGAGATTTGGATTTTAAGGCAAAGCGATCAAGCACAAAAGGCACATCCGGGTCGAACAGAACCAGATCCGCCGGGGCGCCTTCCGACAATCGGCCGCTTTCCAGACCAAGCCGTTTGGCCGGGTTCAATGCCATCGCCCGGAACAGGGTCGGCAGGTCCAACTGGTCGGCATGATACAGGCGCAATGCCGCCGGCAAGAGCGTTTCCAGCGCCACCGCGCCCGAAGCCGCCTCTTCAAACGGCAGGCGTTTGCTTTCCTCGTCCTGTGGGGTGTGCATTGAGCTGATTGTATCGATCAACCCGGTGCGAACCGCTTCGATTACAGCTTGTCGGTCATCCTCGGATCGCAGCGGCGGCTTGACCTTGAAGAAGGTGCGATAGTCGGCCACGTCCAGCTCATTCAGCGTCAGGTGGTGGATCGACGTGCCCGCAGTGATGTCCAGACCATTTCGCTTGGCCCGCTCCAGCGCGGGCAGGGCGCGGGCGGTGGTGATCTGGTCGGCGTGATAAGCGGCCCCGGTCATCTCCAGCAAGGCGATGTCGCGATCCAGCCCCATCCGCTCGGCCATTGGCGAAACAGCGGGCAGGCCACGCAGCACGGCGAACTTGCCGCTGGTGGCCGCGGCGCCATGGCTCAGGCCCGGATCCTGTGGGTGGGCAATCACCAGCGCTCCGCAGGATTTTGCATAGGTCAGGGCGCGGGAAAACACCTTGGTATTGGTGATGACGTGATCGCAATCGGTGAAGGCCACGGCGCCTGCGTCCTGCAAAAACCCGATTTCCGTCATCTCTCGCCCGTCGCGCCCTTTGGACAGCGCGGCCATCGGCAGAACATTGACCGGCGCATCCGCCTGCGCGCGCCGGGTCGCGAATTCCAGCGTTTCCGGCGTATCGACCGCGGGCAGTGTATCCGGGCGGGTGACAATGGTGGTGACACCACCGGCTGCGGCAGCGAGGCCTGCGGATTTGTAGCTTTCCTTGTGCCGTTCGCCCGGCTCACACACCTTGACGCCGATATCGACGATGCCGGGGGCGAGGCACTTGCCGCCGCAGTCGATGACCTGGGCGTCAGCGACGGGCACGTCCCCGTTGCCCTTGCCCTGAATGAGGCCGTCAGCAATGTGCAGCCAGCCGGGACTGTCCGTGCCGCTATCAGGGTCGATCAGGCGGGCATTGGTGAAGATCAAGGTGGTCATGGAATGGCCCTTTCAATCGCGGCTTTGGTGGCGGCCGGGTCTGACTGGTACTTGATCAGATGCTTGTCGCCGGTTTTGGTGACAACCTGGACGAAGCTGCCCATGATATTCACGGCGGTGATCTGGTTCAGCGGCATGCTGCGTCCGCCGGGACCGGTCAGTGCGGTGTCTGACAATTGCCAATTGGCGACCATCTCTTCCGAGGCCAGATACCAAGCGCGTATGCCAATGGCGGCAAGGCCAGCAGGCGCTCCGGTCCAGACGTAAGGATTGCCGATCAGCCACAAAACGATCATCGCACCGGCCATAGCAACAGCAGCCAGCCATGCATTTGTGCGGATATAGGCCCCTTTGTCCGGGGTGAAGATCACAGGATCAGCCATAAGATGCCTCCGATGACCAAAAGCGCGACCAGTGCCAGAATGGCCGATCCTACGCGGCGGGGGGTGTCACCCGCTGTGACGGTTTGCGGGGCGGAAAAGGGTTTGGCGCTTTCGGTTTCGATGATCCCCCCGGTCCAGTTCGTGGCTTCTTCCGTGAACAGGCCGATCAGGCGCAGGCGCGGATCGGGGTTCAGCGTCGCCGGGTGTCCGTTGAAAGCCGCGCTGCGAAGCACCATGACCCAACCGTCGACAGAGGCCAGAGCGTTCCGGTCCAACTGATCCGCAGACACGCCGCAGCCCTCGGTCAGATAGCCGTAAAGCCCGAGATCTTCGAGGTCGGAGACCGGGAAAATATCGATATGGCTGGAATCCAGCCCGTCGACCCCAAGCACCTGATCGGCGGCACCCGGTTCGCGCAGGAATTTCGCCTCTTCCGGGCGCATGTCCAGCGTGAACAGGCGCAAAACGCCGCGTTCATGGGGGGCGACGGTCAGATCGCTCATGCGGCCTCGCGCAGGTTGCGGGCCAACAGATCCATCGCCGCCATGCGGACGGCGACACCCATTTCCACCTGTTCCTGAATGACGGATCGGTTGATATCATCGGCCAGCGTACCGTCGATCTCGACCCCGCGGTTCATCGGGCCGGGATGCATCACGATCGCGTCCGGCTTGGCCTGCGCCAGCTTTGCGGCGTCCAGCCCGTAGCGGTGGTAATATTCGCGTTCCGAGGGGATGAACCCGCCATCCATCCGCTCTTTCTGAAGGCGCAGCATCATGACGACGTCAACGTCCTTGAGGCCCTCGTTCATGTCGTCATAGATTTCGGCCCCGAACTCGGCGAACTGGCTGGGCACCAGCGTCGGCGGGCCAATCAGGCGGATGCGGTTTTCCATCTTGCCCAGCAGAATGAGGTTCGATCGGGCGACGCGGGAATGGGCGACATCGCCGCAAATGGCAATGTTCAGTCGGTGCAGGCGACCTTTGGCCCGACGGATGGTCAGGGCGTCCAGCAGGGCTTGCGTGGGGTGTTCATGTTTGCCGTCACCGGCGTTCAGAACGGCGCAATTGACCTTCTGCGCCAGCAGATCGACCGCGCCGGAATGCGGGTGCCGCACCACCAGAAGATCCGGGTGCATCGCGTTCAGCGTCATCGCGGTGTCGATCAGGGTTTCACCCTTTTTGATCGAGCTGGCCTGCATCGCCATGTTCATCACATCCGCACCCAGACGCTTGCCTGCCAGTTCGAAACTGGCTTGCGTGCGCGTCGAGTTTTCAAAGAACATGTTGATCTGGGTCAGCCCCGACAGCACGTCGGAATGCTTGGTCGACTGGCGGTTCATGGCGACATAGGTCTCGGCCAGATCCAGGATTTCGGTGATATCGGATTGGGACAGATGCTCGATGCCAAGTAGGTGACGATGGGCGAAACGCATGGGCGGGCTCCTGTCTGACAATCGCGCCGCTTATAGGAAGCCGGGCGGCGCAAGGCAACCTAAGGTTCCGTACCCTCAGGCAGTTTTTCGCAACCGCCGTCGGGCAGGCATTGCTCACCCGGTTTGCACCACTTGCCATAACCGCAGTCGATGGCCTTGATCGGTACGCAGCCTTGATGCGCCGAGCATTTGAAACCGGGGCGGCATTGTGATCCGGTTTCCTCGCACAGGAACCACCCCGGACGAGAGCAGCCCCCGCCGGGCAGGCAGGCCGATCCGCGTGCGCAGGTTCTGCCATCAGCGCATGTGGTCGGTGGCGTCGTATCCAGTTCGGGTGCGCTTCGTTCACACTCGCCACGGCCATTGCAGAAACTGTCGCCGGGACAATCCAGCCGTGATGCGCATTTGTTCAGGCCAGCGGGCGCACATCTGAGTCCACCGGCAACGCAGCGTTCGAACGGACCGCAACTGCGCCCGCCGCCGCAATAGGTGCCGCCCAGTGGAATGCAATGGCCATCAAAACTGCATCTTTGCCCGCCTGAACAACATGTGCTGCCACATTTGAACTGACCCGCACGGCACTGCCCGTGTTTGTCATGAAATGTGGCCCATGCCGGATCATCGGTGACAACCAGCACTAATCCAATGATGAGGAATCGCAGAAATCTGAGCATCGCATGCCGATGGTCGGCGCGACAGAGCGACCGATCAAGCCCTATTCGCTTTCCCTCAGCCCTCAGGCGGGTAAGTTATCCCTATGGAATCGGGCTTGGACTATTATTCTGCGCAGGCGCTGCTGGAATGGCAGATCGAACTGGGTGTGACCGAGGCAATCGGTGATGCGCCGGTTGACCGGTACGCGTTGCCCGACACCACGGCCAAACCCAGGAAACCGGAAACGTCCGCCGCCGCCCCGGCAAAGCCAAGGGATGTGGACCCGGTAGAAATCGCTGGATCCGCAGCACGGGGCGCGGGATCGCTGGATCAGCTGCGCGCAGCGATGGACGCGTTCGAACATTGCGAGCTCAAGCGCGGTGCGCGGCAATTGGTCTTTGCCGACGGGACCCCCGGCGCGCGCGTGATGATCATCGGCGAGGCGCCGGGTCGCGATGAGGACCGCGAGGGCAAACCCTTTGTCGGCCGTGCGGGTCAGTTGCTGGACCGGATGCTGGCGGCAATTGATCTGGATCGTCGCGAAAACGTCTATATCACCAATGTGCTGCCATGGCGGCCCCCGCAGAACCGCGACCCCAAACCCGAAGAGATCGGGATGATGAAGCCGTTTCTGGAACGCCACGTGGCCCTGGCCAGACCCGAGGTTCTGGTTGTGATGGGGAATATCAGCTGTCAGGCGGTGCTGGGCAAACGCGGCATCACCCGCCTGCGCGGCAAATGGGATCAGGCAATGGATCTGCCGGTGATTCCGATGTTCCACCCGGCTTATCTGCTACGACAACCGCAGATGAAACGGCAGGCCTGGGCGGATCTGCTGGAACTGAAAGCGCGGCTGCGAGGTGCAACATGAAGGTTCTGGCATTCTCTGATCTGCACATGGCGCGCAACCGGGCAGCCGATCTTGTTTCCGCCAGCGCCGAGGCTGATCTTGTCATCGGTGCCGGTGATTATTGCAATTCGCGTCAGGGGCTGGACGAGGCGATGCAGATGCTGTCCGGCATTTCGACGCCGCTGGTCCTGATCCCTGGGAACGCGGAAAGTGCAGAAGAGCTGGGCAATGCGGCCCCGAACGGTGTCCATGTCCTGCATGGGTCTGGCATGACCATAGACGGCTTGCGCTTGTTTGGTCTTGGCTATGGCGTACCACCGACCCCGTTCGGAGACTGGTCCTGTGACCTGACAGAAGGTGAGGCGACCGAGATGCTCGACCGGTGTGAAACGGCGGATGTCCTGATCGTTCATTCTCCGCCCAAAGGGTATGGGGATCAGACATCGCAAGGCCTTTCGGTCGGATCGACTGCCATACGGGATGCGGTGGAACGCCTTCAGCCGGGATTTGCGTTCTTCGGTCATGTGCATGAAAGCTGGGGCTATCGCGGTTCCCTGGGGCGAACGCATTTGGCCAATCTGGGCCCGATGCCAAGTTGGTTCGAGGTGGATACGTGATCGAATTCCAGACCTTGCTGGTCTTTGTTCCAGCGGCACTGGCACTGAACCTGACGCCCGGTGCTGATATGATGTTCTGCTTTGGCCAAGGGCTGCGATCCGGGGCGTGGCCTTCGGTATCGGCAAGCGCCGGCGTGTCCGTGGGTTCGATGATTCACGTGCTGCTGGCAGGGCTTGGACTGGGCGCTGCGGTGTCGGCGCTGCCCTGGCTTTTTGAAGTGATCCGCTGGATGGGTGCCGCTTACCTGATGTATCTGGCTTGGGGTGCGGTCCGGCATGGCGCTTCGACGGGGGATACGCCTGTGCGGTCGACGCGCATGGCCTTTCGGGATGGGATGTTGGTCAACCTGACCAATCCCAAGGTCATTCTGTTCGTGCTGGCGTTCATACCGCAATTCGTCGACCCGACCGCGGGATCGGTTCTGGTGCAGTTCCTGATCTTCGGGCTGATCATCGCGTTTGGCGGGTTCTTGGTGAACGGGCTGGTCGGGGTTTTTGCCGGCGGGGCAGGCAAGGTGCTAATCGGCAACCCGCGCGCCGCGCGTATTGTTGGTTGGATCACGGGGGGTATTTTTTCCGCCCTTGCGATCCGGCTTGTCATGATGGAAAGGGCCTGACGCAAGATGTCGCGCATTGACGAAACCAAGGAGTTCATCCCCGTCAGAATTGCCGTTCTGACCGTTTCGGACACCCGATCGATGGACGAAGATCGCTCGGGGCAGACATTGGTGGACCGGATCGAAAAAGCGGGCCATGTGGTTGCGGACCGCCAGATCATCCGGGATGAGCGCGACCAGATCGCCGATCAGTTGCGGGCATGGGTGGCTGATGAGCAGATCGATGTCGTGATCTCGACCGGTGGAACGGGTCTGACCGGGCGGGACGTGACGGTCGAAGCGCATCGGGACGTGTACGAAAAAGAGATCGACGCATTCGGTACTGTCTTTACCGTCATTTCGATGGAGAAAATCGGCACTTCGGCGGTGCAGTCCCGCGCAACCGGGGGGGTTGCGGGGGGAACATACCTTTTTGCATTGCCCGGCAGCCCGGGGGCCTGCAAGGATGCGTGGGATGGGATTTTGGAAAAACAGTTCGATTACCGGCATCGCCCCTGCAATTTTGTGGAAATAATGCCCAGATTGGACGAACATCTGCGACGGAAGTAGACTGGTCGTACGTTCAATTCCGTATAACCGCTTTGTGGCTTGGCATAATTCGTGATCCGGCTACATGTTGTGGACGGCAGCTTGGTGCAACCGGGGTAACTGTTTGATGCGATTTCTACGGCAGAGTCTTGTCGGTATCTTTCTGGCGTTCCTGACGCTTGCTCTGCTGTTTGTTGCCGCGCAGATCATCATGGGTGCCGTTCAGGACGTCCTGACGCGTGAGGACCAGGCGCCCGCGGCCCGCGAACGGGTCTTCGCGGTTGCCGTACGTCAGGCCGAGGCGGAAACCGTAATCCCATATCTCGAAGCATTCGGAGAGGTCCAGAGCCGGCGCAGGCTGGAATTGCGCGCGGCACTGGGTGGCCGCGTTGTCGCCCTGGCAGAGGATTTCGTGGATGGCGGAACGGTAACTGCCGGGGAAGTTCTGGTTGAACTGGATCCGGCGGATGCCCAATCCGCGCTGGATCGGGCCAAGTCCGATCTTTTGGACGCACAATTTGAAGAACGTGATGCCGAACGGTCTTTGCTGCTGGCGCAGGACGAATTGAAATCGGCCGAGGCGCAAGCCGAACTGCGGGAACGGGCGCTGCAACGGCAACGCGATCTGGAGTCCCGAGGGGTAGGCGCGGCTGCCAGCGTGGAAGAGGCGGAACTGGCGGCTGCTTCGGCACAACAGGCCGTGCTGGCGCGTCGTATCGCGCTTGCACAGGCTGAATCTCGCGTCGATCAGGCAACGACGTTGTTGGCGCGCGCGGTGATTGCCTTGGAGGCAGCGGAACGCGATCTTGACGATATGACCATTCGGGCCGGATTCAGCGGTACGCTGACCGATGTGACGCTTGTGGAAGGGCGGTTGGTGTCGGCGAATGAAAAACTGGCTGAACTGGTTGATCCAAACGCTCTTGAAGTGGCGTTCCGGGTGTCGACGGCACAATATGTACGTCTGTTGGACGAGAATGACAGGCTGATCAACGCACCGGTCACGGTTTCGCTTGAGGTGACGGGCACCGATCTGACCGCGACTGGTCATATCAGCCGCGACAGCGGTTCTGCGGGCGAGGGTCAGACCGGACGTTTGATCTATGCGCGTCTGCAAGAGGCGTCCGGTTTCAAGCCCGAAGATTTCGTCACCGTCTCGGTTCAGGAACAACCGCTTGCCAATGTGTTCCGCTTGCCGTCTTCGGCATTGGATGCATCGGGAACGGTTCTGGTGCTGGGTGCGGATGACCGCCTGGAAAGTTTGCCGGTGCAGCTTGTCCGCAGACAGGGTGACGAGGTTTTGCTGCGGGGCGAAGGGTTGGAAGGGCGCGAGGTTGTGATCGGACGCACGCCGTTGCTTGGATCTGGCGTGCGGGTGCGCCCCTTGCGGCTTGAGGCCGGGGCAGACCCGGGCATGGTCGAACTGTCAGATGCGAAACGCGCTGAACTCGTGGCCCGGGTCGAGGCCAGCGAATTCATGCCTCAGGATGAGAAAACTCAGGTTCTCGGTCAGTTGCGCGAAGCGCGCGTCCCTTCATCTCTGGTGCGGCGCATTGAAACCAAGGCCGGGGGCTGAGCGTCATGATGCGCGAGATACCTGGCGCAGCGGGTGGCCTTCTCAGCTATTTCACACGGCACCGGACGGTGGCCAATTTGTTGTTGCTGGTGATGCTGGTTCTGGGTGCGGCAGCTATCCCGAACATGCGGGCGCAGTTCTTTCCGGATGTCATTCTGGAACGCGTTGATGTGACCGTCTCGTGGGAAGGTGCAGGCCCCGAGGACATGGATGCCGGTATCGTGCAGTTGTTGGAACCTGCGCTGCTGGCCGTTGAAGGGGTAACCAGTACCGAGGCCAGTTCCCACCCAGGTTGGACCCGCGTCAGACTGGAGTTTGAGCCGAACTGGGACATGTCCCGCGCGGTCGAAGACGTCCGGACCGCGATAGACAGTGTGACGGATCTGCCCGAAGGCTCGGAAGAACCTGAAATTCGACGCGGCGCTTGGCGGGATCGGGTAACGGATGTCGTTATCAGTGGCCCCACCGACACCAATCAACTGGCGAAGCTGACGGATGAGTTCATCAACCGTTTGTTTTCGGCAGGGGTTACGCGAACCGAAATCAGGGGCATTGCCGCGCCTCAGATCATTGTCGAGATCACAACGGCGCAATTGATCGCCAATGACATCACCATGGAAGAGATCGCGTCCGCGATTGCGGCCGAGGTCAGCACCGATCCCGCTGGTGAGGTTGAGGGCGCAGGTGCGCGTATCCGGGCCGGAACCGAAAAGAGGACCCCGGAGCAGATCGAAGACATCGCGCTGCGGACCTTTGCCAACGGGTCGAAGCTGAAGGTCGGTGATATTGCCAGGATTCGGGTCGAAGGTGTCACACGGTATCGCAGTTATTTCGTCGGCGACGATCCGGCCATGTCCATCCGGGTTGATCGGTCAAATCTGGGCGATGCGATAGACATCCAGCACACGGTCGAAGATGTTGCCCGTGAAATGCAGGCCAGCTTGCCCGAAGGTGTGAAGATTGAGCTGATCCGCACCCGCGCCCAGGCCATAACCGACCGATTGAACATCCTGGTCAACAACGGGTTGATGGGTCTTGGCCTTGTCGTCTGCCTGCTGTTCTTGTTCCTCAACGCGCGCATCGCCTTCTGGGTTGCGGCGGGTATCCCCGTGGCGATGTCGGCCGCAATCGCATTGATGTATCTGGGGGGCTTGTCGCTGAACATGGTCTCGCTGTTCGGCCTGATCATCACGCTGGGCATCGTGGTTGATGACGCCATCGTGGTGGGGGAACACGCGGATTTCCGCGCCCGGCGTTTGGGTGAGCCGCCTGTTGTGGCTGCGGAACGTGCGGCGCGGCGGATGGCCATGCCGGTTCTGGCTGCGACTGTCACGACGGTAATCGCGTTTTTCGGTCTGACCCTTGTGGGCGGACGTTTCGGAGAATTGATCCGCGACATTCCCTTTACGGTGATCGCCGTTTTGATCGCTTCGCTGGTCGAATGCTTTCTGATCCTTCCCAATCACATGGCACACGCCATCGCGCATTCGGCCAAGGAACACTGGTATGATCTGCCCAACCGGGTCGTCAATCGTGGTTTCCGTTGGGTTCGGGATCACCTGTTCCGTCCCTTGATCGCCTGGGTGATATGGGCACGCTATGTCGTCGTGGCGCTGATGATCGCGGTACTGGCCAGCCAGGTTGCACTGTTCATTCGCGGCGACGTGAACTGGCGTTTCTTCAATGCACCAGAGCGAAGTTCCGTGACCGGCGGCTTTATCATGCGCGAAGGTTCGACGCGATCGGATACGCTGGAAATGATGCGCCTTCTGCAAAAGGCGGTCAATGACCTGGGCCAGATCTATGAAGAGCGTCATGGGCGCAATCCGATCGACTATGTCCTGGCCGAGGTTGGCGGCAATGCAGGCCGCCAGCTGGCTGCTGCGGATGGCAAGGATGGCAGTTTGTTGGGTGGTATCTCGATCGAACTCATCGATGCCGATCTGCGCCCTTATTCGAGTTTCGAATTCGTCGGAGAGTTGCAGGAATTCGCGCCGCGCCATCCCAAGCTCGAAGTGATCAGCTTCCGGGGGTGGCGCTCTGGACCGGGTGGCGACGCCATCGACGTGCAGTTTTTCGGCTCTGACGTGAGCGTTCTCAAGGCGGCGTCCGAAGACTTGCAGGCCGAGCTGTCGAAATTTCCCGAAGTCTCGGCGCTGGAAGACAACCTGGCTTATGACAAGGAAGAGTTCATCCTGGACCTGACTGCACAGGGAGAGGCGCTGGGATTCCGGATTGAAACGCTTGGTCGCGCCCTGCGCAATCGCCTGAACGGTATCGAAGCGGCAACTTTCCCGGACGGGCCGCGCAGTGCCGAGATCCGTGTGGAACTGCCTGAAGGCGAACTGACGGCAGATTTCCTCGAGCGTACACTCATGCGGTCTCCTGACGGCGTTTACGTACCGCTGGCCGACATCGTTTCGGTCGAGCGTGAATCCGGTTTCTCGACGGTTCGGCGCGAAAACGGCCTGAGGGTTGTTTCGGTCTATGGCGACATCTCCGAGGATGATCCGGCCCGCGCGGCTGAAATCGAACGGGCGATGCAGGAAGAAATTCTGCCGAATATCGCTGCCGAACGGCAAGTCGAGTGGCGCATGTCGGGCCTGAGCGAACAGGAAAATGAATTCCTTGCCGAAGCCCGCACCGGTTTGATCCTGTGCCTGACAGGTATCTACCTTGTTCTGGCCTGGGTGTTCGCCAGCTGGACACGGCCAGTGGTTGTCATGGCAATCATACCCTTTGGCCTCGTTGGTGCGATCTGGGGCCACTACATCTGGGATGTGCCGCTCAGCATGTTCACGGTGGTCGGGTTGCTGGGCATGACGGGGATCATCATAAACGACTCGATCGTTCTGGTGACGACGATAGATGCGTATCAAAAAGACCGTGGTCTGGTTCCGTCCATTGTCGAAGGTACCGCAGACAGGTTGCGTCCCGTGATGCTGACCACTTTGACCACGGTTCTTGGACTTGCACCGTTGCTTTATGAAGGTTCGCAACAAGCGCAATTCCTCAAGCCGACCGTGATCACGCTGGTTTACGGGCTTGGGTTCGGGATGTTGCTGGTTCTGATTCTGGTGCCTGCCCTGCTGGCGATCCTCAATGACGTGGCGCGTCCGATGACAGCCATGCGCCGTGCCGCGCGGGCACCCGACCGGGTGGTTCGCGGGGCGCTGGCGGCAACCGGTGCCGCATTGGCTGTTTGGTTCGGCCTGACGATGATTTGGCCCGCGGTTTCAGGCGCGCCGCTTGGCGTGCTGCAAGGCCTCTATGCGGGTGGAGATGGCATTGCGGTGCTGCGAATGGGGTTGGGTGCATTCCTGGCCGGGGCGATTCTGATCGTGGTCCTGAGCGTGATCCTGTCAGGTTTGCTTTATGGGCGGCTGACAAGATCGGCCGATGCCTGATCCGCGCGGATCGCGTGTTCCAATAGGTCGATGACCCGCGCGCTCATCGGCAGGTCGCCCCGGCGTATCTGCTCGATGGCAAACCAGTGGGCATCCAGCGCGTCATCACCAGCCTGTGGTGTGCCGGACTGATAGCGGCAGGCAACGCCGACCAACAGGTAATGGGACAAAACCTGCCCCGCCTTGTCGTGACGCAGCAGATCCAGATTTCTCAGGTAGTGTGACGGTTCCGCAATCACCGAGGTTTCTTCCCGCAACTCACGCTGCGCCGCCTGCAGAACGGTTTCACCCCACTCTACGTGGCCGCCGGGGAACCCCCACAGCCCTTTGTCCGGCTGTTTGCTGCGCTGAACCAGAAGAACCTTGTCCTGATGCAGAACAACCGCCAATGCACCGATCTTGGGGGATTGGCTCATGCATTCAGCCCGCGCTACAGCCCAGAATATCCACCGCGTGGTCAGACCCCAGAACGGTGATCCGGATCTCGGACCGGTCCAGCGCAAAAGGTGCACCTGATGCGTGTATGATTTCTGCTTCGGCCACCAATGTATCCCCCTGCCTTAGAGATACGGGTTGCGAGGCCCAAAGCGAAGGATTGCCGGGTTCGATCACGGCGACTTCTCGACCGCCCGCGGACGGCATCGTCATCCGCGCCTCGATCCGCATCCCATCTTTCGTGGGCGTCAGGTTGCAGGTGGTCTTGGTGACACGGGCTTCGCGCGCGGAATAGGGCCTTTGCGCCATCGCTGCGGCAATCGCCGGGTTGCGATCAGCTTCGGCGTCCAGCGTGTGGTCGAAATCCAGGCGTTCCGGGATGCAAACGTCTTTGCAAACCCCCAAATCCATCTTGCCTTTCAGACGGACCGGTTTTGCCGGGTTGCGCGGAGTGACCTTGATGGGCAGGACCAGCTGATTTTCATAGCCAATCGATTGCAGTCCATTCTGATCAAAGATTTCGGGCGAGGGCCAGATGATTTCCACCTGGCCGACATTTCTGGATCGCTTCCAGTCGAACTCGGGCGGGATGCCGGAATCTCCTGGCGCGCGCCAGTAGGTTTTCCAGCCATCCTTGAGCGTCAGTTTCAACGCGGACATATAGGTGCCGTTGGCCGTCCGACCACCATCCAGAACATCCAGCCGAACCACGTTGTCCAAATCTTGCGCGGCAACTGGAACGGACAGGCTCAGACACGCGAGCGCGGCGACGGCGGTGGGTTTGATCGGCATCTTCATACCCCATAAATGCGCGTCGATGGCGCGGATTCCAAGTCACGATCCGGTCACCGCGCTGAAATCTGTCGAAATACGGGTTGGTCTCTTGCAAACTGGGGTGCGGCAGGGCCATTGTTGACGTGAACGGACAAAGAGATGAAGGCCCATGGACCTGACCGGAAAACTGTTGATTGCGATGCCCGGAATGGGCGATCCGCGATTCGACCATTCGGTGGTGTATATGTGCAGCCATGGCGACGATGGCGCCATGGGATTGATCGTGAACAAGCCTTCGGATCTGCGAATCAAGACGTTGCTGGGGCAACTGAACATCGCCTGCAGTATCCCGGTGATCGGAGAGCGCCTTGTGCATTTCGGTGGCCCGGTCGAGATGTCGCGCGGATTTGTCCTGCACAGCGCCGATTACGAGGCCAATCTGCATTCGATGCATATTTCCGCGGATTTCAGCATGACGGCGACGCTGGATGTGCTTGAAGATCTGGCCTCTGGCAGCGGACCACTGAATTCGATGCTGACGCTGGGCTATTCCGGCTGGGGGCCAGGTCAGCTTGAGGACGAAATCGCGATGAACGGCTGGCTGACCACCGAAGCGACGACGAAACTTGTCTTCGACGTGCCTGATGACGAAAAATGGGAAGCTGCCTTGGCGACGCTCGGGGTGGACCCTCTGACGTTGTCCGCCAGCGCAGGCCGGGCCTGATCAGCTGTCGCGTGGCGCAGCGGCGCGGCGCAGCCTGTCGTTGATTGCAGCCCCCAATCCGGTGTTCGGGATCGGAGATACGGCAATGGGTCGCCCGGTCTCGTTCAACCTGTGAAGGGCTGCAAAGAGGTTCGCGGCCGCCTCGGTCAGACGTCCTTCGACAGACAGGTTCAGGTCGCAATCCACCGCTCCAAAGCCCAGCAGAACCTCATCCCCGTGACGCGCAGTGGCGTTCAGGCGGACCGGGGCGTCGGGCGCATAATGCGACTGCAACTGTCCCGGAGCGGTCAGCAGATCGCCGGATTGGTGCAGGTGCAGGTGCAGGTTCAGCACGCTTTCGATCCGGTCCAACGCAACGCCGCCCGGACGCAGCAATGTGAGCTCTCCGGCCAGACCGACAATGGTGGATTCCAGCCCCACCGCACAGGGGCCGTCGTCCAGAACAGCCGCGATCCTTCCGCCAAGACCGGACCACACATGAGCCGCCGTCGTGGGGCTGATCTGACCCGAGGGATTAGCCGAAGGGGCCGCGACCGGTCCGTCAAAGTCGGCCAGCAGCGCACGCGCCGTCGGATGCGCAGGCACCCGCACGGCCAGAGTGTCCAGCCCGGCGGTCACCAGCGAGGAAACCCCGTGCCCTTCGCGCAACGGCAGAACCAGGGTCAGAGGACCGGGCCAGAAGGCCTGTGCCAGCTGCTCGGCCAGATCCGACCATTGCACAAAGCGCTGGGCCGCTTCGACCGAGGCGACATGGGCGATCAGCGGGTTGAAGCTGGGCCGTCCCTTGGCCTCGTAAATCGATGCGACGGCCTGTCCGTTGCGGGCATCGCCGCCAAGGCCATAGACCGTTTCGGTCGGAAAAGCGACCAGAAGACCCTGGCGCAAAAAATCGGCAGCCTGCGCGATGCCGCCGGGATCTGCCGTCAATTCCTGTGTGCCGGATGAGATCATATCTGATGACGCCGCGTTTTGGTTGCCTGGAACTTGAGGTAAGGTACGTAATCGGTTCAGGCCCACACGCTTACCGGCGCTTGCATTTGATTCCAAGCCCGCCGATGTATTCTGATCCGTTAGACCCCGAGAGAAATCATGCCATATCGCGCCCCAATCTCAGATTATCAATTTCTGCTGGACCATGTCGTCGGGTTCGACCAGGTCGCCGCCACCGAGATTTTCGAAGATGCCAGCGCCGATGTCGTCACGGCCATCCTGACCGAAGCGGCCAAGATGAGCGAAGAGGTTCTGGCCCCGTTGCAGCGTGCCGGTGATCTGGAACCGGCTCGGCTTGAGAATGGCGTGCTGCGCAGCTCTCCGGGTTATGCCGATGGCTGGAAGGCGATTGCCGAAGGCGGGTGGATCGGGATCAGCGCTGATCCCCAATTCGGCGGAATGGGCCTGCCGATGGCTGTCACCACTGCCGTGAACGAGATGATGAGCGCCGCTTGCCTTTCGCTGCAACTTGCTCC
Source organism: Ruegeria sp. P10 (assembly GCF_056534925.1). Taxonomy (NCBI): domain Bacteria; kingdom Pseudomonadati; phylum Pseudomonadota; class Alphaproteobacteria; order Rhodobacterales; family Roseobacteraceae; genus Ruegeria; species Ruegeria sp. P10. Next base: position 90,247 of record NZ_JBQERJ010000008.1, read on the forward strand.
GCTGATGGCGCAGGGCCAGATCGAGGCGTTGGAACACCATGCCAGCGACGAATTGAAGTCGCTGTATCTGCCCAAAATGATTTCGGGTGAGTGGTCTGCGACCATGAACCTGACCGAAGCTCAGGCCGGATCGGATGTGGGTGCGCTGACCTCGAAGGCCGAGCCAAATGGTGATGGCACATACTCGGTGACCGGGCAGAAGATCTTCATCTCTTGGGGCGACAACGACTTTGCTGAAAATGTCTGCCATCTGGTTCTGGCCCGTCTGCCGGATGGTGTGCCCGGCACCAAGGGCATTTCCTTGTTTCTGGTGCCGAAATACATCCCCGATGCGGATGGCAATCCCGGCCTGGCCAACGACCTTAAGGTTGTTTCCGTCGAACACAAGATGGGCCTGCATGGCTCACCCACCTGCGTGATGCAATATGACGGCGCCAAAGGATGGCTTGTCGGTAAGGAACATGGCGGTATGGCGGCCATGTTCACCATGATGAACAACGCCCGCCTGGGCGTGGGTGGCCAGGGTGTGGGCGTTGCGGAAGGCGCCTATCAGCACGCTTTGGCCTATGCGCTGGAACGCAAGCAGGGCAGGACGCCTTCTGGTACGATCATCGATCATGCGGATGTGCGTCGCATGATCATGGATATGCGCGCCGATATCTTTGCCGCTCGGGCTATTCTTCTGGCCAATGCGACCGCGATTGACATGGCGAAAGCCACCGGCGACGCCGATTGGGCCGCGCGGGCCGCGTTGTTGACGCCAATCGGCAAGAACTTTGGGGCCCGGACCGGGATACGCGTGGCCGAAACCGGCGTACAGGTGCATGGCGGAATGGGCTTTGTCGAAGAAACAGGCGCGGCGCAATATTCCCGCGATGTTCGCGTGACCGCGATTTACGAGGGAACCGACGGCATTCAGGCCATGGACCTTGTTGCACGCAAAATGATGGACGGGGGCGAGGCGGCGTCGAACCTTCTGGACGAGATCGAAGAACAGGCCGAGCGCGCGCGCGCGACGATGCCCGATCTGGCCGGTCCAGTGTGGGAGGCAACAGAAACCCTGCGCGAGGCAACCGAATGGTTGGTGGCACAAGACGACATGAACGACCGATTTGCAGGCGCAACGTCCTATCTTCAGGCGTTTGCCCGGGTTCTTGGCGGGCATTATCACCTGTCCGCGGCTCTGGCCGATCCGGAAGGACCACGGGCCAAACTGGCGCGCTACTACATCAACGCCTTGTTGCCCGAGCATTCCGGGCTTCTGACGCGGGTGCAAAGCGGTGCGGGTGACCTCTTTTCGCTCAGCCCGGATGAGTTGGCGGCGTGATGGACGGGGATCGCGTATCGGGGATCAGATATCCGTGGGCTGAACCGCCCGCGCCGGGTGAAGCCGTCGAAGTTGCCGAGGGTGTACTGTGGATGCGCCTGCCTCTTCCGATGGCGCTGGATCACGTCAATATCTACGCGCTGGACGATGGCGAAGGTTGGACGGTGATTGACACCGGGCTGTCGTCAAACAAGACGCGGCGTATCTGGGAAACCCTGATGGGCGGGCCTTTGAAAGGCAAACCGATCACCCGTGTTGTGGTGACGCATCATCATCCAGACCATGTCGGCAATGCCGGGTGGTTTCAGTCGGAACACGGGGCTGAGCTGGTCACAAGCCGCACCTCATGGCTGTTCGCGCGGATGCTGACGCTGGATGTGCAAGAGACATGGCCGCAGGAAACGCTTGATTTCTATCGCAGCGCCGGCATGGCACCCGAGGTTCTGAATGCGCGGATGAAGGATCGTCCGTTCAACTTTGCCGACACGGTTTACCCCATGCCGCTGGGCTTTGCCCGGATCAAGCAGGGCGACGTGATCCGAATGGGAGGGCGCGACTGGGATGTGCATATGGGCAATGGCCACGCGCCGGAACACGCCACCTTCTGGAGCCGTGACGACAATCTGGTGTTGAGCGGCGATCAGATTCTCAGCTCGATCAGTCCCAATCTGGGCGTCTATGCCACGGAACCGATGGCCGATCCGGTTTCAGCGTGGCTGGAAGCCTGCGAGCGGTTGCAGACGCTTGCCCGGCCCGATCATCTGGTTCTGGGCGGGCACAAGCTGCCGTTTTCGGGCCTGCCGCTGAGGATGAAACAGCTGATCGACAACCACCACGGCGCGTTGGGCCGCCTGTTGAAACATCTGGATCAACCCAGAGCGGCCGCAGATTGTTTTCTGCCCCTGTTCAAACGCACGATCCGCGAAGGCGAATATGGGCTTGCGCTGGTTGAGGCGGTTGCGCATGTGAATCATCTCTACCACATTGGTGCGGTAACCCGGACGCAACGCGCTGACGGGGCATGGCTGTACCAGCGCAAAGGGTAGAAGAATGCAGGACCAGATCGAAACCTCGGCCGAGGCTGCCGAAGCCGCCGCTTTGCCGCGGTGTCACGAGGTGCACGCGGATCCCAATGCCGAATCCGGAGCCAAGGACCTGCCCGAGGGGTTGAAGAAGCCAGTTGCCAACAAAAGCCCGGCGCAATGGGCTTACGAGCGTCTGATCATGTATATCCAGAACTTTGAAAAGACGCTGGACGGCGATCACGAAGTCGCCATGGGCTTTACCGGGGGCGATGCCGGCGTTATGCGGATCGAAGGGATGGGGTATTTCGACCCCGACATGATCACCTTTTACGGGTCCGACGGAACCGGGGCCCGCACGCAATTGGTGCAGCATGTCAGCCAGTTGAACGTGATGCTGCGCGCCCTGCCCAAATCGGTCGAGGACAAACCCGCCAACCGCATCGGTTTCCGTCTGGCGGCGGATCTGGAAGACAGCTGACTTGCAATTCACGCTTGCGCGCCTTTGAATGACTGCATCAGTCCGGAGGCGCCCACGTGACAAGATTTTTTCAAGCAGTAACACATGCCTATGCAGGTGCCTGGGAACGGCGCCGGGTCTTTGTGCCAATTTATGTCGCTGTGCGCTTGCTGCTGGTGGCGCTGATCGCGCCGGGTGTGGCTGTGGCTGTCAATCTGGCGGTCTCTCTGTCAAATCAGACCGCTCTGACCGATCAGGACATTGCGATGTTCCTGCTGTCTCCGGCAGGGTTCATTGCGGGTGTTGCGGTGCTCAGTCTGTTTTTGCTGGCTGAGGTTATTGTGTTCGCGGTCATGGCCGGGTCCTTGCGTATGGGAGAAAATGACCCTTGGCGCGCAGGCAGTGCGGCACTGGCACTGAACCTGTCCCGCTTTCCGGCGCTGTTCGGATTTGCCGTTCGGTTCATCCTGCGCGTCCTGCTGCTTGCCCTGCCGTTTGTGGCCGTCGCGGGGTTGATCGCATGGTGGACGCTGACGGAATATGACATCAACTATTACCTGACATTCCACCCTCCGGCCTTTCAGGTGGCCGTGGTACTGATCGGGCTTGTCGTTCTTGCGTTGGCATGGGTGTTGATCCGCCGTCTGTCGGGATGGGCGCTGGCGTTGCATCTGGTCCTGTTCGAGGGGGCCTCACCACGCGGAGCATTTGCGAAAAGCGAACAAAAGATGGAAGGCAAGCGCGGGCGTTTGAAGATCGAGCTTGCCCTTTGGCTTGGACTGCGGCTTGTGATTGCAGCTTTGATTGCGGCGGTGGCCAGTCTGTTGTTTGCAGTTGTGCCCTTGCAGGAAGGCGGCAGCCTCAGACTGGCGTTGATCCTCAGCCTGATCATTGCGGGGCTTTGGTCCCTGGCGGGGTTGGTTCTGGCGGCGACGGCGCTGGGCGCATTGGCGGTCTTGCTGGACGGCTTCTTTGAAGCTGAGACCAAGGACGTTCCCCATCCCGAACCCCGAAGGATTCGCGTGCCGGTTCTTGTCACTGTCGCGACGGCCTTGGCCGCATTGGGCGTGGGCTTCTGGCTTGGGCAAAGCTTGCTGGAACGCGTGCAGGCGCCGGATCAAGCCGAGGTCATCGGCCATCGGGGCGCCGCGGCTTTGCGACCTGAAAACACAATGGCCTCGGTCCTGAAAGCGATCGAGGATGGAGCGGACTGGGTTGAGATTGACGTTCAGGAAACGGCGGATGATGTGGTTGTCGTGGCCCATGACAGCGATTTCATGAAGTTGGCCGGCGTCAACCTGAAGGTCTGGGATGCGACGATGCAGGATGTTGCTGATATCGACATTGGCAGCTGGTTCGGACCGGAATACGCCGCAGAGCGGACCCCGACCCTGCGAGAGGTTCTGGAAGCGGCCAAGGGCAAGTCGAAGGTTCTTATCGAGCTGAAATATTATGGTCACGACGTCGATCTGGAAAATCGGGTGATCGGCCTTGTCGAAGAGCTAGGGATGCAGAACGACGTTGCCACCATGTCGCTGAAATACCCGGCCGTGCAAAAGATGGAAAAGTTGCGGCCCGACTGGCGCTCTGGTGTGCTGGCGGCCACGGCCATTGGGGATCTGTCGGGGCTGGAAGGTGAATTTGTCGCCGTCAATGCAGGCATGGTTACACCTGGGCTGATCCGCAAAGTGCAGGACGCTGGTAAGGATATCTATGTCTGGACGGTGAATGATCCGTTGCAGATGTCCAGGATGGCCTCGATGGGTGTGGATGGTTTGATTACCGACCGCCCGGCCATGGCCAATGAGGTTTTGCGCGTCCGCGCTGAAATGGGGCCGGGCGAGCGGCTGTTGCTGTGGCTGGCAACCACCTTTGGATTGCAGGTCGATACAGAGGCAATGCGCGATGAAAGTCCTTAACATGGCGCTGTTTCTGTCTCTGCTGCCACTGTCGGCATGGGCACAGGATCTGATGCGCGGATTTGAGATGCCGGGCCACCGCGCCCTGATCGAGCAAAGCAAGGACGCCGAACTGACGCCGTTTGAAACCGATGGCTGTTCAGGCGGGTTGTCAGCCAGTTGGCGCTGGGTGGCAAAGCAATTCCCACAGGTTGGCGCGCTATATCAAGAGCACCCGCCGTGGGAGTACTGCTGCGTCATCCACGACCGGGCATATCACAATGCTGGCGGTGCAGAGACAGCCAGCGAAAGCTATGAGGCACGTCTGGCAGCAGATGACGCCTTGCACGCCTGTGTGGTGCAGCACGGAGACAACCATGCCGAGGACTATGCCGACCAGTACGACATGTCGCCTGAACAGATTCGCAGCGTGCACGCGATCACTGCGGATGCAATGTACGGGGCGGTGCGATTCGGTGGCGGGCCGTGCAGCGGCCTGCCCTGGCGGTGGGGGTTCGGGTATCCCGGTTGTTCGGTTCTCAAGTAACAGCGTCCTGCGCGCGAATGACGTGGTGACAGGCGTTCTGTTTTCTATTATCCAACAGATCAAACACGCGAATTGGGAATCTGAGACTCATGGCTGAACACAAGCACGGCGAAATGGACATCACGGTCCAAACCAAGACATTCAACGGTTTCATCAAAGCCACCACGTGGTGTGTGGTCGCCATTGCCTTCCTGTGCCTGTTCCTGGCGGTTTTCGCCTCCTAATTGTTTCGGGGGCTGACTTGCTCAGGATATTGATTGCTTGCTTGCTGGCAGCGACAGTGGCGGGCTGCGCCAATTCGAACCGACCACAGGCGGATCGGAACGAAATCGTGTCCCGGTCCTACCGTGATCCGGGGCCAGCGACCCTGACGCTGTACACAATGATCAACACACGCACCGGATCGGGCGCGCATACGTCGCTGATGATCTCGGGCAGCGAGCGGGTGATCTTTGACCCTGCCGGTTCGTTCCGGGCGGATGTGGTTCCGGTGAAGGATGATGTGCTTTACGGCATTACCCCGGCGGTCGAACGAGCTTATCGCAGCTCGCACGCGCGTGAGACGCATTATGCCCGCATACAGACCATTCAGGTGAGCCCGCAACAGGCTGAAATCGCCTTGCAACTGGCAAAGCAATCCGGTCCGGTCGCTGGCGCGTTCTGCACCAACTCGACTGCCCAACTGTTGAAGCAGGTACCGGGGTTCGAGCAGATTGATGTGACGTTCTATCCGGTGAACCTGTCGGAACAGTTCGCGCAGATTCCGGGCGTCGTGACTGAAGAATATCGGGAAAATGACGATGCGGATCTGCAAAAAGGTTTGGCGGCAAACAATGCGCGTCTCAACCAGCTCGACGCTGTCTCAACTCAGTAGATAAAGCAGACCATAGAGCGTGGCGGCCCCGGAAAAGATGGCCGCTATCACGTTTTTGCTGATCACTCCCACCGCCAGGGCAACGGCTGCCGCCGACATTCGTGGCAGATCAGGTTGCCCTTCGGTGGCAGAGGGCCAAACGACCAGCGGTGCGATCAATGCAGGAAGGATGGCCACTGCTGTATATCGCAGGTGACGCAGCAGCCAAGGCGGCATCGGGCGATCACCCACAAAACCGATAAAGACAAAGCGCAGCGCATAGCTGCCGATGGCAAGCCCGATGATAATGGCCCAGATGGTGACGGAATTGGGCTGAGTCATAACTGCGTCTTTCTACGTTCGAGGATCAGTTCCGCCTGTGCTCCGGCAATCATTCCAGCGCATCCGGCGATCAACAGGCCCAGATTGAACGGGATTACGACGGTCAGCAAAGATACCGCAATGGCCACAAGGGCCGCGACCACATGTGCAAAGGTCCGCATCATCGGCCCTATCATGGCCAGAAAGGTGATCGGCAGGGCAAAATCCAGTGCCCAGCTTTCCGGTATTTGCGCACCCAGCACTGCGCCCAGATAAGTGCCCAGAATCCAGAGCGGTGTGATCGGCGTGACAGAGCCCACGAAATAAGCCATCCGTTGCGGCACTGACAGGTCGGGCTCTTTCTCGAACCGCACGATCGAGCAGGCATAAGATTGATCCACGGTCAGGTATGCCGCAAAGGCACGCTGCCACATGGGCGCGGAACCCAGGTAAGGTGTCAGTGATGCGGAATACATCGCCATACGCAGATTCACAGCCAGCGCCGAGACTATGATGATCACGGTCGGGGTGTTGTCCTGCAACAATTGCAACGCCGCGAATTGCGCGGCACCTGCAAAAACGGTCGATGTAAAAGCCATCGTCTGGACAAGGGTCAACCCGGCTTCGGTCGCAAAAACACCGAACAGAAGGCCAAAGGGCACGGCGACGAAGACAAACGGCGTCCCATCCCGAAAACCTTTCCAGAAGTATGACTTGGATGTGGCAGAGGCCATGGCTAAATCCTATGGTGATTCATGCAGCAGTAACTGTCTTGGGAAGGGGTTGCAATTGGCCACGGAATTCGATCTGTCGGACTATCTTATCGCCCCTGATCCGGCTGCGATGCGCCTGACCCGAGCGGTCGAGGGTGTGGATCAGAACGGTGAAATCAGCCAGATATCTGTGGTCGAGGAACGCCCGCTTACGATCTTTCTCAATTCGCAGGAAATCGTGACGGCGATGACGATTGGCGATTATCCCGAATATCTTGCGCTGGGCTTTCTGCGCAATCAGGGGATGCTGCTGTCGGATGATGAAATCACGCGCGTGGAATATGACGACGACCTTGAAACCGTGATCGTCCGAACCGCGCGCGAAACATCTTATGAAGACAAACTGAAGAAAAAGACCCGCACCAGTGGGTGTGCCGTGGGTACTGTGTTTGGCGACATGATGGAGGGCCTGGAAGACGTACAACTGCCACAGGTTCAGGTGCGAACTTCCTGGCTGTATGATTTAGCCTCGAAGATCAACCGCACTCCGTCGCTGTACCTCGAAGCCGGAGCGATTCACGGCACGGTCCTGTGCCGTGAAAACCGCCCGCTGGTCTATATGGAGGACGTGGGCCGCCACAACGCCGTCGACAAGATCGCAGGTTGGATGTTGTCCGAAGGCGAGGGTGCGGTGGACAAGATCCTTTACACTACAGGTCGCCTGACATCCGAGATGGTGATCAAAACGGCTATGATGGGTATTCCTGTATTAGCGTCTCGTTCGGGTTTCACCGCTTGGGGCGTCGAGATCGCGCGCGAGGTTGGGCTGACTTTGATTGGTCGGATGCGCGGACAGCGCTTTGTCTGCCTGTCGGGCGAGGACCGCCTGTTGCGCGACGTGGATCCGTCAACCGTTGCGGTCGAAGACAAGAAGCATCGTCGGAAGAGTGCGGGATGAGCGCGATGTATTTCTTTCTCTTGATCCCACCGTTTGTGATTTCTATCGGGTTGCTTTGGCTGATGCTCCGCGCCCATCGTCGCTATGAACTCTTTAAAAAAACGCTGGTCGATGGCATGGGAGTGCTTGATGAAGACACGCTCAGTGTTTTGGGCTGGAAAAGCCGCAGGTTCGTAAGTGGCTGGGAAACCCTTGCCGTATGGATGCCTGGATGGCAGTCCGTTGGGCTAGACTACCAACTGCAACAGCAAGACCTTCAGCGCGTGGCGATACAAGGGTTGCCAAAAGCAATTGCCCACATTCCAACAGTAGAACTATCAGCGCGGATGTATCGCTTGGTGTTCTGGTGCTTTGTAGCTCCTGGAACGTTCATAGTTCTAACTTTTGGATCGGTGCACATTGCGCAATGGCTTGACGCTTCTTTGTCAATTTCACCAAGAGTTTCTTATTTGGTTCTTTTGGTTGTCTTTCTCGTTTCTGTTCTTTTGCCTATGACCAAGTTCAAAAGATGGCCTGACATCGAGGACCAATCATGACCAAACCCCTCGGCATTATCCTCGCAGGTGGACAGGCGACCCGGATGGGCGGCGGTGACAAGGGCCTGTTGCAGATCAATGGGCAAAGCTTGCTCTCACATGTGATTGACCGTTTGTCCCCACAGGTCAGTGGGCTGGCTCTGAACGCCAACGGCGACCCCGAGCGGTTTTCGGACCTGAACCTGCCTGTGCTTCCTGACACAATCGAAGGGTTTGCGGGGCCTTTGGCCGGGGTTTTGGCCGGGCTCGACTGGGCGGCAGAGCGAGGCGCGGACAGCATTGTGACCGCCGCTGCAGACACGCCATTCTTCCCGCGCGATTTAGTGGTGCGGTTGCAAGATGCGGCAGCGGGGCAGGTGCACCCTCTGGTTCTGGCCACAACCCCGCGCACCGAGGACGAGGCGCTGAAATCCGGCGGTGGCAAGCGGGTTAACCGGCATCCGACCTTTGGCCTCTGGCCGGTAGCGCTGCGCGACGATCTGCGGGTGGCGCTGACGGACGGGCTGCGCAAGGTGGTGCTGTGGACCGATAAACATGATGGGCGCGAGGCTTTGTTCGACGCCGACCCGTTTGACCCGTTCTTCAACGTCAACACGCCTGAAGATCTGGATCGTGCCCGAACACTGTTGGAGCAGGCATGAGGGTCTATGGCGTCACGGGCTGGAAGAATGCCGGCAAAACCGGGCTGATGGAACGGCTGGTGGCCGAGATCACAGGCCGGGGCTTTACGGTCTCTACGGTCAAGCACGCGCATCACAGTGTCGATGTGGATCAGCCGGGCACCGACAGTCACCGGCACCGCGTTGCGGGGGCCAGCGAGGTGCTGCTTGCCTCGGGGCAACGCATTGCTTTGATGCAGGAATTGCGGGGCGCGCCTGAACCGCCGCTGGCCGAGCTGTTGGCGCGGCTCTCGCCGGTCGATCTGGTGTTGGTCGAAGGGTTCAAGCGCGAGGTCCACCCCAAGATCGAAGCGTATCGCGCCGCGGCGGGCCATGTGCTGATGGCACCTGAAAATGGCACCATCCGCGCCGTGGCCAGCGACACTCCGCTGGATTTGGACCGCCTGGTCTATGATCTGGACGATACTGCCGGGATTGCTGACTTCATCCTGAAAGAGGTTGGTTTGTGAGCCTGTTCCAGACCTTTGCAATGGTGGATTGGTCTGGCGGAAACGACACCGGGCCGACCCCGCGCAAGGATGCGATCTGGGCCTGCATTGCACGAAACGGAAAAGCGTTTGACCCCGAATACCTGCGCAACAGGCGGATAGCCGAGCAGAGGTTGGATGCTCTGATCCGGGCCGAGCTTAAGGCCGGTCGCCGTCTGCTTCTTGGGTTCGATTTTCCTTTTGGATATCCTTGCGGCTTCGCACGGGCGATGACCGGAACGGACGATCCGCTGGTGTTGTGGGATTGGTTCGACCAACAAGTCGAGGATTCTCCGAAGGCCAACAACCGCTTTGATCTGGCGGGTCGGATCAACCTTCAGTTTGGCGGCCGTGGTCCGTTCTGGATGAATGGATTGCGCCGAGATATTAACGGCCTGCCGCGTACCAAATCGGACTATTCCAACCCGTTCCCGAACCGTCGTGTCGTTGAGACTTTGGCAAAAGGAAGCTTCACCTGCTGGCAGATGGCAGGGGCAGGCGCGGTTGGTGGCCAAGTCATGATGGGGCTGCCGATTCTGAACCGGCTTCGCCACCGGTTTGCCGGGCAAATCTCGGTCTGGCCGTTCGAGCCGCTGGATAAACCTGTTGCCTTCGTGGAAATCTGGCCGTCTTTGACCCTTGGCGCTGCACCGGATGGGCGGATCAAGGATGCCTGGCAGGTTGAACAGGTCGCCTTGACTCTGTCGCGTTTGACAGAGCAGGAGTTGGATGCGCAATTGAACGTCTCAGCGGCAGAGGAAGGTTGGATATTGGGTGTACCTCAGGACAAGCCGAACATAGCCCCGCCCCCGTTGCGGAACGATTGCTTCGCGTTGCCCGCCGGGGTCAACTGGACACCGGTGGATGAGGCGCTGGCCTGTTTGCGTGACAGGCTGCACCCGATTACCGCGTCTGAGACGATGGCGCTGACCCTGGCATGCGGGCGCGTTCTGACCGGGGATGTGGTCGCCCGACGCTCGAATCCGCCGCAACCGAATACGGCCGTGGATGGGTACGGGTTTGCCGGTCCCGCCCCTGATGGCCCACAGATCATGCCATTGGTTGACGGGCGCGCGGCGGCAGGGATCCCGTTCGACGGTGACGTGCCTGAAGGCCGGGCCTTGCGCGTGCTGACGGGGGCGGCGCTGCCCGCCGGTGTCGACACGGTCATTCTGGAAGAGGATGTCACGGTCAAGGACGGCCACATAGCCTTCCACGGCCCGCTGAAAAAAGGCGCCAACACACGGCGCGCGGGAGAAGATGTGGCCGCAGGCGATATCGCCCTTCCTGCCGGGCGCAGGCTGACCCCTGCCGATCTTGCGCTGCTGTCTGCCGTGGGGATTGCCGAAGTCAACGTGCGCAAACCGCTTCGCGTGGCCGTGGTCTCTACGGGCGATGAATTGGTCGAAGCCGGAGAGAACGCTGGTCCGGGTCAGATTTTCGACGCCAATCGCCCGATGCTGCTGTCCTTGATCGATCGTATGGGGTTCGTACCCGTGGATATGGGGCGTGTTTCGGATGATCGGGACGCCTTGCGGGATCGATTGGATCAGGCCGCAGAGCAGGCGGATGTGATTTTGACCAGTGGCGGCGCGTCAGCGGGTGACGAAGACCATGTTTCGGCCCTTTTGCGTCAGGCCGGAGCGATGCAGCACTGGCGCATTGCGTTGAAACCCGGGCGGCCGCTGGCTTTGGGTTTGTGGTCTGGCGTGCCGGTGTTTGGCCTGCCCGGAAATCCGGTTGCCGCCATGGTCTGTACGTTGATCTTCGCGCGTCCGGCCTTGGGGCTGATGTCCGGCGAAGGCTGGGCTGAACCGCAAGGTTTCGAAGTGCCTGCCGCCTTTGAAAAGCGCAAGAAGCCAGGTCGCCGGGAATATCTGCGCGCCCGAATGCGGGACGGGCGGGCCGAGGTCTTCCACTCGGAAGGATCAGGCCGGATCAGTGGCCTCAGCTGGGCTGAAGGGTTGGTTGAAATCGAGGACGGTGCGCGCCATGTCAAACCGGGCGATATGGTCCGGTTCCTTCCTTATGGAAGTTTCGGGTTGTGACGGTCACGATTTCCAGAGGGTTCGCCGATCAGGAACGCGCGCAAGCGGCGGCACTGTTCTGGCAGGCATTTGCGGCAAAGCTGGGCAAAGTCATGGGGCCGGACGAAAAAGGACTGGCTTTCTTTGAAATCGCATTGAACCCGGATTTCGCGCTGGTTGCACGGGATGAAGCGGGCCGGATGCTGGGGCTGGCAGGTTTCAAGACACGCGACGGCTCTTTTGCGGGGGGCAAAATGTCTGATCTGGCGCGGGTCTATGGCTGGTTCGGGGCGACCTGGCGCGCCTTGGTTCTGAGCGTGCTGGAGCGCGAACTGAAACCGGGCGTGTTCCAGATGGATGGTATTTTTGTCGCTGCCGAGGCGCGCGGCAAAGGAGTGGGCACGGCATTGCTGAATGCCATCAAGTCCGAGGCCCGCAACCGAGACATCTCAGAGGTTCAGCTTGATGTCATCGACACGAACCCCCGCGCCCGCAGCCTTTACGAGCGCGAGGGATTCCAGCCCCGGGGTCAAGAAAAAACCGGACCGCTGAAGTATCTGTTCAATTTCAGCAGCGCGACCAAAATGTCGTGGATTGTCGGGGCGGATTAATCAAACGTGCCCGCCACGCGACCCAGCAACATGAATGCGCGGGCCGTTCGGGTTTCACCCAGTTCACTCAGTTCCGCATCGCTTGCCGTGGGTTCGAACTCGGCCATCATCTTGTCAAACCGGCGCAGGAAATGGTGCGCGGCGTCGCGGAAAATCGGATCCTGTTTCATCCGGGCTGCCGTCAGCGCAAGTGAGGATCTGTCGCGTACCCCCCCCAGCGCCGCCACGGCGCGCCCGCGTGTGCCCTGGGCGAACTGGCGCCAGATTTCTGGTCGGGCCTTGTCGGGCCGCAGGTCATCCATGTAGATGCCTTCCTGGCTGAGCAGCGTCAGAACATCCTGCGAAGCTTGCACAAGCTGTGCCGTCTTGCGGTCCTTCAATGCAACACGCAGCGCATTGAACCCCTCGGTGTCATCCTGCGTTTCGGGGAAGTTCAGGGCGCGGATGAAAACCTCGGTACTCAGCGGCGGTGTGATCTCTTCCGCAGGTGTGCCCAGCTCCAACGAGGTCTGGTCGCCCTGAGCGGAACTCTGCGCGGCCGTTGCAGAGCGCGCTGTGCGTTTGGTCGAGAACGTTGCCAAGGCGTCTTCGGTTTTCCGTGTGGCCGCAGCGATTTCATCCAGCTTTTTTGTCACCGCAGGTTCATAGGTGCTGGAGGCGCGCTGCTGCTGCGCCACATAGGCCTGCCGGATCGCGTCGATTGCCGTTTGCAACCGCGCACTTTCCTCTCGCATCACACGGCTGGCGCGCATCGCGGTGGCCGCAACCCAGATCATCGCCACGGGCATGAACACGGCCAGAAAGGCGACGACAAAGCCGCCGTTCTGCCCCTGACCGGGCAGCACGAGAAAGACGACCGACACCACCAGCCAGATCAGGCTGAGTACCAGTGCGGCAATCTCGATTTCGGTGACAGCCGGAGTCTTCGGGCGATCATAGATGCCCAGCGACGTCGGCTTTTCGGTTTCCGGGTCAGGTTTTGGCCCCGACATTACATGCGCTCCGGTCAGGCGTACTCGATACTCAGGATTTCGTAAGAGCGCACGCCTCCGGGGGTGCGCACTTCGACACTGTCCCCTTCATCTTTGCCGATCAGGGCGCGGGCGATGGGGGATTTGATGTTCAGCAGGCCGTTTTCGATATTGGCCTCGTATTCACCAACGATCTGCCAGGTCTTTTCTTCATCAGTATCTTCGTCGACCAATGTGACTTTTGCGCCAAACTTGACCGCACCCGACAATTTTGCCGGATCGATGACATCGGCCAGCGACAGAATACCTTCCAGTTCCTTGATGCGACCTTCGATGAAGCCCTGTTTTTCGCGGGCTGAATGATATTCGGCGTTTTCCTTCAGGTCCCCCAGCTCGCGCGCCGAGGCGATGGCTTCGATGATCGCCGGGCGTTCAACGGATTTGAGGTTCTTCAGCTCAGCCTCGAGCGCGGCATTGCCCGCAGGCGTCATCGGGATCTTTTCCATACTCTCTACGTCCACGCATAAATTGAGTCGCCCCGCCGCACAGGAGCGTCGGGGCGAATGTTAGATTGGCAGTTACCTGACCCAAATGCCACGTGAATTGCAAGAGGTGACAGCGTCAGCAGCGGTCAATTCGCGACTTCGCGCCGTTTTGATTTGGGGTGGGGCCTGTGCCGATGATCCGGATGCCGCGACCTGCGCCAACGCTGCGATGGGGTGCAAAGCCAAATCATCTCAATCATATTGCACCACTTCGAACTCGATCCCGTTGTCATCGCGAAAATAGAACCGGCGCCCTGGTTCGTAATCGGCATGGTTGTGGGGCTCGAATCCTGCCTTGCGAACCTTGTCTTCGGTGGCATCGATGTCTTCGACCAGAACACCCACGTGGTTCAGCCCGCCGATCACATCATAGCTGCTTTCATCCGACTGTTTCGGGTCATCAGGTTTGTAAAGCGCCAGATACGTATGGGCCGAGCCGACATGCACGGTGTATCCGCCGGCAATTGCGGGGCCTTCCCAACGGGTCTTCCAGCCAAAGACCTTTTGCATCCAATCGGCCGAGGCTTTCGGGTCGCGGACAGTAAAGTTGGTGTGTTCAAGCGTCGCCATCATGGGATCTCCTGTGTTTTTTGGCTTGTCCCGACTCAGCTTAATTTCTAAACCTAACTTTAGGTCAAGGAATTTTTCATGAGGGTTTGATGGCGGTATCAGAGGGGCTGGCGATTGGCGCATTAGCCCGGCGCACAGGTCTGGCCGTGTCGGCCATCCGGTATTACGAAGCGCAGGGTCTGATTTCGCCCTGGCGCAACGCGGGCGGACAGCGACGCTATCAGCGGGCCGATATTCGGCGACTGAGCTTTGTCATGATTGCGCAGCAGTTCGGTCTGACCCTGCCTGAAATCCGTCAGGTGCTGTCGGGCCTGCCAGGAAACCGCACGCCGACGCCCCAGGACTGGAAGGCAATCAGTGTACAGCTGAGGGCCCATCTGGATCAGCGAATCGACACCCTGATGCGGTTGCGCGACAATCTGGATGGCTGCATCGGATGCGGGTGTCTGAGCCTGCCGAAATGCGCGCTCTACAACCCCGATGACCGGGCAAAATCGCATGGTAGCGGTCCCAGGTACCTGATGGGGGATGCACCAGAGGGGTGATGTGTCGAATAGCGCCCTTGTTACGCCGTGTTTCGATTGACCAATGTCTTTCCGACCATGTAATCAGCCGTGAAACAAAATTGCGCAGATCATGCGGTGACAGCGCCAATTCGGAAAGTTAGCTAGGGAGCCCGCGATGGCCGAGATTGAACGCGAAGCGATGGAATACGATGTGGTGATCGTGGGTGCAGGACCTGCGGGCCTGTCGGCGGCCATCCGTCTGAAACAGCTGGATGCCGACCTGAACGTTGTCGTTCTGGAAAAGGGTTCCGAGGTTGGCGCGCATATCCTGTCGGGCGCGGTTCTTGATCCCTGTGGTCTGGACGCGCTGATCCCGGATTGGAAGGAAAAAGGCGCGCCGCTGAATGTGCCCGTGAAGGACGACAAGTTCTACATGCTGGGTGAAGCAGGCCAGGTCCGCATCCCGAACTTCCCGATGCCGCCGCTGATGCACAACCACGGCAACTACATCGTTTCGATGGGCAATGTGTGCCGCTGGATGGCGGAACAGGCCGAAGAACTGGGTGTCGAGATCTTTCCGGGCATGGCGTGCTCGGAAATGGTCTATGGCGACAATGGCGAAGTCAAAGGCGTGGTAGCAGGTGTTTTTGGTCTGGAGGCAGACGGTTCCTACGGCCCCAACACCGAACCGGGGATGGAGCTGCACGGCAAATATGTCTTCCTGTCAGAAGGTGTGCGCGGGTCGCTGTCCAAGGAAGTGATCGCCAAATACGACCTGTCTGCGGGCAAAGAGCCGCAGAAATACGGTGTCGGCATGAAAGAGATCTGGGAGATCGACCCTGCCAAGCACAAGGAAGGCAGCGTGACGCACACGATGGGCTGGCCTTTGGGCAGCAACGCAGGCGGCGGATCCTTCATCTATCATCTTGAAAATAATCAGGTCTATGTCGGCTTCGTGGTGCACCTGAATTACAAGAACCCGCATCTGTACCCCTATATGGAGTTCCAGCGTTTCAAGCACCATCCCATGGTGGCCGATCTGCTGAAAGGCGGCAAGCGGGTCGCTTACGGCGCCCGTGCGATTACGGAAGGCGGCTATCAGTCGATGCCGAAACTGGTCGCGCCGGGCGTGGCGCTGTTGGGCTGTTCGGCGGGCATGGTCAACGTGCCGCGCATCAAAGGCAACCACAACGCGATGCTGTCGGGCAAAGCTGCGGCCGAGGCTGCTTTCGAAGCGATCAAGGCCGAGCGTTCGGGCGATGAGCTGACGGCTTACGAGACCGAAGTTCGCAATGGTGCGATTGGTTCCGACCTGAAAAAGGTTCGCAATGTCAAGCCGATGTGGTCGAAATGGGGTCTGACCGCCAGCCTGATGTTGGGTGGTCTGGACATGTGGACCAACACGTTTGGCTTTTCGCTGTTCGGCACGTTGGGCCATGGCAAGAACGACGCGGAATCGACCGAGGATGCCAGCAAGCACCAGCCAATCGATTATCCAAAGCCGGATGGAACGCTGTCCTTCGATCGTCTGACGAATGTCTCGTTCGCAGCGACAAACCACGAGGAAAGCCAGCCCTGCCACCTGCGTCTGGCCGATCCCGAGATCCCCGTGAAGGTCAACCTGCCTAAATACGATGAGCCGGCACAGCGGTATTGCCCGGCAGGTGTGTATGAAGTGGTCGAGGATGAGAACGGCCCGCGATTCGTCATCAACTTCCAGAACTGCGTTCACTGCAAAACCTGCGACATCAAGGATCCCAGCCAGAACATCACCTGGACCACACCGCAGGGCGGCGACGGTCCAAACTATCCGAACATGTAAGCAAAAAACGGGCAATGGCTGCGCTGTGAAGGCTCTGCCATTGCCTCTTGCCTGCCGAAGCCCTAGCTTACCCCTCAGTCAACGATAGCAAGGCAGGATTTCGGTGTTTTCCCTGGTTCGTCGCGCGGCTTTGTCCGTGCTGTTCATGTCGTCGGTCGCAGTTCCGGCCTATTCGGAAACGGGCGCCGGGTCTTATCTGGCCGGGCGGCAGGCGATTTACGAAAACGACTATTCTGCCGCTGAAAGATACTACGCTCAGGCTCTCAGGTTTGATCCCCAAAATGCGCTGTTGCAGGAAAGCGTTGTCGTTGCACGCATCGCCTTGGGGGAAGTGGCGCGCGCGCTGCCGATCGCCCAGCAGATCGAGGAAGCAAACCTGCCCAGCCAGGCTGCGCGTATGGTAATTTCGGCCAATCTGATCACCGATGGGAAATTTGACGACCTGCTGGCCCGTGACCCTGAAACACAGGGTGTTGGCCCCCTTGTTGACGGCCTGATGATCGCCTGGGCCCATCTGGGGCAGGGTGAGATGACCAAGGCGATGGAACAGTTCGATTCTGTCGCGACACAGGATGGTCTCAGGGAGTTCGCGCTTTACCACAAGGCGATGGCATTGGCGTCTATCGGTGATTTCGAAGGCGCCGAGGCGATACTTGCCGACAATGATGGAACGGTTGCCCGGTTCTCTCGTCGTGCTGCTTTGGCCCGCACCGAGATTCTGTCGCAGCTGGATCGCAACGAAGACGCCGTTCAGTTTCTGGACGATGTGTTTGTGGCGGGCAGTGACCCGACCATCGAGTCGTATTTGAGCCAGTTGGCGGCGGGTGAAACATTGCCGTTCACCCATGTCCGATCCGCTCAGGACGGCATGGCCGAGATTTTTTTCACCGTCGGTGCCGCATTGAACAGCGAAGCATCAGCCGATTACGTTCTGCTGTACGCACGCCTGGCCAGTTTCCTGCGCCCCGATCATGTGGATGCCATTTTGCTGAGCGCGGATCTGCTGGACAACTTGCAGCAATATGATCTGGCGGTTGAGGCATACCGCCAAGTCCCGGCGCACAGCAACGATCACCATGCGGCCGAATTGGGCCGCGCCGAAGTTCTGGACCGTTCGGGAAAAACCGATGCGGCCGTCGAGGTGTTGCAGAACCTGGCTGCGCAGGATCCTGATTTTCCGGGTGTGCATGTCGCTTTGGCAGATTTGCAGCGTCGACAGGAAAACTATGCCGCTGCCGTGGCCTCTTATGACACTGCGATCGCGCTGACGGATAGCGCGGCGGGTGGGAATTGGTTCCTGCATTACGCACGTGGCATCAGTCATGAAAGGCTGAAGCACTGGGATCAGGCCGAAGCTGATTTCCGCCGGGCGCTGGAACTAAACCCGGATCAACCTCAGGTTCTGAATTACCTTGGGTATTCTCTGGTTGAGCGCAAAGAAAAGCTGGATGAAGCATTGGATATGATCGAGCGCGCAGTAGCTGCGCGTCCGGACAGTGGCTATATCGTGGACAGTCTGGGCTGGGTACTGTTCCGTCTGGGGCGTTATGACGAGGCCGTCGAACACATGGAACGTGCGGTTGAGCTGATGCCGGTGGATCCGGTGGTCAACGATCATCTGGGTGACGTCTATTGGGCTGTCGGGCGCGCGCGCGAGGCCGAGTTCCAGTGGAGTCGCGCCTTGTCCTTCATCGACCCGGAAGACACCGACGGCGAAGCCGATCCGGATCGAATCCGGCGCAAGATCGAAGTCGGGCTGGATGCCGTTCTGGCCGAAGAAGGTTCGGAGCCATTGAAAGTCGCCAATGGAAATTAAGGCGTTTGCGCCCGCCAAGATCAACCTGACCCTTCATGTGACTGGCCGTCGAGACGACGGCTATCACCTATTGGATTCGCTGGTTGTATTCGCCGATCTGGGTGATCGGCTGACATTCACCCCCGGCCCCGAATTGTCCATGGACGTGCGCGGCGAGTTTGCCGGCGGAGTTCCCACGGACAGCCGAAATCTGGTCTGGAAGGCGGCAGAAGCTGTCGGTTGGACCGGTCATATTCAACTGACCAAGTCCTTGCCCCATGGGGCGGGCATTGGCGGAGGGTCGTCTGATGCCGCGGCCACGCTTGGGGCCCTGGCAGATCAGGGCCACGACCTTCCGCGGGGCCTGCCGTTGTCATTGGGGGCGGATGTCCCCGTCTGCCTGGAAGGTCGGGCGATCAGAATGCAGGGCATTGGCGATCGTTTGACGGCGGTGAACCTTCCGCACCTGCCCGCCCTTTTAGTCAACCCAAATGTCCAGGTGCCCACCGGTGCCGTTTTCAACGCGCTGGCGTCCAGAGACAACCCGCTAATGCCTGAAAGCATGCCTGAGTTTGACAATGCTGATGAGTGCGCCCAGTGGCTGCGCAATCAACGCAACGATCTGCAGGTGCCCGCCATGAACATCGCACCTGAGATCGAGCAGGTGTTGGACGAGTTGCAGATGACCAATCGCGCGCTCATGGTGCGCATGTCAGGGTCAGGATCAACCTGTTTTGCGTTGTATCCGACGATGAAAGACGCGCATTTTGCGGCCTATGAGATCGGCGCAGCCCATCCTGATTGGTGGTGCCGCGCCACGCAGCTCAGTTGAGACGTGAAACCACGTAATCGGCCAATTCGCGCAGCAGACTGCGAATATCGTGGTCAGGCAATACATCCAAAGCGGCTTTGGCCTTGTTTGCCCAACCCAAAGCGTCTTGCCGGGTTTCTTCCAGCGTGGCGTATTTGTTCATCAGACCCAGCGCCTGATCCAGATCCCCGTCCTGTTGGCGGCCCTTTTCGATCGTACGTTCCCAGAAGGCGCGTTCTTCCGGCGTGGATTGCGCCACGGCTTTGATGACGGGCAGGGTCAGTTTCCGTTCACGGAAGTCATCGCCAACATTCTTCCCGGTTGCCTTGCTGTCGCCCTGATAATCCAGCAGGTCATCGGCAATCTGGAACGCGATGCCCAGTGAATCGCCATAGTCGAAAAGCGCTTTGACCTGCGCTTCCGAGGCACCTGCGATCACGCCGCCCACTTCGGTCGCGGCTGAAAACAATGCCGCCGTCTTGCCGCGCACGACCTGAAGGTAAACGCTTTCATCCGTACGCAGATCGGTTGCAGCCGTCATTTGCAGCACTTCGCCTTCGGCAATGGTTGCAGAGGCATTGGCCAGAATATCCAGAACGCGCAGCGAGCCCGTTTCCACCATCAGCTGGAAACTGCGTGAAAACAGGTAATCGCCAACCAGAACACTGGATTTGTTGTCCCAAAGCAGATTGGCGGTCGGGCGGCCCCGTCGCTGTGCGCTTTCATCCACGACGTCGTCATGCAGCAGGGTGGCGGTGTGAATGAACTCGACCGTCGCGGCAAGGCGCACGTGATGGTCGCCGGAATAGCCAAACAGGCGTGCTGCGGCCAGTGTCAGCATCGGGCGCAGGCGTTTTCCACCTGCTTCGACCAGATGCCGCGTCACTTCCGGGATGCGTGGCGCATGGTCCGATGCCATCCGCGTGCGGATCAGCCCGTTCACGGCCTCCATCTCGCCCGCCAGAATTTCAGCGAGACGCTCATGCGGTTTTGAGATCATGTCGACGGTCATCACACTCCTGATACAAGGCTCGACTTTCGCCTCGCCTTGCCCTTACATCCATCCCCATGAAAGAACTGTTGCGCAGTACCGATCCGACAATCCTGGCCTTTGCATCCGCTCTCCTTGAGGGCGAGGATATAGACTGCTTTCAGATGGACGTAAATATGAGCATCCTCGAAGGTGGTATCGGGATTTTCCCTCGTCGGCTGATGGTTCGGTCCGAAGACCTGACCCGGGCCGAGCGTGTGATGCGCGACAACGAGATCCCGCTGGGCCGATGATGCGCTTCGACGACAATGAATTGACGTGCAACGATTTCCTTGGTGGCCGGGTGCGATTGCTGCAACCTGCGTCAGGTTACCGCGCCGGGGTAGACCCTGTTCTGCTTGCCGCATCGGTCCCTGCAAAGGCCGGGCAATCCGTGCTTGAACTGGGATGTGGCGCGGGGGCTGCCATTTTATGCCTGTCCGCGCGGGTGGCGGGGCTGCAAATGGTTGGGATCGAATTGCAACCGGCCTATGCGGATTTGGCCCGCCGCAATTCGGAAATCAACGGCTGTGATCTGGACGTGATCGAGGCTGACCTGAACGCTTTGCCTGATGACCTCCGACAGCGGCACTTTGATCACGTAATCGCGAACCCGCCCTATTACCGTTCTGGGGCGCATAGCCCCGCCAGCGACACAGGGCGAAGCATTGCACTGGGCGAAAATACGCCTCTGATCGACTGGATCACCGTTGCGGCCAAACGCCTTGCCCCTCGGGGGTTCCTGCACGTGATCCAGAAAGCCGACCGTCTTCCCGATATGCTGACGGCTTGTGAGGGGAAACTGGGTTCAATCGAGGTGCTGCCGCTCAGCGCGCGGGTGGGCCGCGAGACCGAACTGGTCATCCTGAGCGCCCGCAAAGGGGGACGCGCGGCATTTCGCCTCCATGCGCCGTTGATTCTGCACGCCGGTGAGCGCCACGAAAAAGACGGTGAAAGCTATACCGAGGCGGTCTCAGCCGTGCTTCGACAGGCCGCTCCGTTGCCTCGGAACTTGTGCCATCGGCAATGACCAGCCGAATTTGTCGGATTTGTTACAGATTCTGTGCGTCTGCAGCGTGACAGGGTGGAAACGATGTGGTCAAATTCTTACGTGACATACAGACACATAAACAAGGAGGATCGCAATGAGCGTGAGCGCACATCTGACGGAACTGAAGAAAAAGCACGAATCTCTCGGTCTAGAAGTGGAACAAGCCCAACGCTCGCCAGGTATCGATGATCTCCATATTGCTCAGTTGAAAAAGCAGAAGCTCAAGCTGAAAGAAGAGATCGAACGCCTGTCCGCTTAAGTTTTCAGGCTGGCGCGGGCCGCTATCAAGGCCCCGCCGGTGATCAGAAAGGCCGCGATCGCAAGCCCCCAGGACGGGGTCGCGATCCCGGCCACCACCAAAGCAAGGGTCGACAGTAACGGGGCCGCATAGGATGAGGTTCCGAGGATTTGGATGTCGCCTTGCTTGACGCCAATGTCCCAGACGTAGAACGCCAGCCCGACGGGCCCAAGGCCGAGTGCCAGCACCGACGCCCAGCCCAGTGCCGTATCGGGCAGTACAGTGTCTTCCACCGCCAGATGAAGCAGTCCCGAAGCCGATGCAGCCGCAAGGCAGAAAATTGCGACGGAACTGGTCGGCGTGCCCTCCAGTTTGCGTGATAGAACGGAATAGCCCGACCATGTCAGTGCGCACAGCAAGGCCAATGCGTATCCGGGCAGGTATTGGGCCTGAAAGCCCGCGCCGCCACCCCCGGCAATGATTACAGCGGCCCCTGCGAATCCAAGGCATGCCCCGATCAGGTGGCCGATACGCAGATGCTCACCCGGAAGCAGGCCCGACAGAAGCACAATGAGCAGAGGCCAGAGATAAGCGATCAGCCCGGCCTCGGCAGCCGGCGCCATGCGCAGGGCCGAAAAATACAGCGCGTGATAGCCAAATAGGCCCAATGCGCCAAACAGGTAGGTCGTCCAGGGAACTTGCTTTAGATCGCTCAAACCACCTGTCGCCGTTGCCCAGACAAGCCCAAGCGCACCACCAATCGAAAAGCAGATCGTGTTCAGCAGCAGGGGCGGCGTGGGCGCCGACCCGACAGTGAACAACGCCAGCAAGGCCCATAGCAAGACAGCCACGAAGCCGATGGCCGTTGCGCGCATTTTGGTCATGGGCGGGAAACCTCTTCAATCGGTACAATTTTGAACTCATCCGATATATGCGCGGTTTTTTCAATCTCGGTCAGGAACCAATCGCGAAACGCCGCGATCTGAGGTTTCTTTTCAGCCCCCGGCAGGCACAAAAACCGGAACCGGCCTTGTGTTTCCAGGGCCACCTTGAACGGTGCAACCAGGCGGCCTTCGGTCAGGTCCTTGAGAATCATGGCGCGTCGCCCCAGTGCCACGCCGACACCGGCAACAGCGGCATCAATCGCGTGATCGGCATTGGAAAAATGCGCGCCATGGGTCGGAGTAAAATCCACCCCCACGGCACGGAACCAAGCGGGCCAATCGCAAGGCGGGGTCAGAAAGCTGATCGAATCGTCATGGATCAGCGGGGCGTCGCGCAGGCTGTCTGGCGTGGTGAATTGTTCTGCAAGTTCCGGTGTCATGACCGGGGTCAGCCATTCCTTTCTGACGGGAACGGAATACAGCCCGTCATCGGCCGAATTCCCGAACCGGATGGCGACGTCCACGTCGTCCCGCTCCAGATCCATGTTGCGCAGCGTGGCCGAGAATTTCAGATCGATCTCGGGATGCGCCCGAGCAAATTCGTAAAGCCGCGGCGCTAACCACTTGGCGGTCAAAGCTGGGCCCGCGGTGACGGTCAGGCTTGTGTCATCTTCCTGTCTGCGCACCGCACGCCATGCGGCTTGCAAGGTGGTAAACCCTTCTGCCGCACCAGGCGCAAGGGCACGGCCCGCCTCGGTCAGTTCTACGGCGCGGTTCAGACGACGAAACAGCGGCCGCCCAAGGTGTTCTTCAAGCGACTTGATCTGAAAGGACAGGGCGGCTGGCGTCACATGCAGCTCTTCCGCCGCCTTCGAAAAAGACATGTGCCGGGCTGCGGCGTCAAAAGCACGCAACGCGGTCAGCGGAGGCAGATAGTCACTCATAGTGAAGGAAAACTTAACTGAAGTCTCAAGAAAGCTCGTTTGTCGTGTTTGTTTTTAGCCTCCATATTCACATCAGGTCAAATAAAACTGATTTGAAAAGGAGGCTGTCATGATCGAGATGACAACAAATCCCGCCGCCCAGATGGCGATCCTGCGTGCCCACCAAGAGCGCAGCAGGGTGATCTGGCAGTTTTGGGGATGGATATTCGGTTCCCGCTGATCGCAGCGCGCGCGTTCTTACGGGATCAGAAAGGGCCGGCCCAAAGGGACCGGCCCGTTTTTAGTTCACAACTCTGGATCAGACGAAGAACTGCGCACCGTTGGCCGAGATCGTCGAACCGTTGATGAACTGCGAATCGTCCGATGCCAGGAAGACCACGCAGCGCGCGATTTCCTCTGGCTCACCAAGGCGGCCGGCCGGGATTTGGCCAATGATGGACTCGCGCACCTTCTCGGGCACAGCCATGACCATTTCGGTTGCGATATAGCCGGGGCAGATCGCGTTGGCAGTGATCCCCGCCCGCGCGCCTTCCTGCGCCAGGGATTTTACGATGCCCAGGTCACCTGCCTTGGTCGCTGCATAGTTCACCTGAGCGAACTGGCCTTTCTGACCGTTGATCGAGCTGATGACGATGACACGACCGAACTTGCGCTCTCGCATGCCGGGCCAGACAGGGTGCACCGTGTTGAACACGCCGGTCAGGTTGGTGTCGATCACGTCTTTCCACTGATCAGGTGTCATTTTGTGGAATGGTGCATCGCGGGTGATGCCGGCGTTGGCGACGACCACATCGATGGGGCCAACCTCGGCCTCAACCTTTTCAATACCTGCTTTGGATTCGTCATAATCGGCGACGTTCCACTTGTAGGTCTTGATCCCGGTTTCGTCAGTGAAATTTGCGGCGGCTTCGTCATTTCCCGCATAGGTTGCCGCAACGTTGTATCCTTCGGCTTTGAGCGCCTTGGAAATTGCTGCGCCAATGCCGCGGGAACCGCCGGTAACGAGTGCTGTTCGTGCCATTTATGACTCCTTCAATTATAGTCGTCTTAGTAATGCTGTTACTCTGAGAGATGGTTGTGCGCAATATTGTTTCGTCTTGAATCTTGGATTCCGGGCGGCAATATCGTCGCATCCAACGGTTGGAACCTCAATGTAACAAAAAAAGGCGCCCACCGGGCGCCTAATTCTATTTGATTGCCAACGCGCTTAGTCGCGCTCCACACAAAGGGCAACGCCCATGCCGCCGCCGATGCACAAGGTCGCCAGACCCTTTTTCGCATCGCGACGCTTCATTTCGAATAGCAGGGTGTTCAAAACACGGCACCCCGAAGCACCGATCGGATGGCCGATGGCAATGGCGCCGCCGTTTACGTTCACGATCGACGGATCCCAGCCCATATCCTTGTTAACGGCGCAGGCCTGTGCGGCAAAGGCTTCGTTGGCTTCGACCAGGTCCAGATCGTCTACCGACCAGCCTGCTTTTTCCAGTGCCTTGCGCGATGCATAGATCGGGCCGACGCCCATGATCGACGGGTCCAAACCGGCGGTCGCATAGGACGCGATGCGCGCCAGAGGTTCGATTCCCCGCTTTTCAGCGTTTTCGGCTGACATCAGCAACGTCGCGGCCGCACCGTCGTTCAATCCCGAGGCGTTGGCAGCTGTGACCGAACCGTCCTTGGTGAAGGCTGGACGCAGTTTGGCCATGGCTTCCATGGTTGCGCCATGACGGATGTATTCGTCCTTGTCCATCACGATGTCGCCCTTGCGGGTCTTGATGGTGAAGGGCACGATTTCGTCTGCGAACTTGCCGGCCTTTTGTGCTGCTTCGGCCTTGTTCTGCGAAGCAACGGCGAATTCATCCTGCATCTCGCGGCTGATCTGCCATTTCTCTGCAACATTCTCGGCAGTCTGACCCATGTGATAGCCGTTGAAAGCATCCCACAAGCCATCGCGGATCATTGTGTCGATATACTTCATGTCGCCCATCTTGTGACCGGCGCGCAGCGCGGCGGCGTGGGGCGACAGCGTCATGTTTTCCTGACCACCAGCAGCGACGATTTCCGCGTCTCCCAGCTGAATATGCTGGGCGCCCAAAGCAACGGCGCGCAGGCCCGAGCCACAAACCTGGTTGATTCCCCAGGCCGCGCTTTCCTGCGGCAGACCGGCGTTGATATGGGCCTGACGTGCGGGGTTCTGCCCCTGGGCGGCTGTCAGAACCTGCCCCATGATGGTTTCGCTGACTTCGCCTTTTTCCACTCCGGCGCGCTCGACAACTGCTTCCAGAACGGCAGCGCCCAGATCATGGGCAGGTGTGTTCGCAAACGAACCACTGAAGCTGCCAACACCTGTTCGTGCGGCGGATGCGATTACTACGTTGGTCATATGATCAGTCCTTTACCGTCATGGGACAGCGGAATTTCTGACGGCGCAGGTCGAAAGATGTCCTCTCGAAACAAGAGCGCCCCGTGATCCCCCGCTCAAGTACTCTTGCAATAGCGTAACGCTGCACATGCAGCAACGGGCAGCTTGTCTCAGTGTCGGAAATGGTAGGAAAATGTCGATGAACAGGCAATCAACTGCCTGTTTTTGATCTGTTTTCCTGCTTCCAGGGTTCCGCAACACTGGGTGCGCCATACAAGAATCCTTGCAGGCAATCCACGCCAGTTGCCACCAAGAAAGCGGCATCCTCCTGCGTTTCAACCGATTCGGCCGTGACCAGAATTTCGAATTCACGGGCCACCGCGATCAGGGCCCGCACCAAAGTCTGGTTGTCGGGGTCGTTGCTGATGCCCCGCACGAACTGGCCATCGATTTTGGCTGCGTCGAACAGAAACTCGCGAAAATGGCGAAAGCTGAAATTGCTGGCGCCAAAGTCATCCAGCGCAAAAGCGATGCCGCGATCCTGCAAGCGGTCCATGAAGTCGACAACCAGCTCAGGCACTTGCATGGCCGAGCTTTCGGAGATTTCGAGGATCAAGCGTTCGCCCAATCCGGCATCTCGTTTCAGGAATCTGTCCAGTATTCTGGACCAGTTGGAATAACCGATCGAGCGCGCAGACATGTTGATCGACAGGCGTATTTCCGGGTTCCTCGCCAATGTGCGCAACCCAAGCTCCAACGCGACGCAGTCCAGATCGCGGCCGATAGGAGTGTTTTCGACCTGAGGCATGAATTCTCGCGCCGGGATGACGCGGCCGGTTTCGTCCAGAACCCGAATGAACCCTTCGTAAAACGCGACTCGGTACGGGGCGTGCGCCTGTATCACCGGCTGAAAAGCCAGTTTGCACTGCTTATGCTTCACTGCATCGGTTGCCATCTGCACAACCGAACGATCCCGCGTCGAAACGGCCGTATTCAACGGACTTTCCGACCCCTCAGGCAGATGTGCCAGTTTTTTATTTCCCATAAGCGCGGATTCCCATGTGTCCGGGACAGGTGTCCGGTCACAGTCTCGGGGCAAAGAGATGAATCTGCGGTTAAGGGTTCGGAAAAATTTCCGTCTCGCGGGCTCAGCGGGTGGATTGCCACGCGCGTGTCAAAGAAGCTGCCGCGCCAAGTATCGCGCCCATCGCACCTAGCGCCATCATTGCAAAACCCAATGCGATCAGGGCTGCAACGGCGCCCCCAAGGGCTGCGAGCATGGCCATCAACAGGCCGAACAGGCCGAAAAAGGTTGAAATGGTTGTCAAACGATTCATACAGACCCTCGCTCACTCACACACGGCGACTGTCGTCTGATATGGCGCTCAATGGCCGAGATTCAAGGCACAATCAGGGTGCAGCCGGCTGTTTCAAGCCTGTTCTGCTTGTCCGCTGGGCAGCTTTTTGTCCAGATGCTCAAAACCGGGCGTTCCGCGGTCTTCCGGGTGGCGCGCCAGATGCTTGGCCTTGATCTGTTCCGAACTGTCCCGGCTGCCGTCATGGCTGTACCCAGGTGGGGCAAAGCAGTAGGCCAGCCGCTGTTTCAGGGTCAAACCCGGCTGGGTCGCGTCGCGCCAGACGGCCACCCATTCGTGAAAGGCCACCCGCAGGGGATTGAAAGTGCCGATATTGTGCACCAGGCCATAGTCCACCCGGTCGTCCTCCTGCTCGGGGACGAAGGTGCCGAACAGCTTGTCCCAGATGATGAACACCCCGGCATAATTGCAATCCAGATAGCGTGCGTTGCGGCCGTGATGGGCGCGGTGGTGACTGGGGGTGTTCATTACCGCCTCGAACCAGCGGGGCATCTTGCCGATGGCCTCGGTGTGAATCCAGAACTGATAGATAAGATTGAGGCCACCGACGAACAAAACCATCGCAGGATGGAACCCAAGCAGGATCAGTGGGGCGCGTACGACCATCATGAAAGTAAACGTATAAGTCCAGGTCTGCCGCAGCGCGGTCGTCAGGTTGTAGTGCTGCGAGCTGTGATGGTTTACGTGGCTGGCCCAGACCCAGCGGATGCGATGGCCAAAGCGGTGGACCCAGTAGTAACGCAGATCGTCCAGGACAAAGCACAGGATGATAACCGGAATTGACGTACCCAGGTTCATCGGCGTGATCTGCCAAAGCCACATGAAAAACGCATAGGCGATAAAGCCCAGCAAAAAGCCCGATGCGATGTTTCCGGCCCCCATGATCAAAGAAGTCACCGCGTCGCGTGTTTCATAACGCCCGCCTTTGCCTTTGACTGCGATCCACAGAAACTCGGCCAGAATTGCTGCGATGAAAAAGGGAACGGCCCATTGCACCGCATCGGGAAAACTAATTTGGTCTGTCATGCGGGCTCCATCAGGTCACGCCAGTGATGGCGTTCGAATTCGTCCAGTCGGATGAGTGTTTTGGGCACCGAGAATTCGTGAAACAGAATCTCAAATCCTTCCGGATGATCCAGAAGATCATAGTCCAGCAGATGCCGGGCCACGGTGTCGGCCCCGAAGGACCAAAGCAACCCATTGCCTGAACTGGTGCGCACCATCGCGGCGTGGCCATCATGGGAAACCGTGACGTCGACCACATCATCGTCCGGAAAGTGACGTGCCCATTGTGATCGTGCAATGTCGGGCGTCAGCATCACTTGCTGCGATTTGCCGGTGAGATGCAATAACAGGGTGACACCAGCTATGCCGCCGACGACCAGCGTCAGTAGAATTTCAAGTGGCATTCCATCCTCCTGAGCGCAGAGTGCAAAGGAGTTGAAACTCTGTCAAAGGTGGCGTTGCGTCAGCTGTTTTCCAGCCGTTCCAGTATCTCGTGTTGCACCACACGTTCGACGAAGGGCACCAGCCCCTCGGGGCCGGATGTACGATCCTTCAGATGGATGCAGATATCCGGGCGCCGGGCGGCAATTATGCCCACCATTTCACCACGGATCGTGTCGTCAAGCCCCGCGCCCAAGATGGCGCAGGCAATTCGGGGCTCGGCATCCAGCTGTTTCCGGACCTCGTCCGTGTCATGTGCGCCCAGCCACTGAATCGGCAGATGATCCAGTTGCCGTGCCACATCACCGATCACATTTGGCAACCGTCCGATCAAAAGAACCACCGGCTTCATCGTCGCCTCCTTCCTATAAGGTCACAAACGAAAACCGGCCCAATTGGGCCGGTTCGAGTGTATCACAAACAGGCGGACGCTGCGCCATTCGTCAGCTATTGGATTCCACAAGCGTCGAGATAATCGCCTTCGCACTGTCCGAGTTCCACTCGGCGTCGCCGATCAGCCGGGCGATTTCCTGCCCTTCGGGGTTCAGGATGACCGTGATCGGCAAGGCGATGACGCCGAACTCACGGGCAGCGGCTGAACTGGGGTCCTGGTGACGGGGCAGGTTGGCGATGCCGTTCTCTTCAAAGAACTTTTTGATGCCGGCAGGCGAGTTGCGGCCCGTGGCCAGTGTCAGAACCTGAAACTTGTCGCCGCCGAACTCTTCCTGAAGTTCAGCGATCTGAGGCATCTCTTTGCGGCAGGGCGCACACCAGGTGGCCCAGAAATTCAGCAGCACATACTTGCCCTCATAATCGGCAAGCGTGCCGACACCGCCGTCATCTTCCAGCTGGAATTCGATTGATTTGGCGGGTTTCGGTTCCTTGTGCAGGATCAGACGTTTCAGGCTCTCTTCCCGCAGAGGGGCCAGCGTCTCGGCATCGGTCGCCAAGGCGGCATTTGCACCCAGCGCAAGGGCCATATAAAGGGGGATCAGACGAAATAGGCGCATATCAACTCCGGGTTTTCTTACATGACCGATCAATCCTCGAACCAGATGTGGGGCGGCCGCTTTGCCGCCGGTCCAGACGCGATCATGGAGGCAATCAACGCCTCGATCGGGTTCGATCAGCGGATGGCAGCCCAGGACATCGCAGGCTCGCGCGCCCATGCGGCCATGCTGGCAGCCACAGGCGTCTTAAGTGATAGTGACGCCGAAGCCATTCGGGAAGGGCTGCTCACCGTTTTGTCAGAAATCCAGAACGGAGAGTTCCAGTTCTCGACCGCGCTGGAAGACATCCACATGAATGTCGAGGCACGTCTGAAAGAGATCATCGGAGAGCCCGCAGGCCGTTTGCACACAGGCCGGTCACGCAATGACCAGGTCGCAACCGATTTCAAGCTCTGGGTTCGTGATCAGCTGGACGCTGCTGAGAGCGGCTTGCTGGCCCTGATCCGCGCGCTTTTGGCGCAGGCCGAGGCCGGGGCTGATTGGGTCATGCCGGGCTTTACCCACCTGCAAACGGCGCAGCCGGTGACATGGGGCCATCACATGATGGCCTATGTCGAGATGTTTGGCCGTGATCTGTCCCGCGTTCGTGACGCCCGCGCCCGGATGAACGAATCGCCACTGGGTGCTGCGGCGCTGGCCGGAACGTCCTTTCCCATCGACCGTCAAATGACGGCCGAGGCGCTGGGCTTTGACCGGCCTGCCGCCAACTCGCTGGACGCCGTCAGCGATCGTGACTTCGCGCTGGAGTTCCTGTCCGTGGCCTCGATCTGCGCCGTGCATCTGTCGCGGTTTGCCGAGGAACTGGTGATCTGGTCTTCGGCGCAGTTCCGTTTCGTTACCCTGTCGGATCGGTTCTCAACCGGATCGTCGATCATGCCGCAGAAGAAAAACCCCGATGCGGCAGAGCTGATCCGCGCCAAGGTGGGTCGGATCTTTGGCGCCAACACGGCGCTGATGATGGTGATGAAGGGCCTGCCGCTGGCCTATTCCAAGGACATGCAGGAAGACAAGGAACAGGTCTTTGACGCCGCCGACAACTGGATGCTGGCGCTGGCCGCGATGGAAGGCATGGTCAAGGACATGACCGCCAACCGCGACAGCCTGGCCGCCGCCGCCGGCTCGGGCTTTTCCACCGCGACCGATCTGGCCGACTGGCTGGTTCGGGTGCTGGGCCTGCCCTTCCGCGACGCGCATCATGTTACCGGATCGCTGGTGGCCATGGCCGAGAAGAAGGGCTGCGACCTGCCCGATCTGACGCTGGACGACATGCAATCGGTCCATGCCGAGATCACAAATGACGTCTACTCTGTCCTTGGAGTCGAGAATTCTGTAAACTCACGCCAGTCCTATGGTGGCACAGCTCCTGATCAGGTGCGTGCTCAGGTTGAACGATGGAAGGCAATGGTGTGATGACCGTGCTGCGCGCGATTCTGATTGCAGGGTCCGGCCTGATGCTGGCCGGATGCGGAGCCGATGGTGAGCCCGTTCAGCCAGCGCCCGCTCAGCCAACTGTCAGTGCAACCGTCGGTGTCGGCTCTGGCGGAGCGTATGTAGGCGGTGGCGTAGGTCTGAGCCGTGGCCCGCTGGGGATCTACCTGGGATTCTAAACCACTTTCATATTGCGCATCGGTTTTATATCCACCAACGTGAGTTGGCATGTCGGTGCGCATGTCATCCAAAGAAAAGATACTGAAATGAGAACACTAGGACTGTTTCTGGTATTTGCGGCTTTGACGGCTTGCGAACCTACATCGGCAAGACGCCCGGAACCTGCTGCAGAGCCCAAACAATCGGGCACCGGAGTTTCGATCTCGGGCTATGGCCGGGTTGGAGTTTCGACCCGAAATTAAACTTGGTCGATGGGTTCGGAATCCATTGATCCGAAGCTATCTTCTGGTCTAAGCGCGCAGACATGGATCATTTTCTCTACCGCGACGGCGCGCTATTCGCCGAGGATGTCCCTGTCTCCGAAATCGCTGCCGCGGTCGGAACGCCGTTCTACGTCTACTCCACAGCAACCTTGCTGCGGCATTTTCAGCTGTTTGACGATGCGCTTGACGGCACGGACCACCTTGTCTGCTATGCGATGAAAGCGGCCAGCAATCAGGCGATCCTGAAAACTCTGGCAAAGGCGGGCGCAGGGATGGACGTGGTTTCGGGCGGGGAATACCTGCGCGCCAAGGCGGCGGGCGTTCCGGGCGACAAAATCGTGTTCTCTGGAGTGGGTAAAACGGCGGATGAGATTCGTACCGCACTGACCGGCGGCATCCGTCAGTTCAACGTCGAATCCGAGCCCGAGATGGAAGTGATCAACGCCGTTGCACTGGAATTGGGTGTGGTTGCGCCGATTACTGTAAGGGTGAACCCGGATGTCGATGCCAAGACCCATGCCAAGATTGCCACGGGCAAGTCCGAGAACAAGTTTGGCATTCCGATTGCCCGTGCCTCGGAAGTTTACGCCCACGCTGCCAGCTTGCCGGGGTTGGAGGTGATCGGCATCGACGTCCATATCGGCTCGCAACTGACCGAACTTGAACCGTATGAGCTGGCCTACACAAAAGTAGCCGAGCTGACCGAACGCCTCCGTTCTGAAGGTCACAACATTCGGCGTCTCGATCTGGGTGGCGGTCTGGGCATTCCTTACACCCGGTCGAACAACGCACCCCCCTTGCCGATTGAATATGGTGCGCTGGTCAAGAAAACATTGGGGCATCTTGGCTGTGAGATCGAGATCGAGCCGGGCCGCCTGATCGCGGGCAACGCCGGGATCATGGTTAGCAAGGTCATCTACGTGAAATCAGGCGAAGGTCGCGATTTTTTGATCCTTGATGGGGCGATGAATGACCTGATCCGCCCGGCAATGTACGAAGCTTACCACGATATCGTCGCGGTGCAGGAACCTGTCGCCGGTGTGGAACAGCGCCCTTATGACATCGTGGGCCCGGTCTGCGAATCCGGTGACACTTTTGCCAAACAACGCAACATGCCGCCGCTCAAATCGGGTGACCTGATCGCCTTCCGCAGCGCGGGTGCCTATGGCGCGGTGATGGCCAGCGAGTACAATACCCGCCCGCTGATCCCCGAGGTTCTGGTCAATGGTGATCAATTTGCAGTCATTCGTGAACGACCAAGCTTTGACGAAATCATAAACCGCGATACCATACCTTCATGGCTTTGACGCGATGACCGCGCGGGCCTAACCCCGGAGGCCCGTCTTGTCCGACCGTTCAAACCTGCCCATTCCGCGCCTGTCCGTGTGGCTGACTCATGTCGGCATGGTGGCAGAACAGGTGTTGCGCGCGTTCTGGCCGGCGTTCTCGATTGTACTTGTTCTGCTTGCGGCTTTGATGCTCGGGCTTCAAGATGTTGTTTCCGTGGAAATTGTCTGGGCGGTCGGCGCGCTGTCCTTGGGGTCGTTTTTGACGGCTGCGGTGCTTGGCCTGAGGGGTCTCAAGTTGCCTTCGCGCGCCGAGGTTTTGATGCGGCTGGATGAGACCTTGCCGGGACGCCCAATTCAGGCCTTGATGGATGATCAGGCTATCGGTGCGGCCGATCGGGATTCCGTGGCGCTGTGGCAAGCCCACAAAGCCCGGATGGCGCAACGGGTCGCGACGGCCGAGGCCGTGAAACCAGACCTTCGGCTGGCATCGCGAGATCCTTATGCACTGCGCTACGCGGCGTTGCTGGCTTTTGTCGTAGCGCTTGTTTTCGGCTCTTTGTGGCGCGTGGGGTCTGTGGCGGACATGGCCCCGGGCACTGCTGCCGCCGGGCAGGGGCCGACTTGGGAAGGATGGGTCGAACCTCCGCGCTATACGGGCCTTCCAACGCTGTATCTTGCGGACCAAACGGATGCAGAGCTTGCCGTTCCCAAGGGTAGCCGCGTTACCTTGCGGCTTTATGGTGAGGTTGGCGCACATAGCCTGACGGAAGACAGCTCGGCCCTGGGGGCCGAGGCGGCGACCGACCCCGAGCAGGAGTTCGTGGCAGAACGCTCTGGCCAATTGCGCATCGACGGGCCAGCGGGGCGGGAATGGGCCGTTGAGATCATTGACGACACGGCACCACAGATAGCCGTGGCTGGATCGGCTGAGGCCGAGGCGGGCGGGCAGATGAAGCTGCCATTCGTCGCAGGAGATGACTATGGTGTGGTTGCAGGCTCTGCCCTGATCGAACTGGATTTGGCTGCCGTTGATCGCCGCTATGGTCTGGCGGCAGAGCCCGAACCACGCGAAGCGATCGCAGTTGAACTGCCTATGCCGATCACCGGCGACCGGGTGGATTTTGCAGAAGATCTGATCGAGGATTTCTCGCAACACCCATGGGCGCATTTGCCGGTTCGGATCACCTTGATGGCCACGGACGCGGCGGATCAGCAATCGTCTTCCGAACCTTATGTGACCGATCTTCCGGCCCGTCGGTTCTTTGATCCGCTGGCCGCTGCGGTGATCGAACAACGGCGCGATCTGCTGTGGTCGCGGTCCAATGCGCCTCGGATCGCGCAACTGCTGCGGGCTGTATCTCATCTGCCAGAGGACTTGTTTCGCTCGGAAACTGCCTATTTGCGTCTGAGGGTCGTGCTGCGGCGGCTTGAGACCTTTGATCAATACGGGCTGAAACCCGAACAGCAGGCAGAGATCGCCCAGGCGCTCTGGGATCTTGCCGTGTTGATCGAGGACGGCACGCTTGCGGATGCGCTGGAACGGATGCGGCGCGCGCAGGAACGTCTGACCGAAGCAATGAAGAACGGCGCCAGCGACGAGGAAATCGCGGAACTGATGCAGGAATTGCGCGAAGCGACGCAGGATTACCTCCAACAACTGCAACGGTTGGCCCAGCCGAACGGCGAAGATGGTGAGCGTCAGCAGGGCCAGAACGGCGAGTCCCTGCAAATGACGCAGGATGATCTGCAACGCATGATGGACCGCATTCAGGAGCTCATGGAACAGGGCCGGATGGCCGAAGCCCAGCAGGCACTGGAAGAGTTCCAGCAGATGATGGAAAACATGCGTGTGACTCAGGGCCAGGGCGGAGGGCAGCAGTCCGAAGGTCAGCAGGCCATGGAAGGTCTTGCGGAAACCCTGCGCGAGCAACAAGGTCTGAGCGATCAGGCCTTCCGTGATTTGCAGGAACAGTTTAATCCAGGTGCTCAATCCGGTGAAAGCCAGGGCAATGAGGGACGCAATGGCGGGCAAGGCCGGGGGCAAAGCCACGAAGGTCAGGGCGGTCAGGGGGAAGGCTCGGATCAGGCTGGCGAAGGCCAGCAGGGTCAAGGCTCACTTGCGGATCGGCAGCAAGCGCTAAGAGATGAGCTGAGCCGCCAGCAACAGGGTTTGCCCGGCGCCGGCACGCCCGAAGGTGACGCCGCGCGCGAGGCGCTGGACCGGGCCGGGCGCGCCATGGACGAGGCGGAACAGGCCCTGCGTGGGGATGATCTGGCCGAAGCCATCGACCGGCAATCCGAGGCGATGGAAGCCCTGCGCGAAGGGATGCGTTCGTTGGGTGAGGCGATGGCGCAGAACCAGCAGAATCAGCCGGGTCAGGGAACGCAGGATGGCGACATGCAAGCCAACAATCGCGATCCGCTGGGCCGAAATCCGGGTGCCGCCGGTTCGATTTCAACAGATGAGAATTTGCTGCAAGGCGAAGACGTGTATCGCCGGGCGCGGGAACTGCTGGATGAAATCCGGCGCAGAACCGGGGAATCGGACCGCCCCCAGATCGAACTGGAATACCTGAAACGTTTGTTGGAGAGGTTCTAGACCTCAGTTCTGGGCACCGGATCCAGCCTGTGCTTCAAGCCAGATACGCGCCTGATCCACAAGCGACACGTATGAGCTGAGCAACGGGTCGGCCTGAGGGACCGCTTCGCTGATCTGTTGGGCATTTCCATAGATCAGATACAGAACCACGCCGATGATCAGCATCAACGCGAAGCCGCGCAGGAATCCGCCCGATTTGCGGGGTGGCTGCGGGACTTCTTCCGACTCGTCAGATCGCATTGTCGAATTGATGGCTTCAACATCCGGCAGCGCGTCTTTCTGCCCTGCATCGACAGCGGTTTCCGAAGCCGAAGGCCGCTTGGGGCGCACCTTGGGTTCTGGTGGCGTATCCAGCCCCAGATCGGGCTGGCTCTCAAGGCTGCTGCCTTCCTGCGCCCGCAATTCCGCTTCGCGGGCAGCTTCCTCTTTCAGAATGCTGGCAACGGACGGATCGACATTCCCTGTAGGCGCAGCGGGTTTCTCAACTTCTGGCTTGCCTTCGGATACCGCTTCTTCAACAGGGCCCGGTTCGGCGTCCTGCGGAGCGTCGACCACGTCAAGCGATGTGTCATCCTGTTCGGGGGTTTCCGCTTTTTCGTCCGGTGCGCCTGCGGCTTCGGCAGGGTGCTTCGCTTGAAACCAGGTCTGATCACAGTTGGAACACTGTACGTCGCGGCCTTCCTCGGGGATGACCTCGTCAGGAACCTCGTACTGCGCGCTGCAATTCGGACATGTAAGACGCATGCTGCCTCCTCGGCCGGGCGAAGGGCCGATAATAGTTTTTTCAGGAATGATATTCGGTTAAGACCCAACAGCAAAGAGCGTTTTCGGTTTCGCGGGTCAAGTGTCACCAATTGGACCCGGTAGAGCCATTGAAACCATCACCATGCTCGGGCAAGAAGAGCGGCAAAATAACGGGGGCACGTGTGATCGAGCTGGAAAATGTCAGCTACACCTACGGTGGCGGCGAGTTGCTGAGTGATGTCTCGGTACAATTGCAGCCGGGTTCGTTTCACTTTTTGACCGGGCCTTCCGGGGCGGGCAAGACCACGTTGCTCAAGCTGTGCTATGGTGCCCTGCTGCCGAGCTCGGGGCGGTTGAGTGTGTTTGACCAGGATATTTCAACCCTTGATCGCGACCAGCTGGCCGTATTGCGTCGCCGCGTTGGTGTCGTGCATCAGGATTGTCAGTTCCTTGACCACATGACGCTTGCCGAAAACGTCGCGTTGCCGCTGATGGTGTCCGGGCGTTCGGAAACATCCGAGCAGGAAAACCTGACCGAGCTGCTCAGCTGGGTGGGACTTGGCGCCAGGCTCGAAGCGCTCCCGCCTGAACTGTCCGGCGGCGAGCGGCAAAGGGCCGCTCTGGCGCGTGCCGTCATATTGTCGCCTGACGTGGTTTTGGCGGATGAGCCGACGGGCAATGTTGACTGGGAAATGTCGCAACGGCTGCTGCGTCTTCTGATCGAACTGAACCGGATGGGCAAAACCGTCCTGATCGCCACCCATGATCTGAGCCTGATCCGCGCGGCCAAAAGCCAGGTACAGGCCCGTGTCCTGCGTATTTCGCAGCGCAAGCTGCAACTGGCGGGGGCGGATCTATGATCAGTCCTGATCTCAAAAATCTGTTGCGCGGTGACAAACGGGCAGACCGGGTTGTTCCCCCAACGGGATATACGGCACACCTGACTCTGTTTGTCGCGGGTGCGATGGCGTTTCTTGCAGTATTCGCACTGGCCCTGTCTCTGGCTTCGGGGCGCATTGCGGATCGCTGGGCCTCGGAACTGGCCGGAGCGGCAACCCTGCGCATCAACGCGCCAGCGGAACAGCGTGCGGCCCAGACCGAGGCCGCGCTGACCGTTCTGAGCCAGACGCCTGGCGTGGCCTCGGCCCGTGCTTTGACGCAGGAAGAGCAGGCGGCGTTGCTTGCCCCTTGGTTCGGGCCGGATCTACCGCTGGATACGCTGCCCGTGCCGCAGCTTATCGAGATCATTGAAACCGAACCGGGCATCGACGTGGCTGGGTTGCGTTTGCGACTGGGGGCCGAGGTGCCGGGCGCCGTGCTGGATGATCATACGCGGTGGCGGGAGCCTTTGGTTGATGCGGCGATGTCCCTGCGTCGTCTGGGGTGGATTTCGATCCTGCTGATCGGTGGTGCGACCGCGGCCATGATTACTCTTGCCGCCAATGCGTCGCTTGCCGCAAATGCCCAGATCATCGAAGTGCTGCGCCTGGTCGGTGCACGCGATGGGTTCATAGCGGGCGCATTCGTAAGGCGGTTTACATATCGCGCATTCTTTGGGGCATCAGTCGGTACATTGCTGGGCATGACCGGTGTTCTGATGCTGCCCGAAGCCTCGGAATCGGGTGGTTTTCTGGCTGGCGTCGGCTTTCAGGGCAAAGACTGGGCATTGCCGGTTCTTATCCCGATCCTTGGTGCCATGGTCGCGTTTTTTGCTACCTGGGCTGCGGCCCGACGCAAATTGAAGGAGCTTTCCTGATGTTGATGGCTGTTCAATGGGTTCGGTCATTGATCTTCATGATCATGATCTACGCCTGGATGCTGATCCTTGGCATTGTCTTTCTGCCCTATGCACTGTTTTCCAAGGCTGGCGCCCTGAGGGCGTGCAAGACCTACGCGCGCAGCACCATGTGGCTGGCTCGTTGGATGGTTGGCATTCGGTGTGAAGTGCGGGGTAGGGTCCCAACGAATGAAGTGGTCATAGCCGCAAAACACCAGTCTTTTCTTGATATCATCATAATTTTTGATGCCATTCCGCACGGCAAGTTCATCATGAAGCGCGAGCTTTTGTTTACACCCGTCATTGGAATGTATGCGCGGCGACTTGGCTGTATTCCGGTCAATCGCGGCAAGCGCGGTGCTGCCGTGACCAAGATGGTCAAGGATGTATCGAAAGAGTTTTCGGAACCCGGGCAGCTTGTGATTTACCCGCAAGGGACACGTGTGGCGCCCGGTGCGAAGAAACCTTACAAGGTTGGAACAGCCGTTCTTTACGAAGGGCTCGGCTTTCCCTGCGTTCCGGTCGCGACGAATGCCGGCGTCTTCTGGCCCCGAACGGGTGTCATGCGCAAACCGGGCCTTGCGATCGTCGATTTCCTCGACCCAATCGAGCCGGGTGTTGGTCGGGACGAATTCCTTGCCCGGCTGGAAGATGTGATAGAAACGCGTTCCAACGAGTTGATGCGGGAAGTGGGGTTTGATCCGGATGGAGCACATTCGTGACATCGAAACGCTTGAATCTTTGTATGGTCGGCCCGGTGCTCCGTCCTTGCGAAAGGTCGTTCATCAACTGACGCCCCTCTATCGCAAGTGGATCCTTGCATCGCGCCTCTGTTTGCTCAGCACGGTTGGTCCTGAAGGTGTGGATGGCAGCCCTCGGGGCGATGATGGCCCGGTGGTGAAAGAGCTGGATGCGAATACGCTGGCTCTGCCGGACTGGCGCGGCAACAACCGTCTGGACAGTTTGCGCAATATCGTGCGCGATCCACGTGTTTCGCTGATGTTCCTTGTTCCGGGGTCCAACAACGTTGTTCGGGTGAACGGGTTGGCGCGGGTAACGGCGGATGAGACCCTGCGGCATCAATTCGAGAAGGTCGGCAAACGCCCGGCGACCGTTATCGTCGTTGAAATCGCCGAGATATACAGCCAATGTGCCCGTGCTTTGATCCGGGCGCGCATCTGGTCAAACGGTGATGACAGCGGCGATCTTCCCACGATAGGTCAGCTTCTGTCCGAGGCATCAGACGGCGCGGAAGGCGGCGCGCAATATGACGAGGAATGGCCTGCACGCGCCGCAAAAACGATGTGGTAGATGTGGGTGTCGGCTGTGGTTCAAACCGCAGCGGCCCCGATCCTTGATACTTTTTCCACCCAGCGATCTACGCTGCCGGGCTTGGGATAGCTTGCGCCGGAAAAATAGGTGAAACGGGTTGGTTTGAAGCCGACGAACCCAAGAATCTGGTCCCGTACCTGACGGATTAGCGCCTGCCGGTATATCAGGCGCATGAACCATCCCGGGGTGTCTGACGTCAGGATGACGCGTGCAGTACGCCCAGTCAGCATGGGCGCCGGAAATCCGATCTTGGTGGTGTTCCGTGTGTCAAAGGTTCGTCCCGGAATGAACATTCGATCGATCAGTCCTTTGAGTTTGGCTGGAAGGCCGCCCCACCACATCGGGGTGGTCAGGACCAGGTGGTCGCTCCACTCAAAGTCCTGAAGCACTTGTTCCAGAACCGGCTCAAGTGGTTTGAAGTCGTGATAATTGCCCTGACCGAAATCAAAATCGAATTGCAGATCGCTCAGATGAACCAACCGTACATCGTGCCCGTTTTTGCGGGCCGCGTCTCTGTATGTTTCGGCAAATGTGCGTGACAGGCTGCTTTCTGCGGGGTGTCCGTCAAGGATGAGAATCTTTTTCGGTTGCATCGGGTATCTCCTGAAAAAATGACCGTGGTCAATTTATAGAATCAAAAAATGACTACGGTCAATAAAAATTTGACCACGGTCAGAAATTATGCGATTGAGCCGTATGCAAAAGACAATTCAGAAACGTACGATCAAGACCCGCGCCAAGCTTCTCTCGGCCGCTGAAGAGGTCATCCGCAATGGCGGATATGAAGCGTTACGGGTGGAAGAGGTCGTGAAGGCCGCTGGGGTCGCGAAGGGCACCTTTTTCGCGCATTTTCACGACAAGGATGCGCTGATGGAAATTCTGATCGCAGACAAGCTGAACGCCTGTCTGGATCAGGCCGAGGCCGGAACACCGCCCAAAACTGTTGCAGAAATCGTCACTGCGCTGGAACCGGTTCACAGTTTCATGACGTCCGAGCGATATGTATTCGATTTGTTGATCAGGTATTCCGGTGCTACGGCTGTCGCCGAAATAGGACCGGTGGCCTATTGTTTTGAGCGATATTTCCGCATCGTGATGCTGTGGCTCGAAGATGCAGAGGTGCGCAAGGATGTGCCACCCGAGTTGTTGGCCGAAGGTGTGCAGGCCTTTGCCATTCAGGCCATGTCACTAAGATTCTGCGCATTGCATTCCGCGACGACATTCACCGACAGGTTGGAGACCTATCTGGATGCCTGGTTGACCCCGACAGGCTGATCGCTGCCGGGGGCAAGGTTGTCAGCTGTGGATCGGACCGTCGCCGCAGGCCAGTGCGGCCTCGCGCACGGCCTCGGAATAGGTCGGGTGCGCGTGGCAGGTCAGGGCCAGATCTTCGGCGGATGCGCCGAATTCCATCGCCACGCAGACCTCATGGATCAGGTCGCCTGCGCCGGGGCCGATGATGTGGCAGCCCAGGATACGGTCGGTTTCCTTGTCGGCCAGGATCTTGACGAACCCGTCAGAGGCAAAGTTGGCTTTGGCGCGGCCGTTGCCCATGAACATGAACTTGCCGACCTTGTAGGCACGGCCTTGTTCTTTGAGCGTCGCCTCGGTTTCACCAACATTGGCGACCTCGGGCCACGTATAGATCACACCCGGAATGACACCATAGTTCACATGCCCATGCTTGCCCGCAACCTGTTCCGCCGCGGCCATACCTTCATCTTCGGCCTTGTGCGCCAGCATCGGGCCTTCGGTCACGTCGCCGATGGCGTAGATGCCCGGTACGTTGGTCTGCCAGTCCGCACCCACCTTGATCTGGCCGCGCGGGGTCATCTCGACGCCCAGAGCGTCCAGCCCCAGACCATCGGAATAAGGCTTGCGCCCGGTGGCCACCAGCACGGTATCGGCGTCGATCACATGCTCGCTGTCGTCCTTGAGCAGCTTGTATGTCACTTTGGCCTTGGTCTTGGTTGCTTCGGTTTTCTGCACCGCTGCACCCATGATGAAGTTCAACCCCTGTTTCTTGAGGATACGCTGGAATGTCTTCTGCACCTCAGGGTCCATGCCCGGCGTAATGTCCTTGAGGAATTCGATCACCGTTACATCTGCGCCCAGGCGGCTGTACACCGAACCCAGTTCCAACCCGATCACACCCGCGCCGATCACCACCATTTTCTTCGGGATCTTGCCCAGAGACAGCGCTCCGGTTGAGGTCACAACGACTTTCTCATCGACTTCGACACCGGGCAGCGAGGACGGTTCGGAGCCTGACGCAATGATAATGTTCTTGGTTTCATGGATTTCATCGCCAACCTGAACTTTGCCGGCCGCAGGGATCGAGCCCCAGCCTTTCAGCCAGTCGATCTTGTTCTTCTTGAACAGAAACTCGATGCCCTTGGTGTTGCCCTCGATCACCTCATCCTTGTAGGCCTGCATCTGTTTCCAATCGACCGAAGGCGATTTGCCCTTCAGGCCCATCTTGGCAAAGTTGTGTTCGGCTTCATGAAGCTGATGGCTGGCATGCAGCAGAGCTTTTGACGGGATGCAGCCCACGTTCAGACAAGTGCCACCCAGCGTTTCGCGCCCCTCGACCACAGCGGTTTTCAAGCCCAGTTGAGCGCAGCGGATCGCGCAGACATAGCCGCCGGGTCCGGCGCCGATTACGATGACGTCATAGTTTGCCATTACATTCTCCTAAACCGACCGGACGATCCGGCGCTTTCCCGACCCGATCTGGCGAGTCGGGAATATCTTTGTCAAACGGGTTCCAGCAGCTTGATCGAGATATGCGCAATGCCGCCTCGTTCATGGTGCATTGCCAATTCTTCGGATCCGAAAAATGCCTTGGCCTTGTCCAGGTTGATCACCTCGAACATCGCGATCGCATGGTCCTTCTGATCGGGGTCGCGCCAGACATGCAGGTCGCGGATACCCGCGGCCTTGCGCATCGGCTTGTCCTCGCGGAACACTTTCAGCCAGGCGTCGAAATCGGCCACATCGGCCTGCCAGAGTACATGTGTCGCCATGGTCACAGATCCATCAGCAGGCGGCGCGGATCTTCAAGCGCCTCTTTCACGCGAACCAGGAAGGTTACCGCGCCCTTGCCGTCAACAATGCGGTGGTCATAGGACAGGGCCAGATACATCATCGGACGGATCTTGATCTCGCCATTGATGACCATCGGTCGTTCCTGAATCTTGTGCATGCCCAGAATGCCCGACTGCGGGGGGTTCAGGATCGGCGAGGACATCAGCGAGCCGTAGACGCCACCGTTCGAGATTGTGAAGGTACCGCCCTGCATCTCGGCCATCGAAAGCTTGCCATCGCGGGCGCGCTTGCCCTTTTCGGCGATGGCTTTTTCAATGGCTGCAAACGACATGCTGTCCGCGTCGCGAATGACCGGAACCACCAGACCCTGCGGCGTGCCGGCCGCAACGCCCATGTGAACGAAGTTCTTGTAGACGATGTCGGTGCCATCGATCTCGGCATTGACCTCGGGCACTTCTTTCAGGGCATGGCAGCAGGCCTTGGTGAAGAAGGACATGAAGCCCAGGCGCACACCGTGCTTCTTCTCGAACTGGTCTTTGTACTGATTGCGCAGGGCCATGACTTCGGTCATGTCCACCTCGTTATAGGTGGTCAGGATCGCGGCGGTGTTCTGCGCATCCTTCAGGCGCTTGGCGATGGTCTGACGCAGACGGGTCATCCGTACACGCTCTTCGCGAGCCTCATCTTCGGCAGCAACCGGTGCGCGCGGAACCTGAGCAACGGGCGCCGGCGCAGCCGCCGCAGGTGCGGGGGCCGAAGCAGCCGCGACTGCCTTGGCGACATCTTCCTTCATGATGCGACCATCGCGACCGGTGCCGGTGACCTGATCGGCTGACAACCCGGCTTCGGCCATCGCCTTTTCGGCAGACGGCGCATTTGCAACATCCTTGCCGGTGCTTGCCGCAGCAGGAGCCGCGGCAGCAGCTGCCGGTGCAGGGGCTGCGCCTGCGGCCGCGCCCGAGATGACTGCCAGCTTGGCGGTTGCATCAACGGTTGCACCTTCCGGCGCGACGATTTCCGCCAGAACACCCGCAGCCGGGGCGGGTACCTCGACCGAGACTTTGTCGGTTTCCAACTCACACAGCATCTCGTCCTGCGCGACGCTGTCGCCGACTTGCTTGAACCAGGTCGAAACAGTCGCCTCAGTCACAGATTCGCCAAGCGTGGGCACCATCACGTCAACCGACCCGCCCGATGCAGAGGGTGCGGCCTCGGGGGGTGCTGCGGCTGTTGCCGGGGCAGGCGCGGCCGCACCTTCTCCGGCAGCAATCGTCGCCAGCAGAGCATCGACACCAACCGTGTCGCCTTCGGCGGCCACAATCTCACCCATCACGCCAGCTGAGGGAGAGGGCACTTCGACCGTCACCTTGTCAGTCTCCAGCTCACACAGCATCTCATCCATGGCGACCGCATCACCGGGCTTTTTGAACCATGTTGCAACAGTGGCTTCGGTGACCGACTCGCCAAGCGTGGGAACACGAACTTCAATCGTCATCGCTTATTTTCCTTCGAGGCTCAGCGCTTCGTTAACCAGCGCTTCTTGTTGGGCTTTGTGTTGGCTGGCCAGGCCCGTCGCGGGCGAGGCCGAGGTTGCGCGACCGACATAAGCCGGACGGGTATGTTTCGCGCCGATCCGGGACAGAACCCATTCGATATTGGGTTCGATAAAGGTCCACGCACCTTGGTTTTTGGGCTCTTCCTGACACCAGACCATTTCGGCATTCTTGAACCGTTCAAGCTCGTTGATCAGAGAATGCGCCGGGAAAGGATAGAACTGTTCGATCCGCATCAGATAAATGTCGTCGATGCCGCGAGCATCGCGTTCCTCCAGCAGGTCGAAATAGACTTTTCCGGAACACATCACCACACGTTTGATCTTGTCATCCGCCACCAGTTTGGTGTCGGAATTGCCCTTCTGTGCATCATCCCACAGTACCCGGTGGAAGCTGGATCCGGTGGTGAAATCATCGGCGGTGCTGACGGCCAGTTTGTGACGCAGCAGTGATTTCGGTGTCACCAGGATCAACGGCTTGCGGAATGTCCGGTGCAGTTGGCGGCGCAGGATGTGGAAATAGTTTGCAGGCGTCGTGCAGTTCGCCACAATCCAGTTGTCCTGACCGCACATTTGCAGGAACCGCTCCAGCCTTGCCGACGAGTGTTCGGGGCCTTGCCCCTCGAACCCGTGCGGCAGCAGACAGACCAGGCCGGACATCCGCAGCCATTTCGATTCACCCGAACTGATGAATTGGTCGAACATGATCTGCGCGCCGTTGGCGAAGTCCCCGAACTGGGCTTCCCACAGGACCAGCGCATTTGGTTCGGCCAACGAGTAT
The DNA here is from genome assembly GCF_056534925.1 of Ruegeria sp. P10. NCBI lineage: Bacteria > Pseudomonadati > Pseudomonadota > Alphaproteobacteria > Rhodobacterales > Roseobacteraceae > Ruegeria > Ruegeria sp. P10. Next base: position 135,021 of record NZ_JBQERJ010000008.1, read on the forward strand.
CCGTATTCGAAGCCGAGCACTGCATATTCGGACAGCATCGAGTCGATCACTTCGTAATGCGACTGACCTGCGCGAATGTTGTTCAGCGGATAATACCGTTCTTCGGTTTCCTGATGAACGAATCCGGAATGGCGTTGGCTGAAGGTGCCGCGCGTGGCGTCCTGCCCTGCAAGGCGTACCGGGTAGCCCTCGGTCAGCAAGGATCCGAAAGCCAACGCCTCACCAGTGGCCCAGTCAAAGCCTTTACCGGTTTCAAACATCTGTTTCTTGTGCTCAAGCAGACGACCAACCGTCTTGTGCATGGCAAATCCGCTTGGTGCGCGGGTAAGGGCATCCCCGATTTCGGCCATGGTTTCCGGCGTGATCGCCGTCTCGCCGCGCATGTATTCGTCTTTGTTCTTGTCAAGATGCGACCAGCGCCCATCCAGCCAATCGGCCTTGTTAGGTTTATAGTCCTTACCTGCCTCGAATTCGTCGTTCAGATGAGCCTGGAAGGCCGCTTTCATATCCTCGATCTCACCCTCGGGGATCAGGCCATCCTTGACGAGGCGCTCAGTGTACAAAGACAGCGTGGTCTTATGCGTCTTGATCTTCTTATACATGATCGGGTTGGTGAACATGGGCTCGTCGCCCTCGTTGTGACCAAACCGACGGTAGCAGAAGATATCCAGAACCACGTCCTTGTGGAATTTCTGGCGGAACTCGGTCGCCACCTTGGCTGCATGAACAACTGCCTCGGGGTCATCCCCGTTCACGTGGAAGATCGGCGCCTCGACCATCAGCGCGATATCCGTCGGATATGGGCTGGAGCGTGAAAAATGCGGCGCGGTGGTAAAGCCGATCTGGTTGTTCACCACGATATGCATTGTCCCGCCGGTGCGATGCCCGCGCAGACCGCTCAGGCCAAAGCCTTCGGCCACGACGCCCTGACCGGCAAAGGCTGCATCGCCGTGCAGCAGAATGGCCATGACCTTGGTGCGGTCCGTGTCGCCCAACTGATCCTGCTTGGCGCGGACCTTGCCCAGAACCACAGGGTTCACCGCCTCAAGGTGCGACGGGTTCGCCGTCAGCGACAGGTGCACGCTGTTGCCGTCGAACTCGCGATCGCTTGAAGCACCGAGGTGGTATTTCACGTCGCCCGAACCATCCACGTCTTCGGGTTTGAAACTGCCGCCCTGGAATTCGTTGAAAATGGCGCGGTACGGTTTGCCCATCACATTGGCCAGAATGTTCAAACGGCCCCGGTGCGGCATCCCGATCACGATATCACTGAGCCCGAGCGCGCCACCACGTTTGATGATCTGCTCCATCGCCGGAATAAGCGCCTCACCGCCATCGAGACCAAAGCGCTTGGTGCCCATGTACTTGACGTGCAGGAATTTCTCAAAGCCTTCGGCCTCGACCATCTTGTTCAGGATAGCTTTGCGGCCTTCCTTGGTGAACTGGATTTCCTTGCCATAGCCCTCAATGCGCTCTTTCAGCCAGGCGGCCTCTTCCGGGTTCGAGATATGCATGTATTGCAGCGCAAAAGTACCGCAATAGGTCCGTTTCACGATCTCGACGATCTGCCGCATCGAGGCGACCTGAAGTCCCAGAACGTTGTCGATAAAGATCGGGCGATCCATATCGGCATCGGTGAAGCCGTAGGTTTTGGGATCCAGTTCCGGATGATTGCTGGCCGCGCGCATGCCAAGTGGGTCAAGGTTGGCGGCCAGATGGCCCCGGATCCGGTAGGCCCGGATCAGCATCAGCGCCCGCAGACTGTCCAGCACCGCGCGCTTGATCTGGTCATCGCTGACTTCGACACCTTTGTCGGCGGCCTTTTCCTTGATCTTCTTGCCTGCGGCCTTGGCGTCAATCTCGGCCCACTCGCCGGTCAACGCACCGGTCAGATCATCCGCTGGCATGGGCGGCCAGTCGGTTCGCGCCCACGAAGGCCCCTCGGCCTCGCGCTGAACATCAGGCGCGGCGTCACCCATGGCCTTGAAGAACTCGACCCAGGCAGCGTCTACCGCACCGGGGTTCTTGGTGTACTGCGCATAAAGCTGTTCCAGATATTCGGCATTGTGCCCCTGCATGAAGCTGGAGGCGTGAAAGGCAGTATTGGGCGAGTGTTCGGTCATTGGGCTACCTCATGTGGGTTGGGACCGTATTGATTGGTGCCTGGCTGGCTGGGGCGGGTCAGCCACCACAGCACCAGGAGGGGCGACACCACCAGAACGATAAGTGTCGGGATGACGATCAGCAATGTTGCGCGGGTAAACAAAATGTCGAGCGTTCCGCCATGCTGGAAACTCGAGGCGATCCCGATACCAAAGATCAGGACGGCAAAGGCCCCAAGGATCAGCAGGATCGGCAGCAGAGCATACAGCCCGCTGCGCCCGGTATCGTGCATCCGCCGCCACGCAACGGCCAGATGCGGGAAGAAGACGATCAGGCCGACGATGCTCTGCACCGGAGCCGAGGACGTTGCGGTGACGGATTTCACCTCATCGCTTTCGGTGATCGCGACCTGAGTGAAGAACTGCCAGTCGATGATGCCGGCAATGATGTTCCAGATCACGATGAACAGGAAAAAGAACCAGTACTCGGGCCGCGAGGCACGACCTGAGAAGGTGAAGACATTGGCAAAACAGGTGCGGATGGCGTCGGAGAAGGTCATGGTGTCACTCCTCCCTCGGGCGCTCCGAAGCGATTGCTTTGCGGATCTGATGCTACAAGCATCATGCCAAGAACGTTGGCTGCAACCAGTGCGCTTGTGATAAATCCAATAAGGAGCGCTGCGGCGATAAGCACGATGACGAACAACCCGAGAAAGAGGATGCCGAAACCGCTACCGGCTAGCAGGACTAACCCAAGCCAGTATGTCACCTGATAACCTAACCAGAGAATAATTAAAGGCATGAATGGATAGAATGCCTGACGACCCTCCTCACCAGTATCTTGCAACCGGCGGCTCATGGCCGATAGCAGAGGGACACAGGCTACCATAACGACAAACAGTTGCCAGATGCCCCAAATCTCGGCTTTCTGCCATTCAAGCTGTGTTGCTGTTACGATCGGCAAGACAAGCGCGACCGGTGCAAACCACCAGAATTCTGAGCGTGTGGCTCTGCCGGAGCAAACAAAGGTTTTCCGAAATCCGGTCGATATGGCCTGCATTGGTACCATCAATACCCACCTGCCCGGCGACACCGCCAGGCAGCGCCCGACCGCCCCCATGGGCGGGCGCTTTGCACCCACCCGCGGTCGGGCGCTGCCCTCAGCACATATGCGCTATGGGCAATCACAGCTTACCCAATCGCTTCCAGCACAGCCTCGCCCAGCTGCGCCGGGCTTTCGGCCACGACGATCCCAGCACTGCGCATGGCTTCGATCTTGTCCTCGGCACCGCCCTTGCCGCCAGCGACAATCGCGCCCGCGTGGCCCATGCGGCGGCCCGGAGGGGCTGTGCGGCCCGCGATGAAACCGGCGGTCGGCTTCTTGCGGCCCTTCTTGGCCTCATCCGCCAGGAACTGCGCGGCTTCTTCCTCGGCCGAACCACCGATCTCACCGATCATGATGATCGACTCGGTCTCGTCATCGGCCAGGAACCATTCCAGCACGTCGATATGCTCAGTCCCTTTGATCGGGTCGCCGCCGATGCCCACACAAGTGGACTGGCCCAGACCCACATCGGTGGTTTGCTTGACGGCCTCATAGGTCAGGGTGCCGGAACGCGACACAACACCGACCGAGCCGCGCTTGTGGATATGGCCGGGCATGATGCCGATCTTGCAGGCGTCGGGCGTGATGACACCGGGGCAGTTCGGGCCGATCAGGCGGGATTTGCTGCCTTCCAGCGCGCGCTTCACCTTCATCATGTCCAGCACCGGGATGCCTTCGGTGATGCAGACGATCACCTCCATCTCGGCATCAATCGCTTCGAGGATCGAATCCGCAGCAAACGGCGGCGGCACATAGATCACGCTGGCATTGGCTTCGGTCACGTGCTTGGCCTCGTGGACCGAGTTGAACACGGGCAGGCCCAGATGCTCCATCCCGCCTTTGCCGGGGGTGACGCCGCCGACCATCTTGGTGCCATAGGCAATGGCCTGTTCGCTGTGGAATGTACCCTGCGAGCCGGTAAAGCCCTGACAGATCACTTTGGTGTTTTCGTCGATGAGGACTGCCATTTTGTCCCTTTCTCTAGGCGGTGTTGGATTGATTGGGTTCAGTCGCCGGCAGAACCTGCGGCGCATAGGTAATTTTCTCGAGCGTGGCACGTCCCAGGGCCAGGTTGGCCGTGGTACGCAGGCCGCTGCTGATTTCAGCGATGCCACGCCTTACTTTTTGCCGGATCAGAGGCCAGCCTGTTGGCCGCGCGCGCGGTGCACCCATATTGTATTCGCCGGGCGCTTCGTTGCCCTGTTCGACCATGGCCGGGATCACCTGATAGATGTTGATCTGACGCGCCGCCGGCGAGGCGGACGGGTTGAACAACAAACCATCCAGCGTGATGTCAAAGGGTTTCTGGGCCAGAAAGTGCCGGGCCGCTTCGCGTGTCAGCGCATAAGCTGCACCACCGGGATGGCGCGAGCGCATCAGACGCAATTCCCGCCCCAGATGGGGCAGCCGCTTGCGCCCAAGGGCCACGTAAAGCTTCGTGCTGCGCCAGCGTTCGAACCGCACGATGTCGGCATCCTCTGGCCACCATGATGCATCATTCAACCAGTCTGCCAATTCCGGTGTCAGAAACACATCATCTTCGAGGATCAAGGCCTGTTCCGCGCCCGAGGCGATCAGCGCCTCCCATGCTTTGGCATGGCTGAGGGTGCAGGCCATGTCCTTGGTATGGAAATAGCCCCAAGGTCCTTCCGCCCGGCATTCGCGCAGGAAATCCTCACGGGTGGCGGCATCGCAGTCAACAGCGTTGACGCGCGTCGCCGACAGGTCTGCCTTTTGCAACTCCTGCTCCATCAAACGCGCCCGCCCTGTGGCGCGTTCCAAGCCTATGAGGAAGATTGGGATGGTCATCAGATCGATTGCTTCTTTCAGCCTTGCGCGGCAATGTTTTTCAGCTTGGTTTTAACCGCGATGGGGCGGGCCCGAGGCCAGCCCCACTTGAACAAGCTTACCCCTTGACCGCCTTCACGATCTTTTCGGCGCCGTCCTTCAGGTTGTCCGCCGCGATCACGTCCAGGCCAGAGGTATTGATGATCTCTTTGCCCTTCTCGACATTCGTGCCTTCCAAACGGACGACCAGCGGTACTTTCAGGCCAACTTCTTTCACAGCGGCCACAACGCCCTCGGCGATGACGTCACAGCGCATGATGCCGCCGAAGATGTTGACCAGAATGCCTTTGACCTGCGGGTCCGAGGTGATGATCTTGAACGCTTCGGTCACTTTCTCTTTGGTCGCGCCGCCACCCACGTCGAGGAAGTTGGCAGGCTCGGCACCATAAAGCTTGATGATGTCCATCGTCGCCATCGCCAGACCGGCACCGTTGACCATGCAGCCGATCTCACCATCCAGTGCGATGTAGTTCAGGTCGTACTTGGAGGCTTCCAGTTCCTTGGGGTCTTCCTCGGTCGTGTCGCGCAGTTCGGCGATGTCCGGGTGGCGGTAGACCGCGTTGCCGTCAAAGCCGACCTTGGCGTCCAGCACCTTGAGATCGCCGCTGTCCGAGACGATCAGCGGGTTGATTTCCAGCATCTCCATGTCCTTCTCGACGAAGGCTTGATAGAGCTGACCCATCAGTTTGACGCATTGCTTGACTTGCGGGCCTTCCAGACCCAGCGAGAAGGCGATGCGGCGACCGTGATACGGCATGTAACCGGTGGCCGGATCGACCGAGAAGGACAGGATTTTCTCGGGCGTCGCTGCGGCCACTTCTTCGATGTCCATGCCGCCCTCGGTCGAACAGACGAAGGAAATGCGGCTGGTCTGGCGGTCCACCAGCAGGGCCAGGTACAGTTCACGCTCGATGCCCGAGCCTGCTTCGATATAGATGCGGTTGACCTGCTTGCCTGCCGGACCGGTCTGATGCGTGACCAGTGTACGGCCCAGCATCTTTTTGGCTTCTTCAGCGGCTTCTTCAACCGATTTGGTCAGACGAACACCGCCTTTTTCACCGGCGTCGGCCTCTTTGAACGAACCCTTGCCGCGACCACCTGCGTGGATCTGTGCTTTGACAACCCAAAGCGGGCCGTCCAGCTCACCTGCTGCGGTTTTGGCTTCTTCGGCGCGCAACACGGCGCGACCATCGGACACCGGTGCGCCATAGCTGCGAAGGAGGGCTTTGGCCTGATATTCGTGAATGTTCATCGAAACTGTCCCGTCTGACTGCGTTTAATCGTTATAGGGGTGTCTAGCGGGCAAGTTTAAAGGGTTTTTTGATGCTCAATGGGTTTTTAGCGAAGATTTTCAACATTTGTGATCACGGGTTTTTAGGGTGTGATCACAAAATTTCTGATGCGGCAAAACGATTCGAAAAAACTGCGCCGCGTCAGAAAATCACATTCGAAAAAAGGGATTTGCGGCGTTTGCGCCAACATTTGCGACCGGGACGTGCGCGGACCAAAAGAAAACCGGCCCTGAAACGGGCCGGTCTGTTATTCGGACTTCAGAGCTGTTTTACGCCAGCGAGCTGTCGATGCCCTTGCATGCGTCGATCAGACCCTTCACGGCGTTCACCGAGTTGTCGAACCCTGCCTGCTCGTCTTCGTTCAGCTTGATGTCAACGATACGCTCGACGCCGCCTGCGCCGATCACGGTCGGAACACCGACATAGAGCCCGTCTACACCCAGTTCGCCGTTGCAGTAGGCCGCGCATGGCAGAACGCGCTTCTGGTCTTTCAGATAGGCTTCGGCCATTTCGATCGCCGACGTTGCAGGCGCGTAGTAGGCCGAACCGGTTTTCAGCAGGCCAACGATTTCGGCGCCGCCGTCACGGGTGCGCTGCACGATGGCGTCCAGTTTCTCTTGCGTGGTCCAGCCCATCTCGACCAGATCAGGCAGCGGAATACCGGCAACGGTCGAGTAACGGACCGACGGCACCATGGTATCGCCGTGGCCGCCCAAAACGAAGGCGGTGACGTCGCGCATCGAGACGTTGAACTCTTCCGACAGGAAATGTGCAAAGCGTGCCGAGTCAAGCACCCCTGCCATGCCACAGACCTTGTTGTGCGGCAGGCCCGAGAATTCGCGCAAAGCCCAGACCATCGCGTCCAGCGGGTTGGTGATGCAGATCACGAACGCATCGGGTGCGTGGGCTGCGATGCCTTCACCGACCGACTTCATGACTTTCAGGTTGATGCCCAGCAGATCATCGCGGCTCATGCCCGGTTTGCGGGCCACGCCTGCGGTCACGATGCACACATCCGCGCCAGCGATATCGGCATAGTCGCTGGTGCCTTTCATCGAGGCGTCGAACCCTTCCGAAGGGCCGGATTCAGCGATGTCGAGCGCCTTGCCCTGAGGCAGCCCGTCTGCGATGTCAAACAGGACAACGTCACCCAGTTCTTTGACAGCTGCGAGATGTGCGAGCGTGCCACCGATGTTCCCCGCGCCGATCAGCGCAATCTTGGGTCTGGCCATTTGGAATTTCTCCATATCCGGTCGGTATTGAAATCGCGGTCGTGCTAGTCGTTAAAACGTCAATAGGCAAGAGTTCTGCGACGTGGCATACAACCGCATACTGTTTGCAGGCCTTGCTTTGATTGCGCTAAACGGCCTTTGAGACAAGCCAAAACCGGGACTGTCACATGTTCGAATTGAACTTGATGTTTTTTGCCGTGGCGATCCCTGCCGTGATCTTTGCCGGTATTTCAAAGGGCGGTTTCGGTTCCGGCGTGGCATTTGCCTCGTCGTCGATTCTGGCCTTGATCCTGACGCCCGGGCAGGCTTTGGCCTTGATGCTGCCAATCTTGATGGTGATCGACGTGGCCACGTTGGGTCCCTATTGGAGGCGGTGGAGCTGGCCGGATTCCCGTCTGCTGATCCTTGGCGCGCTGCCCGGTGTGGCGGTGGGTGCGTGGCTTTACCGTGCAACGGATGATGATCTGTTGCGTCTGCTGATCGGTGGCATCTCGGTCGGGTTCGTAATCTGGCACATCGCGCAGTCGAAAGGGTGGGTGCGCGGGTTTGCCAGGCGATTGCCGCCGTCTTCCGGTTTGTTTGCCGGGCCGGTCGCGGGTTTCACAAGTTTCGTCAGCCATGCCGGCGGTCCTCCGGCAGCGGTCTATCTTTTGTCGCAACGCCTGACGAAAACCGAATTTCAAGCCAGTACGGTACTGGTTTTCTGGGTGATCAATATCGCGAAATTCATCCCCTATGCGTATCTGGGTATGTTTACATGGCAGACGTTATGGGCGGATTTGCTGCTGACACCCTTTGCGATCCTGGGGGCATGGCTGGGCGTCCGGGCACATTTCATGTTGTCCGAACGCCTGTTCTTCGGGCTTGCCTATGTGCTGTTGACGCTCACCGGCAGCAAGCTGATCTGGGACGCGCTTACCTGATCAGGCATTGGGTGGCAGCGCCTCGACCACCTCTTCAAAAGCCTGACCCGAAGCCACAAAGCAGGTGATCCCGTTTGGCAAAGTCACCGTGATCGTCCAACTGCCGGTTTCGTCCGAGGCAAAAAGCTCCATGACGGCGCCTTTCCGGGCCAGTCCCAAACCCCTGCGCGTTTCGCCATAGGCCTCGTGCAACCGTTCCAGCACAGCCTCTCTGGGCGCACAGTTTTGACCCTGAGCGTGCACATGTTGCGCGGCCAGGACCATGATCCCAAGCCCCATCGTCATCTTGAACACCGTCTTTTGCATGCCGCACCCTTTTTGATTCCAGCTGCCGATCAGGGTGCGTGGCAAGGGACGAAATCCGGTTAAGGGAACGCACGTTGCGTCGGGTTTGCTGCGGTGCGGCGATTTTGTGCTTGAACTTTCCTGCAAAAAATGTCCCATTCCGCGCAACTTTATTTCAATGGGAGTGGTCCATGGATCCTCGTCTGCGCCCCTATCGTTCGGTTCTCTACATTCCTGGTTCGAGGGACCGGGCCCTGGACAAGGCCCGATCTTTGCCTGTGGATGCGATCATCTTCGACCTGGAAGATGCAGTTGCAGCGGACGAAAAAGAAAACGCTCGCGAAACGCTGAAAGGGGCCTTGGCCGCTGGGGGCTATGGTGCGCGGGTCAAGATCGTCCGGATCAATGGGCTGGACACCGAATGGGGGCGTGCCGATGCCGAGGCGGTGCGCGACATGGATGCCGATGTTGTCCTGTTGCCCAAGGTGAATTCGGCGGCTGACGTGGATGCTCTGGCGGCGATCACCGGAGAATTGCCGATTTGGGCCATGATGGAAACGCCGCGCGGAATGCTGAACGCTGCCGAGATCGCGGCGCATCCGCTGATGGCCGGATTCGTGATGGGCACAAACGATCTGGCCAAAGAGCTGCAAACCCGCTTTCGCCCCGATCGCCTGCCGATGATGACTTCGCTGGGTCTGTGCCTGTTGGCCGCCAAGGCCGAAGGGCTGATCATCATTGATGGCGTTTACAACGCTTTCAAGGATGCCGAGGGTCTGGCCGCCGAGTGTGCGCAGGGCCGCGACATGGGCTTTGATGGCAAAACACTGATCCATCCGGCCCAGGTCGATGTGGCCAACACGGCCTTCGCACCATCGGATGACGAGATCGATCTGGCCCGCCGCCAAATTTCGGCATTCGAAGAGACCGAAGCGCAAGGGCAGGGTGTTGCCGTCGTGGATGGCAAGATCGTTGAAAACCTGCACGTTGCAACGGCCCGTGAAATTCTGGCAAAAGCAGAGGCGATTTCAGCTTTGCAAGCGGGGTAAGCCAGCATGGGCTTTGTTCTTCTGATCTTGGGCGTGGCACTGTGGTGGGCCGCGCATCTGTTCAAACGTGTGGCGCCTGAACGCCGTGCCGCGATGGGCGACGGGGGCAAGGGTGCAGTAGCCCTGGCGCTGGTAGCGTCGATCCTGCTGATGGTGTTCGGCTATCGCATGACCGACTTCATTTATGTCTGGGCGCCGCCGACCTTCCTGATTCACGTCAATAATCTGTTGGTTCTGATCGCGATCTTCATGATGAGCCCCGCGGGCACCAAAGGCCGGGTGCTGAACAAGTTTCGCCATCCGATGCTGGGTGGTTTCAAGCTGTGGGCCTTTGCGCATTTGCTGGTGAACGGAGATCTGGCCTCGATCATCCTGTTCGGCGGTCTTCTGGCATGGGCCGTGGTCGAAGTTGTTGTGATCAACAAGACCGAACCCGACTGGACGCCCAGTGAGCCGGGAACCTATGGCAAGGATGCCATGTTCTTTGTGGCGTCGATCGTGCTGCTGGGGATTATCGGATATATCCACGGCCTGGTCGGTCCGTCTCCGTTTGGCTCATGAGGACCTGACCCCATGGCGAAACTCTATCGTTTGTTGACCGAAGAAGACACGTCAGCCTTCTGCCACAAAGTGTCAGATGCGCTGGCGAAGGGATGGGAGCTGTACGGCGACCCGTCCTATGCCTTTGACTCAGCCAACAATGTAATGCGGTGTGCGCAGGCTGTGACCAAAGAGGTCGACGCCGACTATTCCCCCGACATGAAACTGGGACAGCAGTAATGGTAAAAACAAATCCGGGCCGATTTTTCGAGGATTATTCTGTGGGGCAGGTGTTGCATCACGCCGTGCCGCGCACAGTGACCGAGGGCGAACGCGGTTTGTATCACGCGCTTTATCCCGCGCGTCACGCGCTGTATTCTTCGGACGAATTTGCCCGGGATTGCGGTTTGCCGGAAAGTCCGCTTGATGATCTGGCGGCGTTTCATCTGGTGTTCGGCAAAACGGTTCCGGATGTCTCGTTGAACGCGGTTGCCAATCTTGGCTATGGCGAAGGCCGCTGGCTGAAACCCGTCTATGCCGGTGATACCCTGCGATCTGTGTCCGAGGTGATTGGCGTCAAACAGAATTCCAACGGGAAAACAGGTGTCGTCTGGGTCCGCACCCGTGGATTGAACCAATTGGACGAAGTCGTCATCGAATATGTCCGTTGGGTGATGGTGCGCAAGGCAGACGTGAATGCACCAGCGCCCGAAACGGTTGTTCCCGAATTGAAGAAGGCCTTGACGCCCCAGGATCTGATCGTGCCCGAAGGTCTGGATTTCTCGAATTACGATTTCGCTTTGGCCGGTGAAGCGCATCGTTGGGGCGATTATGAAATCGGAGAGAAAATCGACCACGTGGACGGCGTCACCGTGGAAGAGGCCGAACACATGCTGGCCACGCGATTGTGGCAGAACACCGCCAAGGTGCATTTCGACCTGACGTTCCGCCCGGAAGGCAGGTTGATCTATGGCGGGCACGTGATCTCGATGGCGCGGACATTGTCGTTCAATGGGCTTGCGAACGCGCAGATGATTGTCGGCCTGAATGGCGGCGCGCATGCCAACCCATGCTTCGCGGGCGACACGATCAAGGCCTGGTCCGAAGTTCTGGATAAGGCGGAAACCGGTGTTCCCGGCGTGGGTGCGATCCGCCTGCGTCTGGTGGCGACAAAGGGTGGTGATCCGTTCGTGTTGAAGAATGACGAGGGCCGGTATTTGCCGGATGTTCTTCTGGATCTCGATTATTGGGCGCTCATGCCGCAATAGGCCTGCTGACGGTAATGTGAGCCATTTGCGTGCAAGCCGTGTTAGGCTTGCACCATGCATATTCTGCGCGCGATATTGACCAGCGTTTGTCTGGCGCCGGCGGCTCAGGCCTGCGATCTGGCGCTGGCCTTGGCGGTTGATGTTTCCGGCTCGGTCGACGCCAGCGAGTTTCGTATCCAGATGGACGGGTTGGCCGCTGGTCTGCGCGACCCGATCGTGTCCGAGGCATTGGTTCGTGGTCAGGCTCAGTTGATGCTGGTGCAATGGACCGGGTCGTCGCGCCAGCAGGTCACGATCCCCTGGACTCGAGTCGACAGTTTCGCGGCGCTGGATCGTTTTGCCGATCAGGTTGCCGAAGATCCACGCATCTGGCGGAACTTCTCGACTGCGATTGGCGAGGCGCTGCACACGACGCTGGACGCGTTTGAGTCCGTATCCGATTGCAAACGGAGACTGATCGATCTGTCTGGGGACGGCGTATCCAATGAAGGCGTCGAACCGACGCAAGTTCACGCGGCTTTGCGGGACCGAGGCATTGTCGTCAATGCGTTGGCCATTGAAGAAAGTGAACCGGACCTGACGGCCTATTTCTTTGAGAATGTCATCGTGGGCGAAGGCGCTTTTGTCGTTTCGGCCTCGGGCTTCGCGGACTACCCGGAACGAATTCGCAAGAAACTGCTGCGCGAAGTGACGCAGCAAACAGCGGGCCTGAAATGACAGTCAGGAGATTCGTGATCACATGCCTTTGATCTTGAAATCGCTAACATTGATGAAGGGGAATGTTAAATGTGATCACGACAATATTTTGTGTGATCACATACCGGAATAATCCGTCAAATTGCGCTGAATTTAGTGGTTTTTGCACCCGCAGCACGTGACAGTGTCGCAAAAAACAGTAAAACGTTCGGTAGCCAACCGAAAAGGAGCCGCCATGGCCGATGTAAATCGGGGCAACCGCCCACTTTCGCCGCACCTGTCGATCTATCGTCCACAGCTGACGTCGGTCACATCCATCCTGACACGCATCACCGGAAACGCGCTACTGCTGGCGGCGCTGCTGATCGTCTGGTGGTTTCTGGCCGCAGCAACGTCGCCCGAGGCCTTCGCCGTTGCGAACGGAGTGATTACTTCGGTGCTTGGCGATCTGGTGATGGCTCTGTCCGTATGGGGTCTTTGGTATCACACGCTGGCCGGTGTACGGCACCTGATCTGGGACAATGCGATTGGGCTGGACCTTCCCACAGCGACAAAGCTGGGCTGGGCCGTTGTCATCGGATCGGTCGTGCTGACCCTTCTGACCCTTGTCATCGTCGCGTGATTGGAGGCCTGACATGCGTTATCTGACCGACCGCAAACGCGCCGCTGGCCTTGGCTCGGCGAAATCCGGCACCGCCCATTTCTGGGCGATGAAAGTCAGCTCGGTGGCTCTGCTGATCCTTGTGCCTTTGTTTGTTTTCACCTTCGGCCCGGTTCTGGGTCAGCCGTTTGACGTGGTACTTGAATACTATTCGCGGCCCTTCCCTGCCATCGTGGCAGCACTGACGCTGGCAGTTGGCTTCAAACACTTCGCAGACGGTGCGCAGGTGATGCTTGAGGACTATGTTCACGGCACGCTTGAAAAGGTCCTGATCATTCTGGTGACCTGCCTGTCCTACGGTGCGGCTGCGGCCGGTATCTTCGCCATCGCGCGCATTGCCCTCTAATTCCCGGAGCTGAAAGAAATGGCTGCATACGAATACGAAACGCATGAATATGACGTGGTCGTTGTTGGCGCCGGTGGGGCCGGTCTGCGGGCGACATTGGGTATGGCGGAACAAGGCCTGCGTACGGCCTGCGTGACCAAGGTTTTCCCAACCCGTTCTCATACCGTGGCCGCGCAGGGTGGCATTGCCGCGTCGTTGTCGAATATGGGCCCCGACCATTGGCAATGGCACATGTACGATACCGTCAAGGGCTCGGACTGGTTGGGCGATACCGACGCGATGGAGTACCTTGCCCGCGAGGCGCCAAAGGCGGTCTACGAGCTGGAGCACTATGGCGTTCCGTTCAGCCGTACGGAAGAGGGCAAGATCTATCAGCGCCCCTTCGGTGGACACACCACTGAATTCGGAGAAGGTCCTGCGGTACAACGCACCTGTGCAGCCGCCGACCGGACCGGCCACGCGATTCTGCATACACTGTATGGGCAGTCGTTGAAGAACAACGCCGAGTTCTACATCGAATATTTCGCCATTGACCTGGTCATGTCCGAAGACGGTCAATGTCAGGGTGTCGTCTGCTGGAAGCTGGACGATGGCACCATGCATGTCTTCAACGCCAAGATGGTGGTATTGGCGACCGGCGGCTATGGCCGTGCCTATTTCAGCGCCACCTCGGCCCATACCTGCACCGGCGATGGCGGCGGCATGGTGGCCCGTGCCGGGCTGGCCTTGCAGGATATGGAATTCGTTCAGTTCCACCCTACCGGCATCTACGGTTCGGGCTGTCTGATCACCGAAGGCGCGCGCGGCGAAGGCGGGTACCTGACAAACTCGGAAGGTGAACGGTTCATGGAGCGCTATGCGCCCCAGTACAAGGACCTCGCACCACGCGATTACGTTTCGCGCTCGATGACCATGGAAATCCGCGAGGGACGTGGCGTAGGGGCCGAAGGGGATCACATTCACCTGAACCTCAGCCACTTGCCTGCCGAAGCTCTGGCGGAGCGCCTGCCCGGTATCTCGGAAAGCGCCAAGATTTTTGCGGGTGTGGATGTCACGAAGGAACCGATCCCGGTTCTGCCCACCGTGCATTACAACATGGGCGGTATCCCCACGAACTATTGGGGTGAGGTTCTGAACCCAACTGCCGAGGATCCGACTGCGGTCGTTCCCGGTTTGATGGCCGTTGGCGAAGCCGGTTGTGCCTCGGTCCACGGTGCGAACCGACTGGGGTCGAACTCGCTGATTGACCTTGTGGTCTTTGGCCGGGCGGCGGCGATCCGGGCTGGTAAGGTTGTCGACGCCGAATCCCCCAACCCGGTTCTGAACCAGGCGTCGGTCGACAAGGCGTTTGACCGTTTTGATGCGGTGCGTAACGCCAGCGGTTCAATCCCAACCGCCGATCTTCGGCTTGAGATGCAAAAGACCATGCAGGCGGATGCGGCCGTGTTCCGAACCGCCAAGACCATGGCCGAAGGCGTCGAGAAGATGACGGCGATTGCCGCAAAGATGGACGACCTGAAGGTCACAGACCGTTCGTTGGTCTGGAACAGCGATCTGATGGAAACCCTTGAACTGACCAACCTGATGCCAAACGCGCTTGCCACCATCGTCGGCGCCGAGGCCCGCAAGGAATCCCGAGGGGCCCACGCGCATGAAGACTTCAGCGAGCGTGATGACGAAAACTGGCGTGTTCACACGGTCAGCCGGGTCGAGGGCAACAAGGTTGAGCTCAGCTATCGTCCGGTCATCGTTGATCCGCTGACGACCGAGGACCAAGGCGGTATCAGCTTGCAGAAAATCGCGCCCAAAGCGCGGACGTTCTAAGGGCTGGTCAGGAACAGGGGCGAGATGGCAGAGTTTTCTTCGACCGATTATTGGCAACGCCGATATGAGCGCGGCAAGACCTCGGGAGCGGGGTCTTACGGGCGTCTTGCTGTCTACAAAGCGAATTTCATCAACACGATGGTCGAGATGGAAGGCGTGGACTCGGTTGTAGAATTGGGATCGGGCGACGGAAATCAGGCGCAATTGTTTGATATCCCGAATTATACCGGTCTAGATGTCTCGGACCTCTGCGTTCGGCGCTGCAACGAAGTTTTTCGATCCCGCCCCAATTGGGTGTTCAAAAACGCCGATTCCGAGGTTGAGCCGCATGACGTTTCTCTTTCGCTGGATGTCATTTATCATCTGACCGAAGACAGCGTTTTCGAAAACTACATGCGGCGGTTGTTCGGACTGGCAAAGCGTTTTGTCGTTATCTATTCGTCTGATTTTGACCAGAACCCTTCCAACCAGCATGTGCGCCATCGCCCGTATTCCCTGTGGGTTGAAGAATTCATGCCCGGCTGGCAGCTCTATTGTGAAGAAGAGAACCCGTTTGCCGTCAAAGGGCATGCGCATGCCTCAAAGAACAGCTTTGCCGCGTTCAAAGTGTTCGAGCGGAGTTGAACGTGTGACTGGCGCAAGCACCATATCAACCCGGGAAGCCAAACAAGCCGCTTTTGATCATGTCACATGCCGGAGGGGCGTTCAAAAAAGCGCAAGTCATGGTGAAATCCCAGGCGTGCCAAGGCGTATGCTTTGCTGGTGCCCGCAATGACGGTCGAGAAACTCAAATCCGGGCAAAGCGATCCCAAGATCATCCTGATCGGCTTGAACCGCTGTGCGACGACCTCGTTTCACAAGCTGTTTCAGAACAGCGGGATTCCTTCGGTGCATTGGGAAGATGAACAGGGTCTAAACCTTGCACATCGGATGGTAACCAATATTGCCATGGGGCGCAGACCGCTGGATGGGTTTGGTGCCGTCCGGGCCTTCACCGATATCGCCTTTGTCAATTCGCGCTTCATGCTGGACGGCGCGCGGTTCTTTCGAGAGCTGCACGCGGCTTACCCCGACGCCTTTTTCTTGCTGAACACGCGCAATCGCGATGACTGGATCGCATCACGTGCCAACCATTCCGGCGGTAGGTACCTAGAGCGATGCTGCAAGGCCAATGGACAGACGGCCGACGAGGTAAAACGGGGCTGGGCGCATATGTATGACGTGCACCATTCCGAGGTCGAAGCTTTCTTTGACGACAACCCGCGCTTTCTGCGCTTTGATATCGACCGGGACGATCCGCAAAGCCTTGCGGATTGGCTTTCGCCGGATTTCGACGTGAACATCGCCCATTGGGGGCATTATAACCGAGGGGCGTCTGAATGCGCCCGGACAGGCTGAAAGGCGGCCTTGTGCTGAATGGAGAATTGACATGGTTCAACTGACCCTGCCCAAGAATTCCCGGATTACCACCGGCAAGACCTGGCCAAAGCCGGACGGCGCCACGAACGTGCGCAAGTTCCAGATCTATCGTTGGAACCCCGATGACGGGCAGAACCCGCGTGTCGACACCTATTTCGTTGATATGGATACGTGCGGTCCGATGGTACTGGACGCGCTGATCAAGATCAAAAACGAGATCGATCCGACGTTGACGTTCCGCCGGTCTTGCCGCGAAGGCATCTGTGGATCTTGCGCGATGAACATCGACGGGATCAACACGCTGGCCTGTATCTATGGCATGGATGAGATCAAGGGCGATGTGAAAATCTATCCGCTACCGCATATGCCGGTGGTCAAGGACCTGATCCCTGATCTGACTCATTTCTATGCCCAGCATGCGTCCATCATGCCGTGGCTGGAAACCAAGACCAATCGCCCTGCGAAGGAATGGAAACAATCCATCGAAGATCGCAAGAAGCTGGATGGTCTTTATGAATGCGTGATGTGCGCCAGCTGCTCGACCTCATGCCCCAGCTACTGGTGGAATGGTGATCGCTATCTTGGCCCCGCGGCCTTGCTGCATGCCTATCGCTGGATCATCGACAGCCGGGATGAAGCCACTGGTGAGCGTCTGGATGAACTGGAAGATCCGTTCAAGCTCTACCGCTGTCACACCATCATGAACTGCGCCAAGACCTGTCCGAAAGGTCTGAACCCGGCCAAGGCGATTGCCGAGATCAAGAAGATGATGGTCGAGCGCGCGGTCTAAACACAGGCCCGATTTGCGATTTTCGCATGTCCATCTTGCAAAAATAGGCGATGCAGCCCCGGCTGCATTGCCTTATTTTTTTGGCAGGGAGGAGTGATGAGCTTTAGTCAGGATCACTCCAATGAGCAAAGACACATCCAAACGGAAAAGCGACGCCCAAGACGCGCTGGAACTGCTTGAACAGGCATGGGCCTATTACACGCCCGAACCTGCGAAGGCTGACAAGGAACCAGAGCTTTTCGAATACGCAAACGCAGCCTGATACAGG
Organism: Ruegeria sp. P10; assembly: GCF_056534925.1. NCBI lineage: Bacteria > Pseudomonadati > Pseudomonadota > Alphaproteobacteria > Rhodobacterales > Roseobacteraceae > Ruegeria > Ruegeria sp. P10. The sequence continues at coordinate 152,669 of NZ_JBQERJ010000008.1, forward strand.
CTGCAAGGCTTGCAAACTGACGGTTTATCGGCAAAGCAGAGGGATGCCTGTTCTTCTGCTTCTTCTGGCGGCCGGCGTGTTTGCCTATTTCCTCTGGCGCTCGCGCCATTCCGGGCTGACACGTGATTGCAGGTGGCGGCAGGACAAGAGCCACGGCATCTGGCGGTGCAGCTTCTGCGGTGCCGAAATCACTGCACTGGACCAACCTTTGCAGTGTTTGAAGGCGCGTGACCCCTGAAAGATAGGGCTTTCCGAGGGTTGAATAATGCGCCACTCTGCCCGGCATGACCGTTTCAGAAAACACTCTCCACCCGCCTGAAGATGCCGAAGCCCGTCGCGCGGTTTCCCCTGTCATCTGTTACCCGAACGAGGCATTGCCGCGACCGGATGTGACTTGGATGAAGTCCCTTCGCGAACGCGCAAGCAAAACGGGCGAAGTGCTGGTGCCGCCACGTGATGCACGTTGTTTTGAAGTGCCTGCCGGCCATTTCTTTCGCATCACTTCCGTCGAGGGGCCGCAGGTTGGCGATCTGAACCTCTGGAACCGAAACGACCTGTCGGAACGCTTCTATTCCGGAAAAACCCGGGCGCTGCATGGCACGCATCTGACCACCGGAGAGCGGATGTGGTCCAGTTTTCCTCATCTGCGCCCGATGGCCACGATTATTGCGGATACGCTGGAGTGGTACGGGATCGATTCCTATGGGGGGTCGGTTCATGACGTCATCGGCACGCGATGCGATCCGTATACGGGCAACCTTTTGTCCGGTACGCAATATCATCATTGTTGCCACTCCAACCTGACCCGCGCGCTTGCGGATCACCTCAATATTCCGCTGACCGAAGCCGAACCAGCGGTGCACGACGTACTGAACGTCTTCATGTGTACCGGTTTCACCCGCGACACGGGTCAGTACTTCATGAAAGCCTCACCCGTGCGCCCCGGAGATTTTCTTGAATTTTTTGCCGAGATTGATTTGCTGGGAAACCTCAGCGCCTGCCCGGGCGGGGATTGTTCCTCGGAACATTCCTCGGACACGGCTGCATGCCACCCCTTGCTGGTCGAGGTATTCGCTCCTGCCAGTGGTGATTTGAAGGGGTGGGACAGCCCTGCGAGCAATGGTTATGATCGCTCGCACGGGCGTTAGCAAAGGCAGGCACCCGTTTCCTCGTGCCTGCCCACCATCAGCTGTTGGGGAACGCAGCCTGAAGCGCGATTTCCACCATTTCACCAAAGCTGCTTTCACGTTCTGACGATGGCAGGGCCTCTCCGGTCAACAGGTGGTCGGAAACAGTGAGAACGGCCAAGGCGCGGCATTTGTGGCGCGCCGCCAGGATATAGAGTTCGGCCGCTTCCATCTCGACCCCCAGAATGCCGTGACGCACCATCTGTTCATTGAGATCTGGACGTTCGTCATAAAAGACATCTGACGAGTAAATTCCACCAACATGGGTCGGCGTTCCCTTCGCGGCGGCCGCTGTGGCGGCAGCTTGCAGAAGCCCCCAATCGGCGCAGGGCGCAAAGTTGAGCTCTTTCATGATGCCGCGCGACGGCGTGCTCAGCGTGGTTGATGTCATGGCCAGAATAACGTCACGAATTTTGACGCTGTCCTGCATCCCCCCGCAGGATCCGATGCGGATCAGGGTTTTCGCATCGTAATCGCGGATCAACTCGTTTACATAAATGGAAAGGGACGGCATTCCCATGCCGCTTCCCTGAATTGTTACGGGGTTACCCTTCCAGTTTCCGGTAAAGCCAAGCATTCCCCGAACGTTATTGACCTGTTTGGCATCATCCAAAAACGTCTCGGCCGCCCATTTCGCCCGGTAGGGATCACCGGGCAATAGAACGGTTTCAGCTATTTCGCCTTTTTCGGCGCCAATATGAATTGTCATTTTCCAAATCGCTCAGATTAGATTTCCAGATCAGAAATATCCGCGCCTGCCGTCAGCGCGTCATGCACCCATTGAGGTTTGCGGCCGCGACCGGTCCAGGTTTGATCGGGATTCTCCGGATTACGGTATTTAGCCTTTGTTTTTGTTGGCTTAACACTGCGCGACGTTTCTTCGGACAGTTCAGACAAAGAGAAGCCGAATTCTGCCGCAGCCTTTTCTGCAGCTTTCAAAGCCTCCTGACGTTCGCGTTTTTCTGCCCTGACCAAAGCTTTTTCAATGTCATTGCGCAAAGCCAAAAGGTCTTTGCGTGACATATTCTCTAGATTGATCCCCATCATTCTTCTCCATCAGATAATAATTACGGTGCACATGAGCGCGCACCGTAATTCCAATTATCAGCGTATTCCATCCCGAATTTTTCAGAGACGGAAACAGGAGAAAAAGTGCCTTGCAGCTAATTTACTCTGCGGCGAGGTTCCGAGGATCCGCCAGAGTAACAATATCGCCCATTATCGAATTGAGTTCGAAGTTTTTCGGGGTGTAGACCTTGGCCACACCCATGGTTTTCAGTTTTTCGGCATCTTCGTCCGGAATAATGCCGCCCACCACTACTGGGATATGAGATAACCCTGCCTGCCGCAGACGTTCCATGACGTCTTTGACCAGTGGAAGGTGGCTGCCGGACAGGATCGACAGTCCAATGACATGCGCGTCATCTTCGCGGGCGGCCGCAACGATTTCTTCGGGTGTCAGGCGAATGCCCTCATAGCTGATGTCCATACCGCAATCGCGGGCACGGAAGGCGATCTGTTCGGCACCGTTGGAATGGCCGTCCAGCCCGGGTTTGCCTACAAGGAACTTCAGACGCCGGCCCAGCTTGTCGCTGACGGCATCAACGGCGGCACGCAGGTCGTCCAGCCCTTCGGTCTTGTTCGAAACAGACCCCGAAACACCAGTTGGGCCGCGATAGGTTCCATAGACTTTGCGCATTTCTTCGGCCCATTCGCCCGTTGTCGCGCCGGCCTTTGCGGCGGCAACGGACGGTTCCATGATGTTTGCCCCGGTCTGTGCCGCTTCACGCAGCGCGGCCAGGGCAGCGGTTACGGCCGCTTCGTCCCGTTCTGCGCGCCACGTGTTCAGGCGGTCGATCTGTTCTTGTTCCACGGCAGGATCAACAACCATGATGCCACCGTCTTCGGTTTGCAGGGGTGATGCCTCGCCTTCGATCCATTTGTTCACACCAACAACAACGGTTTCATTGCGTTCGATCCGGTTCAGGCGTTCAGCGTTGGAATCCACCAGTCGGGACTTCATGTATTCGATCGAAGCGACCGCGCCGCCCATCGAATCCAGGTTGGCCAGTTCGGCCCGCGCGCCTTCTTTCAACTCTTTCACCTTGGCATCGACAGCGGGGTTGCCATCGAACAGGTCATCGTATTCCAGGAGATCGGTTTCGTAGGCCAGGATCTGCTGCATCCGCATCGACCACTGCTGGTCCCACGGGCGCGGCAGACCCAGCGCCTCGTTCCAGGCGGGCAACTGCACCGCTCGGGCGCGGGCATTCTTCGACAGGGTAACGGCCAGCATCTCGATCAGGATGCGATAGACGTTGTTTTCGGGCTGCTGCTCGGTCAGGCCCAGAGAGTTCACCTGCACGCCATAGCGGAATCGACGGAATTTCGGATTTTCAACGCCATAGCGTTGTTGCAGGATCTCATCCCAAAGATCCACGAAGGCACGCATTTTGCACATTTCAGTGACAAAGCGGATGCCGGCATTCACAAAAAAGGAAATCCGGCCGCAGAGCGCCGGGAAATCCTCGGCAGGTACACGTGGGCGCAATTCGTCCAGCACGGCGATGGCAGTGGCTAGGGCATAGGCCAGTTCCTGCTCTGGAGTCGCGCCCGCCTCTTGCAGGTGATACGAGCACACGTTCATCGGGTTCCATTTCGGAACATTGGTATAGCAATACTCGGCCACGTCCGCGATCATCTTGAGCGACGGCTTGGGCGGGCAAACATAAGTGCCGCGGCTCAGGTATTCCTTGATCAGGTCGTTTTGAACCGTGCCCTGTAGTTTGGATACATCCGCGCCTTGCTCTTCCGCGACGGCGATATAAAGCGCCAAAAGCCATGGCGCAGTGGCGTTGATCGTCATCGATGTGTTCATCTGCTCAAGCGGAATCTGGTCAAACAGAACCCGCATGTCGCCCAGATGACAGACCGGCACACCGACCTTGCCGACTTCACCGCGGGCCAAGGTGTGGTCGCTGTCATAGCCTGTTTGCGTGGGCAGATCGAAGGCCACGGACAGACCGGTTTGGCCTTTCGCAAGATTCCCCCGATAAAGCGAGTTCGAGGCTTTGGCCGTGGAATGACCGGCATAGGTTCGGATGAGCCAGGGGCGATCTTTCTGCGTCTGCGTCATAGCGGGGCCTCGCGCTTCAGTGGGCAATAAAATTACGTCTTAAGGTTCTAAAGCGCAATTTTCGGGACATGTCAATTCGCTGCGTTGCGGCATGTCGCAATTGTTCAGATTGTGGGCGGCTGTGATTGGTGGCAATCTGCCGCCATGACGCAAACCGTGGAACTTCCGCTTTGGCTTTTCGTGCTGATCGTGGTCTTTGCCATGGTCACTTTCGCATCGCATTTCCTGTTTCCGTCCGTCCGCTGGTTTTTCCGTCGCAGACTGGAACGCGCGGTGGCGCGCCTGAACCAGCGCCTTCAACGCCCGATCCAGCCCTTCAAGCTGGCGCGTCGGCACGACATGATCCAGCGCTTGATTTATGATCCGCAGGTCGGCCAGGCGGTTCAGCAACATGCCCGTGAAACCGGCATGCCCGAGGCCGTCGCCTCGGAGCAGGCACGTCGTTATGCCCGAGAGATCGTTCCGTCCTTTTCCGCCTTCGCCTATTTCAGCTTTGCGATCCGGTTGGCCCGCTTGCTGAGCAACACATTCTACGAGGTGCGGCTTAGCTATCAGGACGAAGAATCCGTCAGGAGCATTGACCCCGAAGCTACGGTTGTCTTTGTCATGAACCACCGGAGCAACATGGATTACGTTTTGGTCACGTATCTTGCAGCCCGACATTCTGCACTGTCTTATGCTGTCGGAGAGTGGGCCCGGGTCTGGCCGCTCAGCCGATTGATCCGGGCGATGGGGGCGTATTTTATCCGGCGCAAGTCCGGCAGCGAACTCTATCGTCAGGTTCTGTCCACCTATGTGCGCCACGCAACCGAAGCCGGCGTAACTCAAGCCATGTTTCCAGAAGGCGGGCTGAGCCTGACCGGGGCTATTGCGCGCCCCAAGCTTGGACTGCTCAAATATATTATGGATGGAACGTCGCCACAGGGGCGCGATGTGGTGTTTGTCCCGGTTGCCCTGAATTACGACCGTGTGTTGGAAGACACCATCCTGACCCGCGCAGCACTTGGGACAGAGCGACGGTTTCGCGCACGGATCGGCGTCATCACGCGCTGGATAGTGAAACAGATCTGGCGTCGTTTGATCGGCCGATACAAGCGGTTCGGTCTGGCGTCCGTCCGGTACGGCAGGCCGATCTCTCTCAGGGAATTCCGGGCTGAAGGCAGTGACGACATGATGACGGATTTGGCCCGGGCGCTGATGCAGCGTATCCAGCATGCTATTCCGCTGGTGCCGGCACCAGCGGCCTGTTTGCTGGTGCGCGACAACGGCCCGATGTCCGAAGAAGACGTGCTGTCACAAATCCGACAGATGATGGAGCGCGATGATCCGCAGACCAAGGACAATTCGCAGGCCATATCAAATGCTCTGGATCAACTGGTTGAACGCCGGATTCTGAACCGACAGGGGAATATGCTGTCCGTATCAGGTCAGCGCGGCGATCTTCTGGACTATTACGCCGCATCCGTCCCAACGGATTCAAGTTACCAGGTTTCTGCAGCCGCAAAATAGCTTTCTGCAACCGCTGGGTCATAAAATTACAATATGGCACCAAAAACGGTTGCAATATTACTCATCGACCAATATTCCAGTCTGTGAAGCGCGCGATTCTGCGTCGCGGCAAAGGCACTGAACAGAGGAGGCCGGCATGGCTTTGGACACCGAAAGTGGTATCGCGTCGTACGAGGCACCTGAAAAAGATCTGTATGAAATGGGTGAAATCCCACCCATGGGATATGTCCCAAAGCAAATGTACGCTTGGGCCATTCGCAAAGAACGTCATGGTGAGCCGAACACCGCCATGCGGCAGGAAGTTGTAGATGTTCCAACCTTGGACAGCAACGAAGTGTTGGTTCTGGTTATGGCCGCAGGGGTCAACTATAACGGCGTCTGGGCCGCTCTGGGGCAGCCGATCAGCCCGTTTGACGGTCACAAAGCACCCCACCATATCGCGGGTTCGGATGCGTCGGGCATCGTTTGGGCCGTTGGCGACAAGGTGAAGCGCTGGAAAGTTGGCGATGAGGTTGTGATCCACTGCAACCAGGACGACGGCGATGACGAGGAATGCAACGGCGGTGATCCGATGTATTCGCCCAGCCAGCGGATCTGGGGCTATGAAACGCCGGATGGCTCGTTCAGCCAGTTCACCCGCGTGCAGGCACAGCAGCTTATGCCGCGCCCCAAGCATCTGACATGGGAAGAAGCGGCGTGCTACACCCTGACGCTGGCAACCGCGTACCGGATGCTGTTTGGCCACGAGCCACACGATCTGAAACCGGGTCAGAATGTCCTGGTCTGGGGCGCATCCGGGGGTCTGGGGTCCTACGCAATCCAATTGATCAATACCGCAGGCGCAAATGCAATCGGTGTGATTTCAGACGAAAGCAAGCGTGATTTCGTTATGGGTCTGGGCGCCAAAGGTGTTCTGAACCGTCGTGACTTCAACTGCTGGGGTCAATTGCCCACGGTCAACACACCGGAATATGCCGAATGGTTCAAAGAGGCCCGCAAATTCGGCAAGGCGATCTGGGACATAACCGGCAAAGGCAACAATGTTGACATGGTGTTCGAACACCCGGGTGAAAGCACTTTCCCGGTATCGACCTTCGTTGTGAAAAAGGGCGGTATGGTCGTGATTTGCGCCGGAACATCGGGTTTCAACTGTACATTCGATGTGCGCTACATGTGGATGCACCAAAAGCGTTTGCAGGGCTCGCACTTTGCTCATCTGAAGCAGGCGGCAGCCGCGAACAAGCTGATGGTCGAGCGCCGCCTTGACCCCTGCATGTCCGAGGTGTTCACCTGGAATGACTTGCCCGAGGCCCACATGAAAATGTTGCGGAACGAGCACAAGCCGGGCAATATGTCCGTTCTTGTTCAGGCGCCGCGTACTGGTCTGCGTACCCTCGAGGAAGTCCTGGACGCAGGTTGATAACGCGCCAGGGTTGCAGACAAAAAACGCCCGCGAATCACTTTGCTGGTTCGCGGGTCTTTTGTGTTTTTCGGGCCTCTGACAATCTTTCAAATGCTTGCAATTTTGCCCATCGCTATTTTTGGGGAGTAGAAACCGGTGAATAGGCCAAAAAAGATCATACATGTTATGGTTGTGTTAACCCTTCGTTAACTGTTTCAGAGAGACCCTGATGGCGCAAAATGAGTGGATATTGGACGTATTGTCGGACCTCAATGCTTTCGCCGTTGCGAATGGTTTGACCGCGCTTGCAGAGCAGCTTGATGACACAAGACTGATCGCGGCTGCCGAGATTGCGTCCTTGAAGAACGAGGCACGAGCGCCCGCGAATGGCAACGAAGGTCGATTTGGGTCAAATCCTTCAGGATTTGGAAAACACCAACACGCTTGAAGAACTCAGCGCCGTAGCTGAGCGTTTGCGGGACGCGTTGAAGGTCGAGCACCTGACGTATCACTGGGTTGACGGTGCCGGAGATCAATACGGCTACACCACCTATTCAGACGCCTGGGATGAGCGCTACAGGGAAAAAAACTATCACCGTATCGACCCTGTGATCTTGGGGTGTTTCCAGCGGTTTCATCCGGTTGACTGGAAGTCGTTGGATTGGTCCGGCAAGGTGGCAAAGGCTTTCCTTCTGGATGCGCAAAACCATGGCGTTGGAAATCAGGGCTATTCCATCCCAATTCGGGGTCCAAATGGTCAGTTCGCCCTGTTCACAGTCAACCACAGTTGTGATGATCAAACCTGGAAGAACTTTATCTCGACTTACGGGCGAGATTTGATTCTTGTTGCGCATTACATAAATCGCAAGGCGCTGGAGTTTGAAAAAGACAGGCAGCCGGACTGCCCGCGCAGCTTGTCGCCAAGGGAAATCGACGCGATCACACTTTTGGCGTTGGGATACAGCCGCGCCCAAGTGGCCCATTCCCTGACGATTTCCGAGCATACGTTGCGCGTTTACATTGAAAGCGCGCGCTCAAAGCTGGGCGCACATAACACAACCCACGCAATCGCCACGGCACTCAGCCGGGGATTAATAGTGGTTTAAGAGGCGAACGGCCTCCACACGCAAAATTAACCACGACTCTGTACTCCCTTCGTTCCTGCACAGGACGACAAGGGGAACAAGTCATGCTGCGTTATCTATATGCCGATGAGTTACACAGATTTCCGACTCTGGCAGAGGGGATGTTCAAAGATCGTGCGGATCAGTTCAAGACCCGGTTGGGGTGGGATGTCCACGTCAACGAGAAGGGCGAAGAACGGGACGAATACGATGATCTCAATCCGCTTTATGTCATCTGGGAAGAGCCGGATGGCAGCCACGGAGGGTCGATGCGTGTATTGCCTACGACCGGTCGGGTGATGATCAATGAGGTTTTTGGTCATCTGAATGGCGGCAAGCCGATTTGCAGCCCCCTGATCTGGGAGGTCACCCGGTTCTGCCTGTCCCGAACAGCCAGCCCGCATACTGCCGGCGCCATCATGTTGAGCGGCGGTGAAATGATGGAAGGTTTCGGCCTGACGCATATTGCCGGTGTATTCGATGCCCGGATGATCAGAATCTATCGCCTGATCGGGTCATCGCCCGAGGTTCTGGGAACCCAGGGCAGCGGGCGCGATCAGATTTCAGTCGGATTGTGGCCCTATTCCGCGGATGACTGCAACCGTGTGGCAGAGCGTGCGGGCATCCCGCGCGACCTGTCTCGGATGTGGTTCAAGGCCGCATTCGGGCCGAAGAGACAGCACCGGTTCGCCCTGTCCGCTTAAGTGTCGGAAAACGCCAATCCACATCTGGTGATGGCTGGCGCAGCCCTGTAGGGTCGCGCCATGTCCTTGCCGAATGTAACGTTCTCAGATGATCAGGCCGCCGCGTATGACAGCATCGCCGAGATGCTGCGGGCAGCAGGTGTTGATCTGGAAGATGATGCCCTTCTGAAACTGCCGGGCGCAGGAAAATCCGGTGTGATGGCCGTGATCGGCAAAGCCGGCTCGGGCAAAACACTGCTGTTGGCCGAGCTGTACAAGGCACTGGCAGAGACGGGTGTTCAGATCGTGTCCGGCGATTATGAAAGCCGTAAATCGAAAGACAAGCGCAGCCTTGCCATCCTGGCCCCGACGAACAAGGCTGCAAGCGTTCTGCGATTGCGCGGCGTGCCTGCGACCACGATTCACCGAATATTGTACACGCCGGTTTATGATCCGGAATACGAGCGTATTGCGGAATGGCTGGCCGGCAATGACGAACGCCCCGATATCGAAGGTTTGACGGATGAAGCCTTGGATCGCGCGGCTGCTTTCTATCAAAACAACAAATCGATCCCCGGGGCCCTGGCCGCCGCCGGTTTGCGAGGGTCGGATTTCATCACAGGGTGGAAGCGCCGTGACGAACCACTGGATATCGGGTTTGTCGATGAAGCGTCGATGCTGGATGACCGTCAGTTCGATGATCTCAAAGAGATTTTCCCGACCCTTCTGTTGTTCGGCGACCCGGCTCAGCTGGCACCGGTAAATCAGTCCGGCAGCATGGTGTTCGAGGCTTTGCCCGAGCCCAGGAAGCTGACACTTCAGCGCGTGCACCGCCAGGATGCAGACAACCCAATTCTGGATCTTGCGCATGCGCTGGCTGACCCGGAAATGGGCTTCGAGGATTTCGAGCGACTGATCGAAGAAACAGCCCGTCGGGATGACCGGGTTGTCTGGGGCCAGCGGGTTGAGGTCGATCTGATGGCCCGAAGCCCGGTTCTCGTCTGGCGCAACGCCACGCGCATTCGTTTGATACAGGCCTTCAGGCAAGTTCACGGCGCACCGGATACAGAATTGCTGGCAGGTGAACCGCTCATTTGTGATGGGATCGAATTGCCCCTGAAACATCGCAAGAAACGGCTGGACCTTGAGGCGCGTGGGCTGATCAAAGGAGCTCAGGTGGTATATCTGGGGCCGGGACGAAAGCCGGGGTTCTCGCGTCTTCACGTGATGGGGGCCGAAGACCCTCAGGTCAGTGCCGCCTCGATCGTTCAGATCGAAAAACCGGACGAGGAAGAGCCTTTTATTCCCTACGCTGCCCGCATGGGGGCGACCTTTTTGCACGGAGCGGCCGTGACGATCCACAAGGCGCAGGGGTCACAATGGGATACGGTTCAGGTGTTCGCTCCGGACCTCTATGCCGCCGCTCGTATGGGCCGGACGGAGGCCGGACAGCCATTGTGGAAGCGTCTGGCATATGTCGCGATCACGCGCGCGCAAGAGCGGTTGATCTGGGTGGTGCGAAATCGCCTGTCAAAGCCCACGCACCCCCTGCGTGTGGATGACTTGAGGGCGATTCCGGCGGCGTCGCTGACATTGGAGGCGGAAGAGACATGAAATCCATCATCGTAACGGGTGCCAGTTCAGGTATCGGCCGGGCAACGGCCCTGCTGTTCTTGTCCCAAGGGTGGACGGTCGGGCTGTTGGCGCGCAGCAAAGACAAACTGGATGCTCTGGCAAAAGAGCATCAGGCAGCCATCGTCCTGCCTGCGGATGTGACCGACCCGAATGCGGTTGGACGGGCTTTTCGGTCTTTTACAGACCGTACCGGGCGGCTGGATGTTCTGTTCAACAACGCCGGGATCTTTGCGCCGGGCGGCACGATCGACGAGATCGCTCTGGACGATTGGTACCAAAGCGTCAACGTGAACCTGAACGGCATGTTCCTCTCCGCGCGTGAAGCTTTCAAAATCATGCGTCACCAAAATCCACAGGGCGGTCGGATCTTAAACAACGGCTCGATAGCGGCACATGTTCCGCGCCCGAATTCGGTACACTATTCGGCCACAAAGCACGCCATTACAGGGCTGACGCGCAGCCTTTCGCTGGATGGGCGTCGCTTTGGAATTGCCTGCGGGCAGATCGATATCGGAAATGCGCGCACGCAGCTGGTTCAGGGCCTTGTGGACGCGGCGCAATCCGCGGGTGAGACACCAGACCCGACGATGGCCGTGGAAGACGCCGCGCGTTCGGTTCTGCATATGGCAAGCCTGCCGCCCGAGGCCAACGTGCAGTTCATGACCGTCATGGCCACGACCATGCCCTATATCGGCCGAGGATGACGGTTACTTTTCTCGCAACAGCCGGAAGGCTGTCGAGGCGCCCCAGCCTGCCGCGATCGCTATAACCAGCGACATCAGACCGTACCAGACGGGTTGCTGGCGGGACATATTGTACAAAAAACGCTCTAGGCCAACTTTCCGGACATCAATGATCGTTTCATATTGCGAGACGACCTCTCCGCCACGGGTCAGGAAAATCCGGGCGGTATAATCGCCTTCGGTCAGGTCGGCGGGCATATCGATCGAGGTGCGGAACAGGGTCTGTTCATCCACTGCCACGGTATTTTCGCGGATCGAATACAGGTGTTCGTGTTCTCGAATTCTTATTACGGCGTCTGCAAAATCCTGTGCGCCCCGGATATGCATCGCGGCACCGACCGAGCGGATCGCGCGTTCGATCGAAATCCGGTAGCGCAGGTCTTCGGTGTCGGACAGGATGTCGTCAAAGGGTCCGCTGGTTGCGACGGCGTAAAAGCTGGGTGCAAGATCGACAAGAACACTGTCTGTGTTCACCCAGATCCCAAGCTTGCGTTCCTTGCGTCGCACGGTGACAGGCTCGGACGGACCAGCAACCGCGACGATGACTTCGACCGGAGGGCCTGAAGGGATTGGGGTTTCCCGCTTGATTGCCCCAAATATCAGAAGTTCCGATCCGTCGAATGTCGCGGTGATGGCAACCCGGTCCTGGCTGAGACCAAGGACAACCTGCTCTTCCGCCGCCAAAGCGGGCATGCAGAACAAGCACAGGGCGGCAATAAACGAACGCAACATCCTCAGTGCCCTCCACCGCTGCCAAGCGAGTAGAGCTCGGCAGGTTCAATAAGCAGATCAAGTGCCAGCTTGCCACATACGGCCAGTACCAGAGCGGCAAGCAGCACGCGCAATTGTTCCGCCGGCATGCGGGCTCCGATCACGGTTCCGATCTGGGCGCCAATGACGCCGCCCACCAGCAACAAGACCGCCAGAACAACATCAACCGTATAGTTGGTGGTGGCGTGCAGCATCGTGGTGAAGGCTGTCACAAAGATGATCTGGAACAGCGACGTGCCGACAACGACCTTGGTCGGCATACCCAGCAAATAGATCATGGCAGGAACCATGATGAAGCCGCCGCCAACGCCCATGATCGCGGACAAAACCCCAACGCACAGACCGACCAAAGCTGGCGGGATGACCGAGATATACAGGCCCGAGGTGCGGAAACGCATTTTGAAGGGCATGGCATGGACCCAGCCCCGCTGCCGACGCTTGGCAGGGGCCGCGCCGCCTTTCTTGGCTTTACGCAGGGCCCTCAGGCTTTCGACAAACATCAGGCTGCCGATGACGCCAAGAAAAACAACGTAACAGAGTGTCACCAGCAGATCGACCTGACCCAGGCTTTTGAGATAGTTGAAGACAACCACGCCCAGAGCGGCCCCAACAAGCCCGCCAACCAGCAATACCGTTCCCATCTTGAGGTCCACGGTCTTTCGTCGGAAATGTGCCAGAACTCCGGAAAAGGATGATGCGACGATCTGATTGGCTTCGGTAGCAACAGCCACCGCCGGCGGAATACCGATGAAGAACAGCAGCGGGGTCATCAAAAAGCCGCCACCGACACCGAACATGCCGGACAGGATGCCGACCATACCGCCCAACCCCAACAAGAGGAAAGCGTTTACTGAGACTTCGGCGATGGGCAGGTAAATGTGCATGGTACCGTTACTTTGCGTATGGCCGTGGCTTGCCTGTTATGGGTTGAGATTTCAAGGGTGGTAATTGTCGTGTGCCGTGGGTCAAACAACATCAAACTCCCCCGGGTTTCGCCAAAGAAAAGATCTCTTCTGGCGGTAGAAAAAGGTCAAACCCGATTTTACCGGCGACGCCCATGACAAGAAGCGCCAAAAGGATACGCAATTGTTCGGCTTTCAGACGTGAACCAATCTGCGTTCCCAATTGCGCACCCAAAACACCGCCCAGCAACAGGAACAGGGCGAGGACAACATCGACACTGTAGTTGGTCGACGCATGTATCATCGTTGTGAACCCGGCAACGAAAATGATCTGGAACAGGGATGTCCCGATAACCACCTTTGTCGGGATGCCAAGGACATAGATCATTGCGGGAACCATGATGAACCCACCGCCGACTCCCATGATCGCCGACAGAACACCAACGCCGAAACCGACCAGCGCCGGAGGTATGACAGAGATGTAAAGTCCAGACGCCGGGAACCGCTTCTTGAACGGCAGGGCGTGAACCCAGGTTCGCTGACGTCGCTTGGGGGCAGGACCATTGCCTGACTGGCTGGCCTTTCGGATGGCCGCAAGGCTTTCGATAAACATCAGGGTTCCGATGGCGCCCAAAAACACGACATAGCAAAGCTGTACCGCCAGATCGACCTGCCCGAGATGCTTCAGGAAATTGAAAACCACCATTCCAAGGGCCGCACCAAACAGCCCTCCGGCCAGCAGAACGCTTCCCATTTTCAGGTCCACGGTCTTGCGTCTGAGATGGGCCAGCAAGCCCGAAATAGACGAGGCAACAACCTGATTTGCTGATGTGGCCACAGCAATCGCCGGGGGTATGCCGATAATGAACAGCAACGGGGTGATCAAAAACCCGCCTCCAACCCCGAACATGCCGGACAGAATGCCGACAGCCCCACCGATCCCCAAAAGCAGGAATGGGCTGACAGAAACTTCTGCTATGGGAAGGTATACGTGCATACCCTCTTAGAACGGTTGCGGCATGCAAAATCAACTCTGCATGCCGCTCCGCAGCGAACAGGACTGAAACTCAATTCGGAACTGGCCTTATCAGCGCTCTTTGACGTAGGGTTCTCCGCCCGCCCGAGGTGGGATGGCTTTGCCGACGAACCCGGCAAGAATCACCACCGTCAGGATATAGGGCAGGGCGTCCATCACCTGCACGGGAATCACGACGCCACCCAGGTCGATATTTTGGAACCGCAGCGCGATTGCTTGCAGCAGACCGAACAGCAAGCAGGCCCACATGGCATGCCACGGGCGCCACTTGGCAAAGATCAGAGCGGCCAAGGCGATAAAGCCACGACCAGCGGTCATTTCCTTGACAAATCCTGCCTGCAAGGCCGTAGCCAGATAGGCGCCTGCAATACCGCACAGCACACCACAGATGGCGACAGCGGCGAACCGCAGGCCAACAACCGAGACACCGGCGGTGTCCACTGCGGCAGGGTTCTCACCCACCGCCCGCAGGCGCAGACCGAACCGGGTGCGATACAGAATCCACCACGTGGCCGGAACCATCAGGAACGCGACATAAACCAGGATCGAGTGGCCCGAGAGCAATTCGGAATAGATGGGACCAATAATCGGCACACCGCTGAGGGACTCGGCGAATGGGAAGTTGATCGGTTCGAACCGGCCCCCGCCAAACAGGGAGGGTGTCCGCCCACCTTGCTGAAACCAACTTTGCGCGACCAGGACAGTCAGGCCCGAGGCCAGAAAGTTGATGGCCACGCCCGATATCAATTGGTTGCCCCGAAATGTGATCGACGCCAGCCCGTGTAGGCCCGACAGCAACAATGAGGATGCGATACCGGCCAGCAGGCCCAGCCACACGGACCCTGTGACAGCTGCGATTGCAGCCGAAAAGAACGCTGACATCAACATTTTGCCTTCGAGACCGATGTCGAAAATCCCGGCCCGTTCCGAAAACAGACCGGCCAGACAGGCAAGCAGCAGTGGCGTGGACAGGCGAATGGTCGAATCCAGAACCTGAATGAGGGTTACGAAAAATTCCATCACTCAGCCCTCTTCCGCATACCCAGGAACAGCTTTTCAAGCGGCATGCGCACCATGTTGTCCAATGCGCCGGTGAACAGGATGACCAATGCCTGAATGACCACGATCAGTTCCCGCGGAATCGAAGCCCACAGCGCCAGCTCGGCGCCGCCCTGATACAGAAATCCGAACAAGAGCGCGGCCAGAAACACGCCGAACGGATGTGAACGCCCCATCAGAGCCACGGCGATGCCAATGAAGCCCGCGCCCTCGGTCGAGTTCATAACAAGTCGCTCGGCTTCGCCCATGACGTTATTGATGGCCATCAGCCCCGCCAGTCCGCCGGAAATCAGCATCGCGACAATCGTGATGCGCACAGGTGAAATACCGGCATAGACAGCGCCAGTCTCGGAATGGCCGTAAGCCCGGATTTCATAACCCAGACGCGTGCGCCAGATCAGTGCCCAGACAACGACGCAGGCAAGCAATGCGATGAAAAAGGTGATGTTCGCCGGGGCGCCGCGGAAAACAACGTTCTCTGCGGTCGAGAACATTTCCTGGAAAGAGGGCAGATGCACGCTTTCAGAGAACCGCGCGGTGGCCGGGTCCTGCGACCCTTGGGGGCGCATGACATTGACCAGCATGTAATTCAGGAAAGCAGCGGCGATGAAGTTGAACATGATCGTGGTGATCACGATATGGCTGCCGCGCTTTGCCTGAAGATAGGCCGGAATGGCTGCCCAGAGAGCGCCGAACAGCATCGATGCCGCACAGGCGGCAAGCAAGGCAATGCTCCAATGCGGCCAGTCGACATAAAGACAGACCATGGCCACGCCCAGCCCGCCCAGCATCGCCTGACCTTCGCCCCCGATGTTGAACATACGGGCATGGAAGGCGACGGCCACCGCAAGACCGGTAAACATGAAGTTTGTCGCGTAATATAGCGTATAGCCCCAACCATAGGTCGATCCCAGCGCACCAGTGACCATCAGTTTGACGGCTTCGACAGGGTTTTCGCCAATGGCGAGGATGACCAGCGCCGAAAGGATTGCGGCCAGTATCAGACTGATCAGCGGGATCAGAACGACATCGGCCCATTTAGGCATTTTTTCCATGTTACGCGGCCTCTCCCGCAACACCGGCCATCAGAAGGCCCAGTTCTTTTTCATCTGTCTCATGGGGCAGGCGTTCTCCCATGATATGTCCGTCAAACATCACCGCGATCCGGTCCGAGAGCGAGAAGATTTCTTCCAGTTCGACCGATACCAGCAGGATTGCCTTGCCCTGATCACGCAGCGCGACAATCTGTTTGTGAATGAACTCGATGGCGCCGATGTCCACGCCCCGCGTGGGTTGCCCGACCAGCAACAGGTCGGGGTTGCGTTCAATCTCGCGGGCGACAACGATTTTCTGCTGGTTGCCGCCCGAGAAACTCTTGGCTGCCAACCAGGGATTGGGCGGGCGGACGTCGAATTTCTCGATCTTGGCTTCGGTATCGGCGCGCAATGCAGCGTTGTCCATGAATATACCGCGTTTATAGGCCGGGTCGCGGTGATACCCGAAGGCCACGTTTTCCCAGGCGTGGAAGTCCATGATCAGGCCTTCGCGCTGCCGGTCTTCGGGCACGTGGGCAATGTGTTGCGCGCGGCGGGCCTGACCATCTGATCCGGCCCCACTCAGTGCCAGCGGTTCGCCGTTCAGCTTGATCGTGCCCTGTCCGGGGCGCATTCCACCAAGAACTTCCAGCAGTTCGGATTGACCATTGCCCGCCACGCCGGCGATGCCGACGATCTCACCTGCGCGCACGGTCAGGTCGATGTTTTTGACCCGTTCAACGCCCGCCGAATCAAAAACGCTGAGATTTTCGATCTCGAGAATGGGTTTGCCGGGCGTCGCGGGCACTTTGTCGACTTGCAGCAGAACCTTGCGGCCGACCATCAGTTCGGCCAACTCCTCGGGGCTGGTCTCGGATGTTTTGACCGTGGCCGTCATTTGCCCGCGCCGCATAACCGACACCGTGTCGGTGTTTTCCATAATCTCGCGCAGTTTGTGCGTGATCACGATGACTGTTTTGCCCTCGGACCGCAGTCGGTCGAGAATGCGGAACAGCTGATCGGCTTCGGCTGGGGTCAACACGCCGGTCGGTTCGTCCAGAATCAGAATTTCGGCCTTGCGGTACAGTGCCTTCAGGATCTCGACCCGCTGCTGCATCCCCACGCCAATCTCGTCGATGCGCTTGTCGGGATCGACGAACAGTTCGTATTCTGCCTCGAGCTCTTTCAGCTCTTTGCGGGCTTTTGCCAGTGATGGCGCCAGCAACCCGCCATCCTCGGCGCCCAGAACGATGTTTTCCAGAACTGTGAAATTTTCCACCAGCTTGAAATGCTGGAACACCATCCCGATGCCCGAGGCGATGGCCGCCTGGCTGTCCGGGATGTCGGTCTTTGTCCCATTGATCCAGATCTCACCTTTGTCGGCTTTGTAAAAGCCGAAGAGAATGCTCATCAACGTGGATTTGCCCGCGCCGTTTTCACCGATGATCCCATGGATCGTACCGGGTGCAACGCTGATCGAGATGTCTTTGTTGGCCTGAACTGGCCCAAAGGCCTTGGATATCCCTTTGAGCTCAATGGCTGGGACGGTCATGTCTTGCCCTCAACTGCCGAAAAACCCATCCAGCTGTCCGCTCGGATGGCGAAGTGGGTGGCGAGGCGGAAGGCACTCTCCCGCCCCGCGCGTAATCAGAACTGCAGTGCCGGGCAGCTGTCGTTCTCGTAATAGCTTACAACATTGATGTCGCCGTTGATGATCGCCTTGCGGGCTTCGTCGACGGCGTCGCTCATGCGAACCGAAACAAGCTCTTTGTTGTTTTCATCCATGGCAACGCCAACCCCATCTTCGGCCAGACCCATGGTGAAAACGCCGGTTTCGACGTTTTCGCCTGCTTTCATCGCTTCATAAACAGCGACGTCCACACGCTTCAGCATCGAAGTCAGCACTTTGCCTGGGTGCAGGTGATTCTGGTTGCTGTCCACACCAATCGACAGGATGTCTTCGTCAGCTGCAGTTTGCAGAACGCCTACGCCGGTTCCGCCGGCAGCAGCGTAAATCACATCAGCGCCCTGGCTGATCTGTGCTTTTGTAAGCTCCGAACCTTTTACCGGATCGTTCCAGGCAGCAGGCGTTGTTCCTGTCATGTTGGCAACGACATTGATGTCTGGGTTCACGGCCTTCGCGCCTTGGGCATAGCCGCATCCGAAATGGCGAATCAACGGGATGTCCATGCCTCCGATGAAACCAACGGTGCCGGATTTCGACGCCATGGCGGCCATCATGCCGACGAGGTAGGACCCTTCGTGCTCGGCAAAGCCAATCTGGCGGATGTTTGGAGCGTCCAGCCAAGTCACGTCAACAGCGACGAATTTGGTGTCGGGGTAGTCACTTGCAACAGCGGCCAGGGCGTCAGCGATTCCGAACCCCATGGTGATGATCGGATTTGCACCGGATTCCGCAAAACGGCGCAGGGCCTGTTCGCGCTGCGGTTCTGCCTGAATTTCGATTTCCAGATACTTGCCGCCGGTTTCATTCGCCCAGCGCTGCGCGCCGTTATAGGCGGCCTCGTTGAAGGACTTGTCGAACTTGCCGCCCAGGTCAAAGATCACCGCCGGCTCGGCCAGAACCGCTCCGGCTGACATTGCGACCGCAGCGGCAGCACCCATCAAGGATTTCATCAGGGTCATTTCAGTCTCCCAATATTATTTTGTTGGCACAGGGTCAGATTAGCCCCGTTCACCCACTTTTAGCGAGCATAACTGTTGTGATGGCGGGTATTAAGGGGGTTTGCAACCACCATGGTCAAATGAATTCTGACCAAATGGTCTAAAAAACGGGCGATTGCCGTTGGGGCAGGCGGCATTCCATTACAAGTGCATCAATTTTTTGGCCCGTTTTGCGTGCATAGTACGCCTTGCGCAGCCCGCACTGCCGATATCCGCATCGATTGTACAGGGCGATGGCCGCAATGTTGTCGGCCGCGACATCCAGAAAGGCACGCGTTGCCAGCAAATCGATCGCCTGATCATGCCATTCCTGCATGAGTCGAAGTGCCAGGCCCTGCCTTTGAAACGAAGGGTGGGTCGCAATTGTCAGCAACTCGGCTTCGCCCGCAATCACCTGAAACAGTGCAAAGCACCGGGAATCTCCGACGGCATAAGTAAAGCGGTTTTTAAGAAGGGCGGCGAATTCGTCTTCTGTCCAGCCGCGCGATTGCGAAAACGCTGCGGCATGGGTCGATGCCATCTCGTGCGGTGTCATTCGTTCAGCAGGACAGGGGGTGTATCGCGGGACGGAGCCGCATCGGCGGGCCTTACGTACAAAGGTGCAGGCGGCAAGCTGGTGCGATCCCAGTGCCGTGCGGCCAGCCGGGCGATGGCTTGTGCCAGCAAGGCAGGGTCAGAGCAGGAATACAACGGCCCGCCAAGTTCCGCTTCGGCCCGAGGCAAGAGACACGGATCGGCACCGGGCATTTTCACATAAACCTGGTCGCGCGGGGCAGGGATCGCCGGTATCTGCCCGTCTTCCGCCAGCTCACGCAAGGCATCGAAGCCGGAAACTCCGACCGCAGGGATTTTAAGCCCAAGTGCAAGACCGCGCGCGGCCGAGACCGAAATACGGATGCCGGTGAAGTTACCGGGCCCTATCCCAACGCCGATCGCGTCCAAACTGGCCCAATCACATCCGGTTTCCGCCAGCAGGTCTTCCAACAGCGGAAACAATCGTTCGGCCTGTCCGCGCGACATCGCTTCGGCACGGGACGTCACGATTTCGCCGTCGCGCAACAAAGCGGCCGCGCAATGCGCGGCCGATGTGTCAAACGCCAGAATCGTCGGGTTAGACGGCAACAGGGCGAACCTCGGTCACTTCCGGAATGTAATGGCGCAGAAGGTTTTCGATACCCATCTTCAGGGTCAATGTCGAAGACGGGCAACCCGCGCAGGCCCCCTGCATGTGCAGATAGACCACGCCGCGATCAAACCCGTGGAACGTGATATCACCCCCATCCTGAGCCACGGCAGGACGCACACGGCTGTCCAGCAAATCCTTGATCTGGTTGACGATATCAGCGTCCTCACCAGAGTGCTCGGCATGGCCCGAGGCCCCGGCGGAATCTGCGCCCATAACAGGCTGGCCGGATTGATAATGCTCCATCACCGCGCCAAGAATGGCCGGTTTGATGTGGTCCCACTGTACGTCGTCCGATTTGGTAACGGTGACAAAATCGTTGCCAAAAAACACGCCAGTCACACCGTTGACCGCAAATATGCGTTTGGCCAGAGGCGATTTTTCGCCCGCTTCCGCAGTTGGGAAATCCGCTGTTCCCGCTTCCAGCACCGTTTGGCCGGGCAGGAATTTCAACGTGGCCGGATTGGGGGTGGATTCGGTCTGGATGAACATGAGGGCGCTCCGTCTGATGTGCTTCTGATATGCGCGCAGGCGCACGGGAAGTCAAGATTTGGAACGATTCTAAATTGTGGAAGAGTATTCTAATGCGTCATCCAGACGGTCATCGCCCCAGAACAACTCTTCCCCGGCCAGAAAACTTGGTGCACCAAACAGACCAAGCGCCTTGGCGCGGGCAGATTGTTCAAACAGGGCCTGTTTTATGTCCGTGTCCCCTGCGCGGTTCATCACGCTGCTGTGCACCCCTGCTTCGTCGAGGCAGGAGGCCAGAACGCTGTCCTCGGAGATATTCTGCCCGGCGCCGAATTCGGCGCTGAAGACGGCCCGAACAAACGCCGCCCGTTCCCGATGATCCTCGATGGCCAGAACCAGACGCGCTGCCCTGAGCGAATTCTGCGGAAAAGGATCGGGCTTTGCAAAAGGAAGCCCGCGCGCCTTGCACAGACGTTCCATATCGCGCCACATGTACCGGCCTTTGGCCGGATACAGGTTGAAAGGTGAGGTGCGCCATCCCTGTTCCGCGAAAATCGGACCCAACAGGAACGAGTGCCATTCAATGGCGACGCCTTTGTCTTGCGCGGCCGCTTCGATCCGCATCGCGCTGAGGTAGGAATAGGTCGAGGCGAATTCGAACCAGAACTGTATCGTCTTCGCCATCGCCGCTCCTCAGGTTATTTCTTCCAGTTTCTCTTTGCTCAGATTACCTGGAACGATCGTGATCGGAATCGGCAGGCTACCCGAGTTCTTTGTCAGTTGAGTCACCAACGGACCGGGACCTTTCTTGTCGGTCCCCGCCCCAAGAACAAGAACACCAATCTCGGGATCGGACTGAACATGTTCGATGATCTCTGGCACGGGATCGCCTTCGCGAATGGCCAGTTCAGGTTCCACGTTCTGTTTGTCCCGCATCCATTTGGCAAACACTTCGAAATGCGCGTGGATACGTTCGCGGGCTTCTTCACGCATGGTTTCGGCCACACCGATCCAGTGATTGAACTCGTCAGGCGGGATGACGGAAAGGACCGTCACACCACCTCCGGTATGGGCAGCCCGCATTGCGGCAAACCGCATCGCGTTCAGGCATTCGCGGCTGTCATCCAGAACGACTAGGAACTTACGCATGGGTATCCTCTTTAGGTTTCCGGGATCATGCCCGACCGATCGCGCGCTGGCAACTCGGGCAAGCCTGGGGCATTGCGCTAGCGTTCGCTTGCAGCCCAATCCCAATAGAGCGCGCGGGCAAGGCGAGCAATAGGACCCACCTGAAATTGCGTATCCTCCAGCGCAGTTACCGGTGTGACCTTGCTCATGTTTCCGGACATGAAGACCTCGTCGGCCTCGTGGAAATCCTCGAAGCTCAGAACCGTTTCGTGGACCTTCACACCATCCGCGCGCAGGTTTTTGATATGCCGGGCCCGGGTAATGCCGGCCAGGAAAGTTCCGTTCGGGATCGGTGTAAAGACTTCGCCATCCTTCACCATAAAGATGTTGGCCGTCGCCGTTTCCGCTACATGCCCCATCGCATCGGCCACCAAAGCGTTGGAAAAGCCTTTCGAGCGTGCCTCTTGCAGCATTCGGGCGTTGTTGGGGTAAAGGCACCCCGCTTTGGCATTTACGACCGCGCTTTCCAGAACCGGGCGGCGGAAGCGCGTGGTCGACAGAGTGGCCGACGAGGTTTCCGGGGCCATTGGGATTTCTTCCAGGCAGATGGCAAAACCGGTGCTGTTTTCCTGCGGGACTATTGCCGTGCTGTCACCGTCGATTCCCCAGTACATCGGACGAATGTAAACGGCTGTGTCCGGGCTGTAGGCCTGCAACCCTTCGCGTACCAACTCGACCATCTGTTCGGTCGTCATGGTCGGCGTCAGCATCAAGGCTTCGGCTGACCGGTTCACCCGTGCGCAATGGGCCTCCAGATCCGGGGCCACCCCGTCAAAATACCGCGCGCCATCAAAGACCGAAGATCCCAGCCAGGCGCCATGATCCGCCGCGCGCATGATGGGTGCGTCCCCCTCATGCCATTGGCCTTGAAAATAGGTCCGGATGTTCGTGCCGGTTGCCATGACGCCCTCCTTTGATTCAGGCAAACCCTAGGAGGGCGTCAGGCGAAGGTCCAGTGCAATCAGCGTGATGCGGCGCCGACCATGCCAACGATTTCGTAGGTCTTTTGCAGGATCGGAGCAGCGATTTCACGTGCGCGCTCGGCACCGCGGGCGAGAATCCGGTCAATCTCGGCCTGATCCCCCATCAGACGTGACATTTCGGTCGAGATCGGAGCCAGTTTCGCCACTGCCAGATCGGCCAGCATCGGTTTGAACTCACCGAACTGCTTGCCGCCTACTTCGGACAGAACCTGTTCGATGGTTTGATCGTTCAGGGCCGCGTAAATATTGACCAGGTTACGCGCCTCGGGGCGGTCCTCGAGCCCTTCGGCTTCTGACGGCAGAGCATCGGGGTCGGTCTTGGCTTTGCGGATTTTCTTGGCAATCGCTTCTGCGTCATCCGTCAGGTTGATCCGGCTCATGTCAGAAGGGTCGGATTTCGACATCTTCTTGGATCCGTCCCTCAGGCTCATGACACGTGTGGCCGCACCTTCGATCACTGGCTCGGTGACGGGGAAGAAATCGACGCCGAAATCGTTGTTGAACTTGATGGCGATGTCGCGGGTCAGCTCAAGATGCTGTTTCTGGTCTTCGCCGACCGGTACGTGGGTTGCGTGGTAGATTAGAATGTCCGCAGCCATCAGAGCAGGATAGGCAAACAAGCCAAGCGAAGCGTTCTGCTGGTTCTTGCCGGCCTTGTCCTTCCATTGGGTCATGCGCTGCATCCAACCCATACGAGCAACACAGTTAAATATCCAAGCCAGTTGCGCGTGTTCCGGCACTTGGCTTTGATTAAACAAAATCGATTTTTCGGGGTTTAGTCCAGAAGCGATGTAACCGGCACAAAGCTCCCGCGTTGCATGCTGTAACTCGATTGGATCTTGCCAGACCGTGATTGCATGAAGATCGACCATGCAATAGATGGTTTCAAATTCCTCGCTTTGCATTCTCACCCAGTTCCGAAGCGCACCGAGATAATTGCCGAGGTGCAGGTTACCCGAAGGCTGTGCGCCGGAAAACACGCGGGGCGTGAACTGGGTCTCGGTCATCAAAGGGAACTCCTGTCTGGAAAAATCAGCCTCCGTCGCTTACCCATGAGGCAAAGGGACGTCAACAGCCGCGAAAGGCCATCCCAATGAGCAGTGAGCATTACACACCCGCCGTTAACCCGTTGCCGCCCGTTGTGGTGGCGCTGGTTCTGTTCATCATCGGCGTCGAACTGGCCTTCACGCTGGGATCGCGCGGTTTGATCGGAGGACCGGCGGCCGTGGGTTGGCGTCTGGACGCGATACAGCACTATGCCTTCTCGGCGGATATTTTCGATTGGATGGTGCTGAACGGGCGTTGGCCGTTCGAACATCTGGTCCGGTTCGTGACCTATCCCTTTGTATCCGCCAACTTTACGCAGGCGATTTTTGTCTGTGTCTTCGTTCTGGCGATGGGAAAAATGGTTGGTGAGGTTTTCGGTGGTGTCCCCATGCTGCTGATCTTCGTCGTCTCGGGGATTGGCGGCGCGTTGAGTTATGCCGTTTTGCTGGACCCGCGCTATCCCCTGATCGGAGGGTTTCCACCTGTTTATGGCCTGATCGGAGCATTCACGTGGTTGTTGTGGCGCAAACTGTCGCTTGTGGGGGCAAATCAGGCGAGGGCGTTTCAGCTGATCGCCGTTCTGATGGGCATTCAGTTCCTGTTTGGTCTGATCTTCGGCGGAAACGCGGAATGGGTCGCCGATCTGGGCGGGTTTGCCACCGGCTTTGGCATGTCATTTCTGGTGGCGCCGGGGGCCTGGGCCCGGATCGTCGGGCGCATCCGACGCGATTGATCAGGCCCGGCGCAAGGCGCGTTTGAACTCTGACAATTTGAACGCTCCCAGGACATGACCAAGACAGAAATACGAGACGGCGGCGACCACGATCAGGACCAAAAGCGCAAGATAGCGCCAGCCGGGAATGTCCAGCGTCCAACCCAAGAAGTGGATCAACGCAAACAAGACCGCGCCCATGCCGACCGAGGCCAGAACGATCCGTCCCGCACGTGCCCTGAAACGGTCATCGAAACGCGCTTCTTCGCCCATGCGACGTGCCCCGATCGCCAGAAGAACAACCATGGCCCAGCCGGCAGTTGACGCGGCAATCGCAGGGGCGATCCAACCCACCAGCGGAAATAGGCCAAACGCCAAGGCCGCGTTCACGACCATTGCGACCACCGCATAACGGAACGGGGAACGCGTATCCTCGCGCGCGAAGAAAAGGGGTTGCAGCAATTTTTGCAGCATGAATGCAGGCAGACCGATGCCATAAATCGCGACCGCCAGCGCTGTCGCAGCGGTATCCTCGGGACTGAACTGTCCCCGTTCGAACAGCACCGAAACCAGCGGGTTCGGGATGATCAGGAACGCCACGGTCGACGGCAGCGTCAACAGCAGCATAAATTCCCCGGCGCGGGAAAACGCGTTGCGGGCTCCTTCCTTGTCGTCGACGCGCAGGCGGCGGGACAGGTCTGGCAGCAGGACAATGCCAATGGCGATTCCGACGACGCCCAAAGGCAGTTGGTACAGGCGATCCGCGGCAAACAGCCAACTCACGGCCTTTTCAGTCTTTGATGCCACCAGTTGTCCGACCACCAGATTGACCTGCGTAACCCCCATGGCCAAGGCGGCGGGAACCGCGATGCGGACCATCCGGCGCATCTCGGGCGTCAGGTGGGGCAGGCCGGGTCGGATGCGGATACCGGCACGCTCGGTCGCCACCCAGACCAGCACCAGTTGTGCGACGCCGGCGACCGGAATGACCGAGATCAGCCATCGTATCACCTCACCGCCAGAGATGGCCCCGGCGATCAGCGCGGTGCAGGCAAAGATGTTCAGCAAAACAGGTGCCGCTGCGGCCGCTGCGAACCTGCCGGTGGCGTTTAATACCCCCGAAAACAACGCCGCCAAGGACATGAAAAGGATATACGGGAACACGACATAGCCATAGTCCACGGCCAGATCGAAACGTTCATCCCCATGGAACCCTTCGGCCGTCAGCCACACCAGACCCGGCATGAAAACCATGGCCAGCCCGACCAGCGCCAGAACGGCCACGGCCAACAGATTGAACGCATCCTGCGCGAACCCCTGGGGGTTCTCGTCTGCCTCCAGCCGTTTCGAGAACATGGGCACAAAAGCCGCGTTAAACGCGCCTTCGGCGAAAAAGCGGCGGAACATGTTCGGCAGGCGAAAGGCCGCGACGAAAGCATCCATCACCGGCCCGGGGCCGATGAAGGCGGTCAGCAGAATTTCCCGCAGAAACCCCAGTATTCGACTGGCCAGCGTCCAGAAGCCGACCGTAAACAGGCCTGAAAACAAACGGATTTGCTTCATGAGGCCGCACGCTCGGCGCCTTCGGTGATCGCCTTGCGCAGCTTGGCCTCAAGCCCACGTTGCTTGTTTTCCGAATGATATTTTAAGCCGAACATATCCTTGACGTAAAACGTATCGACCACCTGTTCGCCATAGGTCGCGATCACGGCATTAGCGATGTAAACATTCGCTGCGGCGAGGGTCCGGGTCAGATCAAACAGCAGACCCGGACGGTCGCGGGTGTCCACTTCGATGATCGTGTATATTTCAGAGCCGTCATTGTCGAAGGTGATATGCGTTGGAACGTTGAAGGCACGCTCGCGTTTCTTGATCTTGTCGCGTGATTTCAACGCCTCCTTCGCAACCACTTCGCCGCGCAGCGTCTTGTGGATCATCTGCGTAAGACGTGGCAGGCGTGAGGCTTCAAACGGGTGCCCTTCGGCGTCCTGAATCCAGAATGCATCGGTGACATAGCCGTCTTTGGTCGTATAGCTGCGCGCATCCACGACATTCGCGCCGACCAGGGCCAGCGCGCCGGCAATGCGGGCAAAGATACCGGGGTGGTCGCCCATTGCAAAACAGGCTCGGGTTGCGTCGCGATCCTCGTCCGGTTGCAGGCGGATCTCCATCGCGCCGGGGTCGCCGCTTTGTTCCAGCGCACGCAGCATGTTCGCAAACTCGACATGTGTGGCCAGATTGAGACCCTGCCAATACGGGTCATAGTGGCGCCCCGTCTCGGATTTGAGATCGGCCTTGGACCAGGCCGCCAGTTCGGTGCGCAGGGCCTTTTTTGCCTCGGCGCCGCGATTGGCGCGGTTGAGGTCCTCCATCCCGGTCTCCAGCGCGCGCTTAGTTTCGGCGTGAAGGGCACGCAAAAGCGTGGCTTTCCAGTTGTTCCAGGTGTTCGGCCCCACGCCGCGAATGTCGCAGACGGTCAGAACGGTCAACAGATCCAGCCGTTTGACGGTTTGAACTGCCTTGGCGAAATCGCGCACTGTGCGGGGGTCTGAAATGTCACGTTTCTGTGCCATGTCGGACATGAGCAGGTGATAACGCACCAGCCATTCGACCGTTTCCGAATCTGCTTTGTTCAGGCCCAGTCTTGGTGCCACCTTGCGCGCGATCTGTGCTCCAAGAATCGAGTGATCCTCGGGTCGCCCCTTCGCGATATCATGCAGCAACAGGGCGACATACAGCACCTTGCGGTTGACCCCACCTTTCAGAATCGAAGAGGCAAGAGGCAGCGATTCAATCAACTCTCCGCGTTCGATCTGGGCCAGGTTCACGATGCACTGGATGGTATGCT
Organism: Ruegeria sp. P10; assembly: GCF_056534925.1. NCBI lineage: Bacteria > Pseudomonadati > Pseudomonadota > Alphaproteobacteria > Rhodobacterales > Roseobacteraceae > Ruegeria > Ruegeria sp. P10. Next base: position 180,007 of record NZ_JBQERJ010000008.1, read on the forward strand.
CGTCCACCGTATAGCTGTGGTACATGTTAAACTGCATCATTGCCACGATGGGCTCGAACTCGGGCAGGAAGGCTGACAGCACACCCAGTTCGTTCATCCGCCGCAAGGCTCGCTCTGGGTTGCCGTGTTTCAGCATCAGGTCCAGAAAGATGCGCCGCGCCTCTTTGTCATTGCGCATTTCGTCGTCGATCAGATGCAGATTTGCCGCCACCAGACGCATGGCATCCGGATGGATCAGCATTCCTGTTCGCAAGCCTTCTTCGAACAGGCGCAGAAGGTTTACCTTGTCGGACAGAAATTTGTCAGGGTCCGCTACGTCCAGACGACCGTGAACAACCCGGTATCCCGCTTTGATCCGCCGGCGTCTGCGGAAAATGCGCTCCAGCAATGGTGCGCCTTTCACGTGCAGCGCCTCAAGCTTCGTCAGAAAAATCCGCGTCAACTCGCCGACACGCGTGGCCTCGCGGAAATAGCGTTGCATGAACACCTCGACCGCCCGGCGACCGGCGTGATCTTCATAGCCCATGCGCGCTGCAACCTCGACCTGCATGTCAAAGGTCAGTTGCTCGGTGGCGCGACCCGTCACCAGATGCAGATGCGAACGAACGGCCCAAAGAAATTCTTCGGCCTGAACGAAGGTCTTGAACTCTTCCGGGGTGAACAGACCCAAAGGCACAAGTTCGGCCACGTCCTGAACGCCATAGATGTACTTTGCGATCCAGTAGAGGGATTGGAGGTCGCGCAACCCCCCTTTGCCCTCTTTCACGTTGGGCTCGACCTTGTAGCGTTCTCCCTGTTTCAGGTGCCGCTCATCTCGTTCGTTCAGTTTGGCTTCGATGAACTCCCGCTCGGTTCCTTTGAACAGCTCGGTTTTCAGGCGCCGTTCAAGCTCGTCGGCCAGCGCCTTGTCACCCGCCAGATAACGTTGTTCAAGCATTGCTGTGCGGATCGTGAAATCCTCGGTGCCCAGCCGAAGGCAGTCTTTGATCGTGCGCGAGGAATGCCCGACCTTAAGCCTGAGATCCCAAAGGATATAAAGCATCGATTCGATGACGCTTTCGGCCCAGGCCGTGATTTTATAGGGGGTCAGAAACAGCAGATCGACATCCGAAGAGGGCGCCATTTCACCGCGCCCGTATCCGCCAACGGCCAGTACGGCGATCTTTTCACCTTGTGTTGGCGTCGCAAGCGGATGCAGGCGCGTGCTGGAGACCAGCATCGCGGTTCCGACCAGCTGGTCCGTCAGGTAGGTATAGGAGCGGGTCAGCGCGCGCGCGTCGAACGGACGCTCGCTGAAGGCATCGGCAATGGCTTTGCGACCCGCTTTCTGAGCGTCGCGCAGAATGCGCACTGTTTCAGAGCGCATTTTGCTGTTGTCAGAGCTGGTCTCGAACACCTCGGCCAGCGCATCATTGACGCTGACGCTGTCAAAGATGTTTTCGGCAGGGCAAATTAGCGCGCCATCCGGCGCCATGGTCTCGCCCGATCGCTCAGAAACCGGCACCAGAGAAGCTTTGCGGGGCAGGGTCAATCACAACCACCTGTTTATTCTGAATCGTCGCTACGGCAAGGCCGCGTTCATTGGTGCCGTTCGGGCGGAGACGGAAGATACCGCCAACACCTTGGAAACCGGCATTTTGCGTCAGGGCAGCACCGGTCAGCGCATCGGATTTGCCCTGGCTGACCAAAGCACCAATCGCCGCTATTCCGTCATAGGCCAGACCGCTGATCGGATGAGGCGCTTCTCCATATGTCGCGTTATAGCGTTGACGATAGGCTTGGGCCTTTGACGGGTCGGGCAGGGCGAACCATCCCCCTTGCACGCCCGGCAGCTCCAGCGTTTGCGGGGGGATATCCCAACGGGTCAGACCGATGAATTGTGTCGTCGCCGGAGAAACGCCGGCCTCAGGCAGCAATTGCGAGAAAAGTGGCAAGGCACCCGCTGTCGTTGCCGTCATGAAAATCGAGTCCGCCCCTGTCGAATCGACGGTGGCCTTGATGGTGGGAACCGAGTTGATAACACCCTGTTGCGACCGGTCGTATCCGACCGTTCCCGCATTGTTGACCCGGCTGTTTGCCAGTGCATTGGCGATGGCAGCTTGCCCCACTCGCCCCGCGGCATCATTGCTGTGCACGATAACCGTGTTCGTTTTGCCTTGCCTGCCCGCATAATTCACCAGCCGGTTGGCGGTGTTTTCAAAGGTCGGTCCAAGTACAAATACATTGCCACCCGCAATGCTGGTGTTGTTCGAGAACGACAGGACATTCACGTTATTGTTCAGTACGGCCAGCCCGGCAGCGTTTGCCGCCTGAGCGTAAACAGGGCCGACAATGATCTTGGCGCCTTCGGCAACGGCCTGCTGGGCCACCGCTGTCGCCGTGGTCGGATTTCCTGCCGTATCGTAAACACGCAGGTCGATTTTGACGTTAGGCAGATCGGACATTGCCATACGGGCCGCATTCTCAAGGCTCTGCGCCAGCGCGGCGTCGCCCGAGCGGGGAACCAGCAAAGCAACCGAAACAGGATTCGACGTGTCAATCGAAGGGCCACCCCCAACGCCGCCGGGCTCACAAGCAGCCAGAAACGCTGCGGTCGTCAGGGCAATGGCGGCTTTCGCCAGCTTGCTTACGGGCTTGCAAACGGTAAACATCTAAATGAAAACTCCCTGATCCGGCGGCTGTGAATGCTTCTGTTCTGTTGAGCCGCGATAATAAACGTCACGCTGTGAGGGTCCAGCTTTGAATTTCCAAAAGATCAGATTGGCTGCGGGCCTGTATTTTGTTGCCACTCCGATCGGAACCGCGCGCGATATTACTCTCAGGGCGCTGGATGTTCTGGCCTCGGCCGATGTGATAGCGGCGGAGGACACCCGGAGCCTGCGGCGGTTGATGGAAATCCATGGCATCCCGCTGGAGGGTCGGCATATCCAGGCCTACCATGATCACAGCGGCGCCGGGGCGCGTGGCAGACTTATGGATGCCCTGGCGCAGGGGCAATCTGTCGCCTATGCATCCGAGGCGGGTATGCCACTGATCGCTGATCCGGGATATGATTTGGGCAAGCAGGCGGCCGAAGCCGGGCATATGGTGACCTGTGCGCCCGGGGCATCCGCCGCAATAACAGCGCTGACCCTGGCGGGCCTGCCAACGGATTCATTCTTCTTCGCAGGTTTCTTGCCTAATGCATCGGGCGCACGCCGGACCCGGATTGAGGCTTTGAAAAACATACCAGGCACCTTGGTGTTCTATGAATCCCCCAAACGCGTCTCGGCCAGCCTTGCAGATCTTGCGGATTGCCTGGGGGCAGACCGTCAGGCGGCCTTGTGCCGTGAACTGACGAAAAAGTTCGAAGAAATCCGCCGTGGAAGACTGGCCGATCTGGCGGCAGAAATTCAGGAAAAACCGGTCAAGGGTGAGATCGTTCTGCTGGTGGACCGTAGTCATTCGCAAAGTGTTAACGAATCCGACGTAGAAGAGGCTTTGAAGCGAGCTTTGGAAACCCACTCGGTTCGGGACGCAGCGGATCTTGTGTCAGAAATGTATGATCTGCCGCGCCGTCCGATTTACCAGAAAGCTCTGAAACTGGGAAAGGGATGACATGGGGCGGCGTGCAATTCAGGGCTCGGTTTCCTATCAGGCGGGGCAGTCGGCCGAGCTTCGGGTCGCCTCGGACTATGAGCGCCGGGGTTTTGCAATTGCGCATCGCCGGTGGCGGGGTGCCGGTGGTGAAATCGATCTGATTGTGCGGGATGGCGACGGGCTCGTGTTCATCGAGGTCAAGAAAAGCTCCAGTTTCGAAAAAGCTGCAGCTCGGATCAGTCAAAGACAAATTGACCGAATCTGTGCCTCGGCCGCGCAATACCTGGAAAACGAACCGGGTGGGCAATTGACCAATGTCCGATTTGACGCGGCACTGGTAGATGGCACTGGCGCGGTTCAAATCATCGAAAACGCCTTCGGTCACGCCTAAGCCCCATTGAACCCTCAGGCCTGCTGGGCCATGTATCTTGCGTGAAACTGAGGGACACGACATGAAAATCGCCTTTCAAATGGACCCGATCGGGGCCGTGGACATCAACGCCGACAGCTCATTCCGTCTGGCGGAGGAGGCGCAGGCGCGCGGTCATTCGTTGTTTTTCTATGGGCCGGATCAGCTGGCCTATCAGGAAGGTCGTATCACGGCGCACGGCCATGACATGACCGTGCAGCGGGTCGCCGGCGATCCGGCGATTCTGAGCCCCGAACGTGAAGTTGACCTGGCCGATTTCGACGTGGTCTGGCTGCGTCAGGATCCACCCTTTGACATGCATTACATCACGTCCACCCATCTGCTGGACCGCCTGAAAGGGCAAACGCTGGTGGTCAACGACCCGTTCTGGGTGCGGAACTATCCTGAAAAACTGCTGGTTTTGGATTTCCCTGACCTGACGCCGCCGACAACGATTGCCCGTGACATAAAAACGATCAAGGCGTTCAAGGAAAAGCACGGCGATATCATCCTAAAGCCGCTTTATGGCAATGGCGGTGCGGGCGTGTTCCGACTGGATGCCAATGACCGCAACCTGACCTCTCTGCACGAGCTGTTCACGGGGTTCTCGCGCGAGCCTCTGATCGTGCAAAAGTTCCTGCCGGATGTCAGCAATGGCGACAAGCGGGTGATCCTCGTGGACGGTGAACCGGTTGGCGCAATCAACCGGGTGCCAGCCGCGGGCGAAACGCGGTCAAACATGCATGTGGGCGGGCGCCCGGAAAAGATCGGGTTGTCACAGCGTGATCTGGAGATCTGCGCCGCCATCGGACCGCTGCTGAAAGAAAAAGGTCAGATTTTTGTCGGGATCGACATCATTGGCGACTATCTCACCGAAATCAACGTGACCTCGCCCACCGGCATTCAAGAGCTGGAACGGTTCGACGGCGTGAACATCGCCGAGAAGATCTGGCAGGCGATTGAAGCCAAGATCTAAGCCATGACCCGGGCGCTGATGCGAAAGCTCAGCGCCTCTGCAACATGTGGCCTGCGGATGTCGGCTGAACCGTCCAGATCGGCGATCGTCCGCGCCACCCTCAGGATCCGATGAAAGGCACGCGCCGATAGGCCGAACCGATCTGCGGCCTTCAGCAAAATGGCTTTTCCTTCTGCATCGGGTGTTGCGATCTGTTCCAGAACTTTGCCTTCGGCGTCGGAATTCTGACGCAGGTCCGGCATTCCCCGAAACCGCTCGGCCTGTATGGCGCGGGCGTTTTCAACCCGCGCGGCAACTGTCGCCGAGCTGTCGCCGGATGGGGGCAGATCAAGATCGGTGAAGCCCACAGGCGGAACTTCGATCCGCAGGTCGAACCTGTCCATCAGGGGCCCCGAGATACGGTTCAGATAATCCTCGCCGCAGCCGGGTGCGCGAGAGCAGGCGCGCGATGGATCCGTCAGGTAGCCGCATTTGCACGGGTTCGCGGCGGCCACCAGCATGAAACGGCAGGGGTATTTCACATGGGCATTGGCACGCGCCACCATGACTTCTCCGGATTCTATTGGCTGGCGCAGGGTCTCCAGAACCGTACGGGGAAATTCGGGGAACTCATCCATGAACAGCACGCCGTTATGCGCCAATGAGATCTCACCGGGCTTGGCACCTTTGCCCCCGCCGACAATGGCTGCCATCGAGGCCGTATGATGCGGTTCCCGAAATGGACGCGTGCGGTTGATGCCGCCTTCATCCAGCAACCCGCACAGGGACTGGATCATCGAAGTTTCCAACGCTTCGACTGCGGTCAGCGGTGGCAAGATGCCCGGAAGCCGTGCGGCCAGCATGGATTTGCCCGACCCCGGCGTGCCGATCATGATCAGATGGTGACGCCCGGCTGCCGCGATTTCCAAGGCGCGCTTGGCGCGTTCCTGCCCCTTTACATCGCGCAGATCCCGCACGCTGGGCGCCAGATTCACCTCGCCGGGTTGTGCCGCCGGCAAAGGGCACTGTCCCGAGAAATGGCGGACAACATCGCCCAGGGAACCCGCGCCGATAACCTGAGTGGCGTCGACCCATGCAGCCTCGGCGCTGGAGGCTTTGGGACACAGCAACATGCGATCTTCTGACGCGGCCGTCATGGCCGCGGGCAGGGCGCCGACGACAGGCACCAGAGATCCATCAAGCGACAACTCTCCCAGTGCAACTGTTCCTTCGGCGGCATCGGCTGGGATGACCTCGAGTGCCGATAACAGCGCGACTGCGATGGGCAGGTCGAAATGGCTGCCTTCCTTGGGCAGATCCGCAGGAGACAGGTTGATCGTAATTCGTTTCGACGGCAGAGCGATGGCCATCGCACTCAGCGCGCTGCGGACACGGTCGCGGGCTTCGGACACGGCTTTGTCGGGAAGGCCAACGATGGAAAAGGCCGGCAAGCCGGGCGATACGGCACATTGCACCTCGACCGGGCGGGCTTCGACGCCGTGAAAGGCAACAGTGTGGGCGCGGGCGACCATGGCAGTCCTGTTCTTGGTTAACAGGGTGTTGCTGCCATGATTGTGGTTTAAGAGTCGTTAACGGTTGCGCGCAATGCAGCGAATTTTGGCCACGCGTCGGGATCGGCAATTGTTTTGTCGCGGCAGAATGGATTGCAGAAGCCCCAGCATTTTCCATCCAACTCCAGAAATTCCGCAACGGGTTTGCCGGAATACGGGCAAACTTGGTTGATTGACGGGCCGGAGACCGGCTTGGCGGTTGAAACCCCTCCGATCGGCCAGGGCTTGGACGGCAAATCCTGACGATAGGGAAAAGGGTCGTATCTGACAGTCAGGCCCATTGCGCGCCATTGTCTGACGGCGGGGTCTGACAACAGGTCCAGGCAATAGGTCCGGTTCGCCTTGGAAACTGGCAGCCCATATCCGATGATCCGCGCTGCGACAGGTGTGTAAAACACGTCCGCCAGCGAATACGCGCCGAACAACGGGCCTTGTCCCGCACCGGACACTTTGCGTGCATGGTCCCAGAGTATTGCGATGCGTGCCAGATCTGCCAGTGTTTCATCTGAGGGGTCGAAACCCTGCCAGACGTGCAGCAATTGCATCGGGCATTCATCCCGCAAGGCACCAAACCCTGCCACCATCTCGGCGCATAGCCAGCGGGCGGTTGCCCGGGCGGCGGGATCTGATGGCCACAAGCCGGCATCAGGGTGGCGCTCGGCCAGGGTTTCAGCCATGGCCAGGCTTTCGCCCACCACAGTTCCTTCCGGCAGGCGCAGGGCAGGCACAAGTCGCGCTGGGGCCAAGGGCTCCATATCCTGTGCCATGGTGCCCGAATACAGGCCAATCATGTGGCTTCTGTAGGGAAGGTTGAATTTCTCAAGCATCAACCAGCCACGCATTGACCAGCTGGAGAAGAGGCGGTCGCCGATATACAAATCATATGTCATACGCAGACGATGCCGCAGGTTCGCAACCCGGTAAAACAGTGATTTGTGTGGGGTCTGTTCACGGAAGGTGATTGATCGTACCGACGGACCACCTGCCTGCGTCGATCAGGATATCCGTTACCGACAGGTTGTCGATTCGGTGTGAAAAGGTCTGTTGTCCGTCCAGATCAAGGGCGCGCTGCACTTGCGTGAGGATAACGCCGAAATGCGCGACGATGATTAGATCGCGGCCTGAATGTGCTGAAACAAGCGTGTCGATCGCCGCATCAACCCGATTGCGGACGTCGTTCCAGCTTTCACCTTTCGGAGCGCGGACATCGCCGGGGTTGTCCCAATATGAAAAGGCCAGTTCCGGGTCTTCGGCTTCGATTTCGGCAAATCCGCGCAACTCCCAGTCGCCAAAATGGATTTCCCGCAAGCCCGGTTTATGGGGAAGGCGTTGACGTTGACCTTGTATGGCCGTGGCGGTGTCAACCGCCCGTGACAGATCGGACGAGATCACAAGCGCCTTGGGCGGCAAATGGTCGTGCAGACGTTTCAGTGCGGCTGTATCGCTAAGGTCAGCGGGCAGGTCGGACCAGCCGACCATGGTTTTCGCATGTGTCGGCCCGTGTCGAACAAGGTGAAGGCGCATCACGGCATTTGCCCTTTCAGAACCAAGGGCAACCCGGCAGTGATCTGCACCACCAGATCGGCCTGCGCTGCAAGCGCGATGTTCAGCCGCCCCTGTGCTTCGCGAAACCGGCGGGCCAGGGTGTTGTCCGGGACAATGCCGTGGCCAACTTCGTTCGAGACGATCACGATTTGCGCAGGGCATGCACGAAGGGCGTCAAGCAGGGCGGTTTGTGCCGCTTCCAGATCGGTTTCGGCCAGCAGGTGGTTGCTCAGCCACATGGTGGCGCAGTCAATCAGGCAAATCTGATCGGGCGACAACGTGGCCAGAACCGGCCCCGGATCGAAAGGTTCTTCAACCGTGGTCCACCCGTCGCCGCGTTGTTCAAGATGGCGCTCAATCTTCTGGCGCATCTCGTCATCAAACACTTGTGATGTCGCAAGGTAAACTCGGCTTTTCCCCTGAGAAACAACCAGTTCTTCGGCGAAAACCGACTTGCCCGACGCGGCCCCGCCCAGAACCAAGGTTAAATCCGGCGACACAGTACTTACCTATAGTTGATCCGTTTGGTGCTGTTTTGCGTAATGGTCATAGGTCGGCAAAGCAAGTCTGACCAGTACCTGCAAACAGGGGAGAGGTTTATGGCACTGGATAATGCGACGGACTTTTCGATGTCCCGGCAAGCAATGAAGGCCGAGCTGCTGGATGCGGAAACCGAACTGAAACTGGCTTATGCATGGCGTGATGAGCGTGATGAACAGGCGTTGCACCGTCTGATCACCGCCTATATGCGTCTGGCGATTTCGATGGCGGCCAAGTTCAAGCGCTATGGCGCGCCGATGAATGATCTCATTCAGGAAGCAGGCCTTGGCCTGATGAAGGCCGCAGACAAGTTCGACCCAGATCGCGGCGTGCGGTTTTCGACCTATGCCGTATGGTGGATCAAGGCAAGCATTCAGGACTATGTGATGCGGAACTGGTCCATGGTTCGGACCGGGTCAACCTCATCTCAAAAATCGCTGTTTTTCAACATGCGTCGCGTTCAGGCCCGGCTGGAACGGGAAGCCGCCACCGAAGGGCAGGAATTGGACCGTCATCAGTTACACCAGATGATCGCCACGGAAATCGGTGTGCCGCTGCGCGACGTCGAGATGATGGAAGGTCGTCTGTCCGGCTCTGATTTTTCGCTGAATGCGGTGCAATCCGCTGATGAGGATGGGCGCGAGTGGATCGATGCCCTGGAAGATGACCGCGAGCAGGCAGCCGAAGCAGTTGAACACAGCCATGATACCGAACAGTTGCGCAAGTGGCTGTTGACGGCGATGAATGCCTTGAATGATCGCGAGCGTTTCATTGTGCGCGAGCGCAAGCTGCGAGACCCTGCGCGAACCCTGGAAAGCCTGGGAACCGAGCTGGGTCTGTCAAAAGAACGTGTACGACAGCTTGAGGCCGCAGCCTTTGCGAAAATGCGCAAGAACCTTGAAGCCCAGTCGCGCGAGGTGCAACACTTCATCGTATGAAACAGTTTGCGATTCTTGCGTTTGTTCTGGGTCTTACGGTTGCGGCAGCGCGACCGGGGCTGGCAGATAGACTTGTTCCCGCTGATGCCATGTCCGCGATGCGGGACGCCGATGTCTTGATATTGGGGGAAGTTCACGACAACCCGACGCATCATTTGGTGCAGGCCGAGGCGCTTGAAGCTGTTTCACCTTCGGCCGTCGTCTGGGAAATGGTCACGGAAGAGGGCGCGCAGAGACTCGCTCAGAAAGCTGTGTCAAACCCGGAAGAACTGAGCCACATTCTGAAATGGGCTGAAAGTGGCTGGCCGCCGCTCAGCATGTATTATCCGGTGTTCGAGGCGTCAGGCGCGCCGGTTTACGGGGCTATGGTTCCGCGAGCTGCCGCGCGTGCCGCGATGGAACGTGGTGCTGCCACGGCGTTGGGGGCAGACGCGGCGCGTTATGGTCTGACGGTGCCTCTATCGCCCGAAGAACAGGCCGCGCGCGAAGCCGACCAGTTGGCGGCGCATTGCGATGCGCTTCCGGCTGAAATGTTGCCCCAGATGGTAGCGATTCAACGATTGCGCGATGCTGTGCTGGCCCGTGCTGTGGTCCGTGCGATGGACGAAACCGGGGGTCCAGTTGCCGTGATTACTGGAAATGGTCACGCGCGAAAGGATCGGGGCATACCGACCTATCTTGCGCGCCTCAGACCAGGTTGGAAAGTCGTGGCCGTCGGACAATCCGAGGATGGAGCGATCGACGGAGAATTCGATATCGTGATTGATAGCCCCACGGCCGAGCGCGAAGACCCCTGTGCGGCATTTCAGGTTCAGAATTAATCGCTGGAACTACCTGCGGGCCTTGCCTAATGTCGGGGCCGACCGGGACAGGAAGGGCTGAACATGCTGTCATCCAAACGCATTCTGCTGATTATCGGTGGCGGAATCGCGGCCTACAAATCGCTGGACCTGATCCGCAGGTTGCGCGAGCGTGGCGCGGACGTAACCCCTGTATTGACGCGCGCTGCGGAAGAGTTTGTGACGCCGCTGTCCGTATCGGCTCTGGCAGGTGAAAAAGGCTATCGCGATCTGTTTGATCTCACCGATGAGGCCGAGATGGGGCATATTCAACTGTCCCGCTCTGCGGATCTGATCGTCGTGGCCCCCGCAACGGCGGATCTGATGGGCAAGATGGCCGCAGGGTTGGCCAACGATCTGGCCTCGACCCTTCTGATGGCCACGGACACACCCGTTCTGTGTGCGCCCGCGATGAATGTGCGGATGTGGACCCACCCGGCAACACAGCGAAACCTGAAGCAGCTGCAAGCGGATGGCGTGCGCTTTGTGGGCCCGAACGAAGGCGACATGGCCTGTGGCGAATACGGCCCGGGGCGCATGTCCGAGCCGCTGGAAGTTGTCACGGCGATTGAGGCTCGGTTGTCTGCGGGGCCTTTGACGGGCAAGCGGGTGCTGGTGACGTCCGGCCCGACGCATGAGCCGATAGATCCGGTCCGGTATATAGCCAACCGCTCGTCCGGGGCCCAAGGTGCCGCCGTAGCCCGGGCGCTGGCGGAATTGGGGGCCGAGGTGACCTTTGTGACTGGCCCGGCAGACGTGCCGCCCCCGGCGGGTGTGCGGGTCGTACCTGTCGAAACCGCGCAACAGATGTCTGATGCGGTTGATGCAGCTCTGCCCGTCGATGCCGGAATATTCGCGGCTGCGGTCGCGGACTGGCGTGTCGCCAGCGCGTCGGACAAGAAGCTGAAGAAAAGTCGCGATGGCCTGCCGGTACTGGAATTCACCGAAAACCCGGACATTCTGAAACGTGTTTCCGGGATGGGCGCGAACCGTCCGCCATTGGTTGTCGGCTTTGCGGCCGAGACGGACAATGTGATTGAACACGCCACGGCCAAGCGTCTGCGCAAAGGCTGTGACTGGATCGTCGCCAACGATGTCAGCCCTGCAACAGGCATTATGGGCGGGTCAGAGAATGCGGTCATCCTGATTTCGGACAACGGGGCCGAGGAATGGCCCCGTATGGGGAAAGACGAAGTTGCCCGGCGTCTGGCGGCGAAAATCGCGGACGCGTTGGCAGGCTGAAGGAAAGGCAAGGGCATGGTTGCAATCCGGGTGATCCGCGAAGACGGGGCAGACCCCGCCGTGGCGCTTCCCTCTTACGAAACCTCGGGGGCGGCCGGCGCGGACGTGCGTGCCAATCTGCCCGACGGCGCGCCGATTACGCTGGACCCCGGTCAGCGGGCGCTGGTGCCGACCGGCCTGCGCATTGAAATCCCGCAAGGGTATGAGGTGCAGGTTCGGCCCCGCTCGGGCCTTGCGTTGAAACATGGGATTACACTGCCCAACACGCCGGGCACCATTGACAGCGACTATCGTGGGCCCTTGGGCGTGATCGTGATGAATGCGGGCCAGGAACGGTTCGAGATCGCCCACGGAGATCGTATCGCGCAGCTTGTGGTCGCGCCGGTGGTGCAGGCCAGGTTTGAACTGGCTCAGGCGCTGGGCGAAACCGATCGCGGGGCTGGCGGTTTCGGCTCGACCGGGCGCGGCTGATGCTGTTGGTTTTCATCCTGGCTGCGGGGCTTTGGGGCGTCGGTTATTTCGCCGGCACGTCCCCAAAAGCGCGGGTGGTTTCCGTGAGTGTGTTGTTGGCCGGCGTCATACTGTCCCATCTGATCTTGCCGGATGGGCACCCTCTTCGCGAAGCAACGGGTGGGTCTGCGGCGCTTTGGCTGATCCTCGTGGGTTTCGCGGCGCTGGCTTTGCTGTATGGCAGAATACTCAAAGCCTTACGCAACCGCGCAGTTTCAACTTCGGAACCGGAGCCCGACATGCCCTCGGACCGATTTACCGAGGCCGAACTGGACCGCTATGCCCGCCATATCGTGTTGCGCGAACTGGGTGGGCCCGGTCAGAAAAAACTTAAGAAAGCCCGCGTGCTGGTGATCGGCGCAGGTGGTCTGGGCGCACCTGCGCTGCAATATCTGGCGGCTGCGGGTGTCGGCACGATCGGGATCATCGACGATGACGTCGTCGAGAATGCCAACCTGCAACGACAGATCATTCACCGCGACGCGGATATTGGAATACCCAAGGTCTTTTCGGCCCAGCAGGCGATGGAGGCGCAAAACCCGAACGTCGTTGTTCTGCCCTATCACCGCCGCTTGAGCGAGGAAATCGCCACTGACCTGTTTGCAGACTTCGATCTGATTCTTGACGGAACCGACAATTTTGAGACCCGGTATCTGGCAAACCGAACCGCTGTCGCGCTGGGCAAACCGCTGATTTCGGGGGCTTTGTCGCAGTGGGAAGGTCAACTGAGTGTGTTTGACCCCGCCAATGGCAGCCCCTGCTATCAGTGTATCTTCCCAGAGGCCCCGGCGCCCGGTCTGGCCCCGTCCTGTTCCGAGGCCGGTGTGATCGGCCCGCTGCCGGGCGTCGTCGGATCAATGATGGCGGTCGAGGCGATCAAGGTGATAACGGGCGCCGGCATGGCGCTGCGCGGCGAGATGCTGATCTATGACGCGCTGTACGGTGAAAGCCGCAAGATTGTTCTGACCCGCCGGGACGATTGCCCCGTGTGTGGCATGAGAAACGATTAACCTTTCTTCACATGGGTTGGGTGTTCTGGAACACCCGGCCGTGGCGACATAGCTATGGGATCAAAGGAGATCCGCATGACCAACCCGATCCTGTCCAACTGGACCACACCGTTTGAAATCGCCCCTTTTTCCGATATCTCGGATGATGATTTCTCGCCGGCACTGGAGCAGGCGATGAAAGAGCATAACGCCGAAATTGACGCGATAGCGGCAAATCCGGATACCCCCACATTCGCCAACACGATCGAGGCGCTCGAGGCTGCGGGCGGGCAACTGGACAAGGTTCTGTCGGTCTTCTTCACGATTGCGGGCGCGGACAGCAACCCCAAGCGGGAAGAACTGCAACGCGCGTTTTCCCCCAAGCTTTCGACGCATTTTTCGGGCATTTCTTCCAACAAGTCGCTGTTCAAGCGTGTGGCCGACCTATGGGCACGGCGCGATGATCTTGACCTGACTGAGGAACAGGCGCGTGTGCTGATGCTGACCCACCGGGGCTTTGTGCGTGCCGGTGCGGCTTTGGTAGGGGACGAAGACACCCGTATGCAAGAGATCAAGTCGCGCCTTGCGTCGCTGGGCACCTCGTTTACCCAGAACCTGCTGGCGGATGAGCGGGACTGGTACATGGATCTGACCGAAGGGGATCTGAACGGCCTGCCGGATTTCGTCGTGGACGCGGCGCGTGCCGCGGGGCAGGAGAAGAAAGCCAAGGGGCCGGTGGTCACCTTGTCACGGTCGCTGATCGTGCCGTTTCTGCAATTCTCGCCCCGCCGGGACCTGCGTGAAAAAGCCTATCGCGCCTGGGCCGCACGCGGCGCCAATGGGGGCGAGACCGACAACCGAGACATCGCGGCCGAGATCCTGGCCTTGCGCGAAGAGCGTGCCAAGCTTCTGGGCTATGACACGTTCGCCGACTACAAGCTGGAAACCGAGATGGCGCGCACGCCGGATCGGGTGCGCGAACTGTTGATGCAGGTTTGGGAACCGGCCAAGTCCCGCGCAGACGCCGACGCGGATGTTCTGACGCAGATGATGCAGGAAGACGGCATCAACGGCCCGCTGGAAGCTTGGGATTGGCGGTACTATGCTGAAAAGCGGCGCAAGGCGGAACATGATCTGGATGAGGCTGCGTTGAAACCCTATCTGCAACTGGATCGTATGATCGAGGCTTCGTTTGCCTGCGCCAACCGGCTTTTCGGGCTGGATTTCAAACCGTTGGACGTACCCCTCTATCACCCGGATTGCCGGGCTTGGGACGTTACCCGCGACGGGCAGCATATTGCCGTATTTATCGGAGACTACTTTGCACGAGGGTCCAAGCGGTCAGGCGCCTGGTGCAGCGCGATGAGGGCGCAGGCCAAATTCCCGAAGAAGCAGACACCGGTTGTCATCAATGTCTGCAACTTTGCCAAAGGGGATCCCGCCTTGCTGTCCTATGATGACGCGCGGACCCTGTTTCATGAATTCGGCCATGCCCTGCACCAGATGCTGTCCAACGTGACATATGAAAGCATCTCGGGCACGTCCGTGGCGCGCGATTTCGTAGAATTGCCCAGCCAGCTTTACGAACACTGGTTGGAAGTGCCCGAGGTTCTTGCCGAGTTTGCGACCCATGCGGAAACGGGCGAGCCGATGCCGCAGGAAATGCTGCAAAAGGTGCTGAAGGCGGCCAATTTCGATCAGGGATTCCAGACGGTGGAATATGTCGCCTCGGCCCTTGTTGATCTGGCCTTCCACGATGGCGAGGCACCGGCAGATCCGATGGCGAAACAGTCAGAAGTTTTGGCCAGGTTGGGGATGCCGAAAGCCATTGGAATGCGCCACGCTACTCCGCATTTCGCGCATGTCTTTGCAGGCGATGGCTACAGCTCGGGGTACTACAGCTATATGTGGTCCGAAGTGATGGATGCCGACGCCTTTGCCGCCTTTGAAGAGGCGGGAGGTGCCTTTGACCCCGAACGCGCCAAAGCGTTGGAGGACAACATCCTGTCCACTGGCGGTTCGCGCGAGGCAGAAGACCTGTATCTGGCGTTCCGGGGAAGATTGCCGGGGGTTGACGCCCTGTTGAAAGGCCGCGGTCTGATCGCGGCCTGAAATCAGTAGCCCAAAGCGCGATCCACCAGGTGCACGAAGGGCTCTCCGGCTTCGCCACGCCGGATGTTTTCGCAAATGACCTGCGCGGCTGTGACCGGGCGGGTCTCGGACGCGATATGAGGGGTCACCGTCACGTTCGGATGTGCCCAATACGGATGATCGGGGGGCAGGGGCTCGACCCGGAACACATCCAGCGTCGCGTGACCGACCTGACCCGCGTTCAAGGCATCCAGCAGCGCATCGTCATCGATCAGGGGTCCGCGACCCGGGTTGATGATCCGCGCGCCCTTGGGCAGCAGGGCCAGCGTTTCAGCATTCAACGCGTTTTCGGTGGCAACGGTGTCAGGCAGCAGCAGAACCAGTATCTCGGCCCGGGAAAGCGCGTCACGCAGACCGTCAGGACCATGCAGGCAGGTTACGCCGGGGATGTCCTTGGCGGTGCGGCTCCAGCCTGTGACCGTGAAATTCAGCGAGGCCAGGGTGCGGGCCGCGGCTTCGCCCAACGCGCCGAGGCCCAGAATGCACACCTTGCGCTCTTGCGCCAAAGGTGGGGCATCCGGGGCCCAGACGCCATCCTGGATGGTGATGTGGCGATCCATTCCCAGATGATAGCGCAGCACATGGCCCACCACCCATTCGGTCATACCTTGCGTCAGCCCGTGATCCACCATTCGCGCCAAGGGGACGGTCAGCGTGTCATTGTCCGCGATCTTTTCAACCCCGGCCCAGAGGCTCAGAACCGCCTTCAGGCGTGTAAAGGGCGAAAAATCCAGTAACCCGCCATTCGGAGCGTAGACAACGTAATCGACCTGATCCGGGTCAAATTCCGTACCGAGCCGCGCCTCAACGCCGGCCTCCGCAAGGTATCGAGTGAGCAGCGGTTCATACACGGGCCACAGGGCAGGGCGCGCGGAAAACAGAACGTTTACGGGCATCGGGGGCCTTTCGGATCAGCGGGGACGATGGATATGAGCGCTTTGGACGATGCCGAACGCGGCCATCAGCACCAGCATGGCCGATCCGCCATAGCTGACCATTGGCAGTGGGACGCCCACAACCGGTGCCATGCCCATCACCATCGACATGTTGACGGCAAAGAACAAGAAGAAGTTTAGCGCGATGCCCAGAGTAACCAGTGACGAGAACCGATCCTTGGTGGCCAGTGCGGTCGCCATACAGAACACAAGGATCAAGGCGTAGAGAATCAAAAGCGTGATGCCACCGACGAATCCGAATTCTTCTGCGAGGGTGGTGAAGATGAAATCGGTGTGTTTCTCGGGCAGGAAGTTCAGCCGGGATTGCGTACCCTGCATGAAACCGCGCCCGTTCCAGCCCCCGGAACCAAGGGCGATCTTGGATTGCGTGATGTGATACCCGGCACCCAAAGGATCGGTAGAGGGGTCAAGAAACGTGTCGATCCGGCGGAACTGATAATCCTTGAGCAACTGCCATTCGGTCCCGCGACTGTTGAACACGGCGGCGATCAGGCCCACGACGGCGGCAATGACGGCTGCAAAGTAGGCCCAGTGGACACCCGCAAGAAACATCAGCCCGCCACCGGCAGCCAACAGCAGGATCGACGTGCCGAGATCCGGCTGTTTCAGAACCAGCAGGGTTGGCAGGACAATCAGGGCCACGGGAACAAAGACCCAAAGAGGGCGCGACGTCTTGTGCGATGGCAGCCAGTCGTAATACGCCGCCAGAACCATGACCAGGGCCACCTTCATGACTTCTGAGGGTTGCAGGCGCATGAACCCAAGGTCGATCCAACGCTGCGCGCCCATGCCGATGGTGCCGAACAACTCCACGAATACCAGCAACGCGACCGACCCGAGATAGGCCAGCACGGACATGTTGCGCCAGAACCAGATCGGAACCAAAGCAATGATGAACATCGCGATCAGGCCAAGCCCGAACCGCTCCATCTGTGGTTCTGCCCAGGGTGTCCACGACCCGCCTGCAACCGAATACAGCATCAGGAACCCTGCGCTGGCCGTGCTGATCAGCAACAGGGTCAGCGGCCAGTTCATGTACAGGAATTTCCGAAACCCCGACGGCGTGGATTTCACGGCATATTCAAGATAGCTCATGCGCGGTCCTTTCCGTCGGGACGCGCTTTGGGGCGACGGTCGCCCTCGAGCCGTTTTTGCTGTTCCTTGATCCGCTCGCGGTCGGCAACCGGATATGCCTCAAGCGGCGGGGTACCGTTGTAGAGCGCCTGAAGCATGATATCGCGGGCCACCGGTGCCGCCGCCTTGGACCCGCCGCCGCCATGTTCAACGACCACGGCAACCGCGTATTTCGGATTGTCATAGGGCGCGAAGCAGACGAACAAGGCGTGGTCGCGACGCTCCCATGGCAGGTCTTCGTTGCGGATCACGCCGGCGGCACGTTCGGCCTTGGTGATGTTGCGGACCTGGCTGGTGCCGGTTTTGCCGGCCATGCGGAACTCGTCCGCGATGATGCGGCTGCGATAGGCCGTCCCACGCCGATCGTTCGAGACCGAGTACATGGCCTTGCGCACCTGTTCCAGATTGTAGGCGTTGATGTCCAGCGGTTCCCCTGCGCCCGAAGGCTGTTCGACACCGTCGATCGAACGTACAAGGCGCGGTGTCACCGATCGGCCGGTGGCGATACGAGCCGTCATGACGGCCAGTTGAAGCGGTGATGCCAGCATGAACCCTTGCCCAATGGA
Source organism: Ruegeria sp. P10 (assembly GCF_056534925.1). Lineage (NCBI taxonomy): Bacteria > Pseudomonadati > Pseudomonadota > Alphaproteobacteria > Rhodobacterales > Roseobacteraceae > Ruegeria > Ruegeria sp. P10. The sequence continues at coordinate 197,931 of NZ_JBQERJ010000008.1, forward strand.
CGCGTTGGCCGTGTCGCCCACCAGCCAATCCTGACCGTGTGTCCGCTGCTTCCATTCCTGATTGGGGGCAAGTCCAGCGGCGACCGCCGACATCGGAATATCGTGTTTGACGCCTAGGCCCAAAGTACGAGCCATTTCGGATATCTTGTCGATCCCGACCCGCAAAGCCACGTCGTAGTAATAGACGTCGCAGCTGCGTTTCAGCGACAGGTTCAGATCGACCGTGCCATGCCCGCCGCGCTTCCAGCAGTGGAACCTGCGGCTGCCGACCTTTAGATGCCCGGGGCAATACACTGTGTTTCCAGGGCCTATCACGCCGGCCTCCAGCGCGGCCAATGCGGTGACCATCTTGAAGGTCGACCCCGGAGGATAAGTGCCTTGCACGGACTTGTTGGCCAGAGGGCGGTACTTGTCCCCCGTCAATGCCCGATAATCCGCGACCGAGATACCGCGCACAAAAAGATTTGGATCAAAACTGGGTGTAGAGCTGACAGCGCGCAGGTCCCCGGTTTCGCAATCCAGAACAATTGCCGCCGCGCTTTCTCCTGCCAGCCGCGCTTGCGCATATTGTTGCAGGTCGGCATCGATCGCCAATTGCAAGTCCGCACCCGGCTGACCTTCCTGCCGGTCCAGCTCGCGCATGACCCGCCCTGTGGCATTGACTTCGACACGCTTTGCACCGGCTTTGCCACGCAGGGCTGTTTCCTGCTTGGCTTCCAACCCGACCTTGCCAATCTGAAACCTGGGAATTCGCAAAACCGGCTCGGGGTCTTCGAGCTTGCTGAGATCGTAGTCGCTGACCGGGCCGACATAGCCGACGATATGGGCGAAATCCTCATAGCGTGGGTATTGCCGTGTCAGGCCCACTTCGGGCGTCACACCCGGAAGGGCCGGGGCATTGACTGCGACTTTCGAGATGTCTTCCCAAGTGACCTGATCCGCCAGAGTGACCGGCAGGAACGGGGCTGATCGGTGCATTTCAGTCCGGGCGCGTTCGATCTCATCATCGTTCAGCGGGATGAGTTCCGACAATTTGGCAATCACCTTGTCGACGTCACCTGCGTCTTCACGCACGATGACGATGCGATAGGATGGTGAGTTCTGACCGATGATTTGACCATTGCGGTCATAGATACGTCCACGGGTTGGCGGGATAAGTCGAATGTTGATGCGGTTTTCTTCGGCCAGCAGACGGTATTCGTCGGCCTGATCCACCTGCATGAAACGCATCCGTGCGGCCAGCCCGCCGATAAAGGCCGCCTGCAAACCGCCCAGCAGCAGCGCCCGGCGTGGCAGGCGTTTATAGGCAAGGCCCTGCGACTTGGGTTTGCGTTGTTTCATGCTCCGCCCCCTACGGCTCCGGCATCCGCAGCAGACAGGCGGTGGACGCCAAATACGCTTTGGCTCAACAGCACGATGAACGGGTAGAAGGCGATTGTCAGCACAAGTTGCATAACGACTGGCCACAAAGCGGCCTGCTGCACAGACAAGATCGACAAAACGACTCTGTTCGTCAAAAAGACCATGGCAATCACCACACCGACAGACATCCATTCTCCGACAAACCCAGTGTCCTTCATACCCGGAGCGGCAGAGCGCAGATAGGCTGTGCCAAACACCACCAGCGCAGCCAGAAGGCCGGGCGGGCGTTGCAGCAACAGATCCGCCATCAGCATGACAAACGCGACCAGCAGCGTGGGCACATAGTCGGGGCGCCGCAATACCCAGGCAAAGGTCAGCGCAATCAATACATCAGGAAAAGGCCAGCGATCCGGTTGCGCATCAAGCGGCAGCAAATGCAGAAACAGAACGACAAAGGCCAGCGCAACGTAAAGGCCGCGCATGGCCCAGTTGTATGAGGCGGGCCTATCCATCGCTGACCTCATCCGGCACAAGCGCAGTTTCGGGCCGAGTTGGCCCGACGATCCCACCCGGATCCTGAATCGGCTGGGGCGAATGGAAGCGCAGAACACGAAGAAACTCGAGCCGTTCAAAATCTGCTGAAAGGCGAACGCGCAGGCGGCCGCCCGGATCTGCGGCGATCTGGCCGATCAAAAGGCCTGCCGGAAAAACGCCACCGTCGCCGGATGTGATCACCCGATCACCGGGGCGGACCAGCTCTCGGTTTTCAAGAAACTCGACCACTGGGGCCGGAGTATTGTCTCCTTTGATCAACGCGGTCTGGCCAGAAGGCTGAATCGTTGCCGGAATGGCGCTGGTGGCATCCGTCACCAGGATCACCCGAGCCGTGTCTGGCCCGACGCCGGAAATTCGGCCAACCAGCCCGATTCCATCCATCGTGGCCCAGCCATCAACGATCCCGTCGCGTTCCCCCACATTCAACAGGACGGACTGCCGAAAGGGTGATCCGCTGTCGGCCATCACAACACCCGTGATGTATGTCAGGCGCGGGTCGAGGCGGACATTGTTCAGATCCAGCAGCCGCGCATTTTCCTGCTCCAATTGCAGTGCGGCCTCTTTCCAGGCACGCATCAGGCGCAGTTCGCTGCGCAGCTCGCGGTTCTGCTCGCTCAGACGCTGGTAGCTTTGGAAATCGCGCACAAGGTTCACAGCGGCGGTCACGGGCACCATGGCCCAATCCATCGACGGTACGACCGCGTCCACCACCTGCGCGCGGAACCGCTCGACGCGCGGGCTGTCGATCCGCCAAACCAGAAAGATACCCAGCAAGCACAGGATGACGATCCCCAACAACAAGCGGCGCAGAGGGGTCGTGTAGTCATCGCGCTGTGATCGGTCTTTTGCCACAGGTTACCTTCCCGTGCTGCTCGTGCCGAATTCAGACTGCCCCTAAAAGGTGCGCGCCTCAGCTTTCGTAGTCAATCGCGTGGCGCAGCTGTTTTTCGTATTCTAGCGCCTTGCCGGTGCCCAAAGCCACACAATTCAGGCTTTCGTCCGCGATGGACACGGCCAGGCCGGTCTGTTCGCGCAGGGCCAGATCCAGATCACCCAGCAATGCACCACCGCCTGTCAGCATGACGCCGCGATCCACGATATCGGCGGCGAGATCGGGCGGAGTGGTCTCCAGCGCGGTCATCACCGCTTCGCAGATCTGCTGGACGGGTTCCGACAGCGCCTCGGCGACCTGGGCCTGGCTGATCTCGATTTCCTTGGGTACGCCGTTCAACAGGTCACGACCCCGGATATGCATCGACTGGCCGCGGCCATCATCAGGCATCCGCGCCGTGCCGATCGTCGTCTTGATGCGTTCGGCAGTGGATTCACCGACCAGCAGGTTCTGCTGACGGCGCAGGTACGAGATGATGGCTTCGTCCATGCGGTCGCCACCCACGCGGACCGAGCGGGCATAGACGATGTCGCCCAGCGACAGAACGGCCACTTCGGTCGTACCACCGCCGATGTCGACGACCATGTTGCCGGTCGGGTCGGTGATCGGCATGCCCGCGCCGATGGCGGCGGCGATCGGTTCCGCGATCAGGCCCGCGCGGCGCGCGCCTGCGGACAAAACCGACTGACGGATTGCGCGTTTTTCGACTGGGGTCGCACCGTGAGGTACGCAGACGATGATCTTGGGTTTCGAAAAGGTCGAACGTTTGTGCACCTTGCGAATGAAGTGCTTGATCATTTCCTCGGCGGTGTCGAAGTCGGCGATCACGCCTTCACGCATGGGGCGGATGGCTTCGATCGAACCGGGCGTCCGGCCCAGCATCAGCTTGGCATCTTCGCCGACGGCCAGAACTTTCTTAACGCCGTCCTTGACGTGATAGGCTACGACCGAAGGCTCAGACAGGATGACACCGCGCCCCTTGACGTAAACCAGCGTGTTCGCCGTTCCAAGGTCGATGGCCATGTCCGCTGTGAACAGGCCGCCCAGATTGCCAAAGATCCCCATGTTTCCCCTGATCCTGTATGTCGGTTTTTCTACTGCCCGCGACTCGACGGTTCCGGGACGGATGACTTATAGGGTGCCATCACGCCCGGTAAAAGGGCTGATTCCGCGACAATCAGCACCTTTCCGCCTTATTGAATGGGACTTTAGAAGGCAAAATGCTCTCTTATCAACATATTTACCACGCCGGGAATCTGGCTGATGTCCAAAAGCACGCATTGCTGGCCTGGGTGCTGAATTATTTGACGCAGAAGGACAAGCCGCTCAGCTATGTCGAAACGCATTCCGGGCGAGGGCTGTACCAGTTGGACGCGGACGAATCCATGAGGACGGGCGAGGCGGCGGCGGGAATCGAGCGCGCGAAACGAGAAGGGTGGTTCGGCCCCGGACATCCGATGGCGCGGGTTCTGGAAAACACACGGGCCCGGCACGGCGACGCGGCCTATCCGGGATCGCCGATGATTGCAGCACATCTGTTGAGGGATCAGGACAGTCTGCATTTTGCCGAGCTGCACCCCCAGGAACATGCCGCGCTGTCTTTGGCTATGTCGCCGTTCGGGGCGAAGGTGTATCGGCAGGACGGGTTTGAACTGGTGCAATCCCTGCTGCCTCCGACGCCGCGTCGGGGGCTATTGCTGATTGACCCAAGCTATGAGGTGAAGACCGACTACGATCGACTGCCCGCAGCGATTGCCAAACTGCACCGGAAATGGAATGTCGGGGTGATCGCGCTGTGGTACCCGGTTCTGAAGGACAAACGCCACGCCCGGATGATCGCGACGCTAAAAGCGCAAAACTTCCCCAAGGCCATTTGCCATGAGGTGACGTTCCCACCGGTGCGCGAGGGGCATCGGATGGTGGGGTCAGGGATGTTCATTCTGAACGCACCATTCGGCATCGAGGAAGAGACGACACGCCTGTCGCAGCTATTTGCAGGCCTCTGAGGCCAGCCAAAGAAATGCAACCGATACTCCCGCCCTGTTTGCCTGCATCAGAGATGCCGTCAAACATGTTGGGCCCGCCAGCGCGCCGCAGGCGCGCTGCCGGGCCCAAAGCTGCAAGGGTGCTCGGCGCAGCCGGGCACCCGCAGGTGCGGGAGCCCCTCACCGCGCCAATTTTGATCAGGTCAGGTCTTTGTAGCTGATTTCGCGGGCATCCGCGCCCGGGCCGGTCTTTTCCCGGCGCACGATCAGGCGGTTCAGCGCGTGGATATAGGCTTTGGCCGAAGCCACGACAGTATCCGTGTTCGCCGACTGACCCGTGGCGATCATGCCATCTTCTTCCAGCCTGACCGAAACCGTGGCCTGCGCATCGGTGCCTTCGGTCACCGCATGAACCTGATACAGCTGCAAACGGGCCGTGTTGGGGTAAATCGCACGGATCGCCTTGAAGGTTGCGTCTACCGGCCCGTCACCGTGTTCAGTTGCGATGACGTCCTTGCCGTCGACTTCCAGCTCGACCGTCGATTCCGCCTGGCCGCCGGTGCCGCAGGTGACTTTCATCGACACCAATTGCAGATAGTCGTCCGCCTCGTCCAACGTCATCAGCGCAATGAGATCGTCGTCGAACACTTCTTTCTTGCGATCCGCCAGATCCTTGAACCGCACGAAGATGTCTTTGAGTTGATTGTCGCCAACTTCAAAACCCAGCGTTTCCAGTTTGTCGCGCAGAGCCGCGCGGCCCGAGTGTTTGCCCAGAGGCAGGGACGTGCCCGACAGGCCGATATCCTCGGGGCGCATGATCTCGAAATTGTCGCGGTTCTTGAGCATGCCGTCCTGATGGATGCCGCTTTCGTGGGCAAACGCGTTCTTGCCGACGATGGCCTTGTTGAACTGCACGTTGAAGCCCGACACCGTAGCGACCCGGCGCGAGATATGCATGATCTTGGTCGTGTCGATCCCGGTGTGGAAGGGCATGATGTCATTGCGCGTGCGCATTGCCATCACGACCTCTTCCAGGGCGGTGTTGCCGGCGCGTTCGCCCAGGCCGTTGATGGTGCATTCGATCTGGCGTGCGCCACCGATGACCGCCGCCAGCGAATTCGCTGTCGCCATGCCAAGGTCGTTATGACAATGGGTGGCAAAGATCACCTCATCTGCGCCCGGAACCGTTTCGATCAGGCGTTTGATCAGGTCAGCGGATTCCAGAGGCGCAGTATATCCCACGGTGTCGGGGATGTTGATGGTGGTTGCCCCGGCCTTGATCGCGATTTCGATGACGCGGCACAGGTAATCCCATTCGGTCCGGGTTGCATCCATCGGCGACCACTGCACGTTTTCGCACAGGTTGCGCGCGTGGCTGACCGTTTCGTGAATTTTGTCCGCCATCTCGTCCTGAGTCAGGTTCGGAATGGCGCGGTGCAGTGGAGAGGTGCCGATGAAGGTGTGAATGCGGTTCTGTTCCGCGTGTTTGACCGCCTCCCAGCAGCGATCGATATCGGCGAAATTGGCGCGGGCCAGACCGCAGATGCGGCTGTTTTTGGATCGTTGTGCGATCTCGGTTACCGCTTTGAAGTCACCTTCGGATGCGATCGGAAAACCGGCTTCGATGATGTCGACGCCCATGTCATCCAACAGTTCGGCAATCTCGAGCTTTTCGTCATGGGTCATGGTCGCGCCGGGGCTCTGCTCGCCGTCGCGCAAAGTGGTATCGAAGATCAAGACGCGGTCTTGGTCGGTCACGTTGGTCATGGGAATCTCTTTCTTGTCTGTCCTAAAGCCTGTTGGCGCGCTGGCGTCCTCCTCTGAGCGGGCGCGCCGGATGGCACGCTCAGAGGCGGATTAGGATCAGTAGGCCACGCAGAACCGCGCCGCGAGGGGCGGCTTTGGCAAAAGGGATATCTGCGCAGTTGATCATGGGTCTGAGGTTATACAGACGCCGCCGGGAATGAAAAGAACCAATTTTCGACAAGTTGCGGTGCAGGGGGTTGGAAATTCCCGTCCCTTGATTGATCCGTCCATGCCGCTAGCTGGTCACAGATGGATACTGCTTTGATCATTGGTGCGTCCGGCGGGATTGGTGCGGCCGTACGCGAGCAATTGGAGGCACAGGGCGTTGCGGTGACGTGCCTCTCGCGCTCTGTCGAGGGGTTCGATCTGATGGAGCCAGATCAAGCGAGCCGGATGCTTGATCGCTTATCGGGCCCGTTCGATCTTGTTCTTGTCGCTTCCGGGGCGCTGGAAATTTCAGGCAATGCGCCCGAAAAGACCATTCGATCTGTTTCGGCAAGGGCAATGATGGACCAGTTTGCTCTGAATGCCGTAGGTCCGGCGTTGGTGCTAAGCCGGGCCCATCAGTTGTTGCCGCGACAGCGGCGTTCGGTATTTGCTGTATTGTCCGCGCGGGTCGGGTCCATTGGCGACAATCGGATGGGCGGCTGGATCAGCTACCGCGCGGCCAAGGCCGCGGTCAATCAAATCGTCCATACTTCGGCAATTGAATTGGCCCGGACCCATAAACAGGCGATATGTGTTGCGCTGCATCCCGGCACGGTCAAGACAGAGTTTACTCGGAAATATCTGGGACGGCACCCTGCCGTTGAACCCGGTGAAGCCGCGCGCAACCTGATGTCCGTGATCGGCGGGTTGCGCCCGGCGGATACCGGTGGGTTCTTTGACTGGGCCGGAAAACCTGTTCCTTGGTGAGCGATCATTCGCCAGACGGATCTGGTTGTGCCGCCTCTGAATCCGGGTCTGTCTGCTGTGCCGGAGCGTCTGCGCCGCCCTGCTGGTCCGGGGTTTGATTTGGCAAAACACCGTTTTCCCAGATACCAGTTTCTTCTTGTCCGTTGGCATAGCGCATGGTTCCGCTGCCCTGCCTCTTGTTGTCGACAAAGTTGCCCTCATAGACGTCGCCGTTCGAATAGGTCGCTATGCCTTCACCGTTGATTTTGCCTTCGGACCAGTCGCCGACATACTTGAACCCGGCAGGGGTCACGATTTCTCCTTTGCCGTGACGCTTTCCGTTCACGAAGTCCCCGGTGTAGACCGTGCCGTCAGAGTAGGTCGCCTTGCCTTTTCCCTGACGGACCCCGTTGACCCAGTCTCCGTCATAGATCGAACCGTCCGCGCGGGTCATCACACCCTTGCCGTGGCTTTGCGCGTTTTTGAACTGGCCCCTGTAGATCATGCCGGTGGCATAGGTCGCTGTACCCTGACCTTCGATAACGCCAGCGATCCACTCACCCTCGTAAGTGGAGCCGTCGGGATAGGTGATGCGGCCGTTTCCTTCCGCCAGATCGGCCACGAAATCGCCCACGTAAACCGAACCGTCGGGATAGGTCAGCTCACCCAGGCCTTCTATCTGACCCTGGTTCCAGTCGCCGGTGTACACAAATCCATCGGTTCCGGTGAACGTGCCCTTGCCATGGCGGCGATCATCGACAAAGTCGCCCTCATAGACGTCCCCTGACGCGTGAGTTACTTTGCCTTTGCCCTGACGGCGCCCCTGCACAAGCTCGCCTTCATACACATCACCATTGGCATAGGTCAGGCGACCAGTTCCGGTGATCTGGTCCTGCGTCCATTCGCCTTCGTACACCATTCCGTCAGGCATCGTCTGGGTGCCTGTGCCATCGCGCAAGCCGGCGTTGACATCGCCTTCGTAAACGCTGCCATCGGCATAGGTGATCGTGGCCTTACCTTGCCGCTGACCGTCCACCCAGTCGCCATCGTAGACATATCCGTCGGGAAAGGTCAGTTTGCCCTTGCCGTGCCGTTGCGCGTTCCTGAACTCACCCTCATAGCGCGAGCCATTGGCAAATTCAGCGATGCCCGTGCCGTTAATGGATCCGTTGGACCATTCACCGTCATAGCTGCTGCCATTGGCGTAAACGATCTTGCCGCGCCCGTCCGGCTGACCTTTGACGAACGCGCCTTCATAAACCGATCCATCCGGGTACTTGGTGATGCCCTGGCCTTGAATTTCGCCTTCCACCCACTGGCCGGTGTATTCGAACCCGTTGGGCAGCCGATACGTACCCGTCCCGTGGCGCAGGCCATTCTCATAAGTGCCCTCGTAGACGCCGCCCACTTCGTCATCCTTGACGATAATCGTGCCGTCCTGCGCAACAGCGGTCGCAGCTGCCAGGCTCATGGCCACAGCCCCAATTAAGTTTCGGATCACGTTCATTTTGGTCCTGCCTGCCGGATCATCGTTGGTTGCATCCCTGGGCGCAAAACTAGGACACCGTCGAGGGCAGGGCAACGGGTTTTGCCGCATTGGCCTTTTACTCGCGCGGTGATCTGCTAAATGGCAGTAGGACTGACGAGGCAAGAGGGCAGCATGGCCGACCGTTTCCGCATCACTCTGGCGCAACTGAACCCGACCGTAGGGGATATCGACGGCAATGCGGCCAAGGTCGTTGCCGCGTGGGAACAGGGCAAAGCGGCGGGCGCCGATCTGGTGGCGTTCCCCGAGATGTTCATCACCGGATACAACACGCAGGATCTGGTGCTGAAGCCGGTGTTTCATCGCGCGGCCATGGATGCGGTCGAGACTCTGGCCGGAAAATGCGCCGATGGACCCGCGATTGCCCTGGGTGGTCCGTGGGTCGATGATGGCAAGTTGTACAATGCCTATCTGATCCTGAAGGGGGGGCGGATCACCAGCAAGGTTCTGAAGCACCACTTGCCGAATGAGACTGTTTTCGACGAAGTGCGCCTGTATGATGCGGGTCCTCTGGGTGGTCCTTATTCGGTTGGCAACTTCCGGATCGGCAGCCCCATCTGCGAGGATGGCTGGCACCCGGATGTGGCGGAAACCCTTGAGGAAACCGGGGCCGAGTTTCTGCTGATCCCCAATGGGTCGCCCTATTTCCGGAACAAATACGATGTACGTCTGAACCATATGGTCGCGCGCGTGGTCGAAACGGGCCTGCCGCTGATCTACCTGAACATGGTTGGCGGGCAGGACGATCAGGTCTTTGACGGTGCCAGCTTCGGTCTCAACCCGGGCGGAGAGCTGGCCTTCCGGATGCCGGTATTCGACGAAGTGGTTGCGCAGGTGGATCTTGAGCGCGGCGACGATGGCTGGCGCATTGTGCCGACAGAAATCGTGCCCCAGCCGGATGTGTGGGAGCAGGATTATCGCGCGATGGTGCAGTCCCTGCGGGACTATATGGGCAAGACCGGTTTCAAAAAAGCAGTTCTGGGACTGTCCGGAGGGATCGATTCCGCGTTGGTGGCGACCATCGCGGTGGATGCCATCGGGGCCGACAATGTTCGCTGCGTGATGTTGCCGTCGGAATATACCAGCCAAGCGTCATTGGACGATGCCGAGGCCGTCGCCAAGGCGCTTGGTGTGCACTATGACCATGTGCCGATTTCGGAAAGCCGGGCTGCTGTCACCAACACGCTCGCTCCGCTATTTGCGGGGTTGGACGAAGGCTTGACCGAGGAGAACATTCAGTCGCGCCTGCGCGGGCTTTTGCTGATGGCAATCTCGAACAAATTCGGCGAAATGCTGTTGACCACCGGCAACAAGTCCGAGGTCGCGGTGGGCTATGCCACGATCTATGGTGATATGAATGGCGGCTACAACCCGATCAAGGATCTGTACAAGACCCGCGTGTTCGAAACCTGCCGCTGGCGCAACGCCAACCATCGAGACTGGATGATGGGGCCTGACGGAGAGGTCATTCGCCCGTCCGTCATCGACAAACCCCCCAGCGCCGAACTGCGCGAAGATCAGAAAGACAGCGACAGTCTGCCGGACTATCCCGTACTGGACGCGATACTTGACATTCTGGTCGATCAGGATGGCTCCATCGCGGATTGCGTCGCCGCCGGATTTGACGAGGCGGACGCGCGAAAGGTCGAGCACCTGATCTATATCAGCGAGTACAAACGGTTCCAGTCCGCTCCGGGCACACGCTTGAGCAAGCGGGCATTCTGGCTGGACCGGCGGTACCCGATCGTAAATCGCTGGCGTGATCGTCACTGAAATCGAAGCCAAACCCGTCAGTTCGGAAACAGTGAAGTTTCCGCGCTGCGCATTGTCCCCTGATCGAGGGGCAAAGCCCGTGCAACGGGGCGAAAAAGGCCATCTCTGGCTTGCTTGGGTGACATTTTTCTGACACATTTTTGCTTGGAAGTTGCCCAATGTGGGGCGGATGCGACGCATTGTTGTTGATGGCGAAGGCCAGCCGTGGTGATCGCGGCGTATCCGGGGTTGGATGTCTGAGTAAATGGTTTGGTGTTAAAATGTACGAGAATGTTGAAAGATCGCTTCATGCGCCTTTGAAATGGCGCACAATGGAATCTTTGCCGCAAGATTTGGATGAAGAAAAACTGGATGCAGCAATTGCCGATCTGTTGAATGAGCCGCGGCAGTCGGAAGATCAGAAAGCGGCCATGTTGCGGCCAGAGTTTCCGCAATTGCTTCCACAGGAAGACGTATCCGCGCAAGCGGCGCTGAAGGAAAACCGGTTGTCCGCGATCTTGCGTCAGAAATGGGCGGAACTGTCCGGCGCAGCGTAACCTTTGGCCCCGCGCTTTTAACCTCAGGCGTCTGGGTCACAGAAGCCGAAAATCGTATGTTGCGGTGGCAGTTTGTATTGCCCATGCTTTGTCTTTTGGTCTCCATAGCGGTCCAAGTGACAGAGTAAGGCTTATTGATGACCGCGCCCAAACCGACTCCTGTAGAACCTGATCTTGCCCTGCCCAAAACCGTGGATGTCGTGGTCATCGGCGGCGGAATCATCGGCGTTTCAACCGCATTGGAACTGGCAGAGCGGGGCGCTTCGGTTCTTTTGTGCGAAAAAGGGCAGATTGCAGCCGAACAAAGTTCTCGCAATTGGGGTTGGGTCCGTCTTGGGATGCGGGACCCAAGAGAGATACCCCTGATGCAGGAATCGTCGCGCATCTGGCAGACGCTCGATGACCGGCTGGACCGCAAGACAGGTTACACCCGATCCGGTATCCTTTTTGGCGCATCCGGCAAGCGGGATGCCGGCAACATGGAACGTTGGCTGCACCATGTCGAAGGATTGCAGACCGGCGCGCGGATGGTTTCGGGCGGTGAGTTGGAAGACCTTTTGCACGGCAACCAATCGGGCTTTGAATCCGCTTTGTACATGCCGAAGGACGGTCGTGCCGAACCTCAATGGACAGCCCCCGCCATTGCCGAAGCTGCGCGGGCTCGGGGCGCGGTGATCATGACGAATTGCGCCGTGCGCAGTTTGGACATTCAGGCTGGACGTATCGCCGGTGTTTTCACCGAGCGCGGCAAAGTTGCCAGCGGCCGCGTCGTTCTGGCCGGGGGTGCGTGGTCGCGCCTGTTTGCAGGAAATGCTGGGATCGAGCTGCCGCAGTTGAAGGTTCTGAATACGGTCCTGCGCACATCTCCTATCGCAGAGGGGCCCGAGGCGGCGTTGTGGTCGGATGACTTTGCGATCCGAAAACGGGCAGATGGCGGGTACACTATTGCGTCCGGTCATGAGAATACCGTGGACATCGTGCCGGACAGTTTTCGATTGGCGATTCAGTTCCTGCCGGCTTTTGTGCAGGAGTGGAAATCTCTGCGCTTTCGCCTGTCCAAACGCTGGACGATCGAAGCACAACAGAACCGAAGATGGCTGCCAACCGATGTGACACCATTCGAACAGTGCCGGATCCTGGACCCTGAGCCGTCTCAAAAAACGTTGCGACGCGCCTGGGCCAGTGCATGCAAGGGATACCCCGCTGTGCAAACAGGCGAGATCGTACAAAGCTGGGCAGGTATGATCGATGTGACGCCGGATGCCATTCCCGTCATCTCGGGCGTGGATGATCTGCCGGGAATGTACATTGCCATGGGGTTTTCGGGCCATGGTTTCGGAATCGGGCCCGGGGCGGGGCGGCTGATGGCCGATCTGGTTGCCGAAACAACGCCTTGCGTGGACCCGGCCGCCTTTCGCTTGTCGCGGTTCAGTGACGGTTCAAAAGTGCGGCCGGATCCGGGGTACTGAACGCTCAGCCCATCATCTGGTAGCTGACCGGGACAAAGCGAAAGCCTTCTCCACGGGTCTCAACATACCCGGCGCCGGGGAATGGCATGTGATAGCCGACCATAGGTACCTTGTCGGCAGCCAGCATGCCAAGAACATCGCGGCGTGCGGCAGTGGCTGCGGCCTTGTCCATGTCAAACCGGACTTCCCATTCGGGATGGGCGAAAGACCAGACATAGTGGTTGGCCAAATCCGCCGTCAGCACCAGACGTTGCCCGTTACTTTCCAGATGGTAGACCGTGTGGCCCGGTGTGTGGCCATAAGCGGCCACTGCGGTAATGCCCGAGGCAACCTCGCCTCCGTCTTCGACAAAGGTCATTTTCTCGGCCAGCGGTGTGACTTTTTCAGCGACCAGATCGCCCACGCGATTGCCTGCGTCCTGCGCAGCCCAGAAATCATACTCCGGAGACGCCGTCACGTAGCGCGCATTGGCGAAGGTGGGCGCGCCTTCGGTGGTCATGCCACCGATATGGTCAGGGTGCATATGCGTTATCACGACCACATCGATCTGATCCGGGGTCACACCCGCATCTGCCAGCGCGGCCTGTATGCCACCTTGCCCCAGACCGGTATCAAACAGAACCAGCTCTGATCCTGTGTTGACCAGTGAGGGGGTAAAGAAAAACTGTGCGACGTCTGCCGGAATGAAGTTTTCAGCCGAAACCTTGGCAAATTCATCGTCCGTCGCTCCGCCCCCAAAAATCTCTTTGGCTCCGTCGCGTGGAAAGCTGCCATCCAGCAGGGTCGTGACCGTGAAGTCGCCAATATGAAATGACCTTGCGATGGTCGAGTTTGCTTTGGTTTCCGGGCTGGCGGCCAGAACCGGTGCGGCCGCAGCTGCAAACGGCAAGGCAACGGCACTTCCCAAAGCGGCGCGGCGTGTAAGTTTTATTGTCATCTTCGTTCTCCCTGTCAGGACATCAATGTTGCAGTTAGGGCGTCGAGAGTTTCTTGCCAGTTTATACGCCATTCAGATGGGGTGCATGGATGAATAATACGTGTTAATTTTTGTTCATGGCGCGATCAGACAATAAGACAGTTCCGACAGATCAAAGCGTCGAGAATTTCCTGAAAACGGTTCAACCGGCGCGCCGTGCTGAAGACGCGCACCAGCTTGACAAGTTGTTTCGCGCCACCACCGGGTTTAAACCGGTCATGTGGGGCCCGTCGATCGTCGGGTATGGCCGCTACCATTATCGCTACAAAACGGGTCGTGAAGGGGACTTTCTGGCAACCGGTTTTTCGCCGCGCAAATCAGCTTTGGTGATTTACACCATGCCGGGTTACGCAGATTTTGCGGATCTCATGGCCAGATTGGGAAAGCACAAGCTGGGCAAGTCCTGTCTTTACGTCAACAAACTGGCGGATATCGACACGGGTGTTTTGCGCGAACTCATTCGCGCCGGACTGGACGACCTCGACAGGGTGTGGCCGGTGAAACCTTTCTGAATCACCTGATGGATCAAGCGGCGGCTGGACAAAATCGCGCCTTTGTGACAAGAGCCGCGCCAACAGGAGACACCCATGACAACCACCCGTTTCGCCCCGTCGCCCACCGGTTACATCCATGTGGGCAACCTGCGCACCGCCCTGATGAACTATCTGATCGCCCGCAAGGCAGGCGGTACGTTCATCCTGCGCATCGACGACACAGACCCTGAGCGGTCGAAGGAAGAATACGTCGATGCCATCAAGCAGGACCTGGAATGGCTGGGTTTGCATTGGGACCGGGTCGAGCGCCAGTCGGACCGTCTGGACCGCTATGCCGAAGCGGCCGACAAGCTGCGCGCGATGGGTCGTTTTTACGAAGCTTTCGAAACGCCGACCGAGCTGGATCTGAAACGCAAGAAGCAACTGAACATGGGCAAGCCGCCGGTCTATGACCGCGCTGCGCTGAACCTGTCGGATGCCGAGAAAGAGGCCCTGCGCACTGAGCGCGGCAATGGTGTCTGGCGCTTCAAGCTGGATCATGAACGGATCGAATGGACCGATGGCATCTTGGGTGACATCTCGATCGATGCGGCGTCCGTTTCGGACCCGGTGCTGATCCGTGGCGATGGTCAGGTTCTTTATACGATCGCGTCGGTGGTGGATGACACCGAGATGGGCGTCACGGATGTAGTGCGCGGCTCGGACCATGTGACCAACACGGCGACGCAAATACAGATCATCAAGGCGCTGGGGGGCACCTGCCCGCGCTTTGCCCACCATTCGCTGCTGACCGGCCCGCAGGGTGAGGCGCTGTCGAAACGTCTGGGCACGCTGGCGTTGCGCGATCTGCGCGAGCAGGGTGTGCAGCCTATGGCGCTGCTGAGCCTGATGGCACGTCTGGGCTCGTCTGACCCGGTTGAGCTGCGCTCGGAAATGGCCGAACTGATCGAAGGGTTCGATGTGAACCGGTTTGGCGCCGCGCCGACCAAGTTCGATGTGCAGGACCTGTTCCCGCTGACTGCCAGGTATTTGCAATCGCTGTCGCTGACCGATGTGGCCAGTGCCGTTGCGGATGCCGGTGTTCCCGATGAATTGGCAGAACCTTTCTGGGCAATGGCCCGTGAAAACATCACCACCCTGGCCGATCTCAAGGGCTGGTGGGAGCTGTGCCGTGACGGGGCCGATCCCCTGATCGCCGATGAAGATCGGGAATTCATTACCCAGGCGATGGCTTTGCTGCCCGAAGGCCCGTTCGATGGTGACACGTGGGGCACCTGGACCAAAGCCGTGAAAGAGGCAACCGGTCGCAAGGGCAAAGGCCTGTTCATGCCACTGCGCAAAGCGTTGACCGGCATGGAGCGCGGCCCGGAAATGGCTGCGCTGATGCCGTTGCTACAGGTGATCCGCGCGCGCGGCTAACGTGGTGGCACACCAATTTTCTGGGCCACGTCATCGGCGTGGCCCTTTTTGTTACGCCGGCTGTACGAACCGAACCGACAGACTTGTCAGGCGGTCATCGACAAAATCACGTTCGACAGGTTTGAGTTGCTGGTGGCGTGGGTAACGCGGTTCGGCGCGATCATTCAGGATCGGGGCGTCCCAGCCTGTTGTCGTCTCAAAGAATCGATCCGCGCCGTCCTCGCCGAATGCCCGCAAGTAACCCTGCACGACAACATCGATATAGCTGAGCAGCAACGGGTGGTGATTGCTGGGCTGGCTGTGCCGATCCTGCGGGACGGCGTAGACAGCTATTTCGACGTCGTGCGTCAGGGGATGTGAAACCGACTGCGTTGCAGGAATCCGGTCATACGCCCATTCCCGTTCATCCAGCGCGGCCCAGTCATTATTGGGAACATGCGCAATCATGCCTTCGATCTCTGACTTCGGGTCGGGCACGGCAGTCAGAAACGCCACGGGTCGCAGATCGGTGTGCCGCCAGGCCCGCCGCCAACCCTTCAGTCGCGCGGGGCGCGGATCGGGGAAATCATGCGTCGCGAGGTTCACGAGGCTGCCATAGCCAAAGAAATAGGGGTCGGCCATCCAAGAAGTGTCCTTTGGGTCGATTGATGTATGTCAAACCGCTTTTTTCCCGGACATGCAATAAGGTTGCATCTTGAATTTAGGGAGGCCCTCATGCGGATTACCAAAAGGACGAATATCGCTGTGCGCCTGTTGATGTATTGCGCAGCTCACCCGGACAGGCTGGTCACGAAATCCGAAATCGCCGAAGTGTGCAACATTTCGGAAAACCATCTGGCGCAGGTGATCAATCAGCTGAGCCAGCTGAACTATCTGAGCACGCAGCGCGGTCGTAACGGTGGCATGTCACTGGCGCGCCCCGCGGATCAGATACGCATCGGTGCGGTGTTCCGGCATGTTGAAGGGGCTTTGCCCATTGCCGAATGTTTCGCCGACGCGGACAACACGTGCCCGCTCACGGATGCCTGCCGGCTGAGGCTTGCGCTTCAGGACGCGGCAGAGGTGTTCTATGCGTCCCTCGACGATGTTACCCTGGATGCGCTGGTATGTGACAATGATCCGCTGCTGAGGCTCTTGCAGCCCGTGGCCTGCGTGCGCTGATTTCAATCGCTCGCGCGCAATATGCGCGCCGGACGCACCGAAAGTGGACGCAGGGCAAATGCCAGCCCAGCACATAACGTGACGCCAATCCCGGCCAGAACGATGCCGAAGGCCGATGACCAGATCACCGTGAACTCTGTGTCGAAGATGTAGGTGGCAACGGCCCAGCCGCCCAGAATGCCAACGAACAGCGCGACGCATCCCGCAGCGGCCCCAAGCAGAACGGATCGCAGGCCAAAGCTGCGCAGGATACGGCCACGGTCCGAACCCAATGTCCTGAGGATTGCTGCTTCGTATCTGCGGGCAGGTTCGCCCGCCGCCGCTGCGCCGATCAGAACCAGAAATCCGGTCAGCAGCGATACTCCTGCACCGTACGAGGTCGTTGCGGCGATGCCTGCCAGCAGGCCCGAGACACGATCAATGGCGTCGCGCACCCGGATGGCCGTGATATTGGGGAACTGGCCTGCAAGATCCCGCAGGATGGCCGCCTCGGCCTGTTCTTCGGCATAGACCGTCGCGATTAAGCTGTGCGGCGCACCGGCCAGCGCAGTGGGGTTCATCGACATGACAAAGCCCATTCCCGCGGTAGAGAAATCTACCTCGCGCAGGGACGTCAGCTCTGCCGTGATGTTACGCCCAAGGATATTGACGGTCAGTTGGTCGCCCAGGTTCAGGCCCATCTCTTCGGCTTCTTCGGCGGCAAAGCTGACCTGCGGCGCACCTGCGTAATCTTCGGCCCACCATTCCCCTGCGGTCAGGCGTGCTTTCGGTGGCGGTTGAACCGAATAGGTCACGCCGCGATCCCCTTCCAACACCCAGTGATCTCCGGCCACGTCCCGAGCGGGCTGGCCGTTGATCTGCGTGATGATCCCGCGCAACATCGGCGCGCTTTCAATGCGGCTGACCGCGGGGTCGCTTTGCAGGCGTTCGGTGAAGCCGGGCATTTGATCTTTCTGGATGTCCACGAAGAAGTACGACGGCGCGACATCCGGCAGGTTGCCCGAAATGGCGTTGCGCAGGGTACCGTCGATCTGCCCGACCGCAGCCAGCACCGACAGGCCCAGCCCCAGTGACAGAACCACAGACCCTGCGCCTTCGCGTGGGTCCGAGATGGCCGACAACGCCCATCTGACTGTGGGTCGCCCGCGGGCCAACGAAGTCCCAGCCCGGGCCAGTTTGCGAATGGCATAAGCGGCGAGGGCCAACAGCGCCAGTGCACCGACAAGCCCGCCGCCGGTCCAGACGGTAAGCCGCGTCGAGCCGCTGAACCATGATGCCAGGGCGATCAGCAACAACAGCCCGACACCCGTTGCCACGACGTAAATCAGACGTGGAAAGGGGCGGGCCGAGCTCAACGCGTCGCGAAACAACGTCGCGGCGCGCACATCTTCGGTGCGGGCCAAAGGCCAGAGTGTGAACAGGAACGCTGTGAGCAGACCGTATATTGCCGCCTCGATCAGCGGCTGTGGATAAAGGGAAAACACTGCTGGAACCGGCAATTGGCTTTCCAGCAGTGGGGCCAGAACAAGCGGCGCCAATCCACCCAACGTCAGGCCGATCGCGATCCCGAAGACGGACAGAACGCCAATTTGAAACATGTAGGTTTGAAAAATGGTGGCGCGATCGGCCCCCAAGGTGCGCAGTGTGGCAACGGTTTCCGTCTTCTGCGCCAGATAAGCACGCACGGCGGCAGAAACGCCGATGCCGCCGACGGCAAGCCCGGACAGCCCGACAAGGACAAGAAATGCGCTCAGGCGATTGACGAACTCGGATATCCCGGGGGCACCGTTGCGCGCATCCGTCCAGCGCATCCCCGTGCCTTCGAATGCCGCATCAGCCTTTGCGGATACATCCGAAAGATCTGCGTTCCGGGGCAGGATCATCCTGTATTTTGTTGAAAACAGTGTTCCGGGTTCCAGCAGACCGGACGCCTGCAATGCCTCGGTTCGGACCAGAGTGCGCGGCCCAAGGCCAAACCCATCCGCCGCGCTGTCGGGCTCGTCCACCAGGGCTGCCGTCAGGATGAACTCTTGCGCCCCAAGTGAAAACCGATCACCGACGGACAACCCAAGCCGGTCCATCAGCACAGGTTCCATCACGGCCCCGGGCAAGCCGGAACTGCCGTTCAGGGCGTCTTCCAGCGGGATCTCTGGTTCCAGCCGTACCGAGCCGACAAGTGGGTACGCGTTGTCGACCGACTTGACCTGAGTCAGTGCTCGTTCCGGATCTGTCGCGCCGGGCACAACGGCCATCGAGCGGAAATCAACAACCTCGGACATCTGGACGGATGTCTGTTGCATCCAGGCGCGCTCGGCCGGGTCGGCAAATCGATAGGTGAATTCAAGTTCGGAATCGCCCCCCAGCAGCGAGGCCCCTTCTTGCGCAAGCCCAGCCAGTATGGCTTGCCGCACCGACCCGACGGCCGCGATGGCGGCGACCCCCAACGCCAAACAGGCCAGAAAGATCCGAAAACCACTCAGGCCTCCGCGAAGCTCGCGGCGGGCGAGCCGCCCGGCCATCCGCAGGCTCATTCCGCGGCCTCCTGCCGGGTCTCTTCGGCGATCCTGCCGTCACGCAACCGAACGACCCGGTCACATCTTTCGGCCAATGAATGGCTGTGTGTCACCAGAACCAGGGTTGCATCGTATTTCCGGCGCAAACCAAACAGCAAATCAACAATTGCGGCCCCGTTGGTTTCGTCCAGATTCCCGGTCGGTTCATCAGCCAACAGGATTTTGGGGCGCGGCGCAGATGCTCGTGCCAAGGCAACACGCTGTTGTTCTCCGCCCGACAGTTGCGCCGGGTAATGATCGCGACGGTGCGACAGGCCAACGGCGTCCAGCTCTTGCTTGGCCCGGTCGAACGCATCCTTGTGCCCCGCCAGTTCCAGTGGGGTTGCTACGTTTTCAAGCGCGGTCATCGTCGGGATCAGGTGGAAGTTCTGAAACACCACCCCCATACTATCGCGTCGAAACCGGGCTAGAGCGTCCTCATCCATGTCGGTCAGCTCCTGACCCAGCGCCATGATTTGACCGCGCGTCACTTGTTCCAACCCCGCCATCAACATCAGCAGCGAAGACTTGCCCGAGCCAGAAGGCCCGATAAGCCCCAGAGTCTCGCCTTTGTCCACAGTCAACGTAATGTCATGCAGAATATCGACCCGCCCGGCATTGCCATCCAGGGACAAAGAGGCATCTTGGAGGGTGAGAACAGCAGTCGTCATGGGTCTACCCGAAAAAGGAGCGGTCTTTTGGGATATGGAGCGATCACCGCATTGCGCAAGGCTTTGATAGCAGGCCTTTTCACGTGGTGCGGTTTTGCGGCCACAGCCGAACAAGTGGTGATTGCGGCATTGGGGGACTCGCTGACTCAGGGCTATGGGCTGGTGGAGGAAAGCGGGTTTGTTCCGCAGCTTGAACGCTGGTTGCAGACGCAGGGCGCGGATGTCCGCGTCATCAACGCAGGCGTTTCGGGTGACACGACGGCGGGCGGGGCCGCACGTGTGGACTGGACCCTGACACCGGATGTGGATGGCATGATCGTTGCCCTTGGCGGCAACGACCTGCTGCGGGGGATCGACCCTGCCGTATCAAAGGCCAATCTGCGCAGGATCCTGGACGTGGCGCGGGGCGTGAATGTACCGGTTCTGCTAATCGGTATGCAGGCGCCGGGCAACTACGGGGCCGATTACAAGCAAGCTTTCGACGGGATGTACCCAGACCTGGCGAAAGAGTTCGACGTCCTCTTCACCGCCAGTTTCTTTGAAGGTCTTGCGGCAGAGGGCGACCCCGGTGCGGTATCGCAGTTCATGCAGTCGGACGGAATACATCCAAACGCGGATGGGGTGGCAAAGATCGTTGAATCACTGGGGCCGTCCGTTCTGAAGCTTGTTGATCAGGCGGGTCAAGCGGAATAGGCGCACATCCATGGGCACCTAGACGACCGTGACAACTGTTCCGATCGGGACCCGGTTGTACAAATCGATCACATGCTCGTTCAGCATTCGTATGCAACCGTTGGACACTGCCCGGCCAATGGTCTGCGGCTGCGTCGTGCCGTGGATGCGGAAATAGGTATCGACACCGTTCTGGAACAGGTACAGCGCGCGCGCGCCCAGCGGGTTATCTCCTCCGCCGGGTTGGACATAGTCATTGTCCTTGAATTTGGCGTAAGCGACGGGATCACGTTCGATCATCTCATCCGTCGGGCGCCAGGTCGGCCATTCCTTTTTCACATCGATGGTGGCCGTGCCGGTAAACTCCAACCCCGCTTTGCCGACGCCGCATCCATAGCGGATCGCCTTGCGAGGTTCCGTGACGAAGTAAAGGTAGAACGACCGGGGCGCGACCAGCAGCTGTCCTGGTACGAACTGTTTCTTGATGCGCACGAATTGCGGCGTCGGATCATACTCGACCGCCTTTTTGGCGCGGGCGATGCCCGGCAACATGCTTGCTGCTGTTCCGGCCAGAAAAATACGGCGTGTAAACATCGAAACCCTCGTCGAATGACCAATGAAACTGAAACCAATTTCATCATCATATGATATTTGGTCAATTATAGGGCAGTCATCACGTGGACGTGATGTGTCCTGTCTGCCACCCGAGGTTGTGGCGGGAAAGGGGCGAGGGGGATCCCCTCACCCGATATCAAGCTCAGGCCAGCTGGATGCTGTCGGCGCTTTCGCGGCCGTCACGACCGGCGCGCAGCTCGTACGTGACTTTCTGGTTGTCGGCCAGACCGGTCAGGCCCGAACGTTCGACAGCCGAGATGTGTACGAATACATCTTTGCCGCCCTCTTCCGGTGCGATGAAGCCGAAGCCTTTGGTGGTGTTGAACCATTTTACGGTGCCTGCTGGCATATCCGTGTCTCCTGTTTGAGTGCTGCCCACGGAGTTGCGGCAGCCTGGCGTCGTCGGTCTGTATCGATAGACTGACTGCCGATGAAGGAGACAGTAGGTCGAATAGAAAAACGTAAGCTCTTTGCATATGGCATCGGGGCGGGGGTGTGACAAGGGATTTCGTTCGATTTGTGCAAGGGCATGACCGATTTCTGCCGTGCCCACATGCGCGGGGGGCGAGTTTTCTTTTACGGTGCCCACGCCTTGCCCAGTGTCGACGAACGGGTTGAACGGCCGCATTTGGTCATCACAAATGCCGTGCAGAGTGGTGTTCATGTCACCAGATGGTCACGCGACCTTTTCGCAGCAATGCAGGGCGCGATGCGGTTTGCGTCAATCGTGATCGCTGTCCCGTCCAGTCGTCGGCGACCAAACCAGCCGCGATCCGGATGAAGATGTCTTTATCTCGCCTGCGTTTGCTTCGGCTGAATACTGGTTTGTGACGCGCGCATTCTCTGTCAACATAACGCCCACCAAAGTCATCGCGATGGATGGAGATTGTCCCGCGCCACACGCCTGCCGTTGACGCAAGGCATGCGCTTTGATTTCAGAAATGAAAGCGCCGGGCATGCCTGTTACCCATAAAGTGCGCGGGCCTCGGCGAAGGACAAAAGACGACGGTTCTTCTCGTCCCACAGGTGAAGCCGCGCATTGGCGAGGCTTTCCCGGATGGTCATTCGGTTGCTGTTTGCCAGTTCTTCATGATCGCGCAGCACTTCGGTCAGACGGTAGAACGGAATGCGGCTGTAGAGGTGGTGTACATGGTGGATGCCGATATTGGCACTGAACCACTGCAACACCGAGGGCAGGATATAGTGCGAACTTCCGTGCAGCGCCGCTTCATGCAGTTGCCAGTCTGCATCGGCGTCCCAATGCGTGTTCTCGAACTGGTGTTGTACATAAAACAGCCAAACTCCGGCCGTTGCGGCAATCAGAGTCGACGGCAGAAAGATCAGCAACATCGGCATCAGCCCGCCAAAATAGTAGATGGCCACAAGGGCAACCAGAATCGCAAGATTCGTCGCCATGGCGCTGACCCAGAACCTGACGCTGTCTGTCAGGCCCAGCGGAAGGCGGTTTTGAAACAGGAACAGATAGCCAGGGCCAAGCACGAACAAGGTGATCGGGTTTCGGTACACGCGGTACCAGAACCTGTTCAGTGGTGTTTTGGCCCGATACTCCGCCACGGTCAGGGTGTGGATATCGCCCATCCCGCGCTTGTCCAGGTTGCCGGAACTGTTGTGATGCGTGGAATGCGTGCGGCGCCAGACATCATATGGTGTCAGTGTCAGAACTCCGATGCCGCGCCCGATCCAGTCGCTGACGGCGCGGTTTTTGAAAAACGCGCCGTGCCCGCAATCATGCTGGATGGCAAACAAGCGCAACAGAAAGGCAGCATTGAGGACGGAAATCACAAAGGCCAGCCAATAGCTGACTGACAGTGACATCCAGGACAAAGCCCACAGCCCGAAAAAGGGGACAATGCTTACGCCCAGTTCAAAAGAGCTGCGCATTTGGTCCGGTTCGCGATATTTGGCAAGCGTTGTTACCCAGTCACGTGCGGCGGTGGTCTCCGGCTTGTCGCGGAGGGAGAGAGAGGGTTCAGTCATATGCCTGCCAGTCAAGTGTTTGCAGGCCACCGGATAGACGACCCCCCCGACATAGCAAGCGGTTTTTGTAAAGGTCGCTGCATTTCACGGTCACTTTTCGGTCAAAGGCCGGCAGAGGTGCCCTTTGCGTAACACTGGGCTCAAGACCTCATGCCGACACTTCGCGGCGCAGGACAATCTACAGGCTTGTCAAGTGCGGTCATCGGGCCTATACGCCTGCGGTGGCTTTCCGCCACGAGAATCAAAACCAAGAAATGCCGTGTTTGGCCCATCACGCTTCGGGGTCACATCCGGCTTAGGAGAAGCGATATGAAACTGAACGAACTGCGCGACAATCCTGGCGCCGCACCGAAACGCACCCGCGTTGGCCGTGGTCCCGGTTCCGGCAAAGGTAAAATGGGTGGCCGTGGTATCAAAGGCCAGAAATCCCGTTCGGGTGTGGCCATCAATGGCTACGAAGGCGGCCAGATGCCGCTGTACCAGCGACTGCCCAAGCGCGGCTTCAACAAGCCGAACCGCAAGGAATTCGCCGTTATCAATCTGGGCCTGATCCAGAAATTCGTCGACGCCGGCAAGCTGGACGCTTCGGCTGCGATCACCGAAGACGCTTTGGTTGCGTCCGGTCTGGTGCGCCGCAAGCTGGACGGTATCCGCGTTCTGGCCAAAGGCGAAATCAGCGCCAAGGTGAACCTTGAAGTAGCCGGTGCTTCGAAATCTGCCGTCGAGGCAGTTGAGAAAGCGGGCGGTTCACTGAAGGTCACAAAAGCTGCTGCGGCAGAGTAATCGCTTGTGAGCGGGCAAAGACCCGCTTACATAGACCTCAGAGTTTTCCAAGACGCCGTCCGAGCCGGAAAACGGTTCCGGGCGGCGTTTGCATAAGAGAGACCGATTTATGGTATCAGCAGCAGAACAAATGGCAGCCAACACAAGCTGGGCTGCTTTGGGCAAGGCCACCGATCTGCGCAACCGCATCCTGTTCACGCTGGGTTTGCTGATCGTCTATCGTCTGGGCACCTTTATTCCGGTGCCGGGGATTGACGGAGCAGCTTTGCGCGAATTCATGGAGCAGGCGGGGCAGGGCATCGGCGGCATGATTTCGATGTTCACCGGCGGGGCGCTGGGGCGGATGGGTATCTTTGCCCTCGGCATCATGCCTTACATCTCGGCCTCGATCATCGTTCAACTGCTGACATCCATGGTTCCCGCGCTCGAACAGCTCAAGAAAGAGGGCGAGCAGGGGCGCAAGAAGATCAACCAGTACACCCGGTTCGGCACCGTGGCTCTGGCCACCGTTCAGGCCTACGGTCTGGCCGTTTCGCTGGAATCGGGCGATCTGGCGACTGATCCGGGGCTCTATTTCCGCATGTCGACCATGATAACGCTGGTTGGCGGCACCATGTTCCTGATGTGGCTGGGTGAACAGATCACCGCGCGCGGGATCGGCAATGGTATCTCTTTGATCATCTTCGTCGGCATCATCGCCGAGGTTCCGGCTGCTCTGGCGCAGTTCTTTGCAAGCGGCCGCAGCGGAGCGATCAGCCCTGCCGTGATCGTTGGCGTGATCGTCATGGTAATCGCGGTCATCACCTTTGTGGTGTTCATGGAGCGCGCCCTGCGCAAGATCCACATTCAGTATCCGCGTCGTCAGGCCGGTATGAAAATCTACGAAGGCGGCTCAAGCCACCTGCCAGTCAAGGTCAACCCTGCGGGTGTCATTCCGGCGATCTTCGCCAGCTCGCTGCTGCTGCTGCCGGTCACGATCTCGACCTTCTCGTCCGGTGCTGCCAACGGGCCGGTCATGTCGTGGCTGCTGGCCAATTTCGGCCCCGGACAGCCGCTGTATCTGCTGTTCTTCGCGTCGATGATCGTGTTCTTCGCCTATTTCTACACGTTCAACGTGTCGTTCAAGCCGGACGATGTGGCGGACAACCTGAAAAAGCAGAACGGGTTCGTGCCCGGTATCCGCCCCGGCAAGAAAACCGCCGAGTATCTGGAATACGTGGTCAATCGCGTGCTGGTTCTGGGTTCGGCCTATCTGGCCGCCGTGTGTCTGCTGCCTGAAATCCTGCGGGGCCAATTTGCCATCCCGTTCTATTTCGGTGGCACCTCGGTTCTGATTATCGTCTCTGTGACCATGGACACGATCCAGCAGGTTCAGAGCCATCTTCTGGCGCATCAATACGAAGGGCTTATCGAAAAGTCCCAGCTGCGCGGCAAAGGCAAGAAACGCGGCAGGAAGGGACCCTCTCGTCGATGAATATCATTCTGTTGGGCCCCCCGGGGGCCGGGAAAGGAACGCAGGCGCGTCATCTGGTGGAAACACGCGGGATGGTGCAGCTCAGCACCGGAGATATGCTGCGCGAGGCCAAGACCAGCGGAACCGAAATGGGCCAGAAGGTTGCTGCGATCATGGACGCGGGCAAGCTGGTCACCGATGAGATCGTGATCGGCCTGATTGAAGAGAAACTGACCACCGAAAAAGGCGCCGGTTTCATCTTTGACGGTTTCCCTCGCACTTTGGCACAGGCCGACGCGCTGTCGGCTCTGCTGACCAAGCTGGGCCAGTCCCTGCATACCGTGATCGAGATGCGCGTGGATGACGATGCTCTGGTGGAACGGATTACCGCACGGTCAACCTGTGGCGGATGCGGTGAGGTCTACAACGACAAGACCAAGCCGATCCCGGCTGACGGCAAGTGCACCAACTGCGGCAAGGAAAATGACTTCGTTCGTCGCGCCGACGATAACGAAGACAGTCTGCGCACGCGGTTGATGGAGTACTACAAGAAGACCTCTCCGCTGATCGGCTATTACTACGCCAAGGGCGATCTGCGCCCCGTGAACGGGCTGGCGGACATCAAGGAAGTCACGGCGTCGATCGAGGCCATTCTCGGCTGATTTCAATATGGGCTTGACGGCACCGCCAAAAGCCCATATCGACCCCCATCCCTAAAGGGAATCAAGACCGCGTGCGGGATTCGTCCCAACCGCCCCGACCACCTAGAATAATGCTGAACCCTCTGGCCACACTGCCACGGTAAAGCGTTGTGAAAAAAGGTTCTGGAGTTACGGAACCGCAACGAAAAGGAAAGTGACACGTGGCACGTATTGCCGGCGTAAACATCCCGACTGCAAAGCGGGTACCTATCGCCCTCACATATATCACCGGTATCGGAAACACTTCGGCCAAAGCGATCTGCGAAGCCGTGGGCATTGAAGCGCACCGTCGCGTCAACGAACTGTCCGACGCCGAAGTTCTGGCCATCCGCGAGCACATCGATGCAAATTTCACCGTTGAAGGTGACCTGCGTCGCGAAGTTCAGATGAACGTCAAACGTCTGATGGACCTGGGCTGCTATCGCGGTCTGCGTCACCGCCGCAACCTGCCGGTTCGCGGTCAGCGTACCCACACCAACGCTCGTACCCGCAAAGGCCCCGCAAAGGCCATCGCTGGTAAGAAGAAATAAGGGAGGGTCTGACCGATGGCACGTGACAAGACTCGCGTTAAGCGCAAAGAGCGCAAGAACATCGCATCGGGCGTTGCCCATGTGAATTCGACCTTCAACAACACCAAGATCCTGATCTCGGACGTACAGGGCAACGCCATCTCGTGGTCGTCTGCCGGTACCATGGGCTTCAAGGGATCGCGGAAATCGACCCCCTACGCCGCTCAGATGGCTGCCGAAGACGCAGGCAAGAAGGCGCAGGAACATGGCGTTAAGACGCTGGAAGTCGAAGTTCAGGGCCCCGGTTCGGGCCGTGAATCGGCACTGCGCGCGCTGGCGGCAGTGGGCTTCAACATCACGTCGATCCGCGACGTGACACCGATTGCTCACAACGGCTGCCGTCCGCCGAAGCGTCGTCGCGTCTAAACGATTTTGAATTGAGCTGGGGCTGTGTTTCTGCACGGCCCCAGCACGTCATTTTGAACCTCGGGCGTCTGCACCTTGTTGGTCATGGGGCGCGGACAGGAATGGAGGGATTACATGATCCACAAGAATTGGGCAGAATTGATCAAGCCGACCCAGCTGGAAGCCAAGCCGGGCAATGATCCTGCACGTCAGGCCACCCTGGTTGCCGAACCGCTGGAGCGTGGCTTTGGTCTGACCCTGGGCAACGCCCTGCGCCGCGTCCTGATGAGCTCGCTGCAAGGCGCGGCCATCACCAGCGTCCAGATCGACAACGTTTTGCACGAGTTCTCGAGCGTCGCAGGCGTTCGCGAAGACGTCACCGACATCATCCTGAACCTCAAGCAGGTTGCCCTGCGCATGGAAGTCGAAGGCCCCAAGCGCCTGTCGATCAATGCCAAAGGCCCCGCAGTCGTCACCGCGGGTGACATCAGCGAAAGCGCCGGTATCGAGGTTCTGAACCGCGACCACGTCATCTGCCACCTCGACGATGGCGCTGACCTGTTCATGGAACTGACCGTCAACACCGGCAAGGGCTATGTCTCGGCCGAGAAGAACAAGCCCGAAGACGCGCCTATCGGCCTGATCCCGATCGATGCGATCTATTCGCCGGTCAAAAAGGTCGCTTATGACGTTCAGCCGACCCGTGAAGGTCAGGTTCTGGACTATGACAAACTGACCCTGAAGATCGAAACCGATGGTTCGATCACGCCGGAAGACGCACTGGCCTTTGCCGCTCGTATCCTTCAGGATCAGCTGTCGATCTTCGTCAACTTCGACGAGCCGGAATCGGCAAGCCGTCAGGACGAGGACGATGGTCTGGAGTTCAACCCGCTGCTGCTGAAGAAGGTGGACGAGCTGGAACTGTCGGTCCGTTCGGCAAACTGCCTGAAGAACGACAACATCGTCTATATCGGCGATCTGATCCAGAAGACCGAAGCCGAGATGCTGCGCACTCCGAACTTCGGTCGCAAGTCGCTGAACGAGATCAAGGAAGTTCTTTCCGGCATGGGCCTGCACCTGGGCATGGATGTCGAGGACTGGCCGCCCGACAACATCGAAGATCTGGCGAAGAAATTCGAAGACGCGTTCTAAGCGCGTCTTCCCCAATGCCCGGCCCGAAGTGGGAATATCCGGGGACAATATGGGCATTTCCGCCCCAAGGAGAGCCGGTGACACGCATCGCCGGCCAGACAAAGCAAAACGCGAAAGAAGGAACTAGAAAATGCGTCACGCACGTGGTTACCGCCGCCTGAACCGTACTCATGAGCACCGCAAGGCGCTGTTTGCGAACATGGCTGGCTCGCTCATCGAGCATGAGCAAATCAAAACGACTCTGCCCAAGGCAAAAGAACTGCGCCCGATCGTTGAAAAACTGATCACTCTGGGCAAGCGCGGCGACCTGCACGCCCGCCGTCAGGCCGCAGCACAGCTGAAGGAAGACAAAGACGTCGCCAAGCTGTTCGAAGTTCTGGGGCCTCGCTACGCCGAGCGTCAGGGCGGTTATGTCCGCATCCTGAAGGCTGGCTTCCGCTATGGCGACATGGCCCCGATGGCGATCATCGAATTCGTTGATCGTGACGTCGACGCTAAGGGCGCGGCCGACAAAGCCCGCGTTGCCGCCGAAGAGGCAGCAGACGAAGAATAAGATCTGATCCAGGGTCACGGTCGAACCTCCGTTCGGGAAACCGGACGGAGGTTCTTTCGTTATGGCATGCCGGCATGTTGCGGGGCATACCCGACCGCCGACTTGCAATTCGGATTTTGTGTCAGCATATCTGGGCCAATCGCAAAAAACGGAGCCACCATGATCCGCGTAATGCTGACCCTTGTTGCCTTGACCTGCGCGACGCAAGGAATGGCCGAAACGAAAGTTCCGCAGTCACAGGCCGAGATTTCGTTGGGATTTGCCCCGGTCGTGAAACAGGCATCACCGGCGGTTGTGAACATCTATGCCAAGATCGTCCGGCAGGGCCGGGCAAGCCCGTTTTTCTCGGACCCGTTCTTTCAGGATTTCTTTGGCCGGGGATTTGGCGAACCACGTCAGCGGGTTCAAAACTCGTTGGGTTCCGGGGTTATCCTGTCGGACGATGGGTATGTTGTTTCCAACTATCACGTGGTTGGCTCTGCGACCGAGATCCGGGTTGTCACCACGGATCGGCGCGAGTTTTCGGCCGAGGTTGTGCTGGGCCATGAGGAAAGCGATATCGCGATCCTGCGCTTGAAGGAGGCCGAAGATCTGCCCTACCTGACCCTTCGCGATTCCGACCAGGTCGAAGTCGGAGAGCTGGCGCTGGCCATCGGAAACCCGTTCGGGGTGGGGCAGACGGTATCTTCCGGCATCATCTCGGGGCTGGCGCGCACGGGCACGGCAACCGGGAATGGCCGCGGATATTTCATCCAGACGGATGCGGCAATCAACCCGGGCAACTCCGGTGGGGCGCTGATCGATGTGAATGGCCAGCTTATCGGGATCAATACCTCGATTCTGACCCGATCGGGTGGGTCAAACGGAATAGGCTTTGCCATCCCCGCCAATCTGGTGGCGCAATTCCTCAAGCAGGCGCAGCAGGGAAACGAAACCTTCGTCAGCCCGTGGGCAGGAATGTCGGGTCAACATATGAGTGCGGATATCGCGGAATCCCTTGGTCTGGCCATCCCGTTGGGCGTTGTGGTCTCTGATCTGCATGAGCTCAGCCCTTTGCGCGACGCAGGGTTCAGAGTTGGAGACGTGGTAACCCATGTGGACGGGGATGAGGTCAATTCACCCGCCGAGATGAAGTTTCGGATGTCGGTCGCCGGAGTGGGCGGAACCTCGGTTCTGACCCGTCTGCGCGGCGACCAAAGTGACCAGGTTGAGGTGGCGCTTATCAAAGCCCCCGATGTTCCGGCCGCCGAAGAAACGACGTTGAACGACAGAACCGTTCTTCCGGGGTTGGTGGTGTCCCGGGTCAACCCCGCGGTGATCACCAGGATGGGATTGCCGCTGTCGCTGACCGGTGTCGTCGTGGTGGATCCCGGCCCGTATGGCGGAAGGGTGGGATTGCGAACCGGTGATATTCTTGAAAGCATCAATGCCGATGAGATCCAGCGCCCTCGGGACGTTGAGACCGCGCTGACCGATCCGGGCCGTTACGTGCAGATAGGTCTGGTGCGCGGGGGGCGGTCCGTCTCTTTGCGGTTCCGGCTGTGACCTGTGAGTGATCTGTTCGATACCGGGGCGGCAGAACCCGCCGCTTCTCCTCACCGGCCTCTGGCTGACCGGTTGCGGCCTCGATCCCTGGCCGAGGTGATCGGGCAGGAGCAGGTGCTGGGCCCCGAGGCCCCTTTGGGTGTCATGCTGGCGGCAGGCAGTTTGTCCAGCCTGATCTTCTGGGGCCCACCCGGAGTTGGAAAGACCACGATTGCACGGCTGTTGGCACAGGAAACCGATCTGCATTTCGTTCAGATCAGTGCGATCTTTACCGGTGTGCCGGATCTGAAGAAAGTCTTCGAGGCCGCGAAAATACGCCGCCAGAACGGGCAGGGCACCTTGTTGTTCGTGGACGAGATTCACCGCTTCAACAAGGCTCAGCAAGATGGGTTTCTGCCCCATATGGAAGACGGGACAATCCTGTTGGTCGGCGCAACCACCGAGAACCCGTCATTCGAACTGAATGCCGCTGTGCTCAGCCGGTCGCAGGTGCTGGTGCTGGAACGGCTGAGCCTTGCCGATCTGGAGCGTCTGACCCAGCGGGCCGAGAAAGAGCTGGGCCACGCGTTGCCATTGACGCCTGCCGCCCGCGATGCGTTGCAAGAGATGGCCGATGGCGACGGTCGGGCTTTGCTGAACCTGATCGAACAGGTTTCGGCGTGGAAGGTGGATGCGCCGCTGGGCCCCGATGCGCTGTCTACGCGTTTGATGCGGCG
Organism: Ruegeria sp. P10; assembly: GCF_056534925.1. NCBI lineage: Bacteria > Pseudomonadati > Pseudomonadota > Alphaproteobacteria > Rhodobacterales > Roseobacteraceae > Ruegeria > Ruegeria sp. P10. The sequence continues at coordinate 229,124 of NZ_JBQERJ010000008.1, forward strand.
GGCTGCAAAATACGACAAGTCTGGTGATGAGCATTACAACCTGATCTCGGCCCTGCACAAATCGGTGCGCGGATCTGATCCCGATGCGGCCTTGTATTGGTTCGCGCGCATGCTGACCGGGGGCGAAGACCCGCGGTATCTTGCGCGCAGGATCACACGCATGGCGGTCGAGGACATAGGCCTGGCCGATCCGCAGGCGCAGGCCATTTGTTTGCAATCGTGGGAAACCTACGAACGTCTGGGTTCACCCGAGGGCGAGTTGGCGCTTGCTCAGGCGCTGGTCTATCTTGCCCTGGCGCCAAAATCCAACGGCGCCTATGTCGGCTACAAGGCGGCAATGCGGCTGGCCAAGCAATCCGGCAGCGAGCCACCGCCCAAGCATATCCTGAACGCGCCGACCTCTTTGATGAAGGAACAGGGTTACGGCGCGGGCTATGCCTATGACCACGATGCCGAGGACGGGTTTTCCGGTCAGAACTACTTCCCCGAGACGATGAAACGCCCGGTTTTGTATCAGCCGGTCGAGCGCGGTTTCGAGCGTGAGCTAAAGAAACGCCTCGATTATTTTGCCAAGCTGCGGACACAGCGGAACAGCTAGTTACGCGGGGTCAATCGTAAAGGTTCCGCGGCGCCACAGGCGACTGGATTGAAATTGGACGCTTCCCCTGGGTCAACGCTTGCAGCGGAGGACTTGATATGCCGGTCGATCATCGAAACGCGTGGAATGCCGGTTTGTGACGCGCTTAAGGTTGAATGGGCCAACGGGTTGGATGTCATTCGCCGCGCAGGAACCGCTGGTGCGACCCGTTTCCGGGACGGAGCAGGGCAGCACGGCGACTTCTCGAACATCTGAGATCCAGAGCCAGATACCTTGACTCTTGCCGCGTTGCGCGCGACAGACGCCCATGATTTCTGGGACACGGATAAACACGCAATCCGGGCGGATCACCCGCGCGGAACAAGGGGTAATGGCATGAGTGGCGTGCAGATGATTACAGTCGCTGAAGGGGATGGGGACCAACGCGTGGATCGCTGGCTGCGCCGCCTGTTTCCGCATGTCAGCCAGGGGCGCATTGAAAAGATGTGCCGCAAGGGAGAATTGCGTGTTGACGGTAGCCGCGCCAAGGCCTCGACCCGGCTGGAGGCCGGGCAGGTTGTTCGCGTGCCGCCTTTGCCGGACGCTGATCACAAACCGGCTGAGGCCAAGCATCACATCTCGGATGCGGATGCCAAGATGATCCAATCCTGCGTGATCTACCGCGACGATCACGTTCTGGCGCTGAACAAGCCGCATGGTCTACCGGTGCAGGGCGGCAGCGGGCAGACAAGGCATGTTGACAGCCTGTCCGAAGCGCTGCGGTTCGACTATGACGAGAACCCTCGGCTGGTCCATCGGTTGGACAAGGACACGTCAGGTGTTCTGCTGCTGGCCCGCACCCGCGAAGCCGCCAAGGGTTTGACGGCCGCTTTCCGCCACCGCGATACGCGCAAGATCTACTGGGCGCTGGTTGCCGGGGTGCCGACACCGTATCTGGGTGAGATCAAGACCGGCCTTGTCAAGGCGCCCGGTCATGGCAAGCACGGTGAGGGTGAAAAGATGATCCCCGTGCATATGAACGAAATTGACAGCACTCCGGGCGCGAAACGCGCGCATACGCATTACGCAACCCTTTATCGAGTTGCCGGCCGCGCTGCTTGGGTCGCGATGGAGCCGATCACCGGACGTACGCACCAGTTGCGGGCGCATATGGCCGCAATCGGACATCCGATTATCGGCGACGGAAAATACGGCGGTTCGGGTCAGGAAAACCTTGGCGACGGATGGGGTGCGCAACTGGGTGGGATCATCAGCAAAAAGCTGCATCTGCACGCACGGCGGCTGTCCTTCCTGCATCCGGTGACGCGGAAACCAGTGACCGTGACGGCGCCCTTGCCCGAGCATATGAAGCACAGCTGGGACACGTTCGGATGGAGCGAGGATCTGGCGGCTGATGACCCGTTTGAGGCGCTGCAATGAGCGCACCCTTGCGGCTGGTCCTGTTCGACGTCGACGGTACTCTGGTCGACAGTCAGGGCAGTATCGTTCATTCCATGACCGCCAGCTTTCAGGCCGCCTTCGTGCCGGTTCCGACGCGAAAGGCGATCCTGTCCATTGTTGGCTTGTCGCTGCCGCATGCCATCGCCCGGTTGGCGCCGGAACAGCCCCTCTCGGTCCAGAACGATCTGGTCGACGGGTATAAAGAGGCCTATCACGCCCATCGTCTTGAATTGGGCGCGGCAAGTTCGCCGTTGTACCCCGGTGCGCGCGAGGCGATTGAAGCGTTGCATGCCGTGCCCGAAGTGCTTCTTGGCGTGGCAACCGGCAAGTCGCAGCGCGGGTTGGACGCATTGATCGAAGCCCATGGGCTGGAACCGTATTTCGTGACCCGGCAGGTCGCGGATCACCACCCGTCAAAGCCGCATCCGTCCATGGTGCAGACCGCATTGGCGGAAACCGGGGTCGATCCGGGTTGTGCAGTGATGATCGGCGACACGAGCTTTGACATGGATATGGCCGCGGCTGCCGGTGTTCGCGGCATCGGCGTCACTTGGGGCTATCATGACCGATCGGCTTTGACCGCAGCTTCTTGCATTGTCGAAACCTTTGACCAGTTGCCCAATGCTCTGGCTGAGATGTGGGATTGAAAGATGAGTGACTGGAAACCGAAACGCTTCTGGAAGGACAGCACCGTTGTCGCGGTTGATGGCGGCTTCACCGTCGAACTGGATGGCCGCAGGGTCAAAACACCCGCCAAGGCAGACCTGATCCTACCAACCCGCCCCATGGCCGAAGCGGTGGCAGGGGAATGGGATGCGCAGGAAAAAGAGGTTGATCCTGCCGTGATGCCGTTCACCCGTTCTGCCAATGCAGCGATTGACAAAGTCCGCATCCAGCACGGGGAAGTGGCCGACATGCTGGCCGATTACGGCGATTCCGATTTATTGTGTTATCGCGCAACCCACCCGCAGGAGTTGCAGGATCGTCAGTGCTCCGAATGGGATCCCGCCCTGGATTGGGCCGAGACCGCGCTGTCTGCCCGTCTGGTTCCGGTTGCGGGCGTCCTGCATCAACCGCAGCCGGAATCCGCCCTGGCGACATTGCGTTCTCGGGTGCACGGGCTGGATGCGTTCCAACTGGCCGCTTTCCACGATCTTGTCAGTTTGTCGGGGTCATTGATTCTTGGCTTTGCGGCCGCCATGAACTGGCGCAAACCGGACGAGATATGGCGCATTTCAAGATTGGATGAAACCTGGCAGATCGAACAATGGGGCCATGACGAAGAAGCCCATCAGGTTGCCGAGGCCAAGAAAGCGGCCTTTATGCATGCCAAACGCTTCTTTGACATATCGGTTTGATCCTAAATTCCGGTTTTTTGAGCAGATCTGTAAACAGCTTGGGGCCTGATCCATCGTTTTCGATGATCCGGCCCTTGACGTTTGTTTATGAATACGCCCAAACTCAGTGCCACTAAAGGGGAGACACCTTTGGGGTAACCTATCCGGCATCCACTTGCCGGGCAGAGCCGTCTCGGACGGGGCGGAAAATCAGGAAGAGGTAAAAATGAAAAAATCCGTAATCTTGGGCGCGGCAACGATTGCCGGTCTTGCTGCTGGCGCAGCCATGGCAGGGACCGTTGACGACGTTAAAGCACGCGGCAAGCTGAATTGTGGTGTGACCACCGGTCTGGTTGGTTTTGCTGCGCCCGACGCCAATGGCGAATGGCAGGGCTTTGACGTATCGCTGTGCCGCGCCGTTGCTGCTGCTGTTCTGGGCGACGCCAACGCTGTTGAATTCGTTCCGACCACTGGTAAGACACGTTTTACCGCTCTGGCCTCGGGCGAGATCGACATGCTGGCAAGAAACACCACCTGGACCTTCAGCCGCGACGTCGACCTGAAGTTCGAATTCACTGGTGTGAACTACTATGACGGTCAGGGCTTCATGGTTCCCAAGGCGCTGGGCGTCAGCTCGGCCAAGGAACTGGACGGCGCCCGTGTCTGCATCCAGACCGGTACCACCACCGAGCTGAACCTGGCCGATTTCTTCCGTGCCAACAACATCAGCTACGAGCCGGTTCCGATCGAAACCAACGCCGAAGCGCAGCAGCAGTACCTGGCCGGTGCATGTGACGTTTACACCACCGATGCTTCGGGCCTGGCCGCAACCCGCGCCACCTTCGAAGCGCCGGACGAGCACATCCTGCTGCCCGAGATCATCTCGAAAGAGCCGCTGGGCCCGCTGGTCCGTCATGGCGATCACGAGTGGGGCGACGTTGTCCGCTGGACGCTGAACGCACTGATTTCGGCTGAAGAGCTGGGCGTGACCTCGGCAAATATCGACGAACTGAGCGCCGGCACCGACAACCCGGAAATCAACCGCCTGCTGGGTACAGAAGGCACTCTGGGTGAAATGCTGGGTCTGGACGCTGACTGGGCGGCCAAAGCGATCAAAGCTGGCGGCAACTATGGTGAAGTGTTTGCCAAGAACATCGGTGAGGAAACTCCGATCGGTCTGGCGCGGGGCCTGAACGCACAGTGGACCGAAGGCGGCCTGCTGTACTCGCCGCCGTTCCGTTAAGGCATCAATGGAAGAGGGCGCGGGGCAACCTGCGCCCTTTTCTACAATAAATTGCTGCGGGCAGATGCAGAGCGGGGAAAACCTCGCCGAAATGAAACAGCTCGCAAGCCACGGGGATCCCAAAATATGTCGACTATGACTGACCCACCGAAAGCTGATTTTCGGTTGTCTATGCTCATAAACGATACCCGCTATCGCTCTCTTACATTTCAGGTGATTGCGGCCATCGTCATTGCGCTTTCCATCTGGTATCTGGGCAACAACCTGATCCAGAACCTCAGGGCCGCAGGGCTCAATATTTCCTATTCTTTCCTCGGCGATTCAGCCGGGTACGACATCAACCAGCGTCTTGTTGAATATGACAGTCAGTCATCGCATGCACGCGCGGCACTTGTCGGTTTGCTGAACACACTGCTTGTGGCCTTTCTGGCCTGTATCACCGCAACTGTTTTCGGTGTGATTGCGGGTGTTCTGAGACTGTCGAACAACTGGCTCGTGTCGAAGCTGATGGCCGTGTATGTCGAGATCTTCCGGAACATCCCGGTTCTGATCTGGATCATCATCATCTTCACGATCATGACGGCCGTGCTGCCGGCGCCAAGCGCGTTCCGGGGGGAAAACCCGACGTCTTCAATGCTGTTTGGGTCCTTTGCCTTTACCAATCGGGGCATCTATTTTCCGCGTCCCGAATTCGCCAATGGCCTGTTTGCATCGACAGCCCTGAACTGGTTGCTGGTCATCGCCGTCCTGATCGGATCGTGGTTCGTCAGTGGCGAAGTTGAAAAACGCGCAACCAAAAAGCAGGAAGAAACCGGAGAGCGCCCCGCGACACTGTTGCCGAAACTGGCAATCTGGCTGGTGCCTTTTGTGCTGTTGATGGTCATCATGGGCCTGACCTGGGATGTCCCCGAACTGAAGCGCTTTAACTTCAGCGGTGGAATGAATGCCGGCGGCCCCCTGATTGCGCTGTGGTTTGCCCTGTCGATCTATACCGGTGCCTTTATCGCGGAAAACGTGCGTGCGGGTATTCAGGCGATCAGCAAAGGTCAGACCGAGGCTGCCGCCGCGCTGGGCCTGCGTCAGGGACGGATCATGAAACTGGTCATCCTGCCCCAGGCATTGCGGGTCATCATCCCGCCGCTGATCTCGCAGTATCTGAATATCACCAAGAACTCGTCTCTCGCGATTGCCGTTGGCTATGCGGATATCACCGCAACACTGGGTGGTATTACTCTGAACCAGACCGGCCGGGCGATTGAATGCGTTCTTCTGCTGATGTTGTTCTACCTCACGGCCTCGCTGCTGATTTCGACGGGGATGAACATCTACAACGCTTCCGTCAAGCTGAAGGAGCGCTGAGCCATGAGCGATCAAGCAACAAACCCGATCGCCTTCGTGGCCGAAGGCACCATCCCGCCCTCACCGCCGCCGGCAAATGAGACGGGCGTCATCAAATGGCTGCGCGAGAATCTGTTTTCAGGGGTCGTCAACTCGATCCTGACAGTTCTGTCGCTGATCCTGATCTACATTCTTCTCAAGAATACCTTGCCATGGATTCTGAACGGAGTGTGGAATGCCAACTCGCTCGCGGAATGCCGCGAGATTCTGGGGGACAAGGCCGGAGCCTGTTTCGCAGTTCTGACGGAACGCTGGCCGCAGCTGATCTATGGGTTCAAGTACCCCGTCGATGCCTATTGGCGGCCGAACCTGGCCTTTGTGCTGATGCTGGTGGCGATTGCGCCGGTGCTGTTCTTTGACTTGCCTCGCAAGATGCTGTTGTTCACTGCGGTCTATCCCTTCCTGGCTTTCTGGCTGATCTGGGGTGGCACGATCCTCGTGCCTCTGGTTGCGCTTGTTGGCTGCATGGCCGCCGGTGGTGTCTTCCAGAAGCTGGGCAACAACAACTTTGCCGCCGGGTTCTTCGGAGCGATTGTGACGGCACTGGTCATCTGGAACGTCGGAGGGGCCCTGATCCCGGAAGGCGCATCAGAAAACGCGTGGCTGACGGCCGTTCCCAGCCGTGATTTGGGCGGTTTCATGCTGAACATGATGCTGGGCGTGACCTGTGTGTCGCTGTCGGTACCACTTGGGATCGCACTGGCCTTGGGGCGACAGTCGAACATGCCGCTGATCAAGTGGGTCTGCGTCATCTTCATCGAGTTCATCCGCGGCGTGCCTCTGATCACGCTGCTGTTCGTGGCTTCGGTGATGCTGGCCTATTTCTTCCCGCCTGACAGCACGGTCGACCTGTTCCTGCGCGTTGTGATCATGATCACCATGTTCTCGTCCGCCTATATCGCCGAGGTGATCCGCGGCGGTCTGGCAGCGCTTCCGCGCGGGCAGTACGAGGCCGCAGACAGTCTTGGGTTGGATTATCCGCAGGCGATGCGGCTTATCATCCTGCCGCAGGCGCTGAAGATCTCGATCCCCGGGATCGTGAACGTGGCCGTGGGCCTGTTCAAGGATACGACACTGGTTTCGGTCATTTCGATGTTCGATCTGGTGGGTATGATCCGGGGACCCATCCTGGCGTCGACTGAATGGAACGGCGTCTACTGGGAGCTTCTGGGCTTTGCCGCGCTTCTGTTCTTCGTCGTCTGTTACGGCATCTCTCAATATTCTCAGTGGCTCGAGCGTCGCCTTGCCACAGATCATCGTTAAGGAGTTCAACACATGTCTGAACTTGCAATTGACCGCGAAATCGACCGCTCCAAGATGCAGGTGAGCGACGAGGTCGCCATCGAAATCAACAACATGAACAAGTGGTACGGGTCCTTCCACGTGCTGCGCGACATCAATCTGACCGTCAATCAGGGCGAGCGGATCGTGATCGCGGGCCCGTCAGGGTCGGGCAAGTCCACCCTGATCCGCTGCCTGAACGCACTGGAAGAACACCAGCAAGGCAAGATCGTGGTGGACGGCATCGAGCTGTCGAATGACCTGAAGAACATCGACAAGATCCGGTCCGAGGTTGGAATGGTGTTCCAGCACTTCAACCTGTTCCCGCATCTGACCATTCTGGAAAACTGTACGCTGGCCCCGATCTGGGTGCGCAAGACGCCCAAGAAAGAGGCTGAAGAGAGGGCGATGCACTTCTTGGAAAAGGTGAAAATCCCCGAGCAGGCTGACAAGTTTCCCGGTCAGCTTTCCGGCGGTCAGCAGCAGCGTGTGGCGATTGCCCGCTCACTGTGCATGATGCCACGGATCATGTTGTTCGATGAACCGACATCGGCGCTGGACCCCGAGATGATCAAAGAGGTGCTCGACACCATGATCGAACTGGCCGAAGAAGGTATGACCATGCTGTGCGTGACGCACGAGATGGGCTTTGCCCGTCAGGTCGCCAACCGCGTGATCTTCATGGATGCCGGTCAGATCGTGGAACAGAATGAACCCGAAGAGTTCTTCAACAACCCGCAAAGCGAGCGGACCAAACTGTTCCTGAGCCAGATTCTGGGTCACTGACCTGCACAAAGGCTGAATAAATGAAGGCGGGGTATTGCCCCGCCTTTTTCTATTCGATCAACTCACGCGGGATGGTGAACCCCAGCACTGTCCCGGTTTGCCATCGGACCTCGGCCCAGCTGTTTATTTCGAACGACATGACGGTTGTTGCACAGGTTGGATAATCGAAAAAGCGTGTATGATTTGGCGGTTGCCGCACCAGACGGTTGGCAAAATCGGCGATCCCGGGATTGTGGCCCATCATCAAAACAGCCGGTTCCGTAGCACCTGAAAGTTCCCGCAGCATGACCATTGAATCAGCGTGGTAGAGCGCGCTGTGAAAGCTGACTTTATCGGCCTGCAAACCCATGCGATCCCATGTCTCGCGAGTGCGGGTTGATGTAGAGCTTAGGACTTCATCCGGCAACCAGCCGTGGTGACGCAACCAAGCAGCGATGGCCGGGGCCGACTTTCGTCCACGTTTGTTCAGCGGGCGGTCATGATCGCCAAGACCCGGGCTATCCCAGCTGGATTTCGCATGACGTGTCAGGATCAGAATTCGGGTCATGACGGATGAAAGGCTTTCATGTGATGGGCCGATTGTTCCGGGTCGCGTCCTGCGCCCGCGCTCAGAGGGCAGGCAAGGCGGGCCAGACACCCGCCCGCCATACAGGTCTGACCTTCAGCAGTGCCCAAATGGTCGTGGCATGCAGCGACGTCATAGAACTCCTGCGCGTTCAGCGCACTGACCGGACAGGTCGTCGTGCAAGGCGCGGCGCAGGTTTCGCAAGGCGACACGCCGGAAGGTGTTGGGATGGCGAACTCTTTGGCAAAATGCAGTGCGCCCCGATAGGAAATCATCATCCCAACGGTTTCATGCACCAATGCCCCGACCGGGCTGCTGAACGTTCGCCCAGACTTGAGTGCCCAGTCAATGAATGGCGTGTACGGAGGGCCGCCGAACGGGAAATACGCCTGTGCGCCGAGCCTTTCGGCCATCTGATCGACGACCCTTTGCGACCATCGGTCAACGGGGTCGGCCTGGTGCCATTCCGGTGAGGCTTTCAGTACGGGCCAGAATCCCGGCCCGGCCCCCAACAGGATCAGCGTGCCGGTTTCGAGGTCTTTGGCTGCAACGTGGCGAGGATGCAGTGCGCCCATGACCAACAAACCAGTATCAAGGGCGGCGCTTTCAACCTGTTCATAGGGCGTCGCGTCAGGATCAGAGGAAGGCTGTGCAAGATGTGTCATGTCTCCTCCTCCTCTCTTGCGGGGTCAGTCCGGGCGTATCAGCGACCCGGCCCCATGTTCGGTGAACAGCTCCAGCAGCACGGCATTGGGTGCGCGCCCATCAAGTATGACGACAGCCCGAACGCCGCTGTGCAGGGCGTCCAGTGCGGTTTCTGTCTTGGGTATCATACCGCCTGCAATGGTGCCTTCGCGGGTCATTTCCCTTATCTGACCGGCCTTGAGTTCGGTCACGACATCGCCCGCCGCGTTCTTGACACCGGAAACATCCGTCAGCAGCAACAGACGGTCTGCCTTGAGCGAAGAAGCGATTGCTCCGGCTGCCGTGTCGCCATTGACGTTGAATGTTTCACCGTCGCGGCCTGCACCAAGCGGGGCGATGACCGGGATTACGTCATGTGAAAACAGATCATGCAGGATCTTCGGATTCATCTCGGCAGGAGTGCCGACAAAGCCCAGCGATGCATCCGTCTGATCGCAGACCATCAGGCCTGCGTCCTTGCCAGACAGGCCTACGGCAGATCCGCCCTGATCATTGATCGCCTGTACGATGCGCTTGTTCACGAGCCCGGACAGAACCATTTCGACCACTTCAACCGTGGCCTTGTCGGTCACTCGCTTGCCGTTCACGAATTCGGATTGAATGTCCAACTTGCCCAGCATTGCATTGATCATCGGACCACCGCCGTGGACGACCACCGGGTTTACACCCACCTGGCGCATCAGAACCACGTCCCGGGCAAAGCTTTCCATCGCCTCGTCGCTGCCCATGGCGTGTCCGCCAAGTTTGATGACGACGATGGCTCCGTCATAGCGCTGCAGATAGGGCAGGGCGCTGTTGAGTGTGGCTGCGGTGGCGATCCAGTCCCGGTTCATATCTCGTGTCTTCATTGCTAAAGTCCTTCTGGAAAACCGTGTTAGGACCTTTGCCCCACGCTGCCAAGGGTGAAGCTATTCCAGATGCGCAATGATGGACCGCAGGGTCGCAATGCCGTCACCCTTTTCGGAAGAGGTAAGCACGATTTCCGGAAATGCCGCGGGATGTTTGGACAACGCGGCCCGGGTTTTTTCCAGAACCTTTTCACGATCCTTGGCTTTGACCTTGTCTGCCTTGGTCAGAACGCATTGAAATGTCACGGCGCTGGTGTCCAGCAACTTCATAATTTCGTCATCGACCGGTTTCACCCCGTGGCGCGAGTCGATCAGGACAAAGGCGCGGCGCAGTGTCTGGCGCCCGCTGAGATATTGTTTCAGCAGCTTCTGCCACTTCTCGACCACTTTCACCGGGGCGTTTGCATAGCCATAGCCCGGCAGGTCCACGAGATAGAGTTCAGGGCCTTGGGTGAAAAAGTTGATCTCTTGCGTGCGGCCGGGCGTGTTGGATGCGCGGGCCAGACCTTTCGTGCCGGTCAAGGCATTGATCAGGCTGGATTTGCCCACGTTCGAACGCCCCGCAAAACAGACTTCCAACCGGTCAGGTGCGGGCAGGCCATTCATGGCGACAACGCCTTTGACGAACTCGGACGGGCCTGCAAACAGCTTGCGGCCTCGCTCCAGGGCGAATTCATCCGGGTCTTCGGCCAGGGGGAAGGGAAGCGTGGTCATAGCACCTGCACCTCATCGTTGACGCGGATTTCGCCGCCCTGAACGACCTCGGCGTAAACGCCGAAATCCTGATGGTCCCAGCTGTTCAGGGCGCGCAGGGTGTCTGCGTCCCTCTCACCGGTTTCGGGATTGGCGGTGGTGGCCATACATCGCGTGATCCGCTCGCGGACGCGAAGCACGGCCTCGCCAATGCGCAGGTCCCGGCCCAGCCAGTCAAACTCATCCCACAACGGCAGACCTTCGAACCAGAAATTGCCGCGCCACCGAACAATGGACAGAGTCTGGCCCAGCTTCTGTTCGACTGCGCGATGCGATGCCATGTTGCACAGGCTGATCGATGGAAAGTCGCTGTCCGTCATACCGCGCCCCGGAACCCGAACGATCCGGGCAGATGCAGCGCGGTCCGCCGGCATAAGTGGCTTTACCCAGTCCAGAAAAGCTTCTTGTTCGGTGTCCGGCGCAAAATCGAGATCCGGTCGCTGCGGGTGGCGCAATGTAACCCGGTCGCCCTGCAATTCGGCCGAAATGGCCATCAACTGAGGCGCTTTTGAACCGCGGCTGAAATTGAAACAGGGTGCCCATTCCGAACCATCGGTTTTGGCGGCCTCATGAGCGACCGCCCAAACGCGATCCCCGGGCATGGTCTGCCCGGGGATGAGTGTGACTTGGCTCAGGGCTTCTCGCCCATGGCTTTTGATCGGGTGGCGCCAAAGGCTTGAGACCGTTCCGCTCATTTGTTGTCCGTTTTTGGCGTCCGCTTGAAACCGGACTTTATGTTTCCGAATACATCCGGCTTATAGCCCTGGCTGCGCATGATCAGATATTGCTGTGTAAACGTGATTGTGTTGTTCGCGATCCAGTACACGACCAGACCACTGGCGAAACCACCCAGCATGAACATGAAGACCCAAGGCATCCAGGCAAAGATCATGGCCTGCGTCGGATCGGTTGGCGCCGGGTTCAGTTTCTGCTGCAACCACATCGAAATACCCAGCAGCAGCGGCAGAATACCGATGAAGATCAGCGCCATCAGGCTGTCAGGTTGCGGCCCGGCCCATGGCAGCCAGCCAAAGAAGTTGAAGATCGAGGTTGGATCAGGTGCGCTCAGGTCCCGGAACGGGCCGAACCATGGGGCCTGACGCAGTTCGATCGTCACGAAAATCACCTTGTACAGCGAGAAGAAGATCGGAATTTGCAACAGAATTGGCAAGCAGCCTGCGGCAGGATTCACCTTTTCCTTTTTGTACAGCTCCATCATGCCCTGCTGCATTTTCTGGCGATCATCGCCTGCGGCTTCTTTTAGGGCCTCCATTTGCGGCTGCAATTCCTTCATCTTTGCCATCGAGACGTAGGACTTGAAGGCAAGCGGGAACAGGATGGCCTTTATGATCAGCGTCAGGCCGATGATTGACCAGCCCATGTTTCCAATCAGGGCATTGATGTTGTGCAGCAGCCAGAAGATCGGCTTGGTCAGGAAGTAGAACCAACCCCAGTCGATGCTGTCGATGAACTTCTGAACACCTTCCGCCTGATACTCCCGGATGGTTTCCCACTCCTTGGCACCGGCGAACAGTCTGGTCGTGACCTCTTCCGTCGTACCGGGCGCGACTGTCAGTGTCGGCAGCACCGTTTCCGTTTGATAAATTTTGCGACGTGAATCGTATTTGGCAGCGGCCTTGAAGGCTGCACCCTCGGCCGGGATCAGGGTGGTCATCCAGTAGTGATCCGTGAACCCAATCCAGCCGCCTTCTTTGACCTGATAGACCTCGGCCTGTGCGCGTTCATTGGGGTCGATATCGAAATCGCGCACATCGCCATAGTCGATCTCATCCAGAACGCCGTCAGCCATGACCATGACGCCTTCGTGAAGAATAAAGAAGTTCTTCAGGCCCGGCAGGTCACCGTCTTCGCCCATGCCGTGGCGTGCCAGAATGCCGTAGGGGGCCATGCCGACCTCGGCGTCCGTGGTGTTCTCGACCGACTGGGTGACTGAGAACATATAGTCTTCATCCACGGCAATGGTGCGGCGGAAGGTGAGGCCGTTACCATTGTCCCAAGCCAGCGTGATCGGAGTGTCAACACCCAGAGTTTCGCCCTGCTCAAGCGTCCAAAGAGTGTTCGGGCCGGGAACGTCCGTGACCGAGAGCCCCGCGCCGGGGGCCCAGCCATAAAGTGCATAATAGGCAGAGTCACTTCCAACCGGGGACAGAAGTTCGACGATCGGAGAATCCTCGGCCAGTGAAACCTTGTAATCCTTCAGCGACAGCTCATCAATTCGGCCACCGGCAAGCGACAGGCTGCCCGTCAGGCGGGGCGTGTCGATGCTGACGCGGGGCGCCTCGGGTTCGGCTTCGGCTTCAGTGGCGCTTGCAGTTGCTTCGCCGACCGTTCCGGTATCAGCGGCGCTGGGCGTCTGAACCTCATTCCCTTCGATGCTGGCGATTTCAGCCTGTTCCGTGGTTGGCGTCTGTTCCGGCGGAGGGAACAGCACGAACCAGACCAGGATCACGAGAAAGCTGAGCGCGGTTGCGAGGATGAGATTCTTGTTCTGATCGTCCATCTGGGACAGCCACCTTGAGCAGTGAAAGACACCCGCAGGGTTCAACAGAGTGCAGGCCCAAAGGTCAAGCGGAATCGCTCGTTATTTCGTCACGGATTGGTCTTCTGTGGCGCAGTTTCCGGTTCTTCAGCCCGTTTGCCGCCCGATTTTGGGCATTCCGTCGATCTTGTCGCGATGAGACGTGATCCAGTCCTCGGTTTTTTCGAAAGGCATGGGCTTGCCGATGCCAAACCCCTGAACATGGTCACATCCCAATTGCGCCATCAAGGCGTGTTCTCCGGGCGTCTCGACGCCTTCAGCAAGGGTTTCCAGATTCAGCCGTTCTGCCATGGTCAGAATTGCGCTGGCCAACTGCTGCTGGCTTGGGTCCTGGTCCGCCTTTGTCACGAAAGAACGGTCGATTTTGATCCGGGACACGTTGAACCGCTTGATTGAAGCGATCGAGGCATGCCCTGTGCCGAAATCGTCCAGATCGATACAGCACCCCATCGCGGCCAAGCCCGTGACATTGCGGGTGATTACGTCATCCGGTCCTCTGGAAAACACGGTCTCCAATACTTCGACCGCCAATCTGTCCGGGGTCAGATCGCATTGATCCAATTCCCATTTCAGGCGGTCGATCAGCCCCGGGTCGCGCAATTCGTCCGACGAGAAGTTGATGCCGATGCGTGGTACGGTCAGACCGGCGCGATCCCATTCGCGCATTGCGCAAAAGGCGTGATGCCGCATCGCCTGTCCCAGTTTGCCCATCAACTCTGCCTGTTCGGCAAAGGGCAGAAAGATATTGGGGCCCAGCACTCCCTTTGCCGGGTGTTCCCAGCGGGCCAGAGCCTCGAACCCGGACACACGCCCGGTATCCGTCGAGATCTGCGGTTGAAACCATGGTCTAATTTCACCGCTTTCCAGCGCCGCATCAAATTCCTTGCGCAGATTGGTTCTGACCTGAGCTCGGCGACGTGTTTCGGACGAAAAGGCACGAATCGTTGACGGCCCGTTTTGCTGTGCTTCTTGCAGCGCGTTGTTAGCAGCGTTGCACCAGTCTTTCGCGGTGCCGTCGGGGACATTGCTGCTGAGGCAGAAACCGATGGAGCAGGACATGTAAACTCCGGTTCCGTTCAGCATGATGGGGTCTTCGACCGCGGATTGTATTCGTCCCGACATCTGAATGCAGGTTTCCAGATCAAGCTGTTGCGTCGGGTGCAGAACAACCATCATCTTGTTTCCATCGATCCGGGTTGCGGTGTCACTGGAGCGGATCATGGACATGATGCGCAAACAGAATTGCTGCGCCACATGGTTCGCTGCTGCTTGGCCATGCAGATCGAGCATTTGCATATAGTCGTCCAGGATCACAGCGAAACAGGCCGACGTTTCACCTTTGCGGCGACTATCCCAGAGCACCTCAGCCAGAACGGTTTCGAACTGGTCATTCGGCAGCAGGCCACCCTGTTGCCGTTTCCTGTCTGCCGGGTTGGGGGCCATTGCCCCTATGCCGGCAATCATCAGGGGCAAGCCCAGCGCGACCGCGATCAAAGCGCGTTCACCGCCAAGCCAGAACGCCCCCAGGCTTGTTGCCGGAACAAAGGCAAGAACGGCTGGGCCGTATGCCACGTTTCCAAAAGCTTCAATAATACGGTCGACGAAAGGATGATTCCGCATCGGGTCCTGACCTTGGGCATGAATGGTATGCCGAGCCTAGGAAACCAGTCTGAGTCAGTCGTTAACGCAGCAGCGGTATTTCTTCCAAATTTTCTGATCTTTCGCTAGAGTTTACGGAAAGATTAACAAAATCAAAGAGTTTCGCGTCCAAAAGATGCGACGGGCGCGCATTTGTTAACGCGCGGAACATAACCTGACGCCGACCTGGGCTGTTCTTTTCCCACTGGTCGAGAATCTGTTTGACCTGCTGCCGTTGCAACCCGTCCTGACTGCCGCACAAATCGCAGGGGATGATCGGATACTGCATGGCCTTGGCAAATTTCTCGCAATCGGCTTCGGCGACGTGGGCAAGCGGGCGAAAGACAAAAAGATCTCCCTCTTCATTCACCAGTTTCGGTGGCATGGTGGCCAGTCGGCCTCCGTGGAAGAGGTTCATGAAAAACGTCTCGAGAATATCGTCGCGGTGGTGTCCCAGCACGACGGCGGAACAGCCTTCTTCCCGGGCAATGCGATACAGGTTGCCGCGGCGCAGTCGCGAGCACAGGGCGCAATATGTTCGGCCCTGCGGGACCTTGTCCATCACAACAGAGTATGTGTCCTGATACTCGATCCTGTGTGGCACACCCATGCGGTCCAGAAACTCGGGCAGGACCGTTGCCGGAAATCCGGGTTGTCCCTGATCCAGATTGCAAGCCAGAAGATCGACGGGCAACAATCCGCGCCATTTGAGTTCGTAGAGGACAGCCAGCAGCGTATAACTGTCCTTGCCGCCCGACAGGCAGACAAGCCAACGCGGCGGTGTGCCGTCCTTGTCATGGGCGGACGGGTCCACCATCCCGTATTGCTCGATCGCTTCGCGGGTCTGGCGCACGATGCGTTTGCGCAGTTTCTTGAACTCGGTGGTCGAGGGCGCGCCGGCAAAGAGCGGGTGGATATCGTCTGCATCATCAAACATGCGCTGCCCCTACAGCAGATGGCGCAACCGGGCAAGTGGCGGGTCAGCCAAGCCGCGCCAGCAGGGCGCCGGTATCCAACCCGGCTACTGCTCCGGGAATGCGGCCGCCATCGCCGGAAAGACGTGTGGCAACAAAGCCGTCAGCCACAGCGCCCGGCGCGTGACGCAGCAATTGCGAGGCCGTCAGCAGCAGTGCCGTACGTTCAGCGTACCAGCGCGCTTCGGCCTCGGGCGGAAGACCGGGCCAGCGGTTGCGATGCGCGGTCAAAGCTGCGTCATACCTTCTGTCCGTGCCTCGTACCGCATCCAACTCGGCCCCCAGAACCTCGGCGGCCAGCGGCTCACGCGTCAGGGTGCGCAGGATATCGAGGCAGATCACATTGCCTGACCCCTCCCAGATGCTGTTCAGGGGCGCTTCACGATAGATCAGGGGCAAGGGCGTGTCTTCGACGTACCCCATGCCGCCCAGCACTTCCATCGCTTCGACGACGACGACCGGGCAACGCTTGTTGTTCAGGAACTTGGCCAATGCGACGCCGATCCGGGCAAAGGCCTTGTCTTCGGGTGTCTGACCGTCAAATGCTTGTGCCACACGCATTCCCAGGGTCACTGCGCCTTCCCAGTCCAGAACAAGGTCGGACAGGACCGCTCGCATCAGCGGTTGATCAATCAATCGGCGCTGAAACGCGCTGCGGTGTTCCACCCAATGATGCGCTGCGCTGAGCGCGGCACGCATCAGCCCGGCCGGTGCCATGGCTGTATCAAGCCGCGTGTGGTGCACCATTTCCAGTATGGTGCGCACGCCCGCGCCTTCTTCGCCCAACTGATAGGCCAGCGCGTCATGATACTCAATTTCCGAGGATGCGTTGGATTTGTTGCCCAGCTTGTCTTTCAGGCGCATCAGGTGGATCGCATTGCGTTCGCCTTCGAGCCAGCGGGGCACCAGAAAACAGGTCAACCCGCCGGGCGCCTGCGCCAGTGTCAGGAACCCATCCGACATTGGCGCGGAACAGAACCACTTGTGCCCTCGCAAGCGCCAATGATCCCCGTCGCGTGCCGCAATGGTCGTATTGGCGCGTATGTCCGAACCGCCCTGTTTTTCGGTCATCGCCATCCCCAGCGTCGCGCTGGTCTTTTGACCGATCGGTTCCTTCGAAGGATCATAGTGGCGGGCCATGAGTTTTGGCTGCCAGAGCGAGGCAATGTGTTCATTGGCGGCCAGTGCAGGGATTGCTGCATAGGTCATGGTCATCGGGCAGCAATGCCCGGGTTCGACCTGTCCGGCCAAATAGACCATCGCCGCATGGGTCGCATGCCCTCCGGGTTGTCCATCCCAGGCCAGTGCGGCATAGCCCGCCGATTGGCTGATCTGCATCATCTGATGATAGGCCGGGTGAAACCGCACCTCGTCCAGGCGCCTGCCGCCGGGATCGAACAGCCGCAGCTCTGGCGGATGCCGGTTGGCTTCCCGACCCAGTTCCCGCGTTTCTTCGGTTCCGAGTGTTTTGCCATATGCCGCCAGCTCCAAAGCGCGCGCGCCCGCTGTCTTTGCTGCGTCTTGCAGGACCGGATCGGACAGCCAAAGATCGGTGCCGCCGCGCGTGGGCGGTTGGTTCAGGACATCGTGGGTTGGCAGGGTGTCGCGCGCTGGGGATTTCATAGGGACCTCGGGTTGTGCAGGTCCAACTGTTCAGGCGCGGCACTTGCCGGTCAAGTCTGACGAGGGGTCAGGACGAAGGGTCGTTATGCTTGTCGTCAGGTACCGGATCATATCCGTCGCCGCCCCAAGGGTGGCAACGGCAGATCCGGTGAGCGGCCAAGTAGGATCCTTTGACCGCCCCGTGTTTCTCCAGCGCCTCAAGCGCATAGGCGGAACAGGTGGGTTGGTAGCGACAGTTGAAACCGACCCATGGGCTGAAGATCAGCCGATACGCCCGAACAGGCAGGGCGACGATATGGGACAGGAAGGTCATTTTTCAGCCGCATGCACCTTGCGGAGCGCATAGCGCAGGTCGTCCAACAATGCGTCATAGGGGCGGTTGGCGGTAACTTCGGCACGGCCGATCAGAACGTAATCCCACCCGTCGCGGCCGGCTTCGGGCAACACGGCCCGCGCGGCTTCGCGCAGACGGCGCTTGGCGCGGTTGCGGGCCACGGCATTGCCCACTTTTTTCGAGCAGGTGAACCCCACGCGAATCCCGATGCCCTCGCCGAGGCCACGCTTGCGGGCCTGCACCATCATCGAAGACGTGCCTTGTCGGCGGGCACGCGCCGCTTTCAGAAAGTCGGACCGTTTCTTGAGAACGGTCAGGGGTGCAGATGCACAAACGGACGCCGCCGGGGGCTTGTTCCCGGGGTGGTTCCTACCAACCTCAGGGGCCTCCGGCGGCGTCATGTTCATAACCTGATCGGTGAGCGGTTTACGCGCTCAGCGATTTGCGGCCGCGTGCGCGGCGTGCATTCAGGATCTTGCGGCCGGCCTTAGTGGCCATGCGCGCGCGGAAACCGTGGCGGCGTTTGCGAACCAGGTTCGAAGGCTGATAGGTGCGTTTCATCGCTCCGTCTCCAATCTATGCGGTCGGGTGCGGCGCGGATTCGCCTGCCCGTGGTGTTCGAAGCCCGTCCTCTACTGCCAAGCGGGGGGTAAGTCAAACCCCAACGGCCAGGTTTTCGCAGCTTTTGCAACAATTCTGTAACCGGCAACGGCAAAAGGTTTCAAAATACCCGTTTATCGCCGAAATTCCTCACATTCGGTGCCACAAAGATCAAGGCCCCGTGATCCCCCTATTGCTGGCCCGTCAGTCAGCGCATCTTGGGCACAAGATGAAGCACAAAGAACCGGAAAATCTGATGTCCGACACAAGCCAGGCGCCGCGCAACGGTTTCGCACGCCACATTCCGCTGCTTGTAATCCTGAGCGTAGCCGTTGTCGGCTTTTTCACGCTTGGGGATTACCTGACTTTCGAGACCTTGCGGGACAATCGCGAGGCGCTTCTGGCGTGGCGGGACGGTCACTATTGGATCATGGCAGCCGCTTTTGTCGCCATATACATCGTCATAGTGGCCTTTTCACTGCCCGGTGCCGCGGTGGCTTCGATGACGGGCGGTTTTCTTTTCGGTCTTTTTGCGGGAACTGTTTTCAATGTCGTGTCCGCCACCATCGGTGCGTCGGCGATCTTTCTGGCGGCGCGCTGGGGCTTGGGCGAAGCCCTGACGTCGCGCCTGGAATCATCAGAAGGCACGGTCAGAAAACTGAAGGACGGTCTGCGGGAAAACGAAATCTCGGTGTTGTTTCTGCTGCGTCTGGTGCCGGTGGTGCCGTTCTTTGTTGCCAATCTCGTGCCGGCTTTGGTCGGTGTGAAGTTCCGCAATTTTCTTTTGACGACCGCGCTGGGCATCATTCCCGGAGGTATCGTGTACACTTGGATCGGGGTCGGTCTGGGCGGTGTATTCGACCGTGGGGAAACGCCTGATGTTTCGTTGCTGTGGGAACCGTTCGTGATCGGGCCGATTATCGGGTTGTGTATATTGGCCGCCTTGCCCATCGTTTTCAAAGCACTGCGCGCGAAAAGAGGCACCTGAACCATGAAAGAGTTGAAAACCGACCTCCTGGTCATTGGCGCCGGGTCCGGAGGATTGTCCGTCGCCGCGGGTGCCAGCCAGATGGGCGCGGATGTTGTCCTGCTGGAAGGGCACAAGATGGGTGGGGATTGCCTGAATTTCGGCTGTGTCCCGTCGAAGGCGCTGATCGCAAGCGGCAAAGCGGCTCATGCTCAGGCGCATTCCGTTCGTTTTGGCATCGCTGATACAATCCCTCAGGTCGACTACGCCGCAGTAAAGGATCATGTTCATGATGTGATCGCGCAGATCGAACCGATGGACAGCCAGCAGCGGTTCGAAGGCTTCGGCGTGACGGTCATTCGCGAATATGGCACGTTCATATCCCCTGAAAAGGTGCAGGCCGGGGATCATGTCATCTGTGCACGTCGCATCGTCATCGCGACCGGTTCATCACCGCTGGTGCCGCCGATTCCGGGGTTGGACACGGTGCCCTATTATACGAACGAAACCATCTTTGACTTGAGAGAGCGGCCAGATCACCTGCTGATCATCGGGGGCGGCCCGATCGGGATGGAGATGGCGCAGGCCCATATACGCCTCGGCAGCAAGGTGACGGTCGTCGAAGGGTTCAAAGCCTTGGGCAAAGACGATCCCGAGGCTGCCTCCGTGGTGCTGGATACCCTGCGCAGTGAAGGCGTGGACATCCGGGAAAACGCCATGATCGCTCAGGTGCGCGGAACAGAGGGCGCTGTGGAGGTCGTTGCCGAAAACGGTGAAATTCACCGGGGCTCTCATCTTTTGATCGCTGCCGGTCGCAAAGCCAATATCGAGCGTCTGAACCTGGAAGCAGCCGGAATTGAACGCACAAAAACCGGCATCAGAACGGATGACGCGTTGCGCACGGCCAATCGCCGCGTCTATTCGATCGGAGATGTAACGGGTGGCCTGCAATTCACCCATGTTGCAGGGTATCATGCAGGTGTCATCATTCGTTCGGCCCTGTTCGGTCTGCCGTCCAGGGCGAAAACGGCACATATCCCTTGGGCCACCTATACGGATCCAGAGCTGGCCCAGGTCGGACTGACCGAAGCTCAGGCCCGCGAGGCGCATGGAGAAAAGCTCGAAATCGCCCGCTTTGACTATATCCACAATGACCGTGCGACTGCCGAGCGCAAAACCAAAGGCTTCGTCAAGGTCATGGTCGTGAAAGGCCGACCCGTCGGCGCCACAATCGTCGGGCATCAGGCGGGTGAGTTGATCAACTTGTGGTCGTTGGCTTTGGCCAATAACCTGAAGATGGGGCAGATCGCCGCCATGGTTTCACCCTATCCGACGATCGGAGAGCTTAACAAACGTGTGGCGGGTGCTTATTTCTCGCCAAGGCTGTTTGAGAATCAGACAGTTAAACGAGTGGTCCGGTTCGTCCAGCGCTGGATTCCCTGACCTGAGGAGGGGCGCAAATTGAACTCGCTTTCGGGCCGATTTCTGATCCTGACGACGGTCTTCGTCATGTTGGCCGAGGTTCTGATCTTTGTCCCGTCGATCGCCCGGTTCCGCGAGGACTTTCTGCTGAACAGGCTCGAACGCGCGCAGATCGCCTCGCTGGCTTTGCTGGCGGACGACATGCTGGCCGAAGATCTTGAGGCAGAACTGCTGGAAAACGCAGGCGTCTACAATGTCGTGTTGCGACGGGATGAGGTTCGGCAACTGATGCTGTCGTCGCCGATTCCCGATCCAATCGCCGACACGTTCGATTTGCGGGATGCAAGCCCCTGGATTCTGATCCGGGATGCGATTAGCCGCTTTCTCAAACCCGAAAACGAAGTCATCCGGGTCATCGGAGAACCGGTCAAGGGGGCGGGCCTTCTGATCGAAGTCACCATGGATAGCATGCCGTTGCGAACGGCGATGATTGACTACGGGTTGCGTATTCTCGGTTTGTCCTTTGTGATCTCCATCATCACAGCGTTTTTTCTGTTTCTCGCCGTGCGAGTCGTACTTGTGCGGCCCATCAAAAGCGTCGTCGGCTACATGCAACGCTATGCCAGTGCGCCAGAGGACGCGCGTGGCATAATCTCGCCGAACTCGAAGGTGACGGAGTTGCGAGAGGCCGAGGAGGCACTGAAGATGCTGCAAACGGACCTGACCCAGGCGCTCAAACAGCGGGAAAGGCTGGCGCAGCTTGGGGGGGCCGTCGCCAAAGTCAGCCATGACTTGCGCAATATCCTGACGTCGGCGCAGCTGTTTACCGACCGGATCGAGGCCAGCGATGATCCGCTGGTGCGGCGGATGGCGCCGAAACTGGTGAATTCCATCACCCGGGCCGTGTCCCTTTGTGAAAGCACATTGGCCTTTGGCCGCGCGGAAGAACCCGCGCCCACTCTGACTATGGTTCCGATCCGCGCAATCGCGGCGGATGTCGCGGCCAGCGAACAACTCGCCGTCGCGGATGCCTGCGTCGAAATCGTGAACGAAGTGCCGGACGCGCTTGTGGCCCGCGCCGACCCCGAACAATTGTACCGCGTCATCATGAACCTCGTGCGCAACGCAAGACAGGCTCTGGTTGCCTCGGGAAAACCTGGCCGGATTACGATTGCGGGGTGTGAATACGACGATGCTTGGTGCATCGAAATCCGCGACACGGGGCCGGGTCTTCCCCCCAAGGCGCGCGAAAACCTGTTTACACCTTTTCAGGGTGGGGTCCGAAAGGGTGGCTCGGGTCTGGGGCTGGCAATCTCGCAGGAGCTGGTGCGCGGCCATGGCGGGGACCTGGTTTTGAAAGAGACCGGACCCGAGGGAACAGTCTTTGAAATCAGCCTTCCGCGCGGGGATATGACTTTTTGATTTTTTTTTGAAGAATCGGCTTGCACGTCTCGGGCAGCAGGTCTAAACACCGCCTCACCAACGCGGACCGATAGCTCAGCTGGATAGAGTACTTGACTACGAATCAAGGGGTCGGGGGTTCGAATCCTCCTCGGTCCGCCACTGGTTTCCTGTTGAACGTCACACGAACCTGACCCAACCGTCACAGTTGGACCAGAATCGGGATGAACGTTCGACATCGGAAGGCACCCCCAACGTTGGACAACAGTTGATTTTGACCTTTGCGTCATCAACCAACACGCCGCCCGCATTTCATACTCTCGCAGTCAGTTTGGTTTGATCCGACTGCCCTTTCGGAAATCAGGGCTGATTTGCAGACCAGACGGCGAAGCCGCCTGTTCCTGGGGATCTGCGACGAGGCGAACGCGGGAGGGGGAGGGCCGCGCCCTTACCCTGTCGGTGAAAGGCGTTTGGCTTGTCCAAATCCCGCTGGCTCAAAAATGGAAAACGGTGAGGAAGAAAGCCTGCCGCCAATTGCAGTTGTGCCATTCTGTCGAACTGCAATAAGTAAGGCCACCAAGCTGCCGTTCGCTGCGGTTGCGGAACCGGCATTCACGAACTGCAGCTTTTGCCCAAAAGCGGACCTAAAAAACTGTTTGGTGAGACAAACGTTTTCCTGTTCCAACCTCAACCAATCAATTAGTGTCTAGCAAAATCGGATTCGAGATTTTTGGATCATGGAAGTTTTCGCTGAGAAAAATGAAACGTTTATACTGTTGAACGGGATAAGCGTTCACACTGATATTCATCTCGCAGATGGCATCTTGTTTCAACCAGCGGATACCTCCCATCTAGATTTTAACAGTGCCCTTTCAGCCTGCTCGCAGCCGGATGACATAGCAGTTGTAGCGGCATTTATTCCACGAGTTAGATCTCAGTTTAGAATTAGCGCCGATTCCCCGCGAGAAACTTCCATCATTGCGTGGAACTCTTCCTGGGATGCGCTTTTGCTATCCGCCATTTTCCAGACGGAGATAGGCTTCAACCTCCAATCCAGCAGCGCCGCCTGTGACATCTCTGCGAATAGCACTCTTCGTGCGATACACCGACATATGAGCGGTTTTAATGACGCTCCACCTTACATCCTAACGAACGGCGATGGTGACTGGCTATCAAAACACTACGCAGGCGCGCGTGCGCTGCTGGAAGCAGAAAGCTTTCAAACAGCCGTGCAATGCCTCTCCACGCACCATTGGCATCCCAACCCAAGAATAAAAATGGCCATGATTTGGGCGGGAATTGAAGGAATTTTCGGTGCCAGTTCAGAAATTCGATTCAAGATCAGCCTGTACATGGCGCGATTCCTCTTTCCCGACAGTAAAGCTGAAA
Organism: Ruegeria sp. P10; assembly: GCF_056534925.1. NCBI lineage: Bacteria > Pseudomonadati > Pseudomonadota > Alphaproteobacteria > Rhodobacterales > Roseobacteraceae > Ruegeria > Ruegeria sp. P10. The sequence goes on from NZ_JBQERJ010000008.1 coordinate 252,986, forward strand.
GGCAAGATGTCTTTGAGATGGTAAAAAGACTGTATAATGTTCGTTCTAAGGCCGTTCATGGGGGGAAGCTGAAGGGCGACCTCTCTTTGGCGGCAATCGAGTCCGCAAATCTACTAAACAACCTGCTTATCAAGTGCATCGAGACGAGGTCGTTGCCAATAGAAGCCAACCTTGCTCCTTGAATCTAGCCAAATGCAAAGTAAACATTTGAATTTATAGAGTAATCCTTTCGCAGCGAATATTATGGAACAATTCTAATCCACGCTGATGCTGCAAGATTGTGGAACTTTTGCAGTTAATGTGATACTAATAGTTGAAAATTTAGAATGAGATTATTGCTATGATAGTTTTTAATGCTTCTCGAGTGTTGCTAGCACTTATCGTCACCATTGCCTTTTTGCTTGCTTCATGTGCGCCAAAACCAATTGATCCGACTACCTCGTCAATTCTAACAAGCATGGCCAAGCGAACTGACACCTATTTCCAAGGATTGATTAAAAACTACGGGTCCCAAAAATGCCGCTATAGCTCCAAGGAGGGTCAAACCTACTGGAAGGAAATCAATGGCGATCTAAAGGTTATCGATGCAAGGTTGGCGACAATACAAAAGTTGAGCAAAATTAAGACTAATTACGCTCTATTGAAGACAGGTCTATCAACAGTCCAAGACGAGCTGAAGTACATCGACAAAAATCCCGCCAAACTTAAAAGCGGCGCTACTTCTTATTGTTTGCCGCCTGACGCGCTGACGCAAAAGTGGATTAACATAGAAAGTGCATTGAGTAATCTAAGCAAGGTTGCAAATTTTAAGTGATTTGGGAGAGACAGTATGTCGTTTTTTGATGATGAAGAAAAAGAAGATCTTGGGAAGGGATTCGCGAACCTATTGGATAGTACTTTCGGGGTGCCTGAGGCTGATGTTGCGGATCAGATCGATGCGGCATTGGCACTCGGCAAGAAATACGTTGATGCCAATATGTGGACACATCAACACGCCGAACACCACTTGGCCAGTGTTCAAGCAACTGCATCGGCGGCTCACGCTATAGCTAGACAGTTGCAGGAAATGCGTGTCAATAAAGCTCTCGTAGATATCCTTTTCGCCTTCGCAGGTGTCATCAACAACAGAATTGGGTTTCCTATTATTCCTGAGGAATAGTGAATGAATAGCGTTCTCGACACATTGCGAGCCAGGCCCCAAGAACTGGTGAAGGTCCGGTAAGAGCCCATTGCTGCCGTCGACCAAGCTTTCGCCTTTTGCATGCGCAGCACGTCGTAATCCGCGTATTCCGGACGTTCCCAGGCGCTTCACAGATGGCAGGGCAGCGGACAAAGCTGAAGTTCAACGAATCTTAGTAAAGGTCGGCTTATTGCGCAAACCAGTACAAATTTCACAGAACAGGTATCAGAGAAAGAACTCCGCCCGTTCAACTACCCAAACCATCGCGACCAGACTTGCGCACGCGGCAACGGCAGCGCGAGAGTTGAACCAGATACGGCCTGGTTGTTTACGCAGCAACAACACCAGGGGCCAGACCAATAGAACGATTATGACTTGTCCAGCCTCTACTCCAACATTGAAGGCCAGCAAGCTGTGCCAAACGTTTGGTGCATCAACTCGTAGAATTTGATGCAACATGAAGGAGAAACCAAACCCGTGCAGCAACCCAATCCCGGACGTGATGGCAAAAGCCTTCAGGTCGCCATGTCCTTTCTCTGGTGGCCAAACCGCTATCGCAGCTGCGTAGATTATTGAAATTGCTATTGCCAGTTCGACAGTTGGGATGAACCACGCTCCGCTCGGCGCGAAGCCAAAAAAACCTAAAATCAGTGTTATCGTGTGGCCCAATGTAAACCCTGTGACGCGGGCTAATAGGCTGTGTAAGTTCAATGCGCCGATGATCATGCAAAGCACAAACAGAACGTGATCGGGACCTTCCAAAATATGCCGAATACCTTCGACAAAGAAGGTCGAAGCGGCTGCGGTTGCTGATCCGGAAACTTCGACCGGGGTATGCATCAAGCCCCGTGCACGAAATGTCCGAACATCCTGCCCGTTATAGTCGAGGATCAGGTTCGCCGTTTCTTCTTGTTCAGGAAGTCCCGGATCAGAAGTATAGGATAAACTGTATGCTCCAACCTCTCCCGTCACAAAGCGCAGATGCACGTCAACCATCACCTCGCCAACATAAATCTCCTCGGTTGTTGGAAAAACAACTCTTGGCGCAAGTGCCGAGCGTGCTTCATTGAGCGTAGCAAACCCTGGCTCTTGCCCCAACGGATGTAGTCTTATCGAGACGATCTTTGATGTTTGTCGGTCACCGTCGATAGATAGCTCAAAGCTGTTTTCAGCAATACGAGCCAAGCCGGTTGGGTCTTTGTGAAATGCGGCCTGATCCAAGTAGTGCATGAGCACGCCATCTTCGATCACATTGTATGTGTACGGAGCCGGTGCAGGCAAACCGTCCGTACCTTCGGGACCGACGAGTTCTGCAACCAAGTAAGGCATCGGGAGGCGCAAATAGACATCTAGGCCATCTTCCGAATGGGCAACATGATGGATACGGACATTCTGGTTTAGATTGAAATGCGCCTCCGCTCTGCCTGAACACAAAAAGATCATGGCAAACAGGAACGTTGTATAAAACAACCTCACGATAGCCACTGAATTACCCTCCTGTTTTGGCGCTGATAATCGTCAGGTCATCGAGCATCCAATGGTCGCCATGCCGCGAAACATCTAGCAAGCCACGATAAGAAACTGCTTGCCTATGTAGATGCCCCCAATGACCTCCGCTTACACGGGCAGTCCAATTGGCGAGGGCCTGATGCTGATTTCTGTCTTCGCCGGGCGTGAAGCTCTCGACATTCAGGTCTGAAATCGCTTCGACGCGAGCCATGGCACCAGAGGGCAAGGTAACTGACAAGCCACGACGCATTTCTGCTTGAACCTTGTCGCGATTAATTGCTTCGACATATGGCTCCATCGCACCTAAGGCATTATCATCTCGCGTCTCAAGCATCGTAGTTCCGATGTTGGTCACTAGCCCTTCTATGATTTGACGCGTCGCGATGTCATCCGGCTCGGGCGCTGTCGACGGGTTGTTCAGCCAATACGTGACAATCGCAGCGGCACCGAATGCCCCGGTCAGGCCAAGCAAGATCAGACGCTGACTATTTGCACGCTGCAACGAGTAATAGGCGCATATCAAACACAGGAAACCTAAGCCGAACGCAAACGAGGGCACCTGTGTTACACCCGCGACTTTGACGACAACCGGGCTCGTCTTTGGGTTTGTCCAAGTTTTCAAGTGATTGTTCCAACTTACAACTGGATCGGATTCATAAATCTGCGATGGGACTGCCCCTGCCGGATCGGAGATGGTGATCGGAATAATATCCAGACCATCTGGAAAAAGTTCCCATGCCAGATCAACTCGGTTCGGCAAGGTCTCAACCGGATAAGAAAGGACAACGCCCAGTAACAGCGTCTTTCGGTTTGCCTCCGCCTCATCCGGAAGAACACGCAAGCCTTCGGCCCCAACTTCGATACGTGAGACCTGTATCGTTTCCGGTTTCATCGGCTTGCCGTCTACGGCGAGCGGGTTTCTAGTCGCAAGAAAGTCCGATACGCCAGACTTGATCCTGGCGACATCATCTGGAGTTAATCGCTCTGCGCCTCCCAAGCCCAGATCGGCCCAAGTTTCGAAATCTTTCAAACGCAATATGATCTCGTGCCGGACGACACGCGGCTCCATGGCCAGGAACGACATCATAGGGGACTTGTGGTGGCGGGTGAGATTTGGGTTTTCAAATTTTGTAAACCACGGATCGTTCCAATCTGGACGCATGGTCTCAGCCTGAGAAAGGTAACGATAGTCTGTCACCGGAACACCCATGTGCTCGGCCACAACGCCAAGTGAAGCCAAGGGAATCCCGTCTGAATTTAGCGGGGGAATGAACGTGATCCGTTCAGGCTTGCCATTGAACGGAAACTCCATATCCACGTAAACGACATTTTCGCTGCGTGGTCGCGGTCGATACTGAGCGCTCGCTGCTGTTTGCCGGGTAATTCTAGGGCGCACATCAATCGTATTCGTTGTGCTGGTCAGTTCCTCTTCATCTGCCCAGACTTGAAGGTTTTGACCCGTACGCTCAGCCAGCGACGTACCTGAACCATCATCTGGAATGACGAAAATGGGATAGTCGTTCAAATCGACCTCAAGGAGAACCCGCACATGATCAGGCTGTACCGAAAGCTCAACAAAGTTTGGGGCGGTTTCTCCTCCGTAGGGGGACACGAGGTCAGCAATCGATTGGTTAGCGCCAATCGCCCAACTTGCGAGCGCCGCGCCCACCCAAACCCATGTCTTGCTGCAATCGCCGACCTTAGAAATGAAACGCGACGGCAGCATAGATACCATTCTGGTCAACATCATAGGCAAACTCCCCGCTCGAGCGGTCAGTGGAGTAATCAATTCCATAGAACTGATAGCCAAACCGCAGGGACGTGTTCTCCCAGCCTTTCCAGTCAAGGCCAGCCAGAAGCAGGTATTGCAGGTCATCGCCATTCACGCCGAACCCACTCAGTTCGGCACGGCTGGCGAAGCTCCATTTGTCGTTGATTTCCATCGCATAGCGGAGCGCGATCATCGGCTCGAACCAATCCTCTGTTCCGCCCAGCGTCATACCTGGGCCGGGGCCCGAAAGGTCGATCTCTTGTTTAAGGCGGTTCCACTGTACGCCAATTGCAGCGTCTGCTGCATAGCGTCGACCCGAAGCATTGACCCCGTTCGCAAATCGGTAGGCTCCCTGAACATTTACAAAGGTCTGCCGGACATCAACATCGACGTCTACTCGTCCGCCTGGCAGGGTTCCGTCTTCGCCAAGCCTTACATAGTACACTTCCGAGATGATCCCGAAGTCGCCGTTCCAGCCTTCGTAACGTACCGAAGCTGCGCCCTGTAGCACGTCCAGTACTTCGCTCAGACTCAGGTCCAGATCGACGCTTGTTCCATCTATAGTTGATGTGCCCGTAGTGCTGAGCGGAAGGAACAGATAAGGGGTGATCGAGTGCCGCCAACCACCTTCATCATCTTCAGAACGTGCAAGAGACTGGGCGTTGGCGGCATGAGATATCGCGACAAGCAACCAACCAACACAGACCAAATAGCGAGAAATCAATGAGGTATATCGCATAGAGAGTTCCGATCAGAATTGAAAGAACCGGCGCATGTTGAAGTCGCGCCGGTCAAATTTGATATTAGTTGTCACCCGGATACGGGAACTCCTGCCCCAAAGCTTCCGAAGCTTCTTCGTAGATGGGTCTCAAGACGTCATCGACATCGTCAAAGCCACCCTTTGTGAAATCGGAAAACTCCATCACCTCCGGAGAAAGTCCTACCTTCTCAGCATATGAGGTCTTGTCAGCAGGGTTCGGCGGCTCAGCTGGTGCAGCGAGCGGCGGCGCCCAAGTGTGCTCTTCTGTTGCCGCCATCCGAACCGTAATCGCGTCTTTCGTGACATTCCAAACCATGAAGTCATCTGCCAGGCTTAGCGGACCATCATAAGTGCTGCGTATGCGTTCGAAAACATTGTTAGTTGTGTCGAAGTCATTAAAGAAATGATAGGCGACCGCCATTCTTGGCTCAATATCGCTCATGACTTTTCCGAACGCTTCGGGCGCTGTATGTACCTGAGTTCCAACCAGTAGCGCGGATTCGGGCGTAAATCCCATTTTTGCCACAAGATCTGGAACCGCTACAAAGCATTCATGGATGGCGAGGTCAGCGTTCTTAGCGTATTCCTTGAACCACTTGTTCGGATAAGTGTCTGAGCTAAAAACAAATTTTAACCCATTCCATTCCAGTGCGTAGCTGATTGCACCATCAATTGAATGGATGGCTGGAAACGTACGAATTTGGACGCCATTTTCTTCGTAAATTACCTCGTTCTCTAACCTGTAATCGAACTCATTAACCTCCATTGAATAACCGCGGAAATCAGTGACGCCTGCACGACCTGCCAGATCCCATGTGAGCATTTTTTGCATATGATCTAGTGCATATGCAGTACCAAGTTCTTCTGATGGTCCACTTGGGCCCCAAACCCGCAACGGAATATTCCGCCCCATCAATGCGCCACCGATAAACAAGTCATGCAATGCGCCGAAATGGTCGGTATGAAGATGGCCGATGAAGACCTTGTCCAAATAATTGTACGGGATTTGAAGGGAGGAAATTCGCTCGGCCGATCCCGAACCAATGTCGAACAAGAACTTGTCTCCGTTGCCCAGTTCCACAAGGAAACACGCAGCAGCCTGAGCAGCTCGCGTTGTAGGCATTCCAGTTCCACACGCGATGACCCGCATCTCGTCTTCGGCGAGATCTTCAGTATTGGGGTAGTACACATCGCGTGGACGATCACGCACCATTGTCGGAGAAACTTCCTCCGTTTCCTGCGCGTATGCTGCCGAAGGAGCGACTACATCTATTAACGCATCAGTAATCGCTTGAGGAGAAACAGCCCAAGCGCCAAATATCGCACCAATTACGAAGTGCTTGCTAAGTCTTCTGTAGTTCATAGGTTGGGCCATGTGTAATCCTCCAGTCGCTTAACAGATTGGCAAGCTGGCACTGCGGAGTTTCGCGCTCCGGCTCGCTGTTTTGGTCACAAG